>JBKQHQ010000152.1:0-10041 GCA_052148715.1 Xanthobacteraceae bacterium | reverse complement strand
CGCAAGTCACCAGAATAGGGTCTTGGCATCGTTCCCCCTCGAAAATCGAATCAAGGCGGCTAGCCTCGCTCATTGACAAGCCGTTGGGAATCCTCCCGATTCAATCCGAGCGGAAAATGCTCTAAGCAGCTGATCGGGGTGGACGTGCGGACCAACAAGGACGTTACCGGCAAGTTGTTCGGTCCAGAGCTCTACGCCGCGGCGCAGAAGGGCGAGGGTCAAATCGGCGAGGTCAGCTACATGTTTCCGAAGCCGGGCGCCGATAAGACGCCGGCGCAGAAGGTCAGCTTCGTCACCCAGGTCGCTGGCCTCGGCTGCGGCGTCGGCTATTACAAATAGCCCAGGTTTTCATTACATCACAGCTGGTCAGCGCCGCGCCGTCGCGACTTGACCGGCGATCTCCGTCGGCGCGCTTTTCATTTCGCGGCCCATCCAAGCGTGCCTCCTGGAGCGTGCGCAGCGGTGACCGGAGCAAATCCAGCCGTGCGCACGCAGTTCGCTCCTCCTGATTTGTCTTGCCGCGTGATCGGCAGCGACCGAAGCGCCTCGACGATCGCCGGGACCCGGTCTGTCCAGTCGAGCGCGTTGCGGCTGAAGACCCGCGCCCGCTTGCCTTCACGCCGGCAGATCATCCGAAACCCATCATGCTTGATCCCGTGCGTCCATTGCTCACCTTCGGGCGCGGTGAGGGCCAGCGTCGGCAGGCAGGGATGCAAGGGCATGCTGGGGGATAGCGGACCGCTACCCCGACAAGCAAAAAACCCCGACCACTCCTTAGCCGGGGTCTCCTTGGTCATGGCAAGCTGTTGCCTCAGGGGGAGTGCCTGCCGGACGTCAGGGAAAACTCAACCCAACCCTGGAAGTTCCCGGCAACGCGCACCCCGGTCACCGCCATCCCGCCGGCAGATCATCCGGTAGCCGTGGTGCTTGATTTCGTGCGCCCACTGCGGCTCGTTCGGAACTGCGCGGCGGAGCGTCGGGAGGCAGGATGTTAACCGGCGTAGGGTCCCGAACGCCGAGCGGCGTAGCCATCCCCTTGGGCCGGCCCTTTCACAGACACAACGTCACTGCCCCCCGCAAACGCGGCGTTAGCGGGGGCATTAAACCTCGTGCCTGCCTTGACCGAAACCTACGAGCGACCGGCGCTGCGGAAGTTTCTCGCCGCCTTGCCAGCTACGTCGAACGTCGCGGCGGCTTCCTTCGCAGTCATGGCAACCGTCGTTTCGATGTCGGACAGGCTGCCTCCTGCCTGCTATTGTTCGGATCGACTGCGGCTTGGATTGGGAGTCTCGTTCGGGCTAATTCGCCGTCATTTTTCAGCGCCAAGCGCGCTTAAGAATTCTGGCCACACACGCTGCGCGCGAAGGGAGACTCACGATGAGATTTCAGCGGTGTCTGTTCCGAATTTCGAACGTGGTTTTGCTCCTGATCGTGTGGGTGCTGGAGATCGGCGCCAGCCCTCAGAACCGACATAAAACCGAGATTGTACCCAACTTACCGCACACCGACGTGGTTTGGTCCGTCGCCTTCTCGCCGGACGGCACGCGCGTGCTCTCGGGGAGCGCGGACAAGACGCTCAAATTATGGGACGCCGCGAGCGGGCAGCTGTTGCGCACGTTCGAGGGGCACGTCCACGGGGTTTTCTCTATCGCGTTCTCGCCCGACGGGTCCCGTGTACTCTCGGGAGGCGACGACGGGACGGTCAGATTATGGGACGCCGCGACCGCGCAACTCTTACGCACTTTCCAGCACAGCCAGCCTAACGTATTCGGGGCTTCCATCCGGGTTCGCACCGTTGCCTTCTCGCCGGACGGCACTCGCATGTTGTCGGGCGGCCACGACCAGATGCTCAAACTATGGGACGCCGCGACCGGACAACAGCTGCGCACTTTCACGGGGCACGCCCAGGACGTTAACGCTCTTGCATTCTCGCCGGACGGCACTCGCATCATCTCGGGAGGTGGGGATCTTTTCTCCGATAAACCGGGCGAGCTCAAACTATGGAACGCCGCGACGGGGCAACTACTGCGCACTTTCACGGGGCACGCCCGTCTGGTCAACTCTGTCGCTTTCTCGCCGGACGGCACGCGCGTGCTGTCCGGGAGCAAGGACAAGACGCTGAAATTATGGGACGCGACGACTGGGCAGCTGCTACGCACCTTCGCGGGGCATGTTGGCGAGGTTGAGTCTGTCGCCTTCTCGCCCAATGGGACCCGCGTGCTCTCGGGAGGCGATTTTAAGGATGCGCCGCAGATGATCAAGCTGTGGGACGTCGCAACCGGGCAGCTGTTACGCACGTTCGAGGGACACAGTATCGCGGTCTACTCTGTCGCTTTCTCGCCCGATGGGACCCGCGCGCTCTCGGGAGGCGACGACGTTAAATTGTGGGATACGGCGACCGCGCAACGGTTGCGCACTTTTGGGCGCACCGCCCCGGTTTACCCTGCCGCCGCCTTCTCGCCGGACGGCACCCGCGTGATCTCGGGGAGCGACCGCGGTGGACTCAAACTATGGGACGCCACCACCGGGCAGCTGTTGCGCGCTTTCAAGGGGTTATCCTATTTGGTTAACTCAGTTGCTTTCTCGCTGGACGGCGCGCGCGTGCTGTCGGGGAGCAACGGCGGGACGCCGAGATTATGGGACGCCGCGACCGGGCAGCTACTGCGCACGTTCGAGGGGCACGGCTCGGGGTTTGACTATGTCGCCTTCTCGCCGGACGGCACGCGCGTGCTCTCGGGGAATGACGACAAGACGCTCCAATTATGGGATGTCGCGACCGGCCACGTGTTGCGCACGTTCGAGGGGCACACCTTCGGGATTCGCTCAGTCGCCTTCTCGCCGGACGGCATGCGCGTGCTCTCGGGGAGCGAAGACAGCACGCTGAAATTATGGGACGCCGCGAGCGGGCAGCTGTTGCGCACCTTCGCGGGGCACAGCAGCGGCGTTAACTCCGTCGCGTTCTCGCCGGACGGCACGCGCGTGCTTTCGGGGAGCGACGACCACACGCTGAAATTATGGGACGCCGCGAGCGGGCAGCTATTGCGCACGTTCGCGGGGCATACCGACGTGGTTTTCTCTGTCGCCTTCTCGCCAGACGGCGCGCGCGCTCTCTCGGGGAGTAGGGACAAGACGCTGAAATTATGGGACGCCGCGAGCGGGCAGCTGCTGCGCACTTTCGGGGGCCACAGCAGCGACGTTAACTCCGTCGCGTTCTCGCCCGACGGCACTCGCGCACTCTCAAGCGGAAGGGACGACACAACCCGGATTTGGAACGTTTTCACGGGCGAGCTGCTGGCCACGCTCTTTGGTTCGGTTGATGGAGAGTGGTTGACGCTCACTCCCGAGGGCTTCTTTGGGGGCTCGGTAAAAGGTGCCGATGAGATGGTTGGTATCGTCCGAGGTCTCGAGGCGTACAGCGTCGAGCAAATGTATCAGGCGCTGTACGACCCCGACTTGGTTCGTGAGAACCTGGCGGGCGATCCCGACCGCGAGGTAAAGAAGGCGGCGGGCGCACTCGACCTAGCGAAGGTGCTCGACAGTGGGCGGGCACCTCGCGTAGCGATGATCTCGCCGGCCAAGGCCAGCACCTCGCAGGAGGAGCTTATCACGGCCGAGGCCCGCATCACTGAGGCGGGCGGCGGTATTGGGCGCGTCGAGTGGCGCGTCAATGGCGTCACGGTGGGCGTTGTAAGCAACGCTCCCGGCGCAGGCAAAGAGCGGACGATTAGGCAGGTGCTGGCGTTGGAGGAGGGCGAGAACACCATCGAGGTGGTGGCCTACAACGCACGGAATTTACTTTCCTCGCTCCCGGTTGGCGCAACCGTGACCTGGGCTGCGCCCGCCTACCAACCAAAGCCCAAGCTCTTCGTCATCGCCGTCGGCATCAACGACTACAACGATCTTGGTTTCCCGCGACTGTCGCACGCGGTTGACGACGCCAAGGCGTTTGGAGCCGCAATGAAAGCGGCTGGCGAGGGCCTCTATGCCGAGGTGGACGTCAGCTACGCGCTGGACAGCGACGCGACGGCTGCGAAGTTGGAAATGCTGATCGATCAGGTAAGTGCCAGAATGCACCCCCGCGACGTGTTTGTCTTCCTGGCCGCCGCGCACGGCAAGTCGGAGAACGGCCGCTTCCATCTGATCCCACAGGACTATCGTTCGGTGTCGGGGCGCTTCGTCACGGAAGGCACCATAGGGCAGGAGCAGTTGCAGGATTGGTTCGCCAACCGAATCAAGGCGAGGCGAGGCCTGATCCTGCTCGACACCTGCGAGAGCGGGGCATTGGTAGCGAGCCGGGCGAGCGGCATCGACTTGGCCAGCTCCGAGGCGGCACTGGGTCGCCTGAACGAGGCGACGGGCCGTCCGGTTCTGACGGCTGCGGCCGCCGACCAAGCGGCGCTGGAGGGTTACAAGGGCCATGGCGTGTTCACCTATGCGCTGCTCGACGCGCTCGTGAACGGTGACACGAACAACAACGGCCAGATCGAGCTGAGCGAACTCGCCGCGCACATCCAGACTTTGGCGCCGCAACTGAGCCGCCAGATCAGTCGCGGCCGTGGTTCGGCAACCGCGCAGCCAGCACGGTCGGTGGCCGCACAGCTCCGAGGCGCGTCGATCGTGGCCCGCTACGCCGATCGCGGGTTGCTGCGGATTGACACCGGTGGGTATAGCCAAAAGCCTAGGATGGGCTCGCGGGGCGAGGATTTTCCGCTGGTCAACCGGTTGCCGGCGCTGCCTGCTTCTGCACAGTGATGAATTCGGGGATGACCGCCCTGCAGGTCCCTCGGAATAAAGGGGTATGCTCCTCCTCTCTGCCTCATCTCACGCAAGGGGAAATTCCCTTCGTCGAACGATCAAGTATGAGCGGATGGTCAGATCGAGAGTTCCACGATATGTTTTGGGCACAGGGCTACCTACCCGGTATTCAGAGGTTCGTTTTCGTTGCGGCCCCCTTAGGCAACTCAGAGAGGATCCGATGCAATCCAAATGGCCCATCCGTTATATTGCAGCGGTTGGCACTATCGCACTCGCAGGCGCGCAAAATCCAGACACGCTCTTTGTCGGCAACGCAGCGGCGCAGGCAAACAATCCGATTGTGATGAAGCTCAGCACGTCAACACTCAACGACAACCAGCACGAGTGGATGCGCCGTTTCGCGGCTGTCGTTGAGAAGAATTCGAACGGGCGCATTAAAGCCGAGATCTATCCGGCGAGCCAGCTCGGCAGCATCCCACGCCAGATCGAGGGCACTCAGTTCGGCGCCATCCAAGCCTGGGTCGGACCGCCTGAATTCTTAATCGGGGTGGATCAGCGCTTCGAGATCTTGGGCGCACCGGGACTGTTCCAGACCGAAGACCAAGCCATCAAGACCGTCGCGGACGCCGACTTCGCCAAAGCCTTTCTCGCGCTCGGCAGCAATAAAGGTCTGGTCGGGGCGAGCCTCTTTTTCTCGGGCGGTCCGGCAGCCCTCGCGATGCGCGCGCCCTTCCGCGCACTCGAAGACCTTAAAGGCAAGAAGATTCGAATCCTCGCCTCGCAATTCCAGCTTGAGCAGATCAGGCGGCTCGGCGCGACCGGTGTGGCGATGACGCTCAGCGACGTGTTGCCGGCGATCCAGCAAGGAGCGCTCGACGGCGCCATGAGCGCATTGCAGGTAATGGTCGCGCTTCAATATTATGACAGCGCCAAATACGTCACGGAAACCGGCCACGCTTACGTCTTCAGCGTCGCGATGTTGAACAAGAAATGGCTTGAAGGATTACCGCCCGACCTTCAAGCCACCGTGATGAGCGCCAGCAAGCAAGTCGATGCCGAGTCCGCCCCTTGGGTCCGCGCGTTCATCGCTCAACAGCGCAAGACGTGGGTCGACAAAGGCGGCGAGCTGATCACGCTCTCGACTGCGGATCACGCCGAGCTGATGCAGAAGATGCGTCCGATCGGCGACGACATCGTTGGCACCAAACCTGAGCTGAAGCCGGTATGGGACATGCTGAAGGCGACGGCCGTCCGTAGCTTAGCTGCTGGTTACACAGCAGCGCCGACTGCCGCCGCCCCATCCGCGTCCGTGGCTTCCTCCTCCGTAGATGCCACGTTACCTCCAGTACCGTCGCCATCCGCGGTTCAGCAGCCGCAGCGCGCGCCTCCCGTCATGGTCACCCAGGTCCCGTCAACAGCAACCGTGCGTGACGTGAGGGTTGCACTCGTCGTGGGCAATGCAAACTACCGCGCCGTCCCCAAACTACTGAATCCGGCGCGTGATGCCGGTGTCGTCGCCGAGAGCTTGCGGCGCGTCGGCTTCAAGACAGTACAGTTGTCGAACGACTTGTCCCGAGACGGCATGATCGCAGCGCTACGCGCCTTCGAGCGCGAGGCAGAGGTAGCCGACTGGGCGGTGGTCTATTATGCTGGTCACGGCATTGAGGTCGGCGGCGTCAACTATCTTGTACCGGTCGACGCAGCGCTGAAGGCCGACAAAGATGTGCAGGACGAGGCTGTGCCGATGGAGCGTGTGCTTTCGGCCATAGAGAGCGCAAAGAAACTTCGGCTCGTTATCCTCGATGCATGCCGCGACAACCCGTTCGTCACAAACATGAGCCGCTCCCTCACGTCGCGCTCCATCGGGCGCGGATTGGCGCGGATCGAGCCCGAAGGTGGCGTCCTCGTTGCCTATGCGGCGAAACACGGGCAGGTGGCGCTCGACGGCGACGGTGGCAATAGCCCGTTCGTGGCGGCCTTGGTGAAGCGACTCGACACGCCTGGTCTCGACATCTCGCTACTTTTCCGCCTTGTGCGCGACGATGTGCTCGCGGCCACCGGTCGCCAGCAGGAGCCCTTCGTTTACGGCTCATTGCCAGGCGAAGTCCTTTCCTTCCGCCCGCAGTAACTGGAATTCAGCACCGAAGTCTGACCCCTCCGCCACGAACAATATCAAACGGATGGCTACGCCGATCGGCGTCGGGACCCCCGCCGATTGACAGCAGTTGCGGCCTACAAACGAGGCGACTGTGCCGCGATGGCACAATTGACAGAACCTAGGGCCGCGGCACGGCGGGAATGTGCCAACAGCACGAAATCGCTGCGCGATAGCCCGCTTCGCGGGGTGATGTAGCCGCGAGCGCGGAGACACCGCGATTTCGTGCCTTGGCGCTTTTCGGTCGCCGGCCGCATCAGCGTGTGGCTTGCGCAGCAATCCCGGCGTCCGAAAACCTGACCATAACCGGCCATCGCGGCCAGCCGAAGACTGCACCGCAGCAGGCGGCAGTGCCTTTAGGTGATTGACGAGCGGAAAGTCCTCGCCGCGCTACGGCCGCGAAGCCTGCTTCTGCGCACCGCCGTGCCGCGACCTTATTCACGATGCGGATCACCGGCGGGTGACGCGCCGTGCAGGTGGTACGGTCTTACGTGGTGCATACCGGACTTGGTCATTGCAGTTTGATGCCAGCCGACTTCACAACCCCGGCCCACTTCTGGGTTTCCTCAGCTATAAGCCTACCGAGATCAGAAGGCGAGCTTACAAACGTGACGATGCCCAGGCTGTCGAACATGTCCTTGATCTTGGAGTCGGCGAGGGCCGCATTGATCTCCTTGTTAAGCTTGGTCACTATTTCAGGAGGTATGCCCTTCGGACCGCACACACCGTACCACGAGCTCGCCTCGAACCCTGGCACGAAATCGCCCATGGTCGGGATTTCCGGGAGCGTCTCCAAGCGCGTCGCCGTGGCTACTGCCAGCGCCCGCACCTTGCCGGCCTTGATGTGCGGGCCGGAGGTGGTCAGGCTGTCGAACGCCACCTGGACCTGTCCGCCGATCAAGTCCGTCAGCATCGGCACCGCGCCATGATAAGGTACGTGCACTAAGTCCACCCCAGTCTTGACCTTGAACAATTCGCCAGTGAGGTGCTGCAGCGTGCCGACGCCAGCCGAAGCCATGGCGAGCTTACCCGGATTGGCCTTCGCGTAAGTAACGAACTCCGAGACCGTTCTGGCCGGCACCGACGGATTGACTTCCATCACGAGCGGCGTGCGGGCGATCGTCGCGACCGGCGCAATGTCGGTGCTGAAGTTGAAGTTGAGCTTGTCGTAAAGGGCGGTATTGATCGTGTTCACTCCGCCGCAAAGCAGCAGGGTGTAGCCGTCAGCGGGCGACTTGGTGACTGCCTCTGCGGCAATATTGCCGGCTGCACCCGCCCGATTCTCGACGACGAAAGCCTGCCCAAGGCGTTCGGCTAGCTGTTGGCCGAGGAGCCGCGCCATAATATCGGAGCCACCGCCGGGCGGGTATCCGACCATCAGACGCACCGGGCGGCTCGGATAAGCTTGAGCCGCGCGCTCTTGCTCCGGCGTCAAGCGCGTGGCCGAGGCAGGTGGCTGAGCGGGCGGCGGTACGGCGGCAAGTCGTTTCAGCTCGTCCAACCGGGCGCGCGCCATCGACCCGTAGGGCGTGCTGCCAAACTGCCGGATGAAATCTTCCAAGACCGCCGCGCTCGTCGTGTTCTGCGTCACCCCCCAAGCCTGGGCCGCCGGATCAACAGCGAGCGGCTGGCCGGTCGGGATCTGCGTGCCGCTCGCTGGCAAGCCCGCGAGGTAGATCCGTCCGCCGACCGTCTCGTCGTAATAGGCGGGGCGCTGATTGTGCTGCACAGTGGACGCCAGTTGCGCCACGTTCTCGCGTACCTGCCCCGCCAATTCCTTTAGATCGAGCCCCGGCGTCACGAGCGCGGGAACGAACACGCGGGTGAACAGCGAGTTCGGGTTAGTGTCGGCGTCGCTAAGCCGGTCGAGCGCCGTCTGGCCGAGGCCGGCCGAATAAAGCGTAAACACGCCTTGCACTGGCTCGACGCGCCCAAGCCCCCGCTCGGTCCCAACCCCTTTGCCGCCCGGTCGCTTGAACGGATTGTTGCGACAAGCATCGAGCACGACGACTGCGACCCGAACGCCGCGCCCCTGCAACTCGGTGACGATGTCGCTTTCCCCGAAGGCGGCGTGCACGAGCCGCATATCCTGCCCGACCGTGGCATTGGGCACGTCCGCCGGCAGGATGTAGTTTCCACCGTTGATCGACACCCCATGGCCGGAGAAAAAGAAGAACGCCGTGTCGCCTGGGGAAAGCCGCTGGGTGAACTCGTCGAACTTGTCGACTAGCGCCTGCCGGCCAAGGTTCTCCCCGCGAACGACCTCAAAGCCGAGCGTAGCAAGCGCGTCGCCGACGGTGCGCGCATCGTTGACGGCTTTGCGCAGTTGCTCATCCGACGGCAGATTGGCGTAGTGATCGTTGCCGATCACCAGCGCCACGCGCTTCTCGGCATAGCTGGGCAGAGCGCCAAGGCACACCAGCATCACGGCACATGCGAATGCTGCCACAACGCGCATGGTAATCCCCCGAGTGGAATTTCTTCGCGCGCGCATCCTGACACAGGCCATGATTGGGCGGAAGTGGCCGATCCCGCGTCGTACGATCGAATCCTCGTCCTGGTAGCGGAAATGCGGCAGAAAGTAGTAGCGACCGTCCACCGTCTTGCCGTGCCCAGCAATGAAGAACACGAATACGTCTTGCGAACGCACGCGCTGGCTCAGCTCGGCAAAAATCTTATCGAGATTAGCCACGCTAACGTCGGCGTCGAGAACAGTCTTAAGCTCGATCCGTTCGTAAATCTTTTCGCCCGCCCGCTGCAGGGCATCCGCCAGGGCGGTGGCGTCCGGCGCCGCATAGGTGAGCCGCAGCCGGCCGTCGTAGTAGTCGTTGACGCCGACGGTAAACACGTAAAGCCTCGGCTGGACCGCGGCCTGCGGCCCCTCCCGCGCCACCTTGAGCACGACAGGGACCGATGCGATCAGGCCCTTGGCGTTGTAAGCGACGACCTCGATCGCGTTCTCGCCGTCGTCGAGCGTGAGCGGCTGCCGAACAGTGATCGTCTTTGCAGGGGAATCGGGTGAAGAGATCATGCGGCAATGAGGGTTGCGAGGAAGTCGTCGTCCCACGCGGCGACTTTGCGTTTGAGGCGCAGAGAGTCTTTTCCTGGGGCTATTCGGATCAGATTGTGCG
>JBKQHQ010000151.1:0-20282 GCA_052148715.1 Xanthobacteraceae bacterium | reverse complement strand
AGGATCACGGACATGAGCACGATGGCGGCGATGATGGCGAAGCTCGGGACGTCCCCGGTGAATGCCGATACGGCCGCCGCAAAGAGCAGAATCAAGACCAACGGATTGCTGAACCGTTCGACAATGGCGGACAGCAGACTCTTCGGTTTGGCCGACTCGACCTCGTTTGGACCAATCCTCTGAAGGATAGCAGCAGCGCCCGATGCACTGAGGCCGGCGTCGGTGGAATGCAGAATTTGCAGCAGGTCGGGAACGGGAAGGGCAGCCCAGTCCGATATTCCCAGCGCCGCATGCTCAGCCGCAGCCTTGGTCGAGTGCTTTCCCGCGGGTTGCTGGGCGGCCGCGTCGGGTTTGAGCAAAGGCGGTCGGTCCACGTCTCCTCCAACCGAATGCGGCGGAATCATTTGAGACCACGCCACCACGACAATCGAGATTGATGCTGTGTTAGCAGCGAGCCGTCCCTGACCCAAAGGCTCGGGCGTTGTGACTTGCTTGATCGAGCGGCCTGCGGGACTGCGGTGCTCATGGCGGTCGCTTCGAGCTGACCGACTGCGTCGGCACCTGTTAGGTCGCTGTTTGGGCAGTCGAGATGAGCCGATGTTCATCCAGCCGAGCCCGTAGCCTAAAGGCCAGCACGAGGAGAGAAACCCCGAACACCAGCGCATAGGCGCCCAACCACCACGTCAGCACCACCGCTCCGATCATCGGCGCCACGATCAGCAGTGCGCCGTAGATAAATGAGACGACGCCGCCGAAGACAAGCCACCCACGACCGTCGTCGATCTCAAGACGAAAGGCTGCGGTCAACATCAAGGCGCCCGACAAGATCGCCCAAAAGGCTACCAGCAGAACGAAAGACAACACGGTAATTCCCGGCCACAGGACGGCAATGACGGCGGTGGCAATGTTGACGAGACCCTCAAGCACGAGGAGACCCCAGCGCTCATGTTGACGCGCCGCCCACACGGCGCTGACGATCCCGAACACGCCGCCGATCAAGGCGTAGGCTGCGAACAGCACCACCAACGATAACATCGTAGCGCCGGGAAGAAAGAGCGCAACTAAACCGAATAAAATGCCAAGAACACCTCGTATCGCGATCGCCCACCAGTTCTGGGCAAGCACGGCGATCATCAGGTCATATTCTGAGGCTGTGACACCACGAAGATTTGGTTCGGCCATGATATTCACTCCCGCCCGTTTGTCTTATGCGATATTCACGTCGGTAGCATGATCTCCGGCGGTCTGTGGATCTTTCACGTCGTCGCGCGCAAACCAAGCGCAAGCGCGATCCACACGCAGCCGTATAAAATCAGATCAAGCCCCACGAAGAGACCGATCACCCAAAGTCCCGATGCCGGCCATTGCGCAAGTACGAGCAGGCCCAGCACAAAGGTGATGACTCCATCCGCCGCCTGCCAACCCCAGCCGGGCAACGCAACCGCCACCGATCCGACAAGTTGAAACAGCCCGCCAATCAAGAAAAACATAGCCATGAAGACCGTCGCGATCTCTGCGCTGATCACCGGTCTGAATACGATTATGAGACCCGTCATTCCGAAGAGAATCGCCGCCAGCAAGTGTTGGAAGAAACCCGCCCAATGCCCCACCATGACGGCTTGAGCGATCTCAATCCCGGACGCCAACACCAGCAACCATCCGAAGAATAACATCGAGGCAACCGTTGCTGCGACGGAACGCACAACGGCGGCGATACCCAAGACCAGCACGCCAATCCCGAAGGCCAGGAACCATCCCCAGTACTGGATGATCTCGTGAGGGATTTGGACCTCTAGTGCCTGGATATCGCCCATCGCCATGTCCTATTTCTTGGACGCAATCCTGAAGCCCGCTGCCTAACGGCAAGCTTCAGGCCGTAGTGGTCAACGCGGCAGGGGAGCCGTTCAAGCTGCTTTCGTGCCTTGCGCGCTGTCGGCATCTTTGCGCGCCAACCAGGCTTCGAGTGATGCCTGCTCAGCCTCATCCACGGTGGCCAATGCTACGACGGCCGCTGCCGCGGCGTAACGTTCGGCGTTTTCGGCGCGGCTCTGCAGCTTGGCCATTTCCCGCTTGGTCTTCCATTCAGTGATCTTCTCGCTGGTGGTCGCTTTGCGTTCCTCGGCCCACTTCTTGATGTCGCCCTGCGCGGCGGTCACTTTTGTGCGGTCTTGCTCGATGCGCTTCTTGACGCCGTCCAAGTGACTTCTGACGTCCTGCTCGGCGGTTCGCGCCTGGCCTTCGATTTTGGCCTTAAGCGAATTCATGTTGTTATCGACACTTGTGAGCTTGATGCGAAGATTTTCACAGAATTGATCGATGCGTGCGCCCATGACGGGTTCTCCTGGGGTAAGGGGGATCTTTGGCAGTTCTAGGAAGCCTATTTATCGAAACGAAAAGCGATGCATGCATCTTGATCTAGATCAAATCATCACGGCGGAGTGAACCGCGGGGTGACAAGTCCGGTGCAAAATGCAGCCGGTTTCTCAGGCAGGCCAGACAAGATTCGTTTGCTTCGGGCATTTCGCGTTTGACCGATAACTGCCTTCAGGGATTCGATGCCGAGGCAGTCTCGGGGCTTCAGTCGATGCGCGCGGCGCTTCAGAGAATATCTTTCGCGGAGTGCCGTTTAGGTCCGGGGATTGCGCGAAGACGGTCGCGGATTGTGCTGCTCGCGCTAGGCGTCGGCTGACTGACGAACCACTTCAGAAATTTGCAGGAGCTGTCCGGCCAGAGGACTGGTCTTGCGCCAGATCATGCCAATGGTTCGCGAGGGTTGGGGATCCTTAAACCGAGCGACGGACACGGACGCCGAGCGTGTCTCCACCGCCACGGCCATTTCCGGGATCAAGGTCACACCCATGCCGGCGCTGACCATTTGGACAAGTGTAGATAGCGAGCTCGCGTCCAGCACCTCTCGCGGCAGCGACGATTGCATATTGCAGAACGACAGGGCCTGCTCGCGAAAACAGTGCCCCTCTTCCAGCAGAAGCAGCCTCATCTCGCGCAGCGTCTCGCTACTCGGCACCGGCGTCCCCTCATCCTTGCCCGGCCGGACCAGCAGGAAATTCTCGGCAAACAGAGCGACCTCGGTAAGCGAAGGCTCGGACACCGGCAGCGCAACAATTGCCGTGTCGAGCCGACCTTCCGCGAGCTCCTGTATCAGCTTCGACGTCAGCGCCTCACGGACGTGAACGTCAAGTTCGGGATGCATTCGCGTGAGGTTGCCGATGACCGCAGGCAGCATATAGGGGGCCATCGTTGGGATCATGCCGATGCGCAGCCGGCCCGCAAGCCGGTCCCGCGATGCTCGCGCGAAGTCTCCCAGTTCGTCGACCGAGCGCAGGATGTCGCGGACGCGCAGGGCGGCCTCTTCTCCGAACTTCGTAAGCCGGACTTGTCGTGCGCCCCTCTCGATGAGCACGACGCCCAAAGCCGCCTCCAGTTCCTTGATCTGCATCGACAAAGCCGGCTGCGAGATCGCACAAGCCATCGCCGCGCGTCCGAAGTGGCCATGACGTGCCAGCGCATCGAAATAGCGAAGCTGCCTCAGCGACATTGGAATCATCAGAATATCTTATCGCAGCAATCACTAAAGTCAACTTTACCTGATTGCTTGCGTTGCGTAGAAACAAGGAACAGGGTGGATGGCAATCAAGCCAGGAGGCGTAACATGGATGACAAGACCAAGTGCCCGTTCACGGGCGCGACCCCCGCACACACGAATCGTGACTGGTGGCCGAACCAGCTGAACCTTCAGGTTCTCCACCAGCACTCCGCCCTGTCCGATCCGATGGGCGAGGCGTTCGATTACGCCAAGGAATTCAAGAGCCTCGACCTTAACGCCGTGATCAAGGATTTGCATGCCTTGATGACGGATTCGCAGGATTGGTGGCCGGCCGACTTTGGCCACTATGGCGGGCTGTTCATTCGAATGGCCTGGCACAGCGCGGGCACCTACCGCATTCACGACGGCCGCGGCGGCGCCGGAGCTGGTCAGCAGCGCTTCGCGCCCCTCAACAGCTGGCCGGACAACGCGAATCTCGACAAGGCTCGTCGGCTGCTGTGGCCGATCAAGCAGAGATACGGCCGGAAAATCTCCTGGGCCGACCTTATGATTCTCGCGGGCAACGTCGCCCTCGACTCGATGGGCTTCAAGACCTTCGGTTTCGGCGGCGGCCGCGCCGATGTCTGGGAGCCCGAAGAGCTCTACTGGGGTCCCGAGGGGACGTGGCTCGGGGACGAGCGCTACAGCGGCGAACGCGAGCTGCAGAATCCGCTCGGCGCGGTGCAGATGGGCCTGATCTACGTGAATCCGGAAGGGCCGAACGGCAAGCCGGACCCGATCGCGGCGGCCAAGGACATCCGCGAAACGTTCTTCCGCATGGCGATGAACGACGAGGAGACCGTCGCGCTGATTGCCGGCGGCCATACCTTCGGCAAAACCCACGGCGCCGGCGATCCGTCACTGCTCGGCCCGGAGCCGGAAGGCGCCCTCATCGAGGATCAGGGCCTCGGCTGGAAGAGCAAGCATGGCACGGGCTCCGGGCCCGACGCCATCACCGGCGGCCCGGAAGTCACCTGGACGCAGACGCCGACGAAGTGGAGCAACCATTTCTTCGACAACCTGTTCAACAACGAATGGGAGCTGACGAAGAGCCCGGCCGGCGCGCAGCAGTGGAAGGCGAAAGGCGGCGCTGCCACCATCCCGGACGCCCACGACAAGTCGAAGAAACATGTGCCGACCATGCTGACCACGGACCTCTCGCTGCGGTTGGACCCGGCATACGAGAAGATCTCGAGGCGCTTCTACCAGCATCCGGACCAATTCGCGGACGCGTTTGCCCGTGCGTGGTTTAAGCTCACGCACCGCGACATGGGCCCGATCGCGCGCTACCTCGGCCCGCTCGTGCCGAAGGAGACGCTGCCGTGGCAGGATCCGATCCCGGCCGTGGATCATCCGCTGATCGGGGAGCAGGACACGGCGGCCCTGAAGGCCAAGATCCTCGCGTCGGGCCTGTCCGTTTCCCAGCTGGTCTCGACGGCTTGGGCGTCGGCGGCGTCGTTCCGCGGCTCCGACAAGCGCGGTGGAGCGAACGGCGCGCGCATTCGTCTTGCCCCGCAAAAGGACTGGGACGTCAACCAGCCGGCTCAGCTGGCGAAGGTGCTGCAGAAACTCGAAACGATCCAAAAAGAGTTCAACGCTTCGCAGTCCGGCGGCAAGAAAGTTTCGCTCGCCGACCTGATCGTTCTCGGCGGCTGCGCGGCGATCGAGAAAGCCGCGAAGGGCGCCGGGCACGACGTGAAGGTTCCATTCGCGCCGGGGCGCACGGACGCGTCGCAGCAGCAAACCGACGTCGAATCCTTCGCGCCGCTCGAACCGGTCGCTGACGGTTTCCGCAACTATCTCCGCGGCAAGCAGTTCATGGCGCCTGAGGAGGCCCTGGTGGATCGAGCGCAATTGCTGACCCTGACGGCGCCCGAGATGACGGTTCTCGTCGGCGGCCTGCGCGTCCTCGGCGCGAACGCCGGGCAGTCGAAGCACGGCGTCTTCACCAAGTGGTCCGAGACGCTGACGAACGACTTCTTCGTCAACCTGCTCGACATGCGCACGCAATGGCAGCCGTCCGCCGGCTCTGAAGGCGTGTACGAGGGGCGCGACCGCAAGACCAACGAGGCCAAGTGGACCGGCACCCGCGTCGACCTGATCTTCGGCTCGCACTCGCAGCTGCGGGCGCTTGCGGAAGTCTATGCGTGCGCGGACTCGAAGGAGAAGTTTGTGAAAGACTTCGTGGCGGCGTGGACCAAGGTGATGAACCTGGACCGCTTCGATCTCGCCTGATCTCGGCGGAAGGGTTTTCGGTGGCTTGCGGAGCGCCTCCCGATTACGTTGAATCGGGAGGCGCTCTAATTTCTTCATGGTTGGTCGCATTTCCTGCGGCAAACCGGTGCTGGGAAGCACGGGCGCGACGCGCGACCGCTGCCGAACGACGGCGCTAACCAACTGGAAAACGGCCATGATGAACCGACGCCAGTTTATCGGTGCGGGAGCCGCCGGTGCCGCGCTGTTCTCCCGGGTTCCGAGGGCCCTCGCGGCAACCTACGACCTGGTGATCAAGGGTGGGCGGGTCATCGACCCCTCGGTAGGGCTCGACGCGGTCCGCGACGTGGCAATCGCCGCCGGCAAGATCGTGGCGGTCGAAAGCAACATCCCGGGCGCCGCCGCCGAAACCGTCGATGCGCGCGGCAAGATCGTCACCCCGGGCCTAATCGACATCCACACGCATGCCGGCCGCAGCAAGGAAGGGCCGCCGTTGGCCCTGAAGGACGGCGTGACCGGTTGGGTCGATGCCGGATCTGGCGGAGCGGACAACATCGATCAGATAGCCGCCGTCGCACGGGGAGCGCCGCAAATCGGCCGCGTCCTGGTGAACATTGCACGCACCGGCGTCGTCACTCCCGGCGGCGAGTTGCACGACATCGACCGCGCCAACGTGGCTTTGGCGCAAGGGGCGATCGTACGTCATCGCGATGTCGTCGTTGGGGTCAAGGCGCGCCTATCTGAAAACGTCGCCGGCGCCAACGATCTCGAGGCGCTGCGGCGCGCGCAGGAGGCTGCCGCTTCCTTCAATCTACCGGTGATGATCCACATCGGCCAATCGTTCTCGCCGATGCGCGCTATCCTGCCGCTGCTCAAGCGCGGCGACATCGTCACCCACATGTACGCGCCGGCGCCGAACGGCATCCTCGACGACCAAGGTCGACTGTTCCCAGACGTGACGGCCGCGCGCCGCCGCGGCGTTATTTTCGACTTCGGCAACGGGGTCACCGATCACTTCGACTGGGCTACCGTGGAACGCGCAACGGGCCAAGGCTTCTGGCCCGATACTCTCTCCACCGACTGGAATGTCATGTCGAAGACGACCGGCGTCGTCGATTTCCCCAACGTCATGTCGAAGTTCATCATGTTCGGGATGCCGCTCGGTCAGATAATCGGGTGTGCGACCGTCAACGCGGCGCGCGTATTCCCATCTTTCGACGACCGAGGCACGCTCAACGTGGGTGCACCGGCCGACGTGGCGATCATGGAACTGCGGGAAGGGACATTTGAGTTCCTCGACAACTACAAAGGCATCCGCACGGGGCGCCAACGGTTGTTCCCGGCCGCGACAGTGCTCGCGGGCAAGCGGGTGCAGAGTGCTTAGCTGCTCGCGACACGGACGGCGAGTTCGATCGCATGAAGGAGAAGAACTCCTCAAGGACCGCGCCTGACAACAGCGGAGATCGCGCTCAATCTCACAAGGGCATATTAGACCCCGCAAGACGCGGCGGAGGGCGCGCCTGTCGTTCGCTGCCCGAAAAATAGCCGTGGCTAATAAGCCGTAGCGCGCCCGCAGCAATGACGCCCTGCGCAACGTGAGTTTATTCGATCGGCCTTATCCCCGCGTCCTTGATCACATGCGCCCAATAAGGCGTCTCTGTTTTGATCACATCAGCGAACTCCGTCGGTGTGTTCCCGAGCGGCAAAATGCCGATTGCGTGAAGCTTGTCGTGCACATCCGGCAACGCCATGATCTTCACCGTCTCTCGGTGCAGCTTTTCGATTATAGCGGCGGGAGTTCCGGCCGGTACGAATAGGCCGAACCATGCCGTCACGTCAAAGCCGCGGAACCCGGACTCGTCCATGGTTGGAACGTCGGCGACGAACGCCGCACGCTGCAGGGATGTTACCGCGAGGGCGCGGATCCTTCCCTCCCGTATCAGTGACAGAGTGGCTGTCGGGGGGATAAAACTCATCGTGATCCGACCGCCCATCAGGTCGGTGGCGATGAGCGACGAGCCGCGGTAAGGCACGTCCTGAATGTCGATCCGCGCCATGGATTTGAAAATCTCGCCCGCGAGGTGCAACGAGGTGCCGAGGCCCGCATGTCCAAACGTCAGCTTGCCCGGCGACGCGCGCGCCAGGGCCACAAGTTCTTGGACACTTCTCACCGGTAGGTCGTTATTGACCACCAACACATTTGGATACCCGTACACTTGCGTCACTGGAGCCAAATCTTTCGCCGGGTCATACGGCAGCTTTTTGTAGAGGCTGCCGTTGACCACGATGTTGGCGGCGGGCAACATTCCAACGGTGTAGCCGTCGGGAGCGGCCTTTGCGACGCGATCCGCAGCGATGTTGCCGCTTGCGCCCATCACGTTCTCGACGATGACCGGCTTTCCAAGAGCGTCGCCAAGCTTGTCGGCCAACAGCCGGGCTACAGTATCGACGCCGGGCGCAAATCCAAACAGCATCCGAATATTTCGTTCCGGATAATTCGTTTGTGCATTGGCAGGAATAGTCGCCAAGACGAGGAATGCCCCAATCACTGCACGACCAATTGATCTCATGATGCTCCCCGCTGAGCGATCGAAGCTCCCGCGAATGTATCCGGCTGCGGGCATGTGCGAAAGTGGTCCCTCGACGTTGGCTTCCGGCCGGGTGGACGCGTACGCCCTAACCCTCGCCGCGCGGGGTCGGCAGGCGTGAGCGCGTGTCGGCTTTGGCTAGGCCGGGCCGCCGTCGCGGTCGGCGTCGAGTGCCGTCATAAGATGTCGGGTGCAGTTGACCAAGCTGACCGCGTGTGGCGCATCTTCATGCAGCACGGTTACGCTCGTATTGTCGAAGCGCTCCGGAGCAACGACGCCGTCAGGCAGCAGCGCATGTCGTTCGACGAGCGCGCGGCAGACTAAACCGTGCGTGACGACCACCAGCGTGCCGTTCACACTCCGGCGTCGGCTCACGATGAAGTCGAAAGCATCGGCGACGCGCGCGTGAAATGTCGGCCAGTCTTCGCCGTTGGGCGGCGCAAAGTCAGGTGCAAATGGATTTTGCGTCAAATCAGCATACGGCACGCCGCGCAGATCGCCAAAGTTACGCTCCTGTAGCAGCGGAGTCTCCTCGATCGCAATTCCAGAGCGAGCCGCGAGCGGAGCCGCCGTCATACGCGCGCGTAACAAATCGCTGCATATGATGTGAACGAAGCCATGATCGAGCAAGCGCTGCGCGAGCTTTTCCGCCTGACGGAGCCCGCGTTCGTTGAGCGGCACCTCGGCACGCTGCAGAATGCGCGATGCGTTGCCGGCAGTCTCACCATGACGCACGAGCAAAATCGTCATACCGCGTCCTTAGCAGCGAGCGTTTGCGCGGGCGAGCTCTGCACCGTCCAAGGGTTGGTCCAGAGGGCGCTGCAGTCTTGCTTCGGGAGAGAATTGATGCCGGTATCGATCGATCGAACGAATGAGGATTTGCTTGCGATTCATTCGGATTTCGTCGAGGCTCAACCGGGTCGGCGCGACGCCGGAAAGACGCGAATGGCCGGGAAGTCCGCGCAGGTTGACCATCATGTGGGGAGGGACGTTAAGCGGAACATGCGGTAGTCGGATGTCCCGCATGTACCACGCCGTCATTCCGGGACGCGAGCGAAGCTCGCGGGCCCGGAACCTATAATCACAGACCGGGGTTACATGCGAATCACAACATCGCCGCGGGACCGTTCTATCAGGAAAAACACCTAATCCTGTGCTCCCCGCTGTTTTTTCGCTGTTTTTACAGCGGGCCTCGCCGGCGCGTTGGACCGGAGCGGGGATGAATCACTGCGCCCCTCTTGCACAATGTGGCCTTGCTGGGGCACGAAGGGCGCACGGTGCGCCGCGCAGAGTCGGGGAGACGAAGGCTCAAGCCGAACATGGCAACGCAGGAGCTGAGCGACAGGCGGCTGAGCGAGAGGCGGATCACGCTCGATCGCAGCGAGGCGACCCCGCGCGGCAGCATTGGCTTCGTGCTGCTGGTCGCGCTTGTTCTCGTCGGCGCCGCGGTCATGCTCCTGTTCATCGATCGCGGCCGGGCCGAGCCCTACATCATTGCGCTCCTTGCGGCTCTGGCGACCGTCGGGGTGTTCTCGCTGTTCGCCTTCGCGACCGGCATCCTGCGGATTTTCGGCAAGGGCGGCGGTAATCCGCTGATCCGCGGCATCGTCGACGGCGCATTCGACGGCATCGTCATGACCGACGCGAGCGGCCGCGTGGTCTATGCCAACAACGCCTACCTGCATCTCGTCGATGCGGCCGACGCCTACGACGTGCGGCCGATCGAGCGGGTATTCATCGGCGATCCGGACGTCTCCGAGGCGGTTTATCGGTTGCTGAAGGCGGCGCGCGAGGGCCGCCGCTTGCAGGAAGAGGTGCGCGTCGCCGGCCTCAAGGGCGAGCCGGGCCGTTGGCTGCGACTGCGCGTGCGGCCGCTCGGGGACAGCAAGCCGGACGCGCGTCTCACCGTCTGGTCGATCGCCGACGTGACGCGTGAACGCGAGCGCCAGGAGAACATTTTTCAGGAGCTGCAGCACGCGATCGACTATCTCGACCACGCGCCGGCCGGCTTCTTCTCGGTCGACGCCAACGGTGAGATTGTTTACCTCAACGCGACGCTGGCCAATTGGCTCGATCATGATCTCGCCCAGGTCGGCTCGGGGGGGCTGCGGCTCAGCGACATCGTCGCCGGCAGCGGCGCCGCGCTCTTGACCACGATGGTGGCGGCGCCATCCGAGGTGAAGACCGAGACCCTCGACCTCGATCTGAAAACCCGCAGCGGACACACCGTCCCGGTCCGGCTGCTGCACAAGGTGGCATTCGGCGCCGACGGTATGGCCGGGCCGTCGCGCACCCTCGTGCTCAACCGTGCCCGCAACGAGGGCAGCGATCCGCAGCGGGCGGCGGAAGTGCGCTTCATGCGCTTCTTTCACAATACGCCGATGGCGATTGCGACCGTCGACAAGGCCGGCAAGATCGCCCGCACCAATGCCTTGTTCGCGCGCCTGTTCGCCGACGTGCTCAAGCGCGAGGGCACCGCCGACGGCCATTCGATTCTGTCGGTCGTCGCCGAGCGCGACCGCCAGGCGCTCGAAGCCGCGATCGCCAAGGCGGCCGAAGGGAAGGGGGACATCGCGCCCGTTGATGCGGCGCTCGCCGATGACGCGGCGGTCGCCGCCAAGCGCGAGCGGTGGGCGAATTTCTACGTCTCCGCGGTGGAGGAGGAGGAGCGCGACGGAGAGGCGGCGATTGTCTATGCGCTCGAGACGACCGAGCAGCGCACGCTCGAGACCCAATTTGCGCAGTCGCAAAAGATGGAGGCGGTTGGGCAACTAGCCGCCGGCATCGCGCACGACCTCAACAATGTGCTTAACGGCATCATATTGGCGAACGATTTTTTGCTCAATGCGCACAAGCCGACCGACCCGTCGTTTCAAGACATCATCCAGATCAAGCAGAACGCCAATCGCGCGGCGAGTCTGGTTCGGCATTTGGTCGCCTTCTCTCGCCGGCAGACCTTGCGTCCGCAAGTGCTCGACCTGCGCGAGGCGCTCTCCGATCTAAACATGTTGCTGCGCCGGCTGATCGGCGAGAAGGTGGCGCTCAACTTCGTGCATGGACGCGACCTGTGGCCGGTCAAGGTCGACATTTCGCAGTTCGAGCAGGTGATCGTGAACCTCGCGGTGAATGCCCGCGACGCGATGCTGCCGAACGGCGGCAAGCTCACCTTGCGCACCGCCAATGTCAGCGCCGAGGAGAGCGCGAAGTTTGCCTATAACGGAATGCCGGCGGCGGAATACGTGCTGGTCGAGGTCGCCGACAGCGGCACCGGCATCCCGCCCGAGATCATCGACCGGATCTTCGAGCCGTTCTTCACCACCAAGGAAGTCGGCAAAGGTACGGGTCTTGGCCTGTCCACCGTGTATGGCATCGTCAAGCAGACGGGCGGCTTCATTTACGTGGATTCCGAGCTCGGCAAAGGCACGCGTTTTCGCATCTTCCTGCAGCGGCATGTGCCAAGCGTCGAGGAAGCACGACCGGTCGAGCTTCCGGCAACGGAATCTCCGGCCATTGCCGTAGCGCGGCCGACCGCCGAGGACGCGGCGCGGCCGGCGACCGCCGATCTCACCGGCCAGGGCACGATTCTCCTGGTGGAGGACGAGGAAGGCTTGCGCGCGCTCAATGCCCGCGGTCTCGCCTCCCGCGGCTACACGGTCTTGCAGGCCGGTAACGGGGTGGAGGCCATCGAGCTTCTCGACAAGCGCGAAGGCAGCGTCGACCTCGTCGTGTCCGACGTGGTGATGCCGGAGATGGATGGACCCACCTTACTCAAGGAGTTGCGCCGCCGCGATCCGGAGCTGAAGATCATCTTCGTCTCCGGCTATGCCGAGGATGCGTTCGAGAAGAACCTACCGGAGCGCGGCCAGTTTGCCTTCTTGCCAAAACCGTTCACGCTCAAGCAGCTGGTAGCGGCCGTGAAGGAGACGCTCGCCGGCGGAGCCTGATGGAAACCGTGACGCAACATGAAAGAGTAAATTCACGCTGTAGTTGAGTAGATTGTGTCTGCCATAATTGGTTGCGTTCAAGGCCCCGCAAGCCCCTTCAAAATCCCCGGCGCCATACCGACATAGAGCGCGGCCCTTCGTGGCCATTGGAGGTTTCAAATGTTTCGGTTTCGTCAGCTGCTCGCACTGATCGCGGTGGCATCTGTTCTGAGCTTCGCGGTTATCCCCGGCGCCGACGCCCGTCCGGGCAGCGGCTTTTCCTTGGGCTCGCGCGGCTCGCGCTCGTTTTCGGCGCCGATGGCCACGCCGACCGCGCCGACGGCGGCGCCGCTCGGCCGATCGATGGCGCAGCCCGGCCAGCCCGGATACGGGTCGCCGATAGGCGGCGGGTTTTTCGGCCGGCCGGGATTCTTCGGCGGCGGGTTCTTCGGCGGGTTGCTGACTGGGTTTCTTGGCGCCGGCCTCCTCGGCATGTTGTTCGGCCACGGCCTGTTCGGCGGCCTCGGCGGCTTCGCCTCGATCCTCGGGCTGCTGTTGCAGGTCGGGCTCGTGGTGATCGTGGCGCGCTTCGCTTGGGCATGGTGGCAGCGGCGCAACGCCCCGGCCTACGCCGGGCCGATGGCGCGCTTGGCGCAGACCGGTCCCTATGGCGGCAGTTATGGGGGCTCCGGACTTGGCGCGGCGGCGTCCGCCATGCAGAGCACGATTACCATCGGCAAGGATGACTACGATGCGTTCGAACGGCTCCTTGGTGAGATCCAGGGCGCGTATGGACGCGAAGATCTCACGGCCCTGCGCGGCTACGTCACTCCTGAGATGCTGTCGTACTTCGCCGAGGATCTGGCGAAGAACGCCAGCCGCGGCGTGGTGAACCACGTCTCCGACGTAAAGCTTTTGCAAGGCGATCTCGCCGAGGCTTGGCGCGAGGGCGACGTCGAGTACGCAACGGTCGCCATGCGCTTCTCATTAGTCGACGTCACGGTCGAACGGTCGAGCGGCAGGGTGGTGGAAGGCGACGAGCATCCAACGCAGGTGACGGAGCTGTGGACATTCATGCGCAGCCGCGGCGGCGGCTGGGTGCTCTCGGCAATCCAGCAAGCCCGCTAGTGCCATGAACGCGCCCGCCCCGGTCGTTCCGCCCTACCAGCATACGCCGCTGTTTCCGCTCGGTGCGGACACCGCCGCCTACCGCCGGCTCAGCGCCGGCGGCGTGCGCAGCGAACGCGTGCTCGGCCGCGACGCGATCGTGGTCGAGCGTGCGGCGCTGCAGGCGCTCGCGGAGGCCGCCTTCACTGACATCAATCATCTGCTGCGGCCCGGGCACTTGGCGCAGCTGCGCTCGATCCTCGACGATCCGGAAGCAACGCCGAACGACAAATTCGTCGCCTACGATCTCCTCAAGAACGCCAATATCGCCGCCGGCGGCGTGCTGCCGATGTGCCAGGATACCGGCACCGCGATCATCATGGGCAAGAAGGGGCGCATGGTGTTCACCGATGGTGACGATGAAGCGGCTTTGGCCGAGGGCGCGCGTGATGCATATCTGAAGCGTAATCTGCGCTACTCGCAGCTCGCGCCGATTTCCATGTTCGAGGAGACGAACACCAAGTCGAACATGCCGGCGCAGGTCGAGATCTATGCGGAGGGGGAGGACGCCTACAAGTTCCTGTTCATTGCCAAGGGCGGCGGCTCGGCCAACAAATCATTCCTGTTCCAGGCGACCCCCGCGATCCTGACGCCGGAGCGTCTGCTCGCTTTCCTCAAGGAGAAGGTTTTGACCTTGGGCACCGCCGCGTGCCCGCCCTATCACCTCGCCATCGCGATCGGCGGCACCTCGGCCGAGCTGACGATGAAGACGGTCAAGCTCGCCTCCTGCCGCTACCTCGACGGATTGCCGATGCAAGGCTCGCCAGACGGCCATGCCTTTCGCGACCGGGTGATGGAGCAAGAGGTTTTCAAGCTCACGCAATCGCTCGGCGTTGGCGCACAATTCGGCGGCAAGTATTTCTGTCACGACGTGCGCGTGATCAGATTGCCGCGGCATGGAGCGTCGCTGCCGATCGGGCTCGGGGTGTCGTGCTCGGCCGACCGCCAAGCGCTCGGCAAGATCAGTCGCGACGGCGTGTTCCTGGAAGAGCTCGAGCACAATCCGGCAAAGTATCTCCCCGAGATCGATGCGAGCGCTCTGGGCGGGCCGGTCGTTGATATCGACCTGCGGCAACCGATCAGTCGGATTCTCGCGACGCTGACCCGCTATCCGATCAAGACGCGGCTCAAGCTCACCGGGCCGATGATCGTCGCGCGCGACATCGCGCACGCCAAGCTGCGCGAGCGGCTCGAGCGCGGGCAGGGGTTGCCCGACTATTTCAAGAACCATCCGGTCTACTATGCCGGACCGGCGAAGACGCCGGAGGGCTACGCCTCAGGCGCCTTCGGTCCGACCACCGCGGGCCGCATGGATTCGTTTGTCGATCAGTTTCAGGAAGCCGGCGGCTCGCTGGTGATGCTGGCCAAAGGCAACCGCTCGGGCGCGGTGCGCGAGGCCTGCGCCAAGCACGGCGGCTTTTACCTCGGCTCGATCGGCGGGGCGGCGGCCAACCTCGCCGAGTACTGCATCAAGAAGGTCGAGGTCGTCGAGTATCCCGAGCTCGGGATGGAGGCGATCTGGCGCATCGAGGTCGAGGATTTTCCCGCCTTCATCGTCATCGACGATAAAGGCAACGATTTCTTCAAAGAATTGAATCTGGGGTAGCTGTAGTAAGTGTAGTAGTTGTTCAGGCGACGTCGCGCGTGCCGGAATTGCGGATTTGCCAGAAACGGAACGCGCGCTCTGCGGTCGAGGGCGAGAGCTTGTTGAAATCGTCCTCTGCTTCGAGCAGCGTCACCTCAGGGACGTCGGGCCGCTGTAATTGGATGAGCGCGCGCAGCGTTTGCCATTTGAAGCCGGCTGCTTTGGTGATGATCAGGAGAGGATCGGAGCGGACATCGCTCAGGATGTGGTCGAAGACCTCGACCGGCACCGCCGTGATCAGCGACAGGATGATCACGGTTTCCTCGAATTTTTTCCGTTCGGCGAATTCGGCGAGCTCCGCTTCCCCGATTATATTGCGCGTATCGCGCATGGCCAGCACGCGGGCTTCCGCGAAGGTATAGTCGCGGTGCGTGGCCTTCTTGACGCCCATGTCGCGCAACACACCGGAGACCGTGCGCTGAATCTCTTCCTGCATCTCGCGCGTGGCGGCGCGCAGCAAGTCGCGGCGAACCGTTGCGGACGCGTGCAGAATGAGCTTGCGATAGAGATCGGGGGGAATATCGTCGCGATGGCCGACGCGCGCCGTGAGCTTGTCGTCGCCTTCGGCCCGCTGCACGAGGCCGTTTAGACCATCGCTGGAAAATGCAGCGCCGTTGTTTTCCGCCACCTTGCACAAAACCTGCCGATTGCCGCGATCGACCAGGACATCGGTCACCGCCTCGCCGAGTTGTCGTCGTCCCGCGATCGCCAGTAGGTGCCTTTGGCTCTTCTCCACGGCAACGCCGATAAGGTCCGCGTCGCTCAGCCGCTCGCTGCGGCTGAGAACCGGGCCGGCGACCTCGATGCCGTCGTCATTGGCGAGGCGCCGCATCAGATTGGACGGAGCGTTGGCGATCGGAGCCATCCGGTTGCTCAGTTCGGCCCGCGCGCGCAAGCCGATTTCCTCAACCAATCGGCTGAGGACGTCGTCGAACAGGGCGATCTGCTCGTCCTGCAATTCCTCGGCACTATCGACGAACAGATCGGTCACGCGGCGTAGCGTGGTGACGCGCTTCGCGCTCGACCCGGATTGCATCGCGTCTTCGAGTTCGTGAATCAGAGAGTCGCGTTCACCCATGATCAACCCCGTCCCTTTGTTCTTTGGCGCTACTCGTGGACCGCCGGTCGTTGACGACGGGGCGTATTGGATCAGGGAAAGCGCAAAGATCAGTGAAGCTGAAGGCTCAAATCGATTCAAATCGTCCTCAGGCACACCGCGGCGGCTGGGAAATGCAATCTGTTAATCAAGACTCGACCCCCGGCCGAAGCCGGGGGTTGTGATTATTCATCCCTTTGCCTAACGGTTGCGCTCGGAGCCTTGGTGCTCTCCACCTTGGCCGGACTTCTGCTGCTGGCCTTGCTTCTCGCGCTGCTGCCCGTCCTGCTGGCGGCCGGCTTGACCGGGCTGTTGGCTTTGCTGGCCGGGCTTCTGACTACCCTGCTGCCCGCCGTGTTGCTGTCCGCCCTGGCCGGGTTGCTGGTTTTGCTGGCCGGGCTTTTGGTTCTGCGGGTTGTTCATGGCTAACTCCTGGCTTCTGTGAGCCCCCATCCCGAGGGAAAACGTTCCTGCCGTCGACGGGTTCCGATTATACGCACTAAACTGGATAGGTTATGCGCCAAACCCATTGATGACGCACAGATTCCGCTATGCGGCTACCCGACGGAACCGCGGATTTTGCTGCGATTTATTCTAGAATACTACCGAATTACCTTACCGATACGCCGGGGGCGCCGCTAACGCGGCCGGCGGCGCAGCCGGGACGATCAGGCGCGGGCGCGCGGCGGCGTCCGCCGGCCGACAGGGATCTTCCCGAAGCAGGCTTCGCGCTTCTTTTCGGCTTTGCACGACACTGACTTCGCGCGAACGAGCGCGGCTCGCCACTAATCCCTCCGGCGTGTCGCATGCGGGTTCGTTCGTGGGGCCGGCCGGCTGCGCCGGCGCACTGACGTTTGCAGCGGGACCTGGCTGCTTGGCACCCAAAAAATCCCCTCGGCTGCTCGCGGCGCCGAGCGGGGGCTCGAATTGGGGTGTCTCCACCTGCAAGGCCGGCCACGCTGGCGCGGCGGAGAGGGGGGCGGGAGCTTGATGCTTCGCCGGGGCCTGCTGAAATCTGGTCCCCACCATGGCAATGGCCGGCACGAGCACCGCGAGGGCCACCACCGCCGTCACGGCCACGCGAATGCGCGGTGTCCCGAGTCGTCCGTGCGCCCACCAGGAAACCCTCGGCGCCGCCATTGCGGGCGATGTCGCCGGCGGAGGGGCGAATTCGGCGGTCGCCTGCGTCAGGAGCTTTGGCGAAACGGGCGCACCGTCGCCGACCGCATCCAGCAGCGCTGCGGCCGAATCGAGCTCGGCCCGGCGGCCCGGGGCCTCGACCAAGCCCAGGATGAAGGCTTCCCGCTCCGTGTCCGTCAGCTGCCCGTCAAGGAAGGCTGCCAGGCCCGCAAGGTCGTCCGCCCGCCGGTCGGCGCCGGACGGCGAATCCAGGCCCTGCGCCAAGCTCGCCGCAAGCCGCGCGCGCAGGAGCTCGCGTTCCGGCGCGTCCAATCGGCTGCCGGCTTCGGCCAGCAAACGCTCGATCTCAAAAGGGACGCGCCCGGCCATCGGTTTATCCGCTCTTTCTTAGGTTCGACGGACCGGCGCCCTTTTTTTCCAGCATGGAAGCTATGTCCGCGAGCCAGCGCTGGGCACGCTGCTTGAGGCGATAAACGTGCTCGACCGGACAGCCCATGCGTCGGGCGATTTCCCGGGCAGGGGAGGGCTCGCTCGCGGTGAAAAGAATCTGCAGATAGAGTCGCTCCTCGGGCGGCAGGGCGGCGGCCGCCTCCTGCACGGCGGCGATAAGCGCCGCACGCGCCGCATCCTCCTCGGCCAGCAGCAGCGCGTCCTCGGGACTTGGCGCTGGATCGGCGACGGCGAATGCGTTGCCATCTTCGTCCAGATCGTCCAGCGGCACCATCTCGGTGCGACAAGCGGCCGCGTGCTCGAGGCGGGCCGCGGCGAGCGTGCGTGCAATCGCTTGACCGACCTCGGCGAGATCGGGCTCGGACTCGAAGCGGCCGCGCAAAGCCATCGCCACCCGCCGTGAATCCGCCGGACAATCGTTCCAAGCGATCGCCGCATACACGGCCTGCTCGAGCGGCGGCAGCCGGGCGATTGCGGCCGGCAGCTTTCGCCGCGGCACCACGCGGCGGATGAGGTCGATCAGAAGACGATCGACGACGGTAAGCACATAGCCGATGAAGCTGCCGTGCCCGTTATAGGCGCGGATGCGGCGGAAATTGTCCTCGATGAGCTTGAGGCAAATCTCCTGGTAGGCGTCCTCGCGCAAGCCCGTGTCGGCATCCCGTGGAAACCGCTGCTGCACCCGCCGCCTGATCTCCGCCGCGAAAAAGCGCTCGAAACGGCTCCAGA
Source organism: Xanthobacteraceae bacterium (assembly GCA_052148715.1). Classification (GTDB taxonomy): domain Bacteria; phylum Pseudomonadota; class Alphaproteobacteria; order Rhizobiales; family Xanthobacteraceae; genus JBKQHQ01. The sequence continues at coordinate 1,726 of JBKQHQ010000151.1, read as the reverse complement.
CTTGACCGGGTGCCTCGACAAAGCGGCGGGCCAAGCGTTCAGCCAGAATATCGCGGGCCACCAAAGCCAGATAGGTTGCCAATCGCGACCGTCCGTCGAACGGCCGCAGCCGCGCATACCCGTCTGCCTTGAGGCGCACGATGACATCGAGAAAAGCGGCTTCCGCCTCCGCGCCGTCTCCCTCGAGCGCCACGACGACGCTCCAGATGCTCGCTGACGCCACCTCGACGAACCGCGCCGCAGCCTCCTTGTCGCCGCCGACGACCGCCGCGACGAGCTTGCCTTCGGAGCCGGAATGGGATGCACGCGCAAGCGGCGCGGCCGGGATAAAGGCGTCAAGCATCGGCGCTGCACAGTCAAAGTAATAACGGGCCACGATGGCCGTTTCAGAACGCGCAGTTAGCAGTTAGAGGTCTTATTCGGCCAATACGTTTTCCTTGTGAAAAAATTCGGGCCGTTCCGTCTCATAGATGAGCGACCGTCGCGGTCGAGGTTGCCGGCACCGTGTGATCACGCGGCGCCGAACGAACCGCTATTTTCCGGGAGATGCAGATGCTGGACTTTTCGTTTCGAGTACTTGCCGCCGCTCTGGTTGCGCTGTTCGCTCCTGGGTTGGCGGCGCGCGGTTATGCGGCCGACGGGCCGCGCGTTACCGGCCCCGTTCTGTACAACAACCTTTCGGTCTATCTGGTGCACGGAGAGTCGGCGAGCGGGCCGGTGCCGCTCACGCTCGAAGAAGCGTTGGCGCGCGGCGTTGTTAACGTGCGTGAAACCGGCAGCGTCAACCAGCTCGAGATCGAAAATCTCGGCACCGACGCCGTTTTTGCTCAGTCCGGCGACATCGTCAAAGGCGGCCGGCAGGACCGGGTGCTGATGGTCAGCCTGCTCTTGCCGGCGCAATCCGGCCGCGTCGCCATCGCCTCATTTTGCGTCGAGCAGGGTCGCTGGTCCGCGCGCGGCAGCGAGGATGTGCGGCGCTTCTTGAGTTCTTCCGCATTCTTGCCGTCGCGCGAGGCAAAGCTGGTGATGCGTGGCATCGCGCCGGCGGCTGATCCTGCCCGCGCGGCGGATCGCTCGCCCGCTACGGACCGTGCCCCCGCGGCGGACCGCGCCCCTTCGGCGGGGTATGCGGCCGCGGCCGACACGGGAGCGCGCCAGGCGCAGATGTGGAACAACGTCGCGAATGTTCAGAACAAGCTCGCCGGCATGCTGCGCAATCCCGTTGCCGCGCCGCAATCCCCGAGCAGCCTGCAATTGACCCTCGAGAACGAAAAGCTCGAGCAGGCGCAGAATGAATACCTCGCGGCGCTCGCGCCGGCCGGCACGACCGACACCGACGTCGTCGGCTACGCCTTCGCCATCAACGGCAAGCTGAGCGGGGCCGACATCTATCCCTCGAACGGGCTGTTTCGCAAAATGTGGCTGAAGCTGCTGCGCGCCAACGCGACGGAGGCCATCAGCGAGAAGGCTTCGCCATCCGGTCCGCCCCCCTCAATCGAGGACGTCGTGAGCTTCCTCGACGCCGGCAACCAAGGCAATGCGGTCGAGCGGAAGCTGACGCCCGATGTCCAGCTCGAGACCCGCGACACCGGCCGGGTGCTCTACCTCGCGACCAAGCCCGCGGCGCCGGCCGCGGCCGCGGTGCACAAGAGCTATCTGGCGAAGTAAGAATCGTCGTCGGGTAGCCGACTGTCATTGCGGGCGGAGCGAAGCAATCCCGTGCTAC
>JBKQHQ010000150.1:0-4879 GCA_052148715.1 Xanthobacteraceae bacterium | reverse complement strand
CGCACAATCTGATCCGAATAGCCCCAGGAAAAGACTCTCTGCGCCTCAAACGCAAAGTCGCCGCGTGGGACGACGACTTCCTCGCAACCCTCATTGCCGCATGATCTCTTCACCCGATTCCCCTGGTAGCGGCCTGTGTCGGCGGACCTGCTCCTTACCAGCGCAGCAAGGACCCTCAGTTCGCGCGCTGCACCCGCGAGGCGCGGCTTTGCAGCGCGCGGATGCGCTCGACCAGCGTGCCGGCCGGCTCCGTGGCGCCGATCACGGCGGCGTGGCCGTTGCTATCGCCGTTGACGAGTGTCGCGGCTTTTCCATTGGACGCTTGGGCGGCGTCGCCGCCGGCGAGGATCACCTCGATCGGCGAGCCCGGCCCTTCGAGCACCGCGGTCAGGCGGGCGATCTCGGCGGCGATATCGTTGATGCGCTCACGCAGGAGCGCGCTTTCGACCCGTTCGGACTCCCAGGTTGACTCCGCTTGGCGCTTGAGACCGACGAGCTCATGCTGCATCTGGGAGCGCTCCTCCTGTGCCCCCTTGAGCCGGCCCTCGGCGGCGTCCTTCGCGGCGCGCAGCCCCTCGGTGGCGGCATTGTGGCGGCGGTCGATCTCGGCGAGCTCGGCGCGCAAATCGCCTTCGACCTTGCGCGCCGCGGCGAGCGCGGTCTTCAACTGGTGGCATTCGAGCTCGCGATCGGCGAGCGCCCGGCTTTGCTCGCCGAGCCGCTGCTCGAGATCCTGCACGCGGCGGGCCAGCGTCTCGGCCTCGGCGGTCTGCACCAGCAGCTGGCGCTCGAAGTCGGCGACCCGCTGGCCTAAATTCGTCACCCGGTCGCGTTCGGTGCCGAGCTCTTGGCTCGCCGCCGAGGTCGCGTCGCGCTCGCGCTCGAGCCGGTCATGGGTGCGCCTGACGTCGCGATCATGGACCTCGACCTTGGACCGCAGCGCCTCGACCTGGGTGCGCAAGGCGACGATCTCGACCCGCTGGCTGTCGGCAACGACCGAGCGTTCGTCGAGGGAGACGGAAAGCTTGGCGAGGTCGGCCTCCTTTTCGGCGAGCGCCCGCTGCGCCTCGCGCAGCGAGCCGGTCTTGACCGAAAACTCCTCCTCGCTGGCGCGCAACTGGTCCTTCAGCGCCTTCTCGCGTGCCTCGATGGCGGAAACGGCGGCGGTTTTCTCGCCGAGCTCGACCTTGAGCCGGTTGATCGTGTCGCCCTTCTTGCTGAGCTCGGCCAGCTGATTGGTGGTCCTTGCCTTCATCCCCTCGACGGCGAGCTCGAGCCGTCTGGTCGACATGGCGAATTCGGCGCGCAGCTGATCCTTGTCGGCCTGGATCTCCGCCATCGACAGGGGTGTCGAGGCCTCCAAACGACGCGCAGTGAGGCGCACGGCACGCCCATGCACGAGGGGCATGAAGACGAGCCCGATCAAACTGGCAACCAAGAACCCGATCCCGAAAAACATGATCGGTTCGATCATCAAACGCCTCCGCCACGCCGCACCCAAGCACCGGGAAACAGCATGCCACGGAGCGGTTCGGCACACCAGATTCCCGCGCGCATTATTTTAAGTTTCTCCGAGCATTACCTTAAGATTCTGAGCATAGGACCGCCGGGGCGCGCCGCCGTCGAGCGCCCGCCGGTCAGGTTAATCCGGAACGCGCTCTCAATTAGAGGTCGCGAGCATTCCCGGCGAACGGCACCCGAAGCCGCAAAGCGCGGGGAGGGGGCTCGCCCTCGGTCAGAACGGGTTCCAGGTGGCGGCCGGCGTGAATTTGAGGTAGCCCAAATTGGCGCCGAGCCGCATGCCCACCCCGGAGCGGATCGGCACCACGACGATGCGGTTCGCGGTCAGCGCGGTCATCCCGAAGCCGCCGACGAAATAGGCCGACCCGTCGATCCCGGCAAAGCGCTGATAGATCGCGCCGGTGGCGGGGAGATTATAGACGAGCATCATGGTGCGGGCGCCTTCCCCGCCGACGTCGAAGCCGACGCTCGGGCCCTGCCAATAGACCTTCAGGTCGCCCGCGTTCTTGGTGTAGAGCGTTCCTTCGCCAAAGCGCAGCCCGCCGATGAACGCGCCACTACCTTCCTCGCCGAGGACATAGCCGTTGGGCTGGCCCCATTGGCTGGTTGCTTTTTCAACGATCGAGGCGAGGCCGCGCGAAACCCCGCCGAAGAAGTGGTGGCCGGCCTCAACGACTTCGCCGGGAGAAAAGCTCCTTTCCTCCGGCGGCGGTCCCGGCGGAGGAGCAGACTGCGTGTGTCCCGGGCCGGTCGAAAGACCGAGGAGGACAATGAGCATGAGCAATCGCCAGGCGGCACGCATCGTGTGCTCCAGTCAGAGAAGGATTGGGAGGACCTCGTGCCCGCTTAACCCGGCGCTCACGACTGCGCACTATACGTGCCGCAGTCCCATCCAGATTGGGGTAATCTGCGGCGTGAGTATGACGGCAGCGGGGCAGCGACGGAAGCAATGTCGGGTCCGCGCCCATTGGGTCGCGGCCGTCGCGGTGGCATTGATCCGCGGCCTCACGGTCTCGACCGGCGCGGGCGCGACCGAGCAGGTCGTCGTGGATTGGCACAACGGGCTCGCCATCAGCGGCTTCGATCCGGTGGCCTACTTCACGGAAGGGGCGCCGACGATGGGACAGGCAGACATCGAATACACCTTCGCCGGGGCGGTTTGGCGTTTCCGCAATATCGGCAATCGGGCAGCTTTCCTCGCCGCTCCGCAGGTCTATTGGCCGCACTTTGGCGGCTATGATCCGGTTGCCGTCGCGCGCGGCGTTGCCGCGCCCGGAAATCCTAAGCTCTGGCTCATTGTCGAGGATCGCCTCTACCTGTTCTTCGACGCCGATGCGCGGGCTGCCTTCGCGGCCGAGCCGGGCCGGTTCATCGCCGACGCTGAGGGCCGATGGCCAAAAGTGCTCCGCACGCTCGAGCCGTGAGCGCGACCTCAGCGGCTCGCCGCCGTCGCCGCCGGATCGCCCCAGGCGATGAAGGCTCGAACCAGAAATCCCTGCTTGCCGCGCCCGTAGGATAAGGGCTCCCCGTCCGGCGCCGCGACTATGCCACCGGCGGCCGTGACCACGGCGTGACCGGCGGCGATATCCCACTGAGACGTGGGAGCAAGCCGCGGATAGACATCCGCCGTCCCCTCCGCGATCAAGCCGAACTTCAATGCCGAGCCGCAGGCGATCCGCTCGGCAACAGGCACTGCGGCCAAGAAGGCCTCGGTGTCGCGATCGAGGTGGGAGCGGCTGGTCACCGCGCAAAGCCGCGCCGGACGCTCCCGGGTGCGGATCGGCGTCCGCGGCGTTTGCGCCGGACCAGCGCCAGGCGGCAGGGGCATGCGCTCGGCGAGACGACCGACGATCCCGCGCCAGAGGACCTGGCGAGCCGGGGCGTAGAGGACGCCGAGAACCGGCGCGCCATCGGCAATGATCGCCACGTTGATCGTGAACTCGTCACGGCCGGCCAAAAATTCCTTGGTGCCGTCGAGCGGGTCGACCAAGACGAAGTATTGTCCGAGCGTTGTCTCCTCAGCCGGCAGCGCTTCCTCGGACACCACCGGCACGCCGGGCAGGAGGCGGGCGAGCCCATCCAAAATAACGCCCTGCGCCGCGAAGTCGGCCGCGGTCACGGGCGAATGGTCTGCTTTCAGCTGCGGTGTGCCGAGCGAAGCTTGCGTCTTTTGAATCGCAAGCGCGGCCGCGGATACAAGCGCTGTCAGCTCCTCCAGCAGCTCAAAGCTTGCGGTCATGATCAAAGCCGCGTCGCATGCGGTTCCTTCGCTTGGCAGATCAAGCTGATGCGGTGTATCACATCCGCGCCGGGCAGGCGCCCCTCGGCGCCAAAACTGATCGCCCTCCGCTAGTCCAAGCCACCGGAGACCCCTAATGTCCGGACCCCCCGTCCTCGAACCCCTCGAGCTTGCCGCGCTCTTGTGCTCGCGGCTCTGTCACGACCTGATCAGCCCGGTCGGCGCCATCGTCAATGGCCTCGAAGTGCTCGAGGAAGATAATGACGAGGCGACGAAGAAATTCGCCATCGAGCTCATCACCAAGAGCGCCCGCCAGGCCTCGGCACGCCTGCAATTCTGCCGGTTGGCGTTCGGTGCTGCCGGTTCCAGCGGTGCGCAGATCGACCTAGGCGATGCCGAGGCGATGGCGCGCGGCTTTATCGAAGACGAGAAGACCAAGCTCGTCTGGAAGCTGACGCGGGCGCTGCTGCCGAAGAACCGGGTCAAGCTCCTGATGAATATGCTGATCATCGGCGGGCAAACGATACCGCGCGGGGGGACGCTGACGGTCGATTCGGTTGGGGAAGGGGAAAATATGGGCTTTCGGGTCACCGCGGTCGGGGTCAATGCCCGCATTCCGCAAGTCATTCCGGGGCTGTTGGCGGGTGCTCCCTTGAACGAGCCGGTGGACGCGCACAAGATTCAACCCTTCTATACCGGGTTGCTGGCCGCGGCGTGTGGACTGACCGTCTCGCTGGCGATGCAGGGGGAGGCGGCCGTCCTGACCGCGGCGCGACCAAGCTAGATCGAAAGCTTGGCCATATTTTTTGCGGAAAATTGGCAAGTATCTTTGACATAATTGCACCGGACCGTTCCGATGCCGATATCCGTATTTATCCCAATGAAATCTTTACGTACGCCGACGACGGGATTGGTTTGCAACCAAAATTAAACGCTTTGCCAACACAGTGGGTGGAGTTCCGCAAGCGCGGCCCGGTGACCGTGCGCGCCGCCCAGGCAAGGCCCCTTCCATGGATGATTTGCTGCGCGAATTCTTGACGGAGACGAACGAGAGTCTCGACACGGTTGACGTTGAGCTGGTTCGCTTCGAGCAGGATCCGAATAACGCGAAGATTCTCG
>JBKQHQ010000149.1:0-17060 GCA_052148715.1 Xanthobacteraceae bacterium | reverse complement strand
TGCGCACGGCCAAGGCCACAAGCTGCGGGTTGCGGCAGCGTAGGATTTTTTTTCGCCGCTCATTCCAACGTGCTCCGTCGTACAAGGATGGGTTGAGCTCTTCGCGAAACCCATCCCAGCGCATCGTCAGATGATGGGTTTCGCAAAGAGCTCAACCCATCCTACACACCAAACAACGCCGTCTCCGTATAGGCCAGGTCGCCGAGGCGCGGCCGGTCGGGGCCCTTGAAATACTTTGGCTTCACGTCGCGCAGATACTTGCCGGGGAGGCCCCGGATCGGGCCGTTGGCGTCGATCATGATGAGGGGCCATCCGCGCTGGGCGAGCGCCCCGCCGATCGGGCCGGCGAAGCGGACGAGATCATCGACGGCGCGGCAATAGACGAGCTGCGCGTAGGGGATGAGGCCGTTGACGAGCCGCGGCCGGAAGACGAACGGGTAGGCGCGTTCGGAGCGGACGCACCAGAAACTGATGCAGCCGCAGGTGGCGTGGTCCGCCAGGAGCTTTTGCTCAAAGGTTTCGTGCAACCCCTCCGGCGGCGCGCCGGCGTCAATGATGCGCGTTTCACCGCCGCCGAACGGCGCCTGCAGCAGCGGAGCGGCGATGAAGACGCCACGGCTGTAAAGCTCATAACCGAGCGCTTCGACAATCGGTCGCGTGTGTGGCATGGGGGAAATATTCAGATAGGTGACGTTCGGGTGCTTCGTCGCCTGCGCGGCGAGCAGCGGCGCGTAGCCGCGAAATTCGGGCTCCACGTACCAGCTCGACACGTTGCAGCGCGTGGTCGACGCGCCCGCGTTCTCGATCACCGTCGAGATCAGCAGGACGACGCCGACGAGGGTGCCGTCGCTCTCCAGCACATAGCCGTATTTGGGCAGGCCCGGCGGCGTCGCGTTGTGCGTCAGGCGATCGAGGACGGTGAGCCAGAAGGCTCGGTTGCGGCGCTTGCCAAACCCCTTGAGCAGCAGCTCGACCACGGCGCCGATGTCGGCCTCGCCGATCTGGCGCGAGCGGATTTGTGTTGGGGGCCGGGTAGACATGCAACATTGACCATAATTACAAGGTTAACTTGTACTCATTTGTTGACCCGAGTATATCCGAAATCTGTAAAAAAATGCGTGGGATTGCGTGATGTCGGTAAAGCAGACGATCTTTTCCGAGATGCAGCAGGTCGCGGACGAGCAGAAAAAGCGTTTATTGCCGTTAACCGATGATCTGATCCTGCTGGATTCCGGCCTCGACTCGCTCGGCTTTGCGATCCTCGTCGCGCGGCTCGAGGACGCGCTCGGGGTCGATCCGTTCACGGCCTCCGACGATGTCTATTTTCCCGTGACCCTCGGCGATTTCGTTAGGGTCTACGAACATGCCGCGCACTGAACCTGCCTCGCTGCGGGACGAGCTCGACGCTCTTGCCGATTCCAACCGCTTTCTGTTCGCCGCCAACGGGCGCGTCGCGCTCGGCGACCTCGCACACGGCTCGGGCCTCGACGGCCGGCTGGGGCAGCTTGCCGGACGCTCGGTGCTGGTGGCGACGAACGAGCAGCTCACGACGGCGCTTGCGCTGATCGAGCTCGATGGTATCGCGCGGCGGATCACGCTCTGCCCGGGCGACCTGAAATCCGAGCATTTGGTTTCAGTGGTTGCCGATGCCGGCGTCGACGCCATCGTCTCGGATGGCGACGGGAGTGCCTTCGCGGCGCTCGGCGCCGCGCTGCACGTCACCTGCCGGCCGCAGGTCAGCCCAACCGACCGGCTGCCGCGCGAGCGGCTGCGGACCGAATGGGTGCTGCTTACGTCGGGCACGACCGGCAGGCCGAAGCTCGTCATGCACAGCCAGGCCGGCCTCACCGCGCCGAGCCGGGCGCACAAGCCGGATGGCCCCCAGGTCTGGGGCACGTTCTACGACATTCGCCGCTACGGCGGCCTGCAAATCCTCTTCCGCGCCCTCCTCGGCGGCGGATCGTTCGTGCTCTCCTGCTGCGGCGAGCCCTTCGCCGAGCATCTCGCGCGGCTCGGCGCGCATGGGGCAACCCACGTCTCCGGCACGCCCTCGCATTGGCGCCGGCTGGTCATGAGCCCGGCGGCCCATCTGATGTCACCGCGCTATGTGCGCCTGTCAGGCGAGATCGCCGACCAGGCGATCCTCGATGGCTTGCGCGCGGTCTATCCGCAGGCCGTCGTCGCCCATGCCTACGCGTCGACCGAGGCGGGCGTCGGCTTTGCCGTGAACGACGGCCGCGAGGGTTTTCCGGCTGATCTGATCGGCCCCGGCCGCGGCGAGGTCGAGATGAAGATTTTGGACGGCACGCTGCGCATCCGCTCGGTACGCACCGCCTCCCGCTATGTCGGGGAGGAAGCCGCAGCGCTGATGGATGCCGACGGCTTCGTCGACACCGGCGACATCGTGGAGCTGCGCTCGGACCGCTATTACTTCATCGGCCGCCAAGGCGGGATCATCAATGTCGGCGGGCTCAAGGTACATCCCGAGGAAGTCGAGGCGGTGATCAATCGCCATCCGGCCGTGCGCATGTCGCTCGTCCGCTCGCGCAAGAATCCGATCACTGGCGCGATCGTCGTCGCCGACGTGGTCCTGCGCGCCGACCCCGAAGGGCTGGCCGGAGCGCCGCCCGCCGAGGTGAAGCGCGAGATCCTGCAGGCCTGTCAGGCGGCGCTGCCCGAGCACAAGATTCCGGCAGCGATCCAGTTCGTAGCCTCGCTCGAGGTCGCGGCGACTGGCAAGCTGGCGCGCCGCTATGCGTAACGTGGTCGTCACCGGCGGCAGCCGCGGTCTGGGGCTCGGCATCGCCCGTACGCTCGCACGCGCGGGCTACCGGGTAATCGCCATCGCCCGCAAGGAGAACGAGCAGCTCGCCGCCGCGATGGTGGAGGCCGAAGGTTCGCTGCATTTCGTCCCCTTCGACCTCGGCGAGACCCGCGGCATTTCCGGCTTGGTGCGGACGCTACGCAAGGAGCACGGCCCGATTCACGGGCTCGTCAACAACGCCGCGCTCGGCACTGATGGCGTCTTGGCCATCATGCACAACACGCAGATCGAGGAGCTCGTGCGGGTGAACACGCTCGCGCCCATCATCCTCACCAAATATATCGTGCGCTCGATGATGGCGGATGGCGGCGGACGCATCGTCAACGTCGCCTCGATCATCGGCTTCACCGGCTATAGCGGTCTTTCGGTCTACGGCGCCACCAAGGCTTCGATGCTCGGCTTCACGCGCTCGCTCGCGCGCGAGGTCGGCCGGCTCGGCATCAACGTCAACGCCGTCGCACCGGGATTCATGGACACCGAGATGACCCAGGGCCTCGGCGACGAGCAGCGCCGGCAGGTGGCGCGGCGCAGCGCGCTGCGCCGCCTCCCCGCCGTCGAGGACGTTGCCGACGCCGTCGAGTTCCTGCTCAGCGACAAAGCAAAAAATATCACCGGCACGGTGCTCACCGTCGACGCCGGCAGCACCGCGTAGACACGGCGCCGTAGGGTGGGCAAAATCGCCCGCCGTGGCGTGGGTGTTTATCTGTGCGCGTGAGCGATTTTGCCCACGCGGATGGTCCCGACGGGAACGACGCGCAACCGCCCTTCACTCGCCGAACGCCCCTTTGGTGTGACTTACATCGCCGCCCCAATCGCTCGGTAGGAACCCGCGCGCGACATAGCGATGGAAGCTACTATGAGGCCAATTGCAAGCCATCGCTACGTAGCCGTGCTTGACGGCATTGAAGTGAATGTAATCGATATGGCGCTCCAAATCATCGTCGTCGCGGATGGCATGCTCCCAATCCCGGCGCTGCCAAATCCCCTTCTCGCGCCTGCCGATTTTGCTGGCAGACCGGCGGACATCACCGACGAGGCCACGCGAAAATCCGCCCTTAATCAGGTTCCAGCGCAAGGGAAAGTCCGCATCACCGGGCGGCAACGACCATAGCGCGTGCAGGTGGTCCGGCAGCACACAAATCGCGACCGTCTCGAACGGATGCCGTCGCTGAACGGACCCGTAAACCCGGCGCAGCCGATCGATCTGCTGCACCAGGAGATCGCTGGGTCGATCAGCCAGAGTGACGGTGAAGAAAAAGACGCCGCCTTCAATTTTGGCCCGACGATATCGCGACATGGCGCAACGATATCATTCTTGTCGGCCGCAACCATTTTCTATCGCGCATCCGCGTGGGCAAAATCGCTCACCCCACAGCTAAACTTCCACGCAGTGGCAGGCGATTTTGCCCACCCTACAGGTCAGATCTTAATCTGGCCCGTCAAGATGCGCTGGTGGAGCGCGGCGTCGAGGCGCACGAAGGCTTGGCGTTCCGGATCGTTGAAGTACACGATGTCGTCGATGACGTTCGGATCGAAGCCCTCGCGCACGAGGTCGGCTTTCTTGTGCTTGAATGTGGTGGTTACCGCGAGCTCGCGGCGCAGGCGCAGGAATACGGGGCGCGCATAGGCGGGTAGACGGTCGACGAGGTGATTTCGCAGCGCCGCGAGATCGATATCCTGCTCGGTCGCGAGGGCGGCCATGCCGGCACGGCCATCGGTTCCCGGGATGGCGACGCCATAGACATTGGCCTGCGCGACTCCCGGAAAGGCCGAGATCGCTTCGGCCACTTCACAGGTCGATACGTTCTCGCCCTTCCAGCGAAACGTGTCGCCGACGCGGTCGACGAAATAGAAGAAGCCCTGTGCATCCTTCCGCATCAGGTCGCCGGTGCGGTACCAGGCGTCTCCCGGCGCGAACACGTCGCGCAGGATCTTGCGCTGCGAATCCTGCTCTTTCGTATAGCCTTCGAAGCGGCCGCCCAGGCTCGATTGCGCGTCGGCGAGCTTGCCGATGGCTTCGCCGACCTCGTCCGGCGCGCAGCGCTGGCAAAAACCGTCAGCGCCGCGGACCGGCTCGCCGCGCTCAACGTCGAACTTCACCAGCACAGCGGGGAAGCGGTGGGCGAGAAAGGACGGAATGCGGCCGATCGCCCCCGGCTTGCCTTCAAGATTGAACAGCGAAAAGTTGCCCTCGGTCGCCGCGTAGAATTCCAGAATCTGCGGAATCTTGAACCGTTGCTTGAACGCCTCCCAGATGTCGGGGCGCAGCCCGTTGCCGCAGGCCAGCCGCAGGCGATGGGCGGTCTCGCGCGGGTGCGGCGCGCTCTGCAGCAGATAGCGGCAGAGCTCGCCGATATACTGAAAAAGCGTGCAGTCGAAAGAAACGACATCGTCCCAGAATTGACGCGCCGAGAATTTTTCCCGCAGCACCACCGAGCCGCCGTTGACCAGCACCGCGCCGATCGCGACCGTGCCGCCGACGCTGTGGTACATCGGCAGGCAATTGTACATCCGATCCTCCGGCCGCGTCTCCATCATGCCGGCGAACCAGTGGCTCCACATCATCAGCCGATAGTGGCTGACCACGGCGGCCTTCGGCAGGCCGGTCGTCCCGGACGTGTAGATATAGAGCGCCGGATCCTCGATCGTCAGGTGAGCGCGCTCCGCCTGCGCCAGAACCGTGTCCGAGTAACGATCGATCTCAAGATCGATCCGCGGCAGACCCTGCGCGTTCGCTCCGCTCGACCAGATACGCCCGCGCGTCGCAAGATGCGGCCGCGCGCTCTCCAGGGCGTCAAAGAGATCGGCGGCGGCTATGATGTGCTCCGGCGCCACGAGGTCGATGCAATGGGCGAGCGCGGCGCCGGTCAGATGCGTATTGAGCAGCGCGACAACGCCGCCGGCCGCGGTGACGCCGATCCAGACCGCCATGTATTGCGGCCGGTTGGGCATCAGCAGACAGACCACGTCGCCCTTGCGAATGCCTTGCGCACGCGCCCAGTGCGCATATTGGTTGGCGCGCCGAGCGAGGCCGCGATGCGTCAGACTTTCGTGCTCCGACAGCAGCGCCGGCGCATCGCCGAAGCGTTGCGCAAGCTCCTCGATCACATTCGGAAAGATCCGCTCGGGCTGGCCGGCGATCGGACCGGTCAGCTCCAGCGCCCGCAGCCATCCGCGCGACTTTGACGCGGCGCGACCCGGGGGCGGCGTGCCTATAGCGCCGGCGACGTTCATGGCTCACTGCTCCACCGCGGACGGCACAATGTGACATATGAACGGTCCTTAACCATGTTCACGCGCCTCCGTTCGCCATTCAACAACCATGACATTCACTAATGTCGCCTGGATCAGATTTCAACAAATTCCCGTCGATGATTGCATCGTACAATGCATAGTCTGTCCTAAAAGTTAAGGTTATTGCCGACCATTTCCGACGCATCCGTTGAACCGTGTTGCGGCGCCCGCTACACAAAACGCGGGGCTAAAGGGTGGAAAGGCAAGACCGCCAAAAGGTGAGCCGCAAATGACATATGCCTGGTCCGCCCCTTCCGAACGGTCGCCGCAGACGGATTCCCCGACCGAGACCCGAGCGAATTTGCGCAGCGAGACGATCGCGATCCACAGCGGTTACGAGATCGATCCGACCACCAAATCGGTCGCGGTTCCCATCTATCAAACCGTCGCCTATGCGTTCGACAGCGCCGAGCACGGCGCCGCGCTGTTCAATCTCGAGGTCGAGGGGTTTCGTTACAGCCGCATCAGCAACCCCACCAATGCGGTGCTGGAACGGCGCGTCACCGCGCTCGAAGGCGGCGTCGAGTCCTTGAGCGTGAGCACTGGTCAGGCGGCGCTCAATTATTCGGTGCTCAACGTCGCCGAGCTCGGCAGCAACATCGTCTCGGTGCCGCAGCTCTATGGCACGACGCACACTTTGTTTGCGCATGTCCTGCCGAGCCAGGGCATCGGCGTGCGCTTTGCCGACACCGACAAGGCCGATGCCATCGAGGCGCTGATCGACGACAAGACCCGGGCCGTATTCTGCGAAAGCGTCGGCAATCCGGCCGGAAATATTTGCGACATCGAGGCGCTGGCCGCGGTGGCGCATAAGCACGGCGTGCCTTTGATCGTCGACAACACGGTCGCCACGCCGATCCTGCTGCGGCCGATCGAGTACGGGGCCGACATCGTCGTGCACTCGCTGACCAAATTCATGGGCGGGCACGGCACGACGCTCGGCGGCATCATCGTCGACAGCGGCAAGTTTCCTTGGCGCGAGCACGCCCGCCGCTTTCCGATGTTCAACGAGCCGGACAAATCCTATCACGGGCTCGTCTACACCGAGCATTTCGGCGCGGCCGCTTATATCGCGCGCTGCCGCAGCGTCTACCAGCGCACGACTGGCGCGGTCCTCGCGCCGCTGAGCGCCTTCCTGCTGCTGCAAGGCATCGAGACGGTGGCGCTGCGCGTCGAGCGTCACGTCGAGAATGCGCGGCGCGTGGCGGAATTCTTGCGTTATCACCCGCGGGTAAAATGGGTCAACTATGCGGGCTTTCCCGACAGCCCGTATCACATGCTGGCGCAAAAATATCTGCGCGGCCGGGCTTGCTCGCTGCTGACCTTCGGAGTCAAAGGCGGCTTCGAGGCCGGACAGAAATTCTACGACGCGCTGAAGCTCGTGACCCGGCTCGTGAACATGGGCGACGCGAAGTCGCTGGCCTGTCATCCGGCCTCGACGACGCACCGGCAGATGTCGGCCGAGGAGCAGCGCAAGGCCGGCGTCGGACCGGAGACGATCCGGCTCAGCATCGGCATCGAGCACATCGACGACATCGTCGCCGATCTCGACCAGGCGCTCAAAGCCACCAAATCCGATCACCGCGAAGTCTTGGCCGCGGTGTAGCCCGAGCCCGCGGAGGACCGCGATGCCCCTGTTGCTGGATGGTGCCCGGCGTGACGACGGTATGGTCGGCCCCGGCGGAGTGAATGCGGGCTGCATCGAGGTCGCGCTCATCAACAACATGCCAGACGCGGCGCTCGAGTCCACCGAACGTCAGTTCATCTCGCTGCTCGACGAAGCGGCGGGGCCCCTGCCGGTGCGGCTGACGTTCTACGCGTTGCCGCAAGTCCCGCGAACCGATTGGGGCCGCTCCTGGTTGGCCAACAGATATGCCGATATCGATGCGCTGTGGGACCGCAGTCTCGACGCCGTGATCGTGACCGGCACCGAGCCGCGCGCGCTGGCCTTGGCGGACGAGCCCTATTGGCCGGCTCTCACACGGATCATGGACTGGGCCGAGGAGAGCACGCGATCGAGCATATGGTCGTGCCTGGCCGCGCATGCCGCGGTTGCGCACATTGACGGCATCGATCGTCAGGCGCTGCACGAAAAATGCTCGGGCGTGCTCGACTGCGCCAAGGCGGCGGATCATCCGCTGACCAAGGACGCGCCGATGCGCTTGCGGGTGCCCCACTCGCGCTACAACGGATTACCTGAGAGCGCGCTCGATGCGGCGGGATATACGGTCCTTACCCGATCGCCGGATGCGGGCGTCGACGCCTTCGTGAAGCAGCGCAAGAGCCTGTTCGTGCTGTTCCAAGGTCATCCTGAATATGAGACCGATACGCTGTTGCGGGAATATCGCCGCGATATCGGACGGTTCCTGCGCGGGGAACGTGAGAGCTACCCGGCAATGCCGCAGAGCTACTTCGATGCTGCGGCAACGGCCGTGCTGACCCACTTCCGCGCGCAGGCGCTCGTGCGCCGCAGTGAGGCGATGCTGGCGGATTTTCCCACGAGCGCCGTGGAAGCTACGTTGAACAACGGATGGCGTCCGTCGGCCGTGCGCCTTTATCAAAATTGGCTCGCCTATCTATCCGCGCAGCAGGCTCGCGCGGCCGAGCCGCCGTCACGTGCGGACCGCCGGCCCGAGCGCCGGCGCGCCGCGCGTTGACCCGCCTGGCACGACGACCGCATCGCACCCAACTGAATCTTAACGCTTCCTTGCTAGCCCTTCCGGTATGGGGTGGGGGCAGTACGATTGGCCAGATCGGGGAGAATGGCGTGGCCGTGACCGGGACCGAGCATACGGGCCGCTCGCCGATCTTATTCGGCGGCGTTGCCCGGCTGAAGGCCTGGTTCGCGGACGGCAGCGATAATTCAGTCGCCCAGCGCCTGGCCAGCACGGTCTTCCTGATCCGCGTCGGCAGCGCCGGCCTCGCCTTCCTGTCGCAGGTGTTGCTCGCGCGCTGGATGGGCAGCTTCCAGTACGGTATTTACGTATACGTATGGACGTGGGTGCTGCTGATCGGCAGCCTCGTCGATTTCGGCATTGCCACCTCGGCGCAGCGCTTCATTCCGGAATATACCGAGCACGACGCCCAACCGCTCCTGCGCGGGTTCCTGTCCGCCAGCCGCTGGATCGTGCTGACAACCGCAAGCGCCGTGATGCTGCTCGGCGTGCTCGCGGTCAGGCTGCTCGAGCCATGGATCGACCCGTACTTTGCGTGGCCGCTCTATCTCGCCTGCATCACGCTGCCGCTCTATGCGCTGAGCCACATTCAGGAATGCGTCGCGCGGGCCTACGACTGGGTGCAGCTCAGTCAATTGCCGGCCTACATCCTGCGGCAGCTGGCGCTGCTGGGGTTGATGCTCGCGGCCTATATCGCCGGCTTTCCGATGAATGCCGACGCCGCCATGGTCGCCAGCTTTCTGGCGATCGTGATCACGGTCTACGGACAATCGGCGATCCTCAATCGTCGCCTGGCGGCGGTCGTCTCGTACGGACCGAAGCTTTACGACCTAAAGACCTGGTTCTCGACATCGCTGCCGATCGTGATCGTGGAGAGCTTCTATCTGCTGCTCACCTATACGGACGTGCTGGTGCTGCAGCAGTTCCGCTCGCCGGATGAAATCGGCGTATATTACGCGGCCGCCAAGACCTTGGCGCTCGTCGCCTTCATCTATTTCTCGGTGGCGACCACGACCGCCCACAAATTCGCCGCCTATCACGTCGCCGGCGAGCGCGAGCGCCTGGCCGCCTTCGCAACCCAATCGGTGCGTTGGACTTTCTGGCCTTCGCTCGCCGCAACGGTGTTGATCCTCGCGCTCGGTCGCCCGATGCTGTGGCTGTTCGGGAAGGGTTTCAGCGACGGCTATGACCTGATGTTTCTGCTCGCGATCGGCCTGCTCGCGCGCGCCGCGGTCGGTCCGGTGGAGCGGCTGCTCAACATGCTCGGCGAGCAGCACGCCTGCGCAAAAGTCTATGCCGGCGCCTTCGGGCTCAATATCGTCCTGTGCTTTGTCCTGATCCCGCGTTTCGGCGGCGTCGGTGCCGCGATCGCTACCTCGAGCGCGCTCGTCGTCGAGTCGATCCTGCTGTTCTTCGTGACCAAACGCAGGCTCGGCATCCACATGTTCGTTTTTGGTCCCCGCGCGGGGAGCTGATACCGCCGTGCACGCCCCCGCTGATACGCTGCTGCGGATCGAATGGCGGCCGCTCGCGAGCCTCACGGACATCGTCGACGATTGGCGCCGCCTCGTCGCGCGCGCGCTCGAGCCGAACGTGTTCTACGAGCCGGCCTTCGCGCTCGCCGCCGCGCCGGCGCTCGGGGCCGATGTCCGGTGCGGGCTCGTCTGGGCAGGCTCCAATGCGCCCGCCCTGGTTGGCTTGTTCCCCGCGCGTATCGCTGCGCGCTATGGCTTGCCGCTTCGCGTCCTCGTCGGCTGGACGCATCCGTTCGCGCCGCTGGGAACGCCACTGGTCGACCGCGATCTCGCGCAACCCGTGATCGGCGCCTGGCTCAATCACGTGGCGCGTGATCCCGCGCTCCCGCCGACCGTTCTCCTGCCGCTGGTGCCGGATCAAGGGGCGTTCGCGGCGGCGCTTGAGGCCGCGCTGGCGCGCGGCGAGTTCTGCAGCAAGGCCTTCGATCACCATCAACGAGCGCTGCTCGCCCCGCTCTCAGGGGAAGGGGCAACCGATCGCCCGCATCAAAACTATCTCGAGCGGGCGCTACCCGGCAAAAAGCGCAAGGAATTTCGCCGGCAGTCGCGGCGGCTCGAAGAGACCGCGCAGGCGCCGCTGTCCACAACGTCCGACTCCGCGGCGATCGGCGATGCGCTGGTCAATTTCCTCACGCTTGAGGCCGGCGGATGGAAGGGCCGCGCCGGCACTGCCGCCATCGGTGACGAAGCTATTCGCGCCTTCCTGACGCGCGCGGTGATGGGGCTCGCCGCCGAGGGCAAGGCGGCCGTTCACCGGCTCATGGTCGGCGACCGAGCCGTTGCCGCCGCGATCATCCTGCGAAGTGGTGACCGCGCCTGGTTCTGGAAGATCGCCTATGACGAGACGCTCGCACGCTTCTCACCCGGCGTGCTGCTCGCCGCCGATGTCACCGACGCCCTCGTCGCCGATCCCGCCGTGGCCTGCGCGGATTCCTGCGCCACGCCCGACCATCCGATGATCGATCACCTCTGGCGCGAGCGCCTGGCGCTTTCCGACCGCCTCATCGCTGTCGGCGGCTCGCGGCTCACCTTCGCCTTCGTCCGCCGGCTCGAGGGGATGCGCCGCCGCGCTATCCGTGCCGCCAAAGGGCTGCGCAACCGGCTGCGGGGTGGCTGACGGGCGGAGCCATTTAGCTTGTTCCTCCCTCTAAAAGGAGGGCCATCGCATATGACCTTAGGCGGCGGCTCCAAGAGCGGGCGCCACGTGATCAGTTCCCACTCTTTCGGTGAGGCACACGCTGACGGAGTTCATAATTTATATATTAACTTATAGTTGCATTGGCATTGACGTATTGGTTCCATGTAGGGCATATTATGAAACGCTAACGCACCTTTGGGGACAGGCCGTGGTAGCTCAAGTACTGCCAATGCCCGGCATCAAGGCGCCGGCCGAGCCCGTGGGTCATTTTCATTCGCCTCGGCGACACAGACCGCCTCGCTTGCCAGATAAAGGAACTAAAGACCGGCGACGATAATCTGAGCAAACGATTGCTCGACTATAGCCACCGCATGGAGAAGCTCCGCGCAACACTGGAACATCTTCACGAACAAGAGAAAATGATATGGAGCGTGCGCTGCCAATTGTTGAACGACGGGACCCCAGCGAGCGTCGGGAATTCAGGTAGAGCATGACGGTCATGCAAGGGACGGTCGCAAGATACATTGCCGAGCTTGAGAAAATCGGTGGGCTGAAAGGCACCGACATAGCCAATATTGCACAGGTCTCCAAGGCCACGGTATCGCGCTGGGCAAATGGCGCGCTAAAGCCGCGCCCGCGTATGCAGCTGATTTTGTCGGACTTGCATTATGTGGTTGGGCGACTCCAGGAATATTATTCGGCTGATGAAATCCGCATATGGCTATATGCGCGTCATCCGCAGCTTGAGGGCGAGCGTGCTATCGACTTGATCAATCGGGGCGATTCCGTGCGTGTGTTGAATATCCTCGATCGTCTCGATGCGGAGGCGTATCTGTAGTCAGAGGTTTATCGGTAGACCATGGCGGGTCCGCACCGCATCCGAGACAGCGCGCTAATTGACGCCTTAGAAAGCATCTCGCCTGTTTCTTTCGACGGGTCGATTTGGCGTGTGGTGCGGGACGGCCGCGACGTGCTGGCGTGCTGCGCCGTGGGAGGCCGATGGGACGACGGGACATTCGATGTGCTTTACACGTCCCGTACTGGGGACGGCGCAACCGCTGAGATGTACTTCCACCTCAGTCGCGGGCAACCGGTCATTCCGTCTCGCGTCAACTATCGCTTATTCGAATTGCGCGTTGCGATGGACAATGCCCTTCAGCTTGTCGATCTTGACGCCGTCGCACGGCTGGGCGTCGACACATCACGCTACGGCTTGTTGTCGTACGCCGATCGGGGACAAGAGTGCCCGCGTACGCAAGAAATTGCCGAAGCAGCCATCTTCACTGGATTCGATGGGTTGATCGTTCCAAACGCGCGATGGAATTGCGCGAACGTGATCCTATTCTGTGACCGTGTTTTCCCGGACGGATGTGAAGTGGTGAAAGACCACGGCCTAATTAATTGGAATGCGTGGAGTAAGAAACCATTCGGGTTTTGAGAAACTGCTTGCGAGTGCTTGAACGCTCAATCACCCCTTTCGCCGCAGCTCGCGCCGGATCACCTTGCCGGTCGTGGTCATCGGCAGCGAGGCGATGAACTCGACCTCGCGCGGATAGGCGTGCGCCGAGAGGCGCGTGCGGACGAATGCCTGGATCTCGGCCGCGAGCGCCTCGGAAGGCGTTTGCCCGGGTTTGAGGACGACGAATGCCTTCACGATCTCGGTGCGCACCGGATCGGGCTTGCCGACCACCGCCGCGAGCGCGACCGCCGGGTGGCGGATCAGGCAGTCCTCGATCTCGACGGGCCCGATGCGATAGCCGGCCGACGTGATCACATCGTCGTCGCGACCGACGAATGTCACGTAGCCGTCGTCATCGACCATTCCCTGATCGCCGGTCGTCATCCAGTCGCCGACGAATTTTTCGCGCGTCGCGTCGCCCGCCCCCCAATATTCCAGGAACATCACCGGATCGGGCCGCTTGATCGCGATCTGACCAAGCTCGCCGGGCGCCGCTGGCGCACCGTCGGCGCGGATCACCGCGACCGCGTGCCCGGCGACCGGCTTGCCGATCGCGCCCGGTCGCGACACGCCGAGCTTGGCGCAGGAGGACAGGACCAGATTGCATTCGGTCTGGCCATAGAACTCATTAATGACGAGACCGAGCGCCGCCCTGCCCCATTCAAGAGTCTCGGCGCCGAGCGCTTCGCCGCCCGAGCCGACGGTGCGCAGGCGAACGTCGCTCTGTCTGCGCGCATGCGGCGCCGAGCGGAGCATCCTTAGCGCGGTCGGCGGGATGAAGGCGTTGCGCACGCCGGTCCGCGCCACCAGGGCGAAAGCTGCCTCGGGATCGAATTTCTCAAAGCTGCGCGCCACGACCGGCACGCCGTAATGCAGGCCTGGCAGCAAAACATTGAGCAGCCCGCCGGCCCAGGCCCAATCGGCCGGCGTCCAGAGCCGATCGCCCGGCTGCGGCAAAAACTCGTGATGGGTCTCGATGCCCGGCAAATGGCCGAGCAGCACGCGATGGCCGTGCAGCGCGCCTTTCGGCTGCCCGGTCGTGCCCGACGTGTAGACCATCATCGCCGGATCGTCGGCCGTCGTGATCTCCGGCGTGAAGCCGGGGCTGGCGCGAGCGAGCTCCGCCTGAAAGTCGAGCGCGCCGTCGGCCGCTCCGTCGATCGAGAGGATCAACTCGACCGGCGTCTCGCCGCGCAGGCTTTTAAGCTTCGCCGCGCCATGGGCGTTCGTCACCAGCGCCTTGGCGCCGGAATTTTTTAGCCGATAGCCAAGCGCATCGACGCCGAACAGGACCGCGAGCGGCAGCGCGATCGCGGCGAGCTTATAGGTCGCAATGTGCGCCGCCGCGACCTCCGGCGCCTGCGGCAGCAGGATGGCGACGCGATCGCCGCGCCCAACCCCATGCGCACGCAGGACATTAGCGAGCCGGTTTGAGGTGTCCCGTAGCCAGCCGTAGCTTATCTCGTCACAGGTGCCGTCGGAGCGCGCGTGCAAGATCGCGAGCCGCCGCGCATCCGCCTGCGCCCAGCGATCGCAGACATCGACGCCGATGTTGTAGCGCTCAGGAATCCGCCAGCGAAAGCGCCGGCACAGATCGTCGTAATCATCGGCGTCGGGAAGAGCTCGATCGGCCTGCATCGGCGCCGATCTTATCCGCGGCTCGATCCCGCGGGAAGCCGGCTGTGGTTAAGCTTAAAGAAGCCAAGCAACCAACGGCACGCCGCCCATCACCCGCGCCTGTCGTCGGGCGTGGCGAGGATCAGCGCCCAGAAAACCTTGTATTTGCTGCCGGGCGCGTAGGTGGCGGCGATGCCCATCCGGGTCACGCCTTTGTTGAGCATATTGGCGCGATGGGGCGGGGAATCGCGCCAGCCCGAGAACGCCTCAGCCATGGTGTGATACCCGGCCGATATGTTCTCGACCGCGACCTTCGCCTTGTAGCCGCCCGCGTGCAGTCGGTCCGGAAACGGCCGCGTCACACTGTGGTCGAGCTTGTCGCGGGCCGCCATGGCACGCGACTGCTCCTCGGCCAACCGCATGAGCTGCGGGTCGAGCGTCACCACGTCGAGGCCGTTGTTCTGCCGGTAGCCGGAAATCATCGACTGGGCGGCGGCGGCATCGAGCTGCGCATCCGCCGTGGCCAAGCTGCGGTAAAAGCTGGGCTCGCTCGGCGGCGGCTCGCTGTCCGCAAACATGCAGCCGCCAAGCGCGACCGCGGCGGCCAAAAAGGCAGAAATGTGGCACACGGTACGGCGCAACGTCACCAGAAGACTCCCCCCTTTCAGAATCCGCCCCTGCGGCGGCGGACAATGGCCCAATCGGCAAGCGCCGCACAAGCCATATTATTCTCCCGCTTGCCCTTCCTCTATCGCCCTGGCGCCGACAAAAGGCCTCCACTAACATCGTCTACGCAACCATGCTCGCGGAGACGCCATGCCCAGCCAACCCGTCATTGCCCGTACTCCCGGTGCCACCCGCGCCGGCCCCGGGCAGTATCTGTTCGAGCTCGCGAGCGTGAACCATATCCTCGGCGGTCCTGATTATTCGACCGCCAACGGCTCCTGCGTCGAGGGCGACCGCATGATCGTCGCCTTGATGCGCATGCCGGCCGGCACCGGCGCCGAGGCGCATTCGCATCCGAACGAGCAATGGATCTATATCCTCGAGGGGACGTTCCAGGGGAAGGTCGGCGAGCAGCAGATCGTCGCCAAGCCCGGCTCGATCGTCTACGTCCCCGCCGACACCATGCATTCCGGCAAGGCCACGCCCGAGGCCGACGTCGTATTCTTCACGGTGAAGGATTCGACGCACAGCCTGCACGGAATCAAGGCGGCTTGAACCATACCCGATGAAATCGCCGCCGGCGCCGGGCAGCCGCTGACCCGCGACATCGGCGCAACGGGAGAAGCTCGTGAAGCGTCTGCTGTTCACTCTGTTGACGCTCGGGTGCCTCGCGCTTGTCATCCCCCACGCCGGCGCGCAAAGCAAATACCCGAGCAAGCCGGTCAAGATCATCGTGCCCTACGCGCCGGGCGGCGCGACCGACATCGTCGCGCGCGTGCTCGCCGAGCAGCTGCGCTTGACGCTCGGCCAATCCTTCGTGGTCGAGAACAAGCCGGGTGCCTTCGGCATCATTGCCATCGAGGCGTTGGCGCACGCCAAGCCCGACGGCTACACGCTGATGATCGGCAACGTCTCGACCAACGCGATCACGCCGATCCTCTTTGCCAAGAAGCTGTCGGTCAATTACGAGCAGGCCGTCGTGCCGGTGACCAACGTCGTCGATGTTCCTGAATTCTTTATGGCGACCACCAAAAACTTTCCGCCGCGGACGGTCGCCGACTTCATCGACTACGCCAAACAAAATCCCGGCAAGGTCCGCTACGGCACGGTCGGGGTCGGCAGCTATCCGCACTACGACATGGCGCTGTTCGCCAAGCGCGCCGGCGATCTCGATATGGTCCCCATCCACAACAAGGCGGGCGCCGCCGGGGTCATCAACGACATGGTGAGCGGCGACACGCAAGCGGCGTTCGTGAACGTCGCCAGCACCGCGGCCATGGTCAAGGCCGGGCAATTGGCGCCGATCGCGCTGGTCAATTACGCGCGGCTACCCGACTATCCCGACCTGCCGACCATGCAGGAGCTCGGTTATCCGGGTATCGGCACGACCGCCTGGCAAGGAATGTTCGCGTTGGCCGGAACGCCGAAGGAGGTGCTCGAGGTCATCTTCAAGAACACGGCGCAGGCCATGCAGACGCCTTCGGTGATCGAAGCCTTCAACAAGCAGAATTTCAACCTCGTTCCCAACCAGTCCCTCGACGACGCCAAGACCTGGCTTGCCGGCGAGATCGATCACTGGAAGAATATCACCCGCGAGGTGAATATCGAGATGGCCGAGTGATCTCGTCGCGGAATGTAGGATCTGGTGAGCGCTTTGCGAAACCCATCGCAGAGCAATCGCACACGGACCGCCGCATGATCTTCACCTCCCCCCTTGAGGGGGAGGTCGGCGCGCGACGCGCGCCGGGAGAGGGGGTCTCTTCGCATGACCTTCGCTTGCTCAGCGTGCAGTTTGAGGGGTATCGAACTGAAGCGACCAAACAAAAAGATATTATTGCGAAGAAGCCCCCTC
>JBKQHQ010000148.1:0-18262 GCA_052148715.1 Xanthobacteraceae bacterium | reverse complement strand
TAGCTCTGAAGTCACAGGCCGCGGCACGCGATGTTTTGGCGAAGACACCCCCCCCCCCGCCTCGCCGCTGCGCGGCGAGTCGACCTCCCCCACCAGGGGGGAGGTGAAGATCGCGCCATTGCGCATGTTCAGCCGCGCGTCCGCCGGCTCGTCGTGAACAATCCCTCGATCAGCCAGGCGGGCGACCCGGTTCTGCGCGTGAAGGCCGCCCCGGTCGGGCCCGAGCTTCTTCAGTCAGGCGAGCTCAACGAGCTGGTCGAGACCATGGTCTCGACCATGCGCGAGGCGAACGGCGTCGGCCTCGCCGCGCCGCAGATCGGCGTCTCGCTGCAAGTCTTCGTCTTTGAGGAGACCGAACGAGTCCTTGGTTTGAGTCCGGAGGAGCGCGCCGAGAAGGAGCGCTTTCCATTTGCGTTGACGGTTTTCCTGAATCCGACGCTCCGGGTCGTCGGCGACGGACGGACCACCTTCTTCGAAGGCTGCCTCAGCATCGACGGCTACACCGCGCTGGTCACGCGCAGCCGCGAGGTGGAAATCTCCGGCCTCGACCGCCACGGCAATCCGCAGACCCTGGGCCTGCGCGGCTGGCCCGCGCGCATCGCCCAGCACGAATACGATCACCTGCAAGGCGTCCTGTTCACCGACCGGATGCTCCCGCGCTCGTTCATGACGAGCGAGCACCAGCGCAGCCGCTTCATGGGCAAACGGATCGGCGAGATTTTGCAGGAGCTCGGCGTGGTGGAGCGCGGATGACGGGCGGCTGGTCGTGGCCGTCGACTTCGAGAAGGGCGCGTGGTTATTGACCGGACTTCCGCAATGTCGTGTGCCGTTGGCCCCAATCCCTCAGCGTTCGGAGCACGGGCCGTAGATCCTGTCCCTTGTCAGTAAGCAAGTACTCGGCTCGAGGCGGATGATCCTCGTAGAATCGCCGCATGATGATCCCGTTGTCCTCCAGCGTCTTTAGCCGAGCCGAAAGCGTATTGGGGCTGATGCCAGACAACGACGTCAGCAGGTCCTGGAACTTGCGCGGCCCCTCGATGATCAGGTCGCGGAGAATGAGGATGGTCCATCGCTCGCCTATGATCTCGAGCGTTCGGGCAACGGGGCACCTGGGATCGTAGACTGTCGACATCTCATTAACCGGAATAAGAGCAGCGGGAGCCGCGTACAAGCGAGGCCATTTGCGACGATCGGCATTCTCGCAGCGCGCGACAAAGTGTGCAAAAATATATTGACTATAAAAATAGAAGTCAATATATTTTTCTCAGATCGCGGCAAGCGCTGCGAGGATCGGGAGGACCATATGAACCAGGGCGATGCAGGCGAATTGGCACGAATAGTCCGCCGGTGGTTGCCGGCGGCTGCAACGATGAGGGCCCTGTTGACCGCCGCCGCGCTGGCGCTCGCCACTACGGGCGGAGCGGCGGCCGGCCAAGTCGACCGGCTCTATGTGATCGATTGCGGCTGGGCGCATGCGGCCGATCAGTCGCTTTGGTCGCCCGCCGTCAATGCCGGCGTGCCGATCGATTTCTCGAACAATTGCTATCTTATTCATCACAGCAGCGAGGGCTATCTGCTGTGGGACACCGGAATCACCGACAGACTTACGGCGCTCCCGGGTGGGCAAACCGTCCAGGCGACCGGCCAGACCTGGCACCGCGCGCAGGCCTTGGTGGCGGCGCTCGCCGCTCTCGGCGTCACGCCCGCGCAGGTGCGCTATGTCGCCGTCTCGCACGTCCATCCCGACCATGTCGGCAATGTCGAGGAATTCCCCGGCGCCACCCTGGTCATTCAGAAGGCCGAGCTCGAATATGCTCTCAAGCTGCCGCTGAAGTCCTTCAGCCCCGAGCACAAGACGCAGCCGATCGAGGGCGACAAGGATCTGTTCGGCGACGGCAGTCTCACCATCTTGGCGACACCGGGCCATACGCCGGGGCATCAGTCTCTGCTCGTGCATCTCGAGAAAACCGGCGATGTCGTGCTGTCGGGCGATGTCGTTCATTTCCAATCGAACTGGGACAATCGCCGCATCCCCGGCTTCAACTACGACAAGGCCCAATCGGCGGCGTCGATGGAGAAGATCGCGCGTGTGCTCGTGGAAAAATACGCGCAGCTCTGGATCAACCACGATAAGCCGTCGAGCGACGCGCGTCGCCACGCCCCGGAGTTTTATCAATAGCGCGGCTTGGTGACGGAAGCGAAGGCGGCGGCATCGCGTGCCGCGCTCGTCGAGCCAAGCCGTCAGGAGCGCCTGCGAGCCGTGCGAGAGAACCGTCCGCCCGTCTATTGCGGCCGCTGGCAGGATACCCGAGCCGAGAGGAGGTTGACCATGAGCACAGTCTTCGCGATCGTGCAGAATACGCCGCTTTGGGCGTTCGTCGTCTTGTCGGTTCTGCTCACGCTGGGCGTTCAAGCGTTGCGAAGCCGCGTCATTTCACTCTGGAGACTCTTGCTTACGCCCGCTGTCTTCATCGCCTGGGGCATCGCTTCGGTGGCGCTGCAAGCGGCGCCGCCGACCCTGATCGTCGATTGGCTCGCCGCCGCCGCACTCGGCGCCGCCGTTGCGTGGACCACGACCCGGCTTGACGACGTTCGGTTCGATCGGACGCGGCAACGCGTGTCGCTGCCCGGCAGCGCGGTGCCCCTGATCCGCAATCTCGTGATCTTCTCCGCCAAATATGCGCTCGCGGCAGCAGCCGCCATCGCGCCCATGTGGCGCGCCGATATCGCATGGTGGGACATCGCGGTGTCGGGAGCGAGCGCCGGCTATTTCTTGGGTTGGCTCGCCCGCCTCGCCCTGGTTTATCGGTCGTCGCGGGGCCGCACCGGCGCCGGCCGCGGACGCGAGGGCGCCTCGATCGCTGTCGCCGATCGCGTGCGAGGCTAGACTTCGGCCTCCGCCGTCGGAGGCTCCGCCTTGCTAATCGACAACCCGCAACTGCTGGCCCTGTGCGCGTCATTTTTGTTCGGTCTCGGGCTGGTGCTTACGCAATTCGGCCTGCGCCACCTGCCGCCGCGGCGCGGGGCATCGGTCAGCATCCCGACGGCGGCGGCCTTGCTGTCGGCGGTTGCCCCATTCGTGATCGATTGGGGCGGATGGGACCCGCGCGGCGCCCTGATCTTCGTCCTCGTAGGGTTGCTGTTTCCCGCGACCGTCACCTTGCTGACGTTCGAAGCCAATCGGCGCATGGGGCCGAGCATTTCGGGAGCACTCAGCAATTTGACGCCGCTGTTTGCGGTCGTGTTTGCCGCATTCCTGTTTGACGAGATTCCACGCCCGCTGCAGGCGCTCGGTCTCGCCCTCATCGTGATCGGCGTGATCACGTTGTCGATCGATCGCGATTGGCTCGGCACGCGCTGGCATTTCGCGGCGATCCTGTTGCCGATCGGGGTCGCGGTAATTCGCGGACTGACCCATCCGGTTACGAAGCTCGGCCTCACGCTGTGGCCCAATCCCTTCGCTGCGGTTTTGATCGGTTATCTGACGTCGAGCCTCGTTGTGACCGGCGTCGCCGCAGCCGGCAAAGGGCAGAGTCCCAACGCCAATCAAGGCGTCGGCCGGCTATGGTTCGGTTGCGTCGGCGCCTGCAACGGCTTGGGCGTTCTTGCGTTGTACGCGGCGCTGGCGCGCGGGCCCGTGCTGGTGGTGTCGCCGCTCGTCGCTACCTATCCGCTCGTGACCTTGGCCTTTTCGGCAATCCTGCTTCGTTCGGGGCGGCTCACCATTGCCCTCGTTCTTGGCGTGGCGAGCACCGTGGCGGGTGCGATGTTGCTGCTCGGAGCGTGACGGGACGACGCCCGATCCGACTATGTCAGATTAGATTCAGTAGGTTGACGCGAAGTTGAGTGCATCCTCCAATCGATCGTCACCCCAGAAAAGCTCTTGACCGATTGCGAAAGTCGGCGCGCCGAAAATACCGAGCTTGCGGGCCGCATCCGTCGTCTCCCGCATCAGACGTTCGCCCGCCGCGCCGTTCGCGCGGGCGATGATCGACGTGGAAGGTTTATGGAGCGAGGCGAGAACGCGCTCGACGTGATCACCGATCCCGGGCGCGCGCTGCCCGATGAACCATTCGTTAAATGTCGCGCGCGAGTAGTCGTTGCACCAGCTTTCTTGCGCCGCTATGAGGCCGACCCGCAATGCGAGAAGATCGGGGTCGGCTGGATATGGCGCCCGGCCGGTAAACGGGATGTGGTGGCGGCGAGCACGCCGTTCGAGGTCGTGCCAGAAATAGTTCATCTTCGCGACGTTCTTCGTGAATGCGGTATTGTTCTGTTCGATCAAAATCTCGCGCAGATTGAATGGCTGCCAGCGCACCTCAACGCGCGCCGCGGAGGCGAGTGCGCCGATTCGCATTACCGAAAGATAGGAGTGAATGCTGCCGTAGAAGAAATAGAAATCGAGACTGGTTGCCATGACTTACCTCCACTGCCAAACAAGAACCGCGCACAGCTGGACGCATGCCAAGTCGGCTGGATCGTTCGAGTCCCATGGTCGGAGTCGAAAAGCATGACACAGAGCAACCGCAAGATTGTCATCATCGGAGCCGGTATCGCGGGTCTGTGCGCTGCGGTTTATGCGCGAAAATGCGGCTACCAAGTCGAGGTCCTCGAAATGCACGAAACCGCGGGGGGCTTGGCTACCAGCTGGCACCGGGATGGCTACACTTTTGAGACCTGCTTGCACGCTTTGCCGGGCTCCAGCCCCGATAATCGGACGGCGCGGGCTCTATGGCGCGAAGTGTGCGAAATCGACAAGCTCACTTTTGTCGTGCCGGACGAATTCATCCGCGTCGAGGACGAAAATGGCGAACGCTTGAGCATCTATACGAACCTCGATCGCTTGGAATCGGAGCTGCTCGCAAAGGCGCCAAAGGATGAAGCCGAAATTCGCCACCTTGTCGCGGCCGCGCGCAAGCTTGCAGGTTTCGAAATGCCGGATCCAAACGCCGGTCTAGTCGGCGGCTGGCTGGCATTTCTGCGCACCTTGCCTTATCTGCCGTTGCTGAGAAAATGGTCATCCCTCAACAGTGAGGATTACGCCAAGCGATTGGTGCAAAAGCAGCTCAGAAGCCTGTTCGAGGAAGGTAGCCTTGGGCACCTTTTTCCCGCCTTGAATCTCGTCATTGCACTTGCCGCGCTTTCCCGCAACGATGCAGGCTATCCGATAGGTGGTTCGCAGGCTCTGATCCGGCTCATCGTCAAAAAACTCCAGGGCCTTGACGCCGATCTGCGTTGTGGGGCCAGGGTCGAAAAAATTCTGATTGAGCGCGACGCAGCGGTCGGGGTGCAGATCGTCGGCGGCAAGACCGCCCGTGCCGATTGGGTGATCTCAGCGGCCGATGGGCATTCCACCATCTATGATCTGCTTGACGGCAAATATCGGGATGAGGTCACCGACAAGATCTATCGCGATATGGAGACCTTTCCATCCTATCTGCAAGTCTCGCTCGGTGTAGCGCGCGACCTCTCCCAGCAGGCCGGATATTTGACACGGCTCCTCGACGTGCCGTTGCAAGTGGACCCCAACACCCGGCTGCAGCAGGTCTCGTTTCGTATCTTTCACTTCGATTCGACATTCGCGCCGCCCGGAAAGACAGCAGTCACCTGCTTTCTTCCGACGCGTAATTTCGCGTTCTGGACTCATCTACAAAAGCAGGATCATGCGCAATATCAGGCGGAGAAACAGCGCGTCGCGGAAGCGGTCGTCGCCGTCCTGGAGAAGATCGTGCCCGATGTCCGGCAGGCCATCGAGGTGACCGACGTATCGTCGCCGGCCAGCGTCATCCGCTATACAGGCAATTGGAAGGGCAGCATGGAAGGCTGGCTCCAGACGCCCGGTACCGGATTTCGGCCCTTGCGCAATACTCTGCCGGGTCTGCAGCGCTTCTTCATGGCTGGACAATGGGTCATGCCAGGCGGTGGACTGTTGCCCGGTCTCATGTCGGCGCGCTCGGCCGTAACGGCCGTGTGCCGGCAGGATCGAACCCCTTTCACAGCTCGTGTTTGAGGGGGGCGACTTGGGATGGGTTGGACATTCGTGGTTGCTCTCGGCCTGGGTGGCACGGCCTTGATCGTAGCGGCGGCGATGCTGCGGCGCAGGTTGTAGGCACCGCGTCGAGGCTTTGCGGCTCTGGAGCGGGCGCCGGAAATGTCGGCCGCCCGCGTTGATCTGCCCACGGAAGTCAGGAGGACATGCGCGGGCGGCCCCGGTGTGTAATAAAGACCGGTCCCCGGCGCGCCGCCTTCTATCGTGGCGCGGCACGGTCGATGAGGATGGGCAATATTCGTCCGCTGTGGTCGGAGGGCACCGGAACCGGTCATCGAGATACAACCGTCACACGTCTGTCATGACAAGGCGAGACAGCCTTGCGGCAAGTTCTTTCGCCAACGACGGAGAAGCCCGATGATGCGAACGAAGAGGATACTCGCCTATGCCGCGGTGGCAGCATGCTTTGCGGCTATTTCGGTGCCGGCTTTTGCCCAGGAAACATGGGACGAAACCCTGAAAAACACCCTCAGCTCCTGGCTGACCGCCGCCAAGAGCGCGGCACGGATCGCTACGCTGAACCCGGTTACAATCAACATGTGCTGGGCATCGGACAAGAACGCCTTGGTTGCCGATCCCGCCGTCGTCGCAGGTTTCCAGAAGATCCGCGGCAATGAGAAGGTCACGATCACTTTCGCCCGCGACAGCTCGGGCGCACTCCTCGGCTCCGGCGACATCATGAGCCAGTGGGAGAGCGGCAAGCTCAACTGCTCGTCCGTCTCGCCTGACGCCTCGATCCTCGCCCTGCGCTCGACGAAGTGGAACGCCGATGAGCAGACGATGTACGCCTCGTCCATGGTTATCGGCGTCGTCAACCCACAGGCGGCGGAAGTTCTCGGAAAGTTCTACAACAAGGACCCAAAGGCGCTCACGTTCGTCGATCTCGTAGCCGTGGCCGGCAAGAATTGGGCGGATCTCGCTCCGGGCAACACGGAGGTTGCGAACTGGGGAACCGTAAAGGGCCACGCGACCGATTGCGTTCGCTCGGCAAGCTGCCAAGTGGTTGCGGTAGCGCTCGCGTACTCCGCCGCCGGCCAAACGAACGTGACCGGTCGCGAGCTGTCCGACCCGAAGGTCAAATCGATCGTCGATTTGTTCCGTGAGAAGGTCGACCACACGGAGGGCTCGACGGGACGATTGACGCAAAAATGCTTTGTGAACCCGGTCGAATGCGACTTCTTCTTTACCTACGAGTCGAGAACTGCGGAGATCGAGAAGCAGATCCCCGGCGCGATCGTCGTCTACAATGATCGCGTCATTCAGGCCGACCAGGTTGTCCTCGTTACGACGACTGATCCGGCGCAGAAGGAAGCAGCGGTTCGTTTCATCGAGCACATCATGTCGCCCCCGATCCAGAAGCTGATCGCCGAGAAGTACGGCTTCCGGCCGGGAACCGTTGTAGACGTCGAAGGACCGGTGCAAAAGCTGAAACAGCTTCGGCTCGGCATCGTCCGCAATCCGAACCCGATCTTGGTGAAGGCCGTGCTCGCAAGCGTGACCACGCCGTCACGCTGACGTTGCCTTCATGCCAGGGCGTATTCGATAAGCTGGAGCGCGGCCTCGAAGCCGCGCCGAATAAAGCCTCTCGGCCGAGCCCGACCCGACGTCATGCCCATGCCATAGGGGCGGCCGCTGCGCCCGCGAGGATAAGCCCGCAATGAGCCCCATTAACGGGGCAGTCGCGCAGTAGCCGGTGCCCGGATCGCTAAAATCACAGGCTCACGCCCTGATCCTTTAATCCACCGTGATCCAGGGAGGTCCCACCAAGATTTGAATGGAGATAGGACGTGGCATCCACGCTTTGTACCATGGCCTCCGTTTGACCGGCTGGCTCAGAGGGTATTTCGCTGCATAGCTTAGAACCGCATATTGCACGTAATCCCTGCTCGTCCTTTCAACGACCTTGGGCTCATCCACCCAGCACAGGTAGAAGGCTTCGGGCCGACCTCGATGCCTAAACCAGGCTCGGGGGTGCGTTCGGCGGCACACACTGCAAAATCCTTTATTGTATTGCTTGCCTCGGTCGATGTCGCCGCTTTCCAGTTTTGCTTCTAACCACTCACCAAACTGGCTTATGTCCCCTGTGATCTTATTTGTTTCAGTTGGCATGACGACCCACAGAAAATAAATCGAAGCCGACAGTAAGAGAATCAGCGGTGACCAGCTGCGGCCAAATGCTTTGCGATTGGCCGTTGGCCGTCAACTGGGACTGCAGACCAATCCCCATAGATCACAGTGGGATCGAGCCCCGCAACCAGCCTGATCATGACGGTCTACCGCTGGGTTTCGTTAGCGTCAGACAGCGAGCAATGGGGTCACCGAGCCGTGATGCCTCTTGGCCGAATATGCAGCCGAGTCGTCTCACGAAGCGTCGTTGCGCTCGTACTGGTGGGCGAGCCGTGATGCAAGCTCGCGCCAAGTTGTGGAAGAGGCGCCTCCTTGACTTGCGTTGTCACAATCACAGATGTCCGGCAGCACGGCTGGATAAAGTAACAGGCCCCCGTGTAATGCGGGTCGCGATGCATCGACGCCATCGACGGCAAGTCTCTTGCTCGGCATCGATGAGACCTCGCCGGCCCGCCGCTGAGCGTCCTCGATGAAATCCTTGGCGACTTTCAAGCGGAGCCCACTGGCCTCGCGGTACGGTTTGATCGCTTGAATTGTATGACCGCGCTGCAAGGCGTCAGCGACATCGCGGGGCAGTTCCCTGAACGGGTCATGGTCCACACCGGCGTGCTTCAAGAGGAGATCGATTTTCACGTCAATGCGGGACATGGGATCGAGGCCCCGGCTCTATTGTTTTATTTTACTTTTGCTTCGCGTCGCGCCAAGATCGATAGGTAGGGGGAAACCAGGAGGAAAATCCATGCTACGCAATGTCCTGATCGGGACCGTCGCGACCCTTGCGATGACGCTCTCGACTGCTTCGTTCGCCCAGGCACAGTCCGGCACGGCCGCCGAAGCCAAAGCCATGTTGGAAAGGGCCGTCACGGCCGTAAAGGCCGACAAAGCCAAGGCACTCGCGATGTTCGACGCGGGAGAACCGGCCTTCAAAGACCGCGATCTCTATCCCTTCTGCTTTAACGTCGCGGATGGTATTACCGTTGCCGGACCTAAATCCGTCCGCGGCAAAGATGTGAGGACGTTGAAGGACCCGACCGGCAATGCCTTTGGCGAAGAGATCTACAAGGCGGCGCAGGATGGGAAGGTTAGCGAGGTCAACTACATGTTTCCGCGCCCCGGTGAAACGACACCTGTTGCCAAGACAAGCTTTGTCACCAAAGCCGGAGACCTTGGTTGCGGCGTCGGTTATTACAAGTAATCTCTGAGTATTCGACCATCGACTTCGAGCCGTTGGCGCGGGCCGAAGTATTGAGGGTCCGAATTACCGCCCGGACCCTCATTTTTTCTTGACGCCTGACGTCATGCTTATGAGGCGGAGCACTGTCCAATGGACCCGCTCGACCCCATCGACGCGCGGAGTGTCGCTGGCGATGATCCGGCGTCCGCACGAGCACCTTGGCATCTCGGCACAAGCGCTGATCCGGCCGAGTCGGAAAAATGCGGCTTGAGCTCGAGGTTCTGCCCTTCTCATTCGGTCTTGCCGGCACCCTGGGCATCCCACGGATTGAGCGACGATTGGCTCTACTGGGTTGATCGCGGGTACGAGCTATGGGCGCCGCAAAACACGCCGTCCGCCCGGCGTCGTTTAGGGCGGCGGCAGCGGCGCGAAATAATGTCACGCATCATGCGGCGGGTCGGGTGATTTTCCGTGCCGGCACATAGTGCGCTGCGAAGACGTGCTTGTCGCGAGCCAGCGCTCGGCAGGCAATCGCCGTGACGGGCGGCAGCTCATCCTTCTTCAAATAGCCCATGATCGTGCGCCGGCTGACCCCAAGCAGCTTGGCCGCTTCTGTCAACGATAGTCCCAATGTAATCCGCCATTCTGCAAAATCCGCCCCCGTCATCGGCTCCTGCTCTTCCGCAATCCGCCTCAACGTCGTGGCCGAAATATCCAAGGGACCCCACTTCGTCGGGACGGGCCAGGATACCCCAAGGCCCTCCTCGACGATTTCAGCTTTGGCAAAGGTCTTGGCGTCATCCATCAGCGGTGCGAAATGCACGCTGCGGGCGATCAATCCGGTCATGTCGAGCTCGCGGTCACGTCGCTCGCCGGCGAAACGGACACGCAGAACGCGATCGCCAGTCGCACGCACCTTTGTCACTCTTGCGATGTCGTCGCTCATGTTCGTCACCTCTGGAATTCGTCCCACAACGCCAACAAGTCAGCCCGACGTTCCTCCACCCAGCGACGGGCCTGTTTCAGGACTCTGTTAGGCGCATCACCGGCCAATAAGTCGCCGTTTGAGATGCGCATCTTCGCGGTGAAATCGGAGCCCTTTATGTGCACATGCGGAGGATTCTCGTCCTGAAAGAACATCAGGAGCTTGAAGCTGCCAAACCTCGCGATCTCCGGCATCCATGCTACCGCAGTCACGCACGATATAGGGCAATATTTACCCTATTTCAAGCTGGGTGGCCATCGGAGAGAGCTGGCGAAGAGAAAGCCTCGCGGGGCATAAAGGCGCACAATGGGACAGTGAACGTCGTTGTCGCGTGCCGTTGCGTCCAGTGGCGCTCCGGACAGGATAAAACTGCGAACACCCGCGGTTCTTGGCTCTAGAGCCGCAATTCGTACTGTCCGGCAACGTTCGCGATCTATAGCTCGTCGAGTTGACCCCGGGGACGGTAACGACTCGACCGCTTCCGGCGGCCTTAGCGAGTGCCCTGCATGAGACGGGCTACGCTCGCACCCTCATATCGGGTTTTCGAGCGCAACTGCCGCGAGAACGGAGCGACCGGGCTATTCATCTTCGGGTCCCGAGCTGTTGGGACGCAGCGACCCGACAGCGATCTCGACCTCTTTATCGACTACGACCCGGAAGTGAAATTCCCAACATGTTCCGCCTCATGCAAATCGAAGCGGAGACTTCGCAAGCTTTGGGCGTCCCGGTCACCATTACGACGCGGAA
The DNA here is from genome assembly GCA_052148715.1 of Xanthobacteraceae bacterium. GTDB lineage: Bacteria > Pseudomonadota > Alphaproteobacteria > Rhizobiales > Xanthobacteraceae > JBKQHQ01. The sequence continues at coordinate 7,180 of JBKQHQ010000148.1, read as the reverse complement.
TGCCCTTCACCCCTTGATGAAGGACAGCATCGAGCGGGACGCCGTTCGGGTCGCGTAATGCCGAAGGGACCGACGATCGCTGTCAAGCCGCAGAGCGTTTCGCCGAGCGGCGACCCGGCCTCTTCGGGGGTGGAAGGAGCAGTTCGGCTGGCACGCGGAAACGAGCGCGCAGGCGCTGCACCATCGTCATGCTCAGCCCCTTCTTGCCCCGCAGGACCTCACTCACGCGGCTCGGCGTGCCTAGAATCGGCACCAGGTCGGCCCGCGTAAGGCCATGCTGATCCATCAAGTAGCGTATCATCTCGGCTGTGCTCGGCGCCCGCCGCGGCCACTTGGTCTCTTCATAGGCGGCGATCGGGCGCGCCTGCGCCTGCAGACGCGCCTGATCGACTGGATCGTTCGAGTCCCATAGCCGATCAACGAGTGCGCGGGCGCGGGCGAGTTCCGCATCGCTATCAATCAAGATCAGGGTTGCATCCATCACACCGTCTCCGCATCGATCCTGTCATACTCGGCATGCGTCCCGAAGAACCGGATCACCAGCACGCGGGCATGGTATTGCACGGCCGCGGGCACTACGGAGCCTTGCGTCGATTTCGGTAGCGGACGACGGCGCGGCCGGACATGCCGATGATCCTGCCTTGCTTGACGAAGTATGTGAAATATCACATCATCCGCCATGGCCCCGAAGGCTAACGAGCCGAGACCCCCCATCTGGCAAGGAGCCTCGAAGACCGATTTTATGGCTTTTCCCCGGACCGTGCAGCGAGAGATGGGCTATGCGCTGTAATTGGCGCAAATGGGCGAGCGCCATTCAGCGATGGCCAAGACGCTTAGCGGCTTCGGTGGAGCAGCGGTGGTTGAGGTAAGGGAAAGCTATGACGGCAACGCCTACCGGGCGGTTTATACGGTGCGCTACGCCGATGCTGTTTACGTGCTTCACGCGTTCCAGAAGAAATCGAAGAAGGGCATCGCGACACCGAGGGAGGAAATCGATCTGATCGCAAGACGTCTGAAAGATCTGATAAAGGAAAGGGAAGGGCGATGATGAGGAAAACACCCGCCGCCAAGGACCCGATGCGGAACGTGTGGCTGCAGCTCGGATTTCCGGATGCCGAAGAGCATTATTTGAAGGCTGAGCTCGTGCTTCGGCTGCACAGGACAATCACCTCTCTTGGCTTGACCCAGCGCGCGGCCGCGCGGCGGATTGGAACCACTCAGCCGGAGTTGTCGAAAATTCTGGGAGGAAAATTCACTGAAGTCTCCCTTGAGCGGCTCATGCGCTTCCTCACCGCGTTAGGCTGTCAAATCGAGATCAAAATCCGTGCCGGCCAGGAGAACAAGGCCGGGGATGTCACAATCAAAGATGTCCGGCGCACGGCTGCATAAAGTAACAGGCCCCCATGTAAATGCGGGTCACGATGCATCGAGCTTCGAGGCGCCGCAGTGGGGCGCGCCGATCAAAGAAAATAGGAGCGATTCATTCGCCGCTGCGCTATGATGCGCTGCGTGAACTGGGGCTGAATATTTCGAGCAATTCGCTATGCGTGTGAGGACGCTGAAATTGGCGATATTCTGTGGCGGGCTTGCGATGGGCGAACAACTTGTGCATGCGGGAGGGGGGGTGGCAAAATTGTCGCTGTATTTTCGCTGTTTTTACAGCGAGGTTTGATGCCTTCGGTTGCAGTACGTCGGCGCGCGGGCCGTGGCCGTCGCGATGGAGACCGCAGCGAATGTCGCGATCGCTAGCCCGGTCGGCGATGAATTTGCTCTATCCCATATCCGGCCCGTCGTGACAGCCGACGGGAGGACGGACGGCCGCCGCCGATTGCCCCGCCACCCTCATTCTGCCATCTGTCATTGTATCCCCCGACTTCAGCCGCCGGTTAGCCCATGGACATCCTCAATCTTCCCCGCCCCGCCTGGATGAGCGAAGACCTCGTGCTGCTCGAGGAGCAGGCGCGCCGCTTCATTGCGGCCGAGTTCGTGCCGCATCTTGAGCGCTGGCACGAGGAGGGCACGTACGACCGCGACGTGTGGTCGAAGGCGGGTGCGGCGGGTCTCCTCTGCGCCTCGATGCCGGAGGAGTACGGCGGGGCGGGCGGCACTTTTGCGCACGAAGCCGTGATCAATCGCGAGTTCAGCCTCGCCGGCTTCGATACGTTCGGCGGGCAGCTGCATTCCGGCATCGCCGCGCCCTACATCCTGCATTACGGCACCGAGGAGCAGAAGCGCCGCTGGCTGCCCAAGCTCGCGACCGGCGAGCTCATTGCCGCCATTGCGATGACCGAGCCGGGGACCGGCTCCGACCTGCAGGCGGTGCGCACCACGGCAAAACGCTCCGGCAACGGCTACGTGCTCAACGGCGCAAAAACCTTCATCACCAACGGCCAGCACGCCAATCTCATCATCGTCGTCGCCAAGACCGATCCGAAGGCGGGCGGCAAAGGCATCTCGCTGATGGTGGTCGAGACCGACGATGCGCAAGGGTTCCGCCGCGGGCGCAAGCTCAAGAAGCTCGGCATGGATTCCGCCGATACGTCGGAGCTTTTTTTCGAGGACGTGCAGCTGCCGGCCGAAAGCCTGCTCGGCACCGAGGAGGGGCAGGGCTTCGCCCAGTTGATGAAGGAGCTGCCGCAGGAACGGCTCATCGTCGCCGGGCACGCGGTCGCCATGACCGAGCGCGCGCTCGCGTTGACCATCGACTATGTCAAGCAGCGTCAAGCCTTCGGCAAGGCCATCCTCGAGTTCCAGAACACCCAGTTCGTGCTGGCCGAATGCAAGACAGAGGCGACGGTGGCCAAGGTCTTCATCGACCACTGCCTGGAACGGCACGTGGCGGGTCAGCTCGATACCGTCACGGCCTCGATGGCGAAATACTGGACGACCGACCTGCAAGGAAAAATCATCGACCGGTGCCTGCAATTGTTCGGCGGCTATGGCTATATGGACGAATACCCGATCTCACGCCTATACCGGGACGCGCGGGTTTTGCGCATCTATGCCGGCACGAACGAGATCATGAAGCTTTTGATCGCGCGCAGCCTTTGAGCCGCGCCGGGGAGAGAACAAATGACCGATGCCTTCATCTACGATCACGTCCGCACCCCACGCGGGCGCGGCAAAGCGGACGGCTCGCTGCACGAGGTGACCGCGCTCAATCTCGCCACCCAGGTGCTCGGCGCGATGCGCGACCGCAACGAGCTCGACACCACGCTCATCGACGACGTGGTGTTGGGATGCGTCGATCCGGTGGGCGAGGCGGGCGGCGACATCGCCCGCGCCGCGGCGCTGAATGCGGGCTTGGGGCACGGCGTCCCGGGTGTGCAGATCAATCGGTTCTGTGCCTCCGGGCTCGATGCGGTGAACTTTGCGGCCGCGCAGGTGATGTCGGGCCAGCACGAGATGGCGATCGGCGGCGGCGTCGAATCGATGAGCCGGGTCGGCATCGGCGCCTCGGGCGGCGCCTGGCCGGTCGATCCGTCCATTGCGATCAAGACCTACTTCATGCCGCAGGGCATCTCCGCCGATCTCATTGCCACGAAGTACGGCTTCTCCCGCGCCGACGTCGACGCCTATGCGGTCGAGAGCCAGAAGCGCGCCGGAGAGGCCTGGCAGGAGGGCCGGTTCAAGCGCTCGGTGATGCTGGTGAAGGACGTGAACGGGATCACGATCCTGGCCAAGGACGAGCACATGCGGCCGACCACGACCATGCAGTCGTTGGGGCAGCTGCAGCCCTCGTTCGTGCAGATGGGCGAGTTGGGCGGCTTCGATGCGGTCGCCGTGCAGGCGCATCCGGAGGTCGAGGCGGTCAATCACGTGCATCATGCGGGCAATTCCTCGGGCATCGTCGATGGCGCCGCCGCGGTGCTGATCGGCAGCAAGAAGGCCGGCCGCCGCGCGAGCCTCAAGCCGCGCGCCAAGATCAAGGCGTTCGCCAATATCGGCTCGGAGCCGGCGATCATGCTGACCGGCCCCGTCGACGTCACCCGCAAGGTGCTGAAGAAGGCCGGCATGACGTTCAACGACATCGACCTGATCGAGATCAACGAGGCCTTCGCCTCGGTCGTGCTGCGCTATCTGCAGGCCTTCGACCTCGATACCAGCAAGGTCAACGTCAACGGCGGCGCCATCGCGATGGGACATCCGCTCGGCGCGACCGGCGCCATGATCCTCGGCACCGCGCTCGACGAGCTCGAGCGGCGCGGTCTCTCGACCGCTCTGATAACCCTGTGCATCGGCGCGGGCATGGGCACTGCGACCATCATCGAACGGGTGTGAGTTTGCCCAAGATCGACGTCGCTTCGCTCGCGCTCGACCGGCGCAGCAACTATCCGCTGGCGTTTAGGAAGGCCGTTGAAGGCCGCGAGCGCAAGCGGCTCGGCAACGCCGTCGGCCTCACGCAGTTCGGGGTCAACCTGACGCGACTCAAGCCGGGGGCGGCGTCCTCCCTGCGCCACTGGCACTCCGAGGAGGATGAGTTTGTCTTTATGCTCGAAGGCGAGGTCGTGCTTTGTGAGGACGACGGCGAGACCCTACTCAAGCCGGGCGACGCCGCCGGGTGGAAGGCCGGGATCGCCAACGGTCATTGCCTGATCAACCGCAGTGACCGTGATGCGGTGTACCTTGAGATCGGCACCCGCGCGCCGCGCGAGCGCGCCGAATATTCCGATATCGACATGCTCGTGGTCCGTGACCAATCGGGCAGTCGCTACATGCACAAATCCGGCGAACCCTATCCTGAATAACAGACCGTCCCCCTCCGCCGGCGGCGAGAGGCGACGGCAATAGCGAGGACATAAACCATGGCACACAAGAACTTCACCCTTGATGTCGACGCGGACGGCATAGCGCTGATCACCTGGAACATGCCGGGCCGCTCGATGAACGTGATCGACGCCAGCACGGCGGAGGAGCTTTCCGCGATCGTCGAGCGCGTGATCAGCGACGCTTCGATCAAGGGCGCGGTGGTGACCTCCGGCAAGGAGGCGTTCTCGGCCGGCGCCGATCTGAGCGTGCTGGAGACGTTGAGCCAGACCTTCGCCGAGATAGCCAAGTCGCAGGGTGAAGAGGCCGCGGCCACGCGTCTGTTCGAGGAAAGCCGCAAGTCGTCGCTCACCTATCGGCGGATTGAGACCAGCGGCAAGCCGTGGGTCGCCGCCATCAACGGAACCGCGCTCGGGGGTGGTTTCGAGCTTTGCCTGGCCTGCCACCATCGCGTCGCCGCCGAGAGCGAAAAGACCCGTGTCGGCCTGCCGGAGATCAAGGTCGGCCTGTTCCCGGGAGCGGGCGGCACGCAGCGTGTTCCGCGCATGATGCAGACCAGCGACGCGCTGCAATTCCTGCTCAAGGGCGACCAGCTGCGGCTCAATCGCGCCAAGTCGATGAAGCTCGTCGACGCGGTCGTGCCGGCCGCCGATCTGATCAAGACCGCAAAGGATTGGGCCAAGGCCAATCCGAACGCCAAGGCGCCCTGGGACGTGGACGGCTTCCGGCTGCCGGGCGGGGCGGTCTATTCCAAGGCCGGCATGATGACGTTCCCGCCGGCGAATGCGATCTACCGGCGCGAGACCTATGACAACTATCCGGCCGGCCGCGCCATCCTGCAGGTGGTCTACGAGGGGCTGCAGCTGCCGATGGATCAGGCGCTGCGCGTCGAGTCGCGCTGGTTCGCCAAAATCCTGCGCTCGCCGGAAGCCGCGGCCATGATCCGCAGCCTGTTCGTCTCCATGCAGGAGCTGAACAAGGGCGCGCGGCGGCCGGCCCACGTGGCGCCGTCGCGGATCAAGAAGATCGGCGTGCTCGGCGCCGGCTTCATGGGGGCGGGCGTCGCCTATGTGACGGCGCAGGCCGGCATCGACGTCGTGCTGATCGACCGCGATCAGGAATCCGCCGACAAGGGCAAGGCCTATTCGCACAAGCTCATGACCGATCAGATCAACAAAGGCCGTGCCAAGACCGCCGAGCGCGACGCGTTGCTGGCGCATATCACGCCGACCCCCGACTACGGCGCACTCGCCGACTGCGATCTGATCATCGAGGCGGTGTTCGAGGATCGCAAGGTGAAGGCCGAAGCGATCGCCAAGACGCAGGCCGTGATTGGCGACAAGGTGATTTTTGGCTCCAACACCTCGACCTTGCCGATCACCTCGCTCGCGACCGAGTTCAAGGACCCGGCGCGCTTCATCGGCATTCACTTCTTCTCGCCGGTCGAGCGCATGATGCTGGTCGAGATCATTATGGGCAAGAAGACCGGCGATCAGGCGCTCGCGCTCGCGCTCGACTATGTGCGCGCGATCCGCAAGACCCCGATCGTGGTCAACGACTCGCGCGGCTTCTACACCTCGCGCGTGGTCGGCACTTATATTCGGGAAGGCCACCTCATGCTCGCCGAAGGCGTGCCGCCGGCGATGATCGAGAATGTCGGCCGCATGGCCGGCATGCCGGTCGGACCGCTGTCGCTCAACGACGAAGTGGCGGTCGACCTCGCCTGGAAGATCGTCAAGGCGACCGAGGCCGATCTCGGACCGCAGGGGGTCGATGCGCGGCAGAAGGCGCTGCTGGAGGAGATCGTGGAGAAGCGCGGCCGCTTCGGCCGTAAGAACGGCAAGGGATTTTACGATTATCCGCAGAACGGCCCCAAGCGGCTGTGGCCCGGCCTCGCCGATCTGCAGCAAACCAAGCTCGATCCCGACAGCATCAGCGTCGACGAGCTCAAGCACCGGTTCCTGGTGATGCAGTCGCTCGAGACTGCGCGCTGCTTCGAGGAGGGCGTGCTCACCGACGTGCGCGAGGCCGATGTGGGCTCGATCCTCGGCTTCGGCTTTGCGCCGTTCTCCGGCGGGACGCTGAGCTACATCGACATGATGGGGACGAAGCGATTCGTTGCGCTGTGCAAGCAGCTCGAGAAAAAATTCGGGGCACGTTTCAAGCCGTCGAAGCTGCTGCTCGAAATGGCGGCGACCGACGAGCGCTTCTATCACCGCTTCGCGCCGGAGAAGCGCAAGGAAGCCGCCTGACCCGACCAGCGGATGCGAGCCGAGCTCGTAGGGTGGATTAGTTTTACTGTGTCACAATCGGCGTCGCGCATTTTGCGGAAATAGGCGGATGCAGCAATGCGGGCATCGCGCGAGTATTTGTGCGATCGCGACGGCCAGCAAGCGTCGGATCGTCGTGATCG
>JBKQHQ010000147.1:0-92150 GCA_052148715.1 Xanthobacteraceae bacterium | reverse complement strand
GATTACGCTTCGCTAATCCGCCCTACTACACCTACCGAATAACCACGTCGCCGTGGCTCGCGTAGACAGTCAGCTTGCTTGCCTTGATGACGGCGCCCTTGGCGCTGATCCGGGTCGGCGCGGCTTGCGCATTGCCGAGGCCGGCGTTGATCGCGGCAACGACAATCAGCCCGACGAGGGCGAGCGACAGGACCACGATCTTCACATGGGTGGAGCGGTCGGCGGATACGAGCGAATGGTTGTACATTGCGGCCTCCTTCATCGTTGAAGGGAGTTTTAGGGCCACCTCGACACGAGGCCCTGTGAGGCCTGTCACAGCGCCGCATCCGGGAAACACCGTAGGGCGGATTAGCAATCAAGCTCGGCCAGGCGCTTGGCGAGCAGGCGGCGTTCCGGCTCGAGCTTGGCGAGCACAAGGGCTGAGCCATAAGCTTGCCTCGCCTCCTCCCGGCGTCCCAGCCGCCGCAAGACATCGGCACGCACCGCGGGCAGCAGATGATAGTCGCTCAGGCTGCCGCGGGCGGCGAGCGCGTTGAGGAGACCGAGCGCGCGCTGCGGCCCGTCGACCATCGACACGGCGGCGGCGTGGTTGAGCTCGACCACCGGCGACGGATGCAGGCGCAGCAGCACCTCATAGAGCCCGACGATCTGCGGCCAGTCGGTTGCCTCGTGTCGCGGCGCCCGTGTGTGGAGGGCGGCAATGGCGGCCTGCACCGCGTAGGGGCTCGGTCGGCCCGGAGCACGCAAGGCCTCCTCGACGAGATCCAATCCTTCGTCGATCTGGGTCCGATCCCAGAGGCTGCGGTCCTGGTCCTCGAGCAGGATGATATCGCCGGCGGCGGTCGCGCGCGCCTTGCGCCGCGCGTCATGCAGCAGCATGAGGGCGAGGAGCCCCTTGATCGCCGGGCGCTCCGGGAGGAGCCCGTCGAGGAGACGGCAGAGCCGGATCGCTTCGCGAGAGAGATCCTCGCGCATCAGATCGGCACCGGAGGTCACGGCATAGCCCTCCGTGAAGACGAGATAGATCACGGCGAGCACGCCCTCGACGCGCGCGTCGAGCATCGGCGTGTCCGGCGTCTCATAGGGGATCTTGGCGTCGCGGATCTTCTTCTTGGCGCGCACGAGCCGCTGCGCCATGGTCTCCTCGCCGACGAGGAACGCGCGCGCGACCGCGTCGGTCGAAAGTCCGCAGACCGCGCGCAGGGTCAACGCCACCTGCGCCTCAGTGCTCAGCGCCGGATGACAGCAGGTGAAGATCAAACGCAGCATGTCGTCGCCGAAGGCATCGTCGGCCGCGTCGGCCGGCGCGATCTGACCGGCGATCGCCGCCTCCGCCTCGAGGTCCCGGCGTTTCGTCCTGAAGAGGATTTGCCGGCGCAGGCGGTCGACCGCCTTGTTGCGGCCGACGTCGACCAGCCAGGCCCGCGGATTGGCGGGTGTGCCGGCCGCGGGCCATCGCTCCAGCGCCGCCGCAAAAGCCTCCTGCAAGGCCTCCTCGGCGAGCTCGAAGTCGCCGACGAGGCGGATCAGCGTCGCGAGGGCGCGACCCGCTTCGTGCCGAAAAACTAGCTCGACATCGCCAGCGCTCATGCCGCACCCTCACCGCGTTAACCGCACTTGCCGCTGGGGGCGCGGCGGTGCCGCTACTCGTAGACCATCACCGGCCGAACCTCGATCGAGCCGTTCGTGGCCGAGGGGACGCGCGCCGCGATGGCGATCGCTTCGTCAAGGTCCTTCGCCTCGATGAGATAATAGCCGCCGAGCTGCTCGCGGGTCTCGGCGAAGGGGCCGTCGGTCGTCAGCGTCTTGCCGCCGCGCACCCGCACGGTGGTGGCCGTCGACGTCGGTTTCAGCGCATCGCCGGCCTTGAAATTCCCGCTTTGGATGATGGACTGGGTGAAGACGCGGTATGCGTCCGACATTCCCTTGGTGCCGGCCTCCGCGCGCGCGTGGGCCCACTCGGCCTCGTTCCCGTAGATGAGCAACAGATACTGCATGGTGGTCTCCTTCGGCTGATCGGCGTCATTCGCCGCCCTTCAGTCGAGCAAGGCGCTGCCAAATCGACATCGGCGGCGCCGCTTCGGCAAAAAAATCTCGACCCTCGCGCGTCGCGCGACTCTGGCATAGCGCCCAACCGACCGAAAGCATTGATTCGCGTACGGAAAACGGCTTCCCTTAGGCCACACCGCCAACCGGCAAATGGTATTGGGTCAATAGCCGGGGCGGCGCGGAGGAAAGCAATGCGGGTGCTGATCACGGGCGGCATGGGTGTCATCGGCGCCGAGACGAGCCGGAAGTTCGTGCAGGAGGGCCATCGGCCGCTGATCTATGCCCGGCACCGTGACGAAAAGCTCCTCGCCGACATCCTCGACCGCGTCGATATCGAGCTCGGCGATGTGCTCGACCTGCCGCGCTTCCTTGACGTCATCAAGCGCCACAAGGTGACGCATGTCGTCCACGCGGCGGCCTTCGTCGGTGCAGTCTCGCAAGCCAATCCTGCGCTGAGCGTGCAGGTGAACGTCATGGGCATGATCAATGTCCTTGAGGCAGCGCGACTCATGGACGTGCGGCGCGTCGTCTATACGAGCGCCAAGGGCGTGTACGGCCCCGTCCTCGGCGAGCACGGATTTCCAAAGTACCGGCCGATGCCGGAGGACATGCCGAAGAATCCCAAACGCATCTACGATTCGGCAAAGCTCATGGGTGAGCATGCCGGCATCTACTACGCCGAGAACATGGGCATCGACGTCGTCATCCTGCGCTTTGCGACGACCTATGGTCCGGGCAAGACCACGCGCCACGGAAAGATGGGCGTCACCAGCCAAATCGTCGAGAATCCCTTTCACGGCCTGCCATTCCATCATCCGCAAGGCGGCGAGGAAAAAGACGACTTCATCTACAACAAAGACTCCGCGCTCGGCATCTATTTGGCGACCACCGCCGGCAAGCTCACAAACCGGGTATTCAATATCGGCAGCGGTGTCGGCCAGACGCTGAACGACTTCGCGACCGTCCTGCGACGCCATATTCCGAACGCGGACATCAGGATCGGGCCCGGGCTCAACTTCCTCGGCATGCCCTACCCGGCGCACGGCATCTACGACATCTCGCGCGCGCGAGCCGAGCTCGGCTTCGAGCCGCAATACGATCTCGAGCACGGCATCATCGACTATCTTGCGACGCTGCGGCGGCTCGCGGCATAGTCCGCGACGCCATTTCGGAGGAGAGAGTGCAGCAGGACGGACCATCCCGTCGCGACCAGGTCACGCGGCGCGCCCTCGTGGGCAGCGGCGCGGCGGGTGCGGTTGTCGTCGCGGGCGGCGGCGCCTTGGCGCAGCAACCGGCGCGGCCGGCGCGTGAGAAGGGGCCGCGCGTGTGGCTCGACCTCGATCAGAACGAGCTCGACGATGCCTACACGCAAGCCGTCTATGCACCGAACCGCGATCAGATTCTTGCACGGTGCGCGAGAAACAGCGAATTGGTGCGCGCCCGGCTCGGTCCGCCGCAGCGATTTGCCTATGGGCCATCGGCGATCGAGGGGCTTGACGTCTTCGCTACCAAGGCGGCGAACGCGCCGGTGCTCGTCTTCATCCACGGCGGCGCTTGGCGCGGCGGCTTGGCGAAGGACTACGCCTTTGCAGCGGAAACCTTCGTCAACGCCGGCGCGCATTACGTGGTGCTCGATTTCATCAACGTCATCGACGCGCAAGGCGACCTCGCGCCGATGGTGGAGCAGGTGCGGCGCGGCGTCGCCTGGGCCTATCGAAACGCGCGAAGCTTCGGCGGCGACCCGGAGCGGCTGTATGTGTGCGGGCACTCCTCCGGCGGGCATCTGACCGGGGTCCTGCTGACCACGGATTGGGAGAAGGAGTTCAACCTTCCGCCGACCATCATCAAGGGCGGCGTGTGCGCGAGCGGCATGTACGACCTCAAGCCGGTGCGGCTCTCCGCGCGCTCCAACTATGTGAAGTTCACCGACGCCATCGAGCAAGCGTTCAGCTCACAGCGCCACCTCGACCAGCTTGTCGCCCCGGTGAGCGTGGTCTATGGCACATGGGAAACGCCGGAATTCCAGCGGCAAAATCGGGACTTCGCCGCGGCGATCAAGGCTGCGGGCAAGACAGCGACGCTCAGCGTCGCCGAGGGCTACAACCATTTCGAGGTCATGGAGTCGCTCGGCAATCCCTACAGCATCTATGGCCGCGCGACCCTCGAGCAGATGAAGCTGGTACCCGTGTGACCGCTTTGCCGTAGAAGATACGACCAAACATACGAATCTGGAGCACGCTCAGAGGCAACCTGATCGGAACGATGCTCCGGGGAGGAATCGACATGCGCGACCGTCTGGAGCTGCCGTCCCTTTCGCTGCGCGAACGGGATCGCCGTTGGGCCGCGGTGCGGGCGCAAATGCACGCGCGCGAGCTCGATGCGATCGTGCTGTGGGGCTGGCCGCTGATGTGGGATTTTTGCACGGCGAACGCCCGCTATCTCTGTCCGATCGGCGGCAATGCCGAGTTCAACGTGCTGGTCTTTCCGCTGACCGGCGAGCCGACCTCCTTCGTCCAGATGCCGACATTTCTCGAGGGATGGCGCAGCGCCCAGGACTGGGTCGCCGACATCCGGCCGCGGCAGGGAACTTGGGCCGACACGGTCGCCCGCCGCCTGCACGAGATGGGTCTGCAATCAGGCCGCATCGGCATGGATGGCCTCGCGGGCCCGCTCGATCCGGACGGATGGGTGCCGCACAGCGTTTACGAGCGCTTGAAGGAATTGCTGCCGGGCGCGCAGCTTGTGAATCTCGACGACATGCTGGAGAAGGTGCGCACGATCAAGAGCGCGGAGGAGCTCGATATGCTCGATCGCGCGGCAAGGCTCGGCGATCTGATGCTCGACATGTGCCGCCAAACGGCGCGGCCCGGCGTGCGGGAATGCGAGGTGTATGGCCGGATGATGGAGGCGATGCTGGCCGGGGGTGGGGAAGAGCCGACGTTATTCCTCTTCGCCTGCGATCGGCATCCCTACCCGCACCCCTTCCGCGTGCCGACCACGCGCCGGATCGAGCGGGACGACGTGATCATTTGCGAGATCCACCCGAAATACGGCGGCTATTTCACCCATGTCGAGCGCACCTTCTGTGTCGGCAATCCGGAGCCGAAGCAACGCGAGATCTATGCGGGCTGCCTCGCCGCCTACGAGGAGGGGCTCGCGTTGTTCGGGCCTGGCCGTCCGATCGCGCAGGCGATGAACGCGGTGCGCGACGTGATCGAGGGGCGCAAGCTCGCCATCTGCGAAACCGGCATTCACGGCCACGGTCTCGCATCGCTGGAATACCCGCGCTATCGCCACCACGCGCTCAAGGCCGATCAGGGCGCGCTAAAAGCCATCGGCGATGAGTTCCGTCCGGGCATGGTGTTCGCCTTCAACATCGATCTGTTCGATCCAAGCTGGCACCGCGGCAGCACGGGCTGCGTGTTCGCCGAGACCATCGCCATCACTGAAACCGGCGCGCGCCGGATGCATGGCTACCCGATCGAGTTCCAGACCCTGCCGGCTTGAGGCGTCAGGCCCTCCGCCCGTCATTTGCTCCTGAAAGGCTAAAGACCAATGGCCAGCGATAAACCCGCCTACCCTCCGATTCGGCGTGTCGTGACGGGACACGATGCCGCGCACACCGCCAAAGCGATCATGGATGGCCCGGCGACCAACGCAAAGTTTCCGAGCCCCGGCACCGTCTCGACCATGATTTGGTGCACCGACACGACGCCGGCCGATATTTCCATCGGAACAGCCGTCGAAGACTTGGGCGCGCGAATCCTCGGAACCGCGCCCCCCGCGCATGGCAGCCGCTTCGCGGTGATTGATTTTCCGCCCGGCAACCACGCTCGCATGCATCGCACCGAGACGATCGACTATGTGATCGTCCTCTCCGGTCAGATCGAGATGGACATGGACTGTTCGACCGTCACGCTCAAGGCCGGCGATGTCATGGTGCAACGCGGCACCAATCACGCTTGGGTAAACCGCAGCAACGAACGAGCGCGGGTTGCCTTCGTCTTGATCGACGCCAAGCCACTGGGCATCGGCGAGCCCGTGACCGGGACCAGCAATGCCCGCTAGAGGCTTGTGGCGATGAAATTGACGCGTCGATCTTCACCTCTCCCCGCGTCCATGTCGGATATTTCCGACTTGGACCAATTATTATTTGTCGAAGTCGGGAACACCCGACTTCGACCCGGGGAGAGGTCGCCATCTGAGCGCCAGCGAAGATGGCGGGTGAGGGGCCCCTCCACCGGCTCAGACTCGCGGAAAGTCCCCCTCACCCGGAACAAGCGCAAAAGCGCGCTTGTCCCGACCTCTCCCCGCTTGCGGGGAGAGGTGAAAATCCCCGGTCGATCTCACCGGGACGTGCGTTAGCTTAGCCGATGCTCGATTTTCGCCACGCCAGCTTTTCATTTGCCGGGCGCCGTACCGGAGTGGAGGTCTTGAGCGACGTATCGTTCTCCTGCCGGCCGGACGAGATCGTTGCGGTGATCGGCCCGAGCGGTTGCGGCAAGTCGACGCTGCTGAGCCTCGCGTCCGGTTTGCGCCACCCAAGCGCCGGCGAGGTCCTCGTCAACGGCAAGGCGGTGTCAGGGCCGAGCCGCGCCGTCGGGATGCTGTTTCAGCAGAGCACGCTGCTGCCGTGGCGGTCGGTGCTCGAGAACGTGGAACTCGGGCTCGAAATCCGCGGTGAGCCGAAGCGCGTTAGAAGGCCGCGTTCGCTCGCGCTGCTCAAGCAGTACGGGCTCGAGGGCTTCGAGCGGAAATATCCCCATGCCCTCTCGGGCGGAATGCAGAAGCGCGCCGCCCTGGCGCAGACGATCGCGCTCGAGCCGCAAATCCTGCTGCTCGATGAGCCGTTCGCTGCCCTCGATGCGCAGACCCGCCTCGTCATCGAGAACGACGTCGTCAAGGTCTGCCGCGCGGGCAAGCGCACGATGCTGTTGGTCACCCACGACATCGCCGAGGCGATCTCGATGGCGGACCGCATCGTCGTGCTCAGCCGACGACCCGCGACCGTGAAGGAGATCGTCGAGGTTCCCTTCAGCCGCGCCGCGGCAAGCGTCGCCGACGTCCCGGGCATGACCGAGTTCACCACCTATTTCCGGCGCATCTGGAATGCGCTCGACATCAGCGTGAGCGGCAGCAACGAGGCGGCGGCGTGACGTGGTCGAGGCACACGCTGCTCGTCACGCTCGGCCGCCTCGCGGTGCTCGGGGTCATTCTCATCGGCGCCGAGGCCGGCATGCGATCGGGTTTTCTGAGCCCGCTATTCTTCAGCAGTCCAACGCAGATCTTCCATGTCCTTGGACTGCAACTCGCCAACGGCACCCTCCTCGGCAATCTCGGCATCACGGCGCTTGAGACCCTGCTCGGCCTCACGATCGGCTCGCTGCTCGGCATGGGCATCGGCCTCGTCCTGCCGCAGCTGCGGATCCTGTCGCAGGTGTTCGAGCCGTTCCTGATGACGCTCAACGGCATTCCGGTGATCGTCATCGCGCCGTTGTTCATCCTGTGGCTCGGGCTGGGCATTCTCTCCAAGATCGGCATCAGCGTCTACATCGTGTTCTTTGCCATGTTCATTCCCGTCTACGCTGCCTCGATTAGGCTCGAGCGCGAGCTCGTGGACGCGCTGCGGGTCATGGGTGCAAGCCGGCACCAGATCTTCTGGAAGGTCATCGTGCCTTCGTCCCTGCCGAGCGTGTACACGGGCCTCAAGATCGGCTCGGGTCTCGCGCTCATCGGGGCGGTCATCGGCGAATTCGTCGCCTCGCGCGCCGGACTGGGGCAAATGATCCTCTACGCGTCTGGCACCCTCGACACGCCGACGCTTTATCTCGGCATTATCCTCTTGGCATTGTTCGCCGCAGCTTTGAGCTTCGCGATCGACGCGCTGGGGCCTATCCTCGTGCGGTGGCGCTTCGCGGACGAGAAATAACCGAAGGGCACTACAAAGGGGGAGGAGTGATCATGCGACGCTTTGGATCTATTGTTGCGGTGCTGGCATGTCTGGCCGTCTGGCCGAGCTTGGCCGCGGCGCAAGAGATTAAGCTCGCGCTGCCGGTGTTGTCGCTCGAATCGATGCCGATCTTCATCGCGCAGGAGCAAGGATTTTTGAAGAAGCGCGGCGTCGACATCGACGTGATCGCCAGCCGCGGCGGCGGCGAGGCGATGAAGGCCTACATCGCCGGTGACGTCCAGCTGATCGCAACAGGTTTTCCCGAGGTCGGATTGCTGCGCTCGCGAGGCGTCGATGTGGAACTCTTCTTCGCGCAGCTGCAACGCGTCCCCTTCGCGTTGATCGGCCGCAAGGACCGCAACATCACGTCCGTCGCCGATCTCAAGGGCCGGACCGTCGCGGTTACCAGCCCCGGCTCGCTGACGTGGATCCTCACTCGCTATTTCATCAAGCTGCAAGGCATGGACCCGGACCGCGACGTGGTCCTGGTTTCAGTCGGCGGCGGCGGCGAGATTCTCGGCGCGCTGCAGAGCAATCGCGCCGACGCCGCTATGGTGTTCGAGCCCTTCATCACCATCGCCCTGCAGCAAGAATTGGCCACCGTCGTGGTCGATGTGGCGGCGCAGCTCGATGCCTTCTCCTCGGCGCCGCTCGTCACCAGCAAGGCATTCGTGGAAAAATCGCCCAAGGAGGCACAGGCCATCGTCGATGCGCTGACCGAAGCACTGAACTACCTGCACAGCGAGAAGGAGGGCACGTTGCAGCTGGCGCAAAAGAAGTTTCCGGGCGCCAAGCCGGAGGTTCTCAAGGCCGCGCTCGACCGGATGGAAAGGATTTTTTCTCGCGACGGCAAATTCAGCCGCGGCAATGTCGAGCGGACGCAGCAGATCTGCAAGGACCTCGGCATCATTCCGCAGATCTATTCCTATGCCGAGGTGGTCGCGCCGACCGCGCGGGAATAGTGCCTTTGCTGCGCCACTATGTCGGTCGGCCGCAAGAGTGACATCGCGATGCCAACCGCCTCTCCCATGGGGGATATATGAGCCACCGCCGATTCGCTGCCGCCCTGATGCTGGTCACGTGTGCAGTGCTGCCGGGGCCCGGGCTTTCGCTTGCGCAAGCGGCGGAAATCCGCCTCGCGCGGCAGTTCTCCATGGGCTATCTGCAGTTCAATGTGATGGAACACCAGCAGCTGATCGAGAAGCATGCACGGGCGCTGGGCCTCGCCGATGTCAAAGTGTCCTGGGTCACATTCAACGGACCGATCGCGGTCAATGAGGCGTTGATCTCAGGCAACGTGGACATCGCCGCCGGGGGGCCGCCCGGGCTTCTTCTGTTGTGGTCGCGGACCAAGGGCACGCCGAACGAGGTGCGCGGCATTTCCGCGATGAGCTCGCAGCCGTTTCTGCTCAACACGCGCAATCCTTCGATAAAGACGCTGGCTGATATCAAGGAAACGGACCGCATCGCCGTTCCGGCGATCAAGATATCGATCCAGGCGATCACGCTGCAGATGGCGGCGGCCAAGACGTTTGGTCCCGCAAACTTCGCTAAGCTCGACACGCTGACGGTGTCGCTGCCCCCGCCCGATGCAACGATCGCGCTGCTCAGCGGGGCCGGCGAGATCGATCTCGTTTTCGGCGTCCCGCCGTTTCAGTATCAGCAGCTGGAAAAACCTGATATCAGAACCGTGCTCAATTCCTACGACGTGATGGGCGGTCCACACTCGTTCACGCTGGCATGGACCTCGGCGCGCTTCCGTGATCAGAACCCGCTTCTGTACAAGGCGCTGATCGCCGCAATAGAGGAGGCTACCGATATCGTCAACAAGGACCGGCGCGCGGCCGCCCAGCTGTGGATCGAGGACTCGCATTCGCGGTTGCCGCTCGATTTTGTTGATCGCGTCGTATCCGGCCCGCAGGTGCGCTGGACCATGGTGCCGGAAAACACCATGACGTTCGCACGCTTCATGGCCGCCAACGGAATGCTGAAGAGCGCGCCGGATTCGTGGAGGGAGTACTTCTTCCCGGAAGCCCACGGGCTGAACGGAAGCTGACGGAAGGGCCTGCGGTGCGCCGGCTCGGCCGACCCCCGCCGATTTGTCGGCGACACGACGTGCACTTTCTCCCGCCTTACGTTGTTCTTGAATTGGCGTGTTGATTTCGGCAAAGAGCTTGACAGGCGACCGCGCACTTAGGTGGCCGAGAACATATTCTGCGGAGAAACACACGTGTCGGGTCAGAATTGGGACGTCGTCGTCGTCGGAGCCGGAAATGCCGCGTTTTGCGCAGCCTTGGCGGCGCGCGAGAAGGGGGCCACGGTGCTCATGCTCGAGCGCGCGCCGAAGGACGAGAGCGGCGGCAATTCGCGCTTCACCGCCGGCGCCATCCGATGCGTGTACAACGGCGTCGACGACCTCAAGGCGCTCATGCCGGACCTCACGGCGGAGGAGATTTCTCGCACCGATTTCGGCACGTATACGCGCGACCAGTATTTCGACGACATGTTCCGGGTGACCGAGTATCGCACCGATCCGGAGCTATGCGAGCGGCTGGTCACGCGATCCTACGACGCCGTGCAATGGCTGCGCGGCAAGGGCATGCGTTTTGCTCCGATCTACGGCCGGCAAGCCTATCTGGTCGACGGACGGTTCAAATTCTGGGGCGGGCTGACCGTCGAAGCCTGGGGCGGCGGTCCGGGGCTTGTCGACCAGCACACGGCGATTGCGGAGCGCCAAGGCATCGATATCCGCTACGGCGCGCGCGCCATCTCGCTCGTCTATGACGGTCATGCGGTCAAAGGGGTGCGGGTGAAGAGCAACGGCGAGCTCGCCGACATTGCGGCGAAGTCCGTCGTGCTCGCCTGCGGCGGATTTGAAGCCAACACGGAATGGCGCACCCGCTATCTCGGCCCCGGCTGGGAGCTCGCCAAGGTGCGTGGCCCGCGCTTCAACACCGGCGACGGCATCCGCATGGCGCTTGAGATCGGCGCTTCGCCTTACGGCAATTGGTCGGGCGCGCATGCGGTCGGCTGGGACTTCAATGCGCCGGAGTTCGGCGACCTTGCTGTCGGCGACAACTTCCAAAAGCATTCCTATCCCTGGGGAATCATGGTCAACGCCACCGGTCGGCGCTTCGTCGATGAGGGCGCGGACTTCCGCAACTACACCTATGCCAAGTACGGCCGCGTGATCCTCAACCAGCCGAACAACTTCGCCTGGCAGGTCTTCGACAAGAAGATCATTCCGATGCTGCGCGATGAATACCGGATCAAGCGCGTCACCAAGCAGTCGGCCAACACCATCGCGGAGCTCGCCAAAAAGCTCGAGGGGGTCGATGCCGCGTCCTTCCTCGACGAGATCAAGACCTATAATGCGGCGGTGCGCACCGATATTCCGTTCAATCCGAACGTAAAGGACGGACGCTGCACGGTCGGCCTGCACGTCAACAAATCGAACTGGGCCAACACCATCGCCGAGCCGCCATTCGAAGCCTATCAGGTCGGCTGCGGCCTGAGCTTCACATTCGGCGGGTTGCGCATCGATCCTGACAGCGGGCAGGTGTTCGACAGCGATCTCGCGCCGATCCCAGGCCTGTATGCGGCGGGAGAGCTCGTCGGCGGCATCTTCTATTTCAACTATCCGGGCGGCTCCGGGCTCGCCTCCGGCTGCGTCTTCGGCAGGATCGCCGGGACTGGCGCCGCGGCGGCGAAACGCTGAGGGGGGGCGCACGGTCATCGATGCCCATGAAAGTGGGTCCAATGCCTGCGGCAACCGTTGCCAAGATGGGGCGTTTTGACGTTAGATAGCCCACAATAGCAGAACGGAGCGCACACCATGCACGGCACGCCGCAGACGGTCGCAAAACCCATTCCGTTCGACACAGCGCGGCTCGATCAGCTACTCGCGGATGCGGACATCGACGTGCTGGTGGTCACGTCGAAGCACAACATTCAATACCTCCTCGGCGGCTACCGGTTCTTTTTCTTCGAATCCATGGATGCAGTCGGGGTCGGCCGTTATCTGCCGATCCTCGTCTATCAGCGCGGCAAGCCGGAGAATTCAGGCTATGTCGGCTGCCGCATGGAGGGGTTCGAGAAGGAGCTCGATCGGTTCTGGACGCCGCAGGTGATGACATCGTCGAACTACAGCAAGGATGCGATGCAGCAGGCGGTCGACCACATCAAGAAGCTCGGCGGCAAGATACGGCGGGTGGGGGTCGAGACCGCGTTCCTGCCAGCCGATGCGGACGCGGTTCTGCGCCGCGGCCTGCCCGGATGCGAGATCGTCGACGCCCTCTTTCCGCTCGAACGGCTGCGCCTGCGCAAGACGCCGGAGGAGCTCAACCAGCTGCGCAAGGCCTCGAACCAGGTCGTGGACGCGATGCTCGCCACGTTCGGCCAGTGCAAGCCTGGCATGACCAAGAACGAGATCGTCGAGATGCTGCGCCGCGAGGAGGTCAATCGCGGCCTCAGCTTCGACTACTGCCTGATCACGGCCGGCACCAACCAGAACCGCGCGCCATCCGATCAGCGGCTCAACGCCGGCGATATCATCTCACTGGATTCCGGCGGCAACTATCACGGCTATATCGGCGACCTCTGCCGCATGGGCATCTTGGGCGAGCCGGATCATGAGCTCGAGGATTTGCTCGGCGCCATCGAGGAGGTGCAGCAGGCGGCGCGCAAGCCGATCGCCCACGGCGCGCTCGGCGGCGACATCTACACGGCTGCCGAAGATCTGCTCAAGACCTCACCGCATCGGCCGTACGTTGAATTCCTCGCCCATGGGATGGGGCTCGTGAGCCACGAAGCGCCGCGGCTCACCGCCACGGGACCCGTGCCCTACGATGCCTATGATGCGCCTCGGCCGCTCGAAACCGGCATGGTGGTCTCGATCGAGACCACCATGAAGCACCCGAAGCGCGGGTTCATCAAGCTCGAGGACACGGTCGCCGTGACCGGCAACGGCTACGAGGCCTATGGCGACAGCGGCCGCGGCTGGAACCGCATCGGCGGAAGGTAGCGCGAGCGAAAAACCGTTTCGCGCCGAGCTCTCACCCGCTCGTCCCCGCAACAGCGGGGACCCAGTTCTTGCAGCGAGTCAGTGATTGTTTCTAGATCCCCGCTTTCGCGGGGATGAGCGGAGAGGTCCCCATCACCCTACTGCTGCGGCGTCGATACAACGAATGCTGAGGTCCGCAAAAGCCGCGCGGGTGCGGGCCACCGATCCGTCGACGTCGATGCCGCGGCAGGCGTCCTCGATCACGACGGCCTCGAAGCCGGCGCTCTGCGCGTCCTCGGCCGAGTAGCGGACGCAGAAATCGAAGGCGAGGCCGGCGAGAAAAACCCGGCCAAAGCCGCGCTCGCGCAGATAGCCGCCCAACCCCGTCGCGGTCTTGCGATCATTCTCATAGAAGGCAGAGTAGGAATCGATCGCCCGGTGATAACCTTTGCGCAGCACCAATTCGGCGTGCTGTATGGTGAGGTCGCGGCGCAACGCGGCACCGTGCGTTCCTTGCACGCAATGATCGGGCCACAGCACCTGCGTCCCGTACGCGGCTTCGATCGTGTCGTACGGTTTTTTTCCGGGATGCGTCGAGGCGAACGAAAAATGTCCGGCGGGGTGCCAATCCTGCGTCAGCACCACATGCTCGAAGCGCGCCGCCAGCCGATTGACCAGCGCCACGATCTCATCGCCGCACGGCACTGGCAGATTCCCGCCCGGGCAAAAATCATTCTGAATGTCGACGACCAGGAGCACGTCGCGCGGGCCGGGAACGATGCGGTCGCTCATGGCGAACCTTTGTCATGCTGCGCCAGGCGACGGTCGAAATCCGCCGCAAGCTCGACCAAACGATCCCCCACGCGCACCGGATAGAAAGCGCCGGGATCGAGGCGGCGCAAGGACTCGGGCAGCCGTTCGAGGTCATGCGCAGCGCGCGTTCGAATGTCGGCAAGGGTCGGCGGCATGGCGAGACGACGGCCGCCGCGCATCACCGGAATGATGAGCGGCTCGCCCGGCTCGCTGTCGTCATCCTCGAGCGAAAGCACGTCGACGGCGAAGCGGCCGTCCGCCCCGCTGTTGCGCCAGATTTGCTTGCGGCCCGGCCACGTCACCTTCCCGGCCGATCGCTTGCGACGCGCCGTGCCCGCATATTCCTCAAGCTTGTAAGCGCAATCGAGCGCCGGCGCGTCAAATGACGTGGTGAGGCTCGTGCCGACCCCAAAACCGTCGATCGGAGCACCGGCCCGCATCATCGCCGCAATCGCGTCCTCATCGAGGCCGCCGCTGACAAAAATAGCGATGCTGTGCAAGCCGCCGTCGTTGAGAACGCGCCGCAAGCGTCTCGACAGCTCAATCAGATCGCCGCTGTCCAGCCGCACGGCGCGGATGGTGATCCCCTCCGCCTTGAGCACGGGCGCCAAGGCGACCACCTTGCGGGCTGCCGCCTCGGTGTCATAGGTGTCGATCAGAAGCGTCAGATTGTCCGGCCGCGACCGGGCGAAATGCTCGAACGCCGCAGCCTCATCGTCATGCGCCTGGATGAAGGAATGCGCCATAGTGCCGAAGGTCGGGATGCCGAACTGCTGCTCGGCGAGCACGGTCGCGGTGCCGGCAAAGCCCGCGACGTAGCTCGCGCGGGCCGACATGAGACCGGCTTCCGCGCCATGGGCGCGGCGGAAGCCGAAGTCGACCATCAGCTTGCCCGGCGCGGCGAGGATGATGCGCGCGGCCTTGGAGGCGATCATCGACTGGAAATGCAGGATGTTGATGAGACGCGATTCCACGAGCTGCGCCTGCGGCAGCGGCGCGGTGACGCGCAGGATCGGCTCGTCGGCGAAAAATACGGTTCCCTCCGGCATCGCGTGAACGTCCCCGGTGAAACGCAGCGTCGCCAAATAGTCGAGCAGCTTTTGGCCGAACCGCCGCGTGCTCGCGAGCCATGCAATATCGTCAGGCGAAAAGCGCAAATTCTCCAGGTATTCGAGCGCCTGCTCGAGCCCGGCGGCGAGCAGAAAGCCACGCCGTTCCGGCAGCCTGCGCACGAACAGCTCGAACACCGCCGTGCCGGTCTCGCCCCCATCGAGATAAGCCTCCATCATGGCGAGTTGATAGAGGTCGGTCAGCAGCGGACTGGTCGCAGTGTCCATATCAAGGCCCCAAGAGTCTCAGCCGCATGCATCGCCAGTCGCAGGTTTCGACGGGCGGAAACCGTGCTTACGTTGCGGCGTTGCATGGCCGGAGTCCAGACTTGCGTCGGAGAATAAATCCAATTGACGGTTGGACAGATGCCGCTCGCGAAACAAGCGTCGCGCGAGCGGGGCCGGCATCTATTCGCGCCGCAAGCTTGACCCGCGAGCCCATCGACGCAAAGACAGGGTCGGTCGATGTCGCAGACCGGCGACCCAGACCCAGGTTCGCTTCCCTCCGGGGCACCGACAATGCACGAGGCATAAAGGCACCTATGGTCCCGAGTTCCGGTTCCTTGCGGCAAGGCATCGCGGCCTTGGCGTTTCTTTCCGCAATGCTGTGCAGCGAACCCGGCCGCGCGCTCGACTATCCAACCCGCGCGGTGCGCGTCGTCATCCCGTTCTCCCCGGGGGGCGCCCCGGATGTGCTGGTGCGGATCGTCGGCCAGGCGCTGAGCGAGCTATGGCGCCAGCCCGTCGTCATCGAGAACCGCGCCGGCGGCAACACCATGGTCGGCACCTCGGTCGCCGCACGGGGCGATCCGGACGGGTACACGTTGCTCTTCACCGCCGATCAGACATTCGTGTTGAACCCACTGCTGTATGCTTCGCTGCCCTATTCCGAGCGTGACTTCGAGCCGGTCGTCCTGGTGGCAACAAGCCCGCATCTGCTGGCGATCAACAAGAACGTTCCCGCGCGCACCGTGCAAGATCTCGTCGCCTTGGCAAAGGCAAAGCCGGGCACGCTCCTCTATGGTTCGACCGGGCCCGGCAGCATCCAACGTCTGGCGACCGAGTACTTTTCTCGCATCACCGGCATCGAGCTCGTGCACGTGCCCTACAAGGGCTCGCCTGAAACAGCCACCGCGCTGCTGTCCGGCGAGATCACTTTGACGATCAACGGCATGTCCGTGATCCTGCCCTACGTGCCGACCGGCCAGTTGCGCGCTTTGGCGATCTCAACCGTCCGGCGGTCACCGTTGGCGCCCGACCTTCCGACCATGCAGGAGGCCGGGGTCCCTGGCTACAGCTCGCAAGGCGCGTTCGGATTCATGGCGCCTGTCGGCGTGCCGCAGGAAATCCGCGACAAGGTCTACAGGGATGTCGTGGAGGTGCTCAAGCAGCCGGCCCTGCAGCACTTGCTAGAGGGGCGCAGCTTCGAGCTCAGCGGTCTCGGGCCGGCCGAGTTCAAAGGCTTCATCGCCGACGAAAAGGCCAAATGGCGCCGCGTCATCACCGAGGCGAATATCAAGGGAGATTGAAGAGGCCCCTCACCTGCACCGCTCACGCCGAAGCACTGGCAACGTTGAAGACCTTTCGCGGCTCGGGCGCATTCTGATCCCGGGCCATGGCGCGGCGATCAAGCTTTGCGGGCGAGAGTGCTGGATCGAGCTTGAACAAGCGCTGGGCGTTGGCGCCGAGGATGTTGCGGCGGCCCTGGTCGGTGAGGAACGACAGATCGTAGATCGTGCTCGGCAGATCCATATCCCAGTGCGGATAGTCGGACGAATAGAGGAGCTGGGTCTCGGCGTTGATCATCTTGAACGTCAGCTCGAGCGCTTCGCGATTATCGACCATCTCCATCGGCTGCGAGGTGAAATACATCTCGCGCATGTATTCGCTGGGCTTGCGCTTGAGCAACGGCGCATCCGATGTGCGCATCATGAATTCGTTGTCGAGTCGCTGCATCAGGAACGGAATCCAGGCGAGCCCGCTCTCGATCCAGACGGTCTTGAGCCGCGGGAAACGCTCCGGCATGCCGTTGGCGAGCCAATTGGTCAGGTGCAGCATGTTGCACCAGGTGAAGCCGAGGCTGTGCACCGCAATGAAACGGTTAGTGAGCGACAGGCTCTGATCCGCCCAGTCGAAGGCCGCGTGGAAGCCGAGCGGCAGGCCGAGTTCCTGCAGCGCAGCGTAAGTCTTCATGTAGGCGTTGTCGAAGTTCGAGCGGTAGTGGGTCGACGTCACCATGAAGCCGACGACGCCCTTGCGACCGGCGAATTCCTTAACCGTCCGGTAGCTCGCCTCCGGATCGTGGAACGGCAGATACAGCATCGACTTGACGCGCGAATCCTTGGCCAAGATGTTCTCGCAGAGCCAAGTATTGTAGGCCCGCGCCAGGCCGACCTCGACTTCACGACGGGGGCAAGCCGCGAGATTGAGCATCGGCGTCGGGAACATGATCGCCGTGTCGACACCCATCGCATCCATCCAGCGATGCATCAGCGTGATGTCGCGATGCGGCGCCGGCGGTACTTTTTCGGTCTTGCGCAAGGGGTACCGGGTGATGCGGCCGCCAAGCTCCTGGTAGGAGCCGCTCTCGGACGTGATCCCGCCGCGCGCCATGCCCTGGTACAGTGCCTCGCGGCGCAGGACCGGACTCTCGATATATTCGGCGATCTCCTTGAACGCCTCGGTCTCGTAGTGATGCGAGTCGACGTCGGCGATAAAAAAATCCTCGTAGTGGCGCGTGATCGCCTGATCGGCGGCGTTGCGCAAAAGCGTCCGGGTGTCGAATTCCTCGTTGGCCAGATCGCGAAAATTGTGCACGTGCTTGTTCACGGCTGCTCTCCTCGTGTTCGTGTCTGACGGCTCTAGCCTGGCGTAAGACGACCGATGCCCGACATGCTCTGCCAGGCGCCGAGCTCGAAGACCTGCAGACCCACGCCTTCGAGCAGCGCCGTGCAGCCGATGGCCACATCGGTCGCGGTGACGCCGCTGTTGCGGCCGAACGGCCGCGGCGCGTTGCCCTGCTGCGCCTTGGCGGCGTAGAGCCTGATGGCGGCGCCGAGGACTTGGCCGAGCGAATCGTCGGGGATTTGATCGAGCGTCTCGGCCTCGATGGCCTGCGCGCAAGCCGCCGCGATGTCGCTCGCGAGCGCGGCAAATGATTTCGTCTCGCCGTCAGACTGCGACATAGATCTCACCGTCGCGTTGCACCACGTCGTATTTCTTCAGCGCCAGCCGCTTGTCGCACACATGCGTGCCGTCCGCGAGATGAAACTCGTAACCATGCCACGGACAGACGATGTGGATGTCGTTCTCGTCGAAGCTCTGGCCGAGATGGATTCCGTTCTCGCCGATCTCATCGACCACCTGCGGCAGCCGCACGCCCTCGCACGCCGGGCCGCCCTGGTGCGGGCACAGATTGCGGTAGGCATAATATTTCCCGGCGTGGAGAATGACCCCGATCTCGGTCCGTCCGACTTTCACGAGCCGCACGCCGCCGTCGGCGATCTCCCCCTCCTTGCACACCAGCACATCCGCCATGGCGCGTTTCCTCGTTGCGTGCCTATTCTGTGGCGGCTGATCATATGGTATCTTACGATTTGGTCAATGTGCCGAAGGGATCGAGCGTGGCCGACGGCGAAGGGATGAGCGCAAGGAATGGCGGGACTACCGCGGCCCGCACGCGGCGGCCGCCTGCCCGGCTGCGGACGGCATCGCCGAAGTCGCCGCCGAGTGTTGGCCTCGGTTTGCTGCTCCGCAACGCGGACATGACCTTCAATCGGGCGCTGCGCGAGGAGCTTCTCCGCCACGGCATCACCTTCAGCCAGTTCCAACACCTGCGGCATCTGTGGGAAGCGAACGGGCTCACCCAGGTCGCGCTATCACGTCGCATCGGGATCGCGACCGCCTCCTCCACCGCCGTCCTCGATTCCTTGGAAAAGCTCCGGTTGATCCGCCGCGAGCGCGACCGGCGCGACCGGCGCAAGATCAATGTGTTTCTCACGCCCGCCGGTGCCGCGCTCGAGCAGCCGCTGATGGCCTGCGCGATCGCCGTCAATGCCGACGCGCGTTGTGGCCTCTCTGCCGCCGAGATCGCAACGCTGTTCGCCATCGTGGAGAAGATCGTCGTCAACCTGCGCACACGACGCAGTGCCCGCGACGATCTGCACAGACATGCCGCGAACGGCGCCGCCCAGCGGGAGGCGAGCCTGCCGCAACCGCGCAGCGCACGCCTCCACGGTAAGCGCTAGAGGCGGCCCTGCCCTTTCGAGACCGCACCAATATCGATCATGGTCTCGATGATGGAGCCGGCGCCTGCCGCCCGATCCGGCGGCGCACATCGAGCGAGGTGTCGCCATGCCACAACCCGCAAATGCACCGGAACTCCTTCTGGCGTTGATTACTCATTCCTGGGAGCCATGTTATATTCTCGAGAGCCGGCGCGGCGGCCTGCCGTGAATGCTGAGGAGACCCAACACCATGCCCGCAACCAACGAAAAGCCCGCCATCCGAATTGCCCCGAACAACCCTGTCTTCGACCTGCCGGTCATCGTCGGCATCGAGGAGGGGCTTTTTGACAAGGCGGGGCTCGACGTCCGCTTCTCGGCTACCTATGCGGATCGGGAGAAGGACAGCGCGCTGCGCCCGATCATGGCGCGCCTGAAGGAGCAATTGTTCGATTGCGGGACGGCCGACAGCTACAACGTCTGCGAATGGGCAAGCATCGACCGGCTGGAGCGCGGCACCCGGGGCGGCAACATCGCAGCGTTGCGCGCGGCGGTGGCCGCCCAGGCCATTCTCACCTTCGACGAAACGCTGCAGGTGCCCCGTGACCTGGCCGATGTCCCGGTGGTCGTGCAGGAGCTTACGGGCTCGCATTACACGACGTTGCAGATGCTCGAAAGCGCCGTCGGGCCCGAGCACGTGAAGATCGAGCACGGCGGGCTGCCGCAGATGCGCTATGCGGGGCTCAAGGACAGGCGCTATCGCGCAGTCACGGTGATGGAGCCCTTCATCAGCCTCGGCCTCAAGGACGGCGCGCATATCGTCGCTGCCTCGTTCTATCGCGGCGGCGAGGTGATCTCGGCCGAGCTCACCGCGGAGCAGCGCGAGACCTATTACGCCGCCGAGAACGAGGCGGTCGATCGCATCAACGGCGATTTCTACAAATACGCCCATCACGTCGCCGCCCACGCAAAGGGCGCCCTGCAGCCGCACGAGCTGCTGCGCGCCTTCGTGCGCTACAAGCATGTCGACTATTATGAGCCGACCCTGTTCGGCCGGGCCTATGACTGGATGAAGGCCCGCGGCCTCACCGAAGGCCAAAGCGAGCACGCTGCGCTCGTCGTCGGCTAAGCGTTGTCCATGATGTTTAGCTTGTGAGTCAGCTAAGCGGCCACGCGCCGGTCGCTGGGCGCGCGGTCCGGTACGCACCATCCTTCTCGCGTTCCTCGAAAAGGGGACGCTACTGCTCATTTTCGGATAGAAATCTCGTGCCGATGACAAAGCTCATGGCCGCCACCGCGGTCGAAAACCAAATGACGAGATGGATGTGACCGAAAAGCGCCGCCAGTCCACCCCCGACCAGCGGCAGAAGTCCGCCAAACCAGCCGGTACCGATGTCATAGGGCAGTGCCATCGACGCGTAACGGGTCTGCGTCGGAAAAAGCTCCACCAGGAACGCCGTCATCGGCCCGGACACCATCGCCGCGTAGATCATGACAAGGACAAGGACCGCCTCCGCCATCACCCAATTGATCCTGTGTGGACTAGGCACGCTGGCATAGCCCGCCACACTGAGCGCCTGGATCCACTCGACTGAATCCCAACCGAGGATCGTCGTCTCACCCAGCGTCAGCTTGACGTTTTCACCAAGGCCCGGCTCATTCCTGAAGCGGAACCGCAGACCCCGCTTGACGAGGAATTGCTCGGCCTGGTCGCAATTGGACAGTGCCGACCGAGGCTCGAGGGCAAAACGCAAGCCGCAGGTCGAGGCGTCCGCCGAGATCGTGATCTGGCTGTTCGTCGCAAAGGAGGCAAGCTCCGGATTGACATAATGGGTCAGCGCGGCAAACAGCGGAAAGTAGGTGAGTGCCGCCATGAGGCAGCCAGCCATGATAATCTTGAGCCGGCCGATCTTATCGGACAGCCAGCCGAAGAAGATATAGAGCGGCGCGCCGAGCACCAGGGACACGCCGACGAGATAGGTGGCGTTCAAATTTGTCAGCCGGAGATTATCCGTCAGGAAGAACATGGGATAGATTTGCGCCATGTAGCAGACCACGCCTTGGCCGGCGGTGGCACCTAACAGGATCAGCAGAAGCTTGGTGTAGCGCGACCAAGGGGCAAGGCCCTCGGTCAGAGATGTCCGCGAGCGATTGCCCTCCTTCATCGCCCGTTCGAACTCTTCGGTTTCCTCGGCTCGCAGCCGAAAGAAGCCCCAGACCGCCAATAAAATGACGGACGCAAGGAACGGAGCGCGCCAGCCCCAGGCCGCAAAGGCGCTTGCGTCGTAGAGGTGCCGGCACAGCGCGATCATGGCAAGCGCGAGCAAGAGACCGAAGAGGGCTGAGCTCGCGATCCAGCTGGTCGCGTAGCCGCGGCGGTCGCTGGCGTTTTCCGCCACGTAGATGGCCGCCCCCACCTGTGCCCCGCCGAAGGCGAATCCTTGGAGGAGCCGCAAGGAGAGAAGCAGAATTGGCGCGATCCAGCCGACCCCGAACATCGTGCCGAAGAGCGGAAAGGCCGACCGGCCGAAGGTCGGCAGCAGACCCATGGTTACCGTCGTCGCGCCGAGTACGAAGAGAGTAAGAAGGAAAGCGTGCTTGCGGCCCAGACGGTCGCCCATACGGCCAAAGAAGATGGCCCCAACCGGACGCGCCAGGAACCCCACCAGGTAGGTGGTAAAGGCCGCAAGCAGCGTGGCCCGCGCACTATCCGCAGGGAAGAAAGCAGAACCGAGGATCGGCGCCAAGAACACGAAAATATAGAAATCGTACCAAGCAAACGTCGCGCCGACCGCCGATACCGGTGTGATCAACCACTTTGCACTCGGCGTCTCTTGAACTCTCAACAACGTTGCGATCGACATGACACTCGGTCTTCTCTCGGAGGGGCGTTGGCACGGTGACGGTTGAATTCATCGGCGACTGAAGAATCGCTCTAAACGCCTTATGTGCTCCTCGTGCTCGATGTGCTCCTCGCATTCTGGCTGATGCTCATGCGTGACAGGAGCTCTCTCAATCGCATGCGTATGTCGGCACTGCCGCGCTCCTTTACCAACGAAAGAAGCCTTTTCATTCTCTTGCTTGACAGCGACTTGACTTGCCAACCCAGCTCGACCAGCGCCAGCGAGGCTTCGTTCAATTTCTCTTGGACGGTTATTTTGTGCTCGATCTTCATCTGCTTGTTGAGAGCATTGAAGGTATTGAGCGTTACCTCGGGCGTAAACCGTCTCCCGTCGGTCTTGATCAATTTTATCAGCTCGTCGAGGCTGCTACGCTGGTTGTCCGGACTCTTCTCGCGATCCAATTTGTCGACAAAGACCGGCACAAAGCTGTAGATTTTCGCGGTAAACAGCGCCCTGACATAGGCCAACCGCACTTTGTCGTTCGGCCTGCTGAGCGCACTCTCGAACAGCTGTCCAAGTATATAGTCCGGCGCCCGCTCGGCTCGTTGCAGGAGGTAGCCTAAGAACGTTGCGTCGGGCATGGCGTTACCCGAGCTGCTGCTTCGCTCGAAAGCAGTGATAAGGTCGTTGATCGATTTGCGCTGGAAATAAACGTCCTTGAATACACCGAAAATGTAGGTGGCGGTCATAACGTCGATGCCGACTCGCAGCCAGCCCCCCGGCACTGACGAAAACTCGGCCGCCCCGCCAGGCGCGATTGCTCTAAGCACCCACCCGACGATGGGAATTTCGTAGAGGATGGCGAGCAGATACTGAGCATTGCGGCAGACGCCGATTTCGCACCCGATGTTGGGCGGCTTCACAATGAAGGGGTGACCGCTGGACTGATCCCATTGCTGGGCGAAGATCGACACGAACAGGAAAAAGAATATCGCCGAGACGACCAAAACGGCCGGGTTCTTGATATTCTTGCCGTTCTTGAATGCCCGATCCTTATCAGCCAACAGCCCGTTCCATACGTGCGTATCTTCCTTGATGACCAGAAGAACACTCTGAAAGCAGAGAAAATGCAGGAGCAAGGCGACGACGATCAGCAACAGGGTGTAGGCGCCAAAGACCGGTGTCGACAGCAACAGGCAAGCGAACATCAGTGCATTGGCCAAGGCGAACAGTACGACGCCGCCCGTCCCGGCGGCCGATCCTGCGGAACTGCCTTTGCCGTCATCCTCATCCCGTTCGATCGGGCCTGCCGACATAATGGCATCCAGCCCCCAAACGGTCGGGACGAGCAATCGTTGGACGAGCGTCTTTCCTCGGAAGGAGAAGGTTCCAAGGTTTCGGCTTATGGCATCGCCTATAGCCATAGTGACCCCCACACGAACGCTTTCGCGGAAGTCTTGGCGGACTGGGGGCACCGGCCAGAGCGGCTTTATCGCGCGGCCTGTCGAGCTCCCTCCGTCGCTGAGCTTTCCGCGAAGGATGCGTCCAGCGTTCGAGAGCGCGAACTCTCGCCGCTCCACGTCATCCACCCCGATACGTACCAATGTACCTCGGTCGAGATGGCAATCCAACAGACTGCAGGGCCGCCATGGGGATAACCGGCGATACTGTGGATTAATCAGCCACTTGTCGAAACTCGCGGCCAGACCCAGGGAACTCGCACCCTAATCCCCATAAGGCAAACCGGCCCAAGGATTGGGCGCCGCGCACGCCTGCGCCTTTTGGCGCTACCGCGTGCTTTCCTCAGCCCCACTGAAGACCGCGCCGGCGTTCGCGCTATGCGAATAGTGGCGCCAAGCCGTGAACGTTGCGGCGCCGAGGCTCAAGATCAGCAAGGTCCCGCAAGCATACGCGACCAGCGGCCCCGGGCTGTGGGTGAGCAGCAGCCACAGATGCCTTGCTCCATCCCGCCACGTCCGCAGATGCGGGCGCCGGGAACGTCCGTCGCGGCGCAAGACCGTCGGCACCTCGACGATCGCATGGGCCGCCAGCGCCGACCGCACGATCAATTCGCTGGCGAACTCCATCCCTTCGGCGCGCAAGCCGAGCTCGAGAATCCGCTCCCGTTGAAAGCCGCGCAGGCCGCAATGGAAGTCACCGACACCGGTTCGGTAAAGGAGCCTGCCCACAAAACTAAGGACGGGATTGCCAAGGTATCGGTGGAGGAATGGCATCGCGCCAGGCTCGATACCGCCGCGAAAGCGATTGCCGACGACCAAGTCGGCGCCGGCGCGAAGCTCTTTCACGAACGGCATCAGATTCGTGAAATCGTAGGAGTCATCGGCGTCGCCGATGATGACAAAACGGCCTTTCGCCGCGGCGATCCCGCCGCGCAGCGCCGCGCCGTAACCGCGCACGCGGACGTCGACCACACGCGCGCCATCGGCGGCCGCAATCGTCCGTGAGCCGTCAGTGCTGCCGTTGTCGGCAACAACGATCTCACCTCGGATGCCAAAGCGCTGCAGAAAGCTTCGCGCATCGGCGATGCACGCAGCCAGTGTCTCCGCCTCATTGAGACACGGCATGACGATGGAAAGCTCGACATCTTGGTTTGCGTCAGCAATCACGTCTTCCTGCGCGACCGCAGCTTGCTCAGGCATCACACATCCAATTCATGAATCTTGCCCGCACCCTTTGCGGCCCGTCCAGATTAAAACAATTCTATTCTGGGTCATTGTGGTGCAGCCATCGAAGTTTTGCGGGCTAAGGCCGGATTAAGAATATTAGAATAGCTGTAATGATGCCTTTTGCCTTTTGCAGTCGGCCGCATGCTCACTTATAAGCGATTCGTTCATTGAGCCTGCACCCAAGC
Organism: Xanthobacteraceae bacterium; assembly: GCA_052148715.1. Lineage (GTDB taxonomy): Bacteria > Pseudomonadota > Alphaproteobacteria > Rhizobiales > Xanthobacteraceae > JBKQHQ01. The sequence continues at coordinate 67,289 of JBKQHQ010000147.1, read as the reverse complement.
ACGAAGCCCATGATCATTTGCTCCTGCAACGTCCTGAGCGACCATGAGGTGCGCACGGCTCTGACCGGCGCCGTGGCGCCGCGCACTCCAGGCCAAGTGTATGGTTGCTTAGGCTGCAGTGCACAATGCGGGCGATGCGCCGCCACGATCAAGCGGATCATGGATGAGGCGCTTGGCGCCTGTTCGGCAGGTTGCGGCGCCTGCGGCGACGCCGACTAACCATCCCTTGCGTCGGGTTGGGTATCTGTCGCGATCGACGTGACCGTCCAAGCATTCAGCGAAATGGGACCCTTCGCCCGAAAATATCGATAACACAACGGGTTGAAGCCAATTTCCGCTACTTCATGAATGCAGACGGCGCTTGACTAGCCGGCAAAAGCCGGCAGGGGTGTGTCCCGCATCGATTGATTGCCGCGCAGACCGAGGAGAACTGGAGCATGAAGGGCGACACCAAAGTTATTGACTATCTGAACCGGGCACTGCGCCATGAGCTGACCGCCGTTAACCAGTACTGGTTGCATTATCGCCTGCTCGACAATTGGGGCTACAAGGCGCTGGCCAAGCAGTGGCGCAAAGAATCGATCGAGGAGATGCAGCACGCCGACAAGCTCACCGTGCGCATCATCTTTCTCGAAGGCTTTCCCAACATGCAGGTGCTCGATCCGCTCCACATCGGGCAAACCGTGAAAGAGGTGCTCGATTGCGATCTGCAGGCCGAGATGACGGCCCGCGCGCTGTACGAGGAGGCCGCAACCTATTGCCATTCGGCCAAGGACTACGTCACGCGCGACCTGTTCGAGGAGTTGATGCGCAATGAGGAGGAGCACATCGATTTCCTGGAAACGCAGCTCGATCTCGTTGCCAAGCTCGGCCTCGAGCTCTATGCGCAGCATCATATCGGCGAGCTTGAGGACGACTGAACGCTAAACCGCCGGACGCGGGTCGCCAAGGAGGCGAGCGCTGCGGGCAGGTTGCGGTGTAAAGCGTCCCGGCCGAAATCGGAGACATGTTCCCAGCCGCGGGCCGGCCTCGGCCGAGGGCTGATCCTCCGTCCCCCGGCCTTGACCCGTGCATGCATTTTCCAAAAGATAGCGAGAACTCGGCACTCGAACAGTTGAAAGGGAGAAACGGACATGGCGTGGATCAAGGCGAGGGATATAGCGTATGGCCGGCTCGGCGCGCCTGATCTCGACGTTATGGAAGAATTCCTGACGCGGTTCGGACTGACGCGCGTCGAGCGCACAAGCCAAGCCCTCTATATGCGCGGAAGCGATCCGCCCCATCATATCCACATCACCGAGAAGGGCGAGCCGCGCTTCATCGGGCTTGCCTACTACGCGCAGAGCGAGGACGACCTCAAGCGGCTCAGCAAGGCGCCGGGCGCTTCCGCGGTCGAGACGATCGATGAGCCCGGCGGCGGCAAGCGGGTGCGCCTGACCGAGCCGAATGGTTATCAAATCGAGGTGGTGCACGGCATCGCAACGCTGGCGCCGCTGCAATTCAAGCCGCGGCAGCGGCTCAACACCGGCGACGAGCCGCTATCGCGGGCCGGGGATTTGATGCGGTTGCCGAAGGGACCCTCGCAAGTGAAGCGGATCGGCCACGGGGTGCTCGGCACACCCAAGGTGGGCGAGACGGTGCAGTGGTTCCGCGACATGTTGGGCTTCGTCTGCTCCGACGATGTCTATGCGGGCGAGACGAGCAACCTGATCGGCTCCTTCAACCGCTGCGACTGCGGCGACGACTACGTCGACCATCATGTCTTTTTCGCCCTCGCCCATGAGAAGGCCGGACTGAACCATATGTCGTTCGAGGTGCAGGACATTGATGACGTCTTCATGGGTCACCAGTACCTGAAGCAGTTCGGCCGCTACGAGCACATGTGGGGGATTGGGCGGCACCTCCTCGGCAGCCAGGTCTATGACTACTGGGCGGACCCGTGGGGCCGCGTGCACGAGCATTGGGCCGACAGCGACCGCCTGAACCTCGCCAATGGCTCGAATACCGTGCCGGTCGAAGAGGCGCTGGTCTCACAATGGGGTGAGCCGCCACCGGAGCGCTTCGTCAATCACGTCAGCCCCTGACGCCTCCCGCGCTGTCTCCCCGTCGGCGCGGGCATCAGGGCCCCCGGTCACACGCCGGGGGTCCGCTCCGCGTCTCCGCCCACGCCCGCGAGACCCAGCTTATGCCGCTTTGATTTCGATCTTCTTCTCGGTCTTCTGTGCTTGTGCGGTCTTCGGAAGATTCACCGTCAGCACGCCGTGCTTGAAGCTTGCCTCGATCTTGTCCGCCTCGACCCCCTCGGGCACCCGGAACGAGCGCTGGAAGGAGCCATAGCGGCGCTCGGACACATAGTAGTCCTTTTGCTTCTCCGCCTTTTGCTCCTGCTTCTCGCCCTTGATCGTCAGCGTGCCGTCGGCGAAGGTCACCATCACATTCTTCTCGTCGATGCCCGGCAGTTCCGCCGTTAGCCTGTATCCGTTTTCGTGCTCGACGATGTCGACAGCCGGCGTCGCATTCCAGGCGATACCGCCGCGCCAAAACGGCTCGGCGTCGAACACCGTGCGGCCGAAAGGAAGTCGCCAGTAGCCCCGCTGGAAATCATCAAACATGCGATCGATCTCCCGCCGCAGGCCATCGAACGGCCGCATCTCGGTGCGTTTCGCCTCGTCTTTCTCAGTCGTCACGGGGATTGGGGTTGCTGGTTCAGCCATGACACACTCCTTTTACTGCAGGCTGGGGGTTGAGCTGTGCACTATCGGCCCGAATAACGAAATTTGAATGACGGCTCAAGCGCGATCAACTACAGGCCGGCGCCGGAAACCGCCTCGCCAACGTACATTCAGAACGTCGTCGTCCAGAACTCGTTCCGCAGAGCACCCAGCTTCAAGATTAGCGCGCAAAACCTTAGGCCCAGGAGACGGCGTTGTGGGTAAGAGGGCCCCCGAGCACTTGACCTGAAAACGCGAAGACGAGCCAGGCCATAGAGTGAAATCTAGCTCAGGCGGACGACGCTCTCAGATATCCGACTTGCGTGGTCGATCCCGAAGGCAAGCTTCGGCCGGAAGATGCGCTAGGTCGACCCCGCTAAATCCTCGAGCACATCGGGCTTGAGAATGATCGTCCAGCCGCCCTTAAGGTCCAAAATGCCGCGGCGTTGCCAATCGCGCAGGCAGCGGTTCACGGTCTCGCGCGTCGCGCCGATCATCTTGGCGAGATCACTTTGCGAGAGCGAAAGCTTGAGCTGTTGATTGCCCCGACCGCTCGGCTGAGCGGTGCGTAGAAGCGTCTTGGCGAGCCGGGCCGGGAGCTCGAAGAAGGCAATTTCCGCCATCTGCTCGTCCAGGCGCCGCAGCCGGGTCGAGAGCATCTCCAGCAGCTGCAAGCAGGAATCGGGATGCAGCCGAAGGAATGGGATCACGTCGCGGCGCTCCAAGACCAGCAACTCGCATTTGGAGAGAGCCGTCGCGTCCGCCGAACGCTCCTTGCCGTCAAGCAGGGCCATTTCGCCGAACAGCTCTCCGGCGGAGAGGTCGGCAAGCACGATTTCCTTCCCCTTCGCGGTGGTCAAAGAGATCCGCACGGTGCCCGCCAGCACCGCCATCATGCTCTGCCCGGGTGACCCGACGTGGAATATCTGTTCCCCGGGATCGAAGCTGCGGCGATGGGCGTGCGATACGAGCTCCTGGCGGGCCTCCTCATCAAGCGTGCGGAACAAAGCGCATTGCTCCAACAATCGTCGGCCATTCTCGACTGTTGCGCTTTTCGTGACCTCTTGAGGCGAAGCAACTTGGTTCGAATGCAATGGATGACCTGCTGACCGACGCCAAACCTATAGAAATAATCGCGCCCCCTAGCTTTATACCCGGCGGCACGACCGCATGCGAACTCTCGGCAAGCCCGCCCGCTTAGCTAGAGCTAGGAAATGCGGCAAAATCACGCAAGGACGCTGAGGCCTCATTACACCCTTTAGATGAATTTAGCCAAAACTCTAATTCCGACGTACAACGGCCGTCGTGCGGCTATTGCAAGATTAATCGGTAATGGATTACCTTCGTCTTGCGGAGGTCTCGACATGCAATCCACCACTAGCCCGAATGGCAGGGAATTTAGGTTTGACCTTACGGTCGACCGGCATGGCGCTCAACCGCTCAATCCGGCGCCGGCGGACAAACGGACTGTCGCAGAGAGACTGCGGGCCTGGCTCTCGTCCCGGCACGCGCGTAGAGAATTGGCGGCCAAGAACGCAGCCGACCTGCTCGACCGTTTTGGACCGGCAGCCCCCGGCATAGCCCGAAATTGCGCGCATCGCGCCGTCGGGGTGGAAGAGCGCAGACTTTGGGCGATGGTCGTCCGTAAGATAGGAAATCAAGTGCCGCAAAGTGTGATGCCGACGTCGGAATGGTGATCAAACACCTCGATACACGGCATTAGACGATCGCGCCCCTCTAGCATCGCCTGCGGCAATCCGCGTCCGCAGCGGCCTCCTCGCCGCACCTCGAATGATGATCGTTGGGAATCCGGCCCTACTAGCCGTTGCCCTCGATGACTTGACGGCACGCGCGCCTGAGCCTGTCGGCATGGGAACGCAGGCAATCCGCGATCGCTCCGTCGCTTTGGCCCCCACGACAATACCTTGCGACGTCCGACTGGCAGGCTCTTCGCTGTTGCGGCGTCCCCTGATGGCCATCCTGAGCCAGGGCCGCCAAGGGCCAAATTGCAAGAGCCAGCGTCAGCGTGGCAAAAGTCTTAACCATTTTCGAGCTCCATGTTGCGGACAACGGCACCGCGCGGCAATCACGAATTAACTCTGGACCCGGAAAAAGGTTTCGAGGAAAATATACCTAAAGCGCAAATCGACCGGATCGCAGGCCTGAGTCCGGGCCCGCGGCTCCGAGGAAGCGCTGAAGCCTCGACGGGTACCAGGCTAATGTCGCTTTAGTCCGGGTGTTGCCGATATGCACTAGCCCGCCGCGCGGTAAATTGGTTTGGTCAAGTCGGGTGTGAATCGGTCCCTTCGGAGGCAACTTCATGCGTCACATTCTTGGGTTGGCTCTCGCTGTGGCAATTACCGGGCCCGCGATGGCGGCCGATCTACCTGCGGCTATGCCAATGAAGTCGCTGCCCGCCTATGTCCCCGCTTACAGCTGGACCGGATTTTATTTCGGCGGCAACATTGGCGGGGCATGGGGACAATTCGACTACGGCCCGAGCGCTGTCGACAATATCTCGGGCACGGTAACCACTCCCCCAAGCACCAGCGTCACCAACAGCTCCGTGGTCGGCGGCGTTCAATCCGGCTACAATTGGGAAATTGGCAATTTGGTGCTCGGCTTCGAGTCGGACATCCAGTTCACCGGGCTGAAGCAAGGCTTTACTTTCGCCGGCCCGGGTGCTTTCGCCGGTGACGCGTTGTCGTCCAAGGTCGACTATCTGAGCACCGTGCGCGGCAAGGCGGGCTGGGTTTGGGACCGGTTCATGCTCTACGCGGCCGGCGGCTTGGCCACCGGCGAAATGGACACCACCGCGTCCTATGTCGCAGGCGCTTCGCCGGCGCTCAGCTTTACGGACGCGCACAAGCTTCATACCGGGTACACCGTCGGCGGGGGCGCCGAATATGCGGTCACCAACAACGTCTCCTTCGGCGTTGAGTACCGTTACTTGGATCTTGGCAATGAAACCTACAACCTCGGTGCTTTCACGCCCGTGGGCGGACACGCGCAGACCGTGTCCAGCACTGTGGACTTGAAGTCGTCGGAGGTTCTCGCCCGGCTGAACATCAGGCTCCACGGCCTCGGCCTCTTTGGCATGTGAGCGCAGAGACGGCCTCGGGGCGCCGTCTCGGGGGAACGCTTCATGCAACGGGTGAGCCCCGCTTCGGCGGGGCTTTCCTTTTGCGGCGCCGTCAACCCACCCGCGTGCACTTTGCCGTACCTGCGCTATTGCGGCGAGCTCGGCGCCTCGACGGGCCGCACATCGTGGAACCGACCGTAGTCGACGATACGGGTGCCGTCCGGCTGCATGGAAAGAATGTCGGCGAATTGGTAATCCCATAAAATGTCGCTCGCAGCGTAGGTGTGACGGGCGTAAATCTTTTGCGTAAACGTCTGGTCGATGCCGCTGATAATGACCGACAGCTCGGCGAACTGACGTTGCAGCTCCGTGGCATCAAGGCCTCGTAGCGGGCTGTTGTCATCGATTGGATGCATGACGGTCCACGACAGTGCAAAGAGCGGCGAGCGCGAGCGCAGCACGCCCAACTCCTCGAACCGACGGATAGAGGCGCCCTCCTTCGTTCGCGTGTTGCGCACGAGATTAAGCGAGACCTCGGCCTCCAAAATCTGATTGCCGCGCTCGTTGGCCGCGCGGAACATCAACGTCGGCACGCCTTCGAATTCGGTGACGACGGCGGGACGACTGAACAGGATGCGCGCAGTCGGCTTGGCGAAGCGGGCAAAGATGAGGCCCGTCAAAAGGGCAAATCCAACCAGACCGAAGAACGACTCGATCGCCGTGATCACGTTCACGTAAAAGCTGTGCGGCGCCAAGACGCCGTAACCGATCGTCCCGGAGGTCTGCACGCTGAAGAAAAAGGCGTCCCAAAACGAGCCCGGTTGGGCATTGGTGATGCCTTGCAGATCCATGGCGTAAAGGAGCGCAAAGCCCGCGTTGATGGCAAAGTAAGCAAGGCCGGCCAGCGTCAAGAACGCCGGCCAGGAAACCGTGAGCAGGAAGTGATAGGGGTCCCGCCACGTCTTCGTTTTGATCCCCTGCACCGTGGCGAGGGGGCGCCCGTCGATCGTGAGACGGGCTCGGCCTGAGTGCTTGACCGCGGGGCTATTCTGGCGACGTTTCGACTGCATCGAACAATCAGCTGGCTGATCTGCTTCGGTTTCCGCCAACGAGTTTCGCAGGTCTTGATCCCGCATACTACGACCAAAGAAGCCCCATCGACGGCAAATCTGGGGGCGGCCCTTGATCGTCTTGAATGCGGCGCGAAAGCGGGTAAGCTTCCGCGCATGAGCGATCCGCACGCTGACCACGATCATGGGTCGGAACTGTCGGAAATGCAGCTGCGCGTGCGCGCGCTGGAGACGGTTCTGAGCGAGAAAGGCTACATCGACCCGGCCGCCCTCGATGCGATCGTCGAGTATTACGAGACGAAGGTCGGCCCGCGTAACGGGGCGCGCATCGTCGCCAAAGCCTGGAGCGACCCGGAATTCAAGCAGCGCCTGCTTGACGACGCGACGGCCGCCGCCGCTGCGCTTGGGCACGTCAGCCGCATCGGCGACCATCTCGTGGCGGTCGAGAACACACTCGCGGTGCACAATATGGTCGTGTGCACGCTGTGCTCCTGTTACCCCTGGGAGGTGCTGGGTCTCCCGCCCGTGTGGTACAAGTCGGCCCCGTATCGATCGCGCGTGGTGAAGGACCCGCGCGGCGTGCTACGCGATTTCAGCGTCGAACTCCCGCGTGAGACCGAGATCCGCGTCTTCGATTCGACCGCCGAGACTCGCTATCTGGTCGTGCCGCGGCGGCCGTCCGGGACCGACGGATGGAGCGAGGAAAAGCTCGCGCTGCTGGTGACGCGCGATTGCATGATCGGCACCGGGCTGGCGAGGCGGCCCGAGGAAGTCGCCTGATGGACAGCGTGCACGACATGGGCGGCATGGACGGGTTCGGAAAAGTCGAGCTCGAGCCGAATGAGCCGGTGTTCCATGCCGCGTGGGAGGGGCGCGTGCTCGCGCTGCAGCGGGCGATGACCTACGCGGGCGCGTGGACCATCGACATGTCGCGCTACGCACAAGAGCGCTTACCGCCCAGCTTGTATCTTTCGGTTTCCTACTACAAGCGATGGGCGCTCGGCATGGAACGCAATTTGGTCGAGCGCGGCCTTGTGGCAGCCACGGAGCTCGAAGCCGGCCACGCGGCACTGCCCGGCAAGCCGCTCAAGCGTAAGCTCACCGCCGATAATGTCGCGCCGGTCCTGACGCGCGGCTCGTTCGGTCGGCCGGCTGCGGCTGCGGCACGGTTTGCGATCGGCGATCAGGTGCGCGCAAAGAATATCCATCCGCCAACACATACGCGGCTGCCGCGTTACGCGCGCGGACACACCGGGGTCGTCGAACGCGTGCACGGCTGCCATGTCTTCCCAGACACCGCAGCGCTCGACAAGGGTGAGAATCCGCAATGGCTCTACACGGTCGTATTCGATGGCCGCACCCTGTGGGGCGACGACGCCGACCCGACGGTGAAGGTTTCAGTCGAGGCGTTCGAGCCCTATCTGGAGCCGGCGTAGCCGAGCCGGCTCGGCATCCGCCCTACGACGTTTTCGGCGGAGGCACCACGCGAGCGTTCACCGTCTGGCTCTCGCTGATGTCGACCGGCGGGCTCAAGATCACCTGATCGCCTTCCTTCACGCCGTGGCTTACCTCGACAGTCGTGCCGAAATCCCGGACCACCGTAACCTTGCGGATATGCACGACGCCGCTGTCCACGACCGCGACATTGAGACCGTCGCGGCTGAAGATGATCGCTTCCGACGGCACGATCAGCGACAGGGTCTTGCGCGGAATCCTCAGGAGCACGTCGCAATAGGTTCCCGGCGTCAAGGCTCCGTCGGGATTGAGAACGTCGATCTCCGTCAGCAACGTCCTGGTGCCGGGCTGCAGGGCGCTGGCCACCCGGCTGACGGTGCCGCGAAAATCGACCCCCGGCATTTCCGGCACGCGCACGGTCGCCTCGACGCCCGGCTTCAGGTCGAACGCTTGATCCTGAGGGACGTAGACCTGGACGCGGATCACGTCGCTGTGCATCATCGTGAACATCGAGGTTCCGCCGGTCGCGTCCGCTTGCACCAGGCTGCCGTTATCGATGTTGCGGGCCGTGACGATGCCGTCGAACGGGGCGACCACGCGCTGATAGGCCTTGCGCTGACTGAGCACCCTGAGCTGCGCCTGCTGCGCCTGAATGTTCGCCTGGGCCACCGCGACCGCAGCCTGTTGAGCGAGCAGTGTCAGCCGCTCCTGATCGCCTTGCTGCTTGGTCACCCAACCCTTGTCGAGCAACTGCTTGTCGCGCTCCCAGGTCACGCGCGCGACCTCCATATTGGCCTCGACCTGGCGAAGGGCGGCCTCGTTCTGCGCCAGCGTGGCCTGCGCCTGCACGATCTGATGGTCAAGCTCGGGCGCCGTTATCTCGGCGAGAAGCTGCCCGGCCTTGACCTTATCGCCGATGTCCACGTAGCGCTTGGCCACATAGCCACTGGTGCGAGAATAGATGCTGGCGGCCTCGAACGCCTCCGTCGACCCCGGCAGATTAGCCGACATGATTGCGCCGCTCGACCGCACCAGCGCGACCCGGAACTCCGGAACGAAATCGCGGCGCTGGGCCGCCGTCTTGGCGACCTCGGCATTGAGGTTCGAATGCTGCCACACGCCGATCGCGAGCCCGCCGACTAACAGCAGCATCGCGCCGGCCGCGAACATCCGGCGGCCGGACGGGCCCTTCTTGTCCCGGATCTCGGGGGCAGCGGTGTCGCGGCCGATCGGGGTCGGGCCTCGCCGACCGGGCGCGTCGTCAGGGACCGGCATGGGCTTAAGGACATTCATACGGGTTCCTCCGCGAAAACACCGTGCGAAGCTTTGCCGTCATTGCCCTTGCGCATCACGGCGAACAGATAGGGCACGATCAGCAGCGTGGTGGGGGTGGCAAACAGCAGGCCGCCGATGACGGCGCGCGCCAGCGCCGCGTTCTGCTCCTCGCCGGCGCCGCCGATCGCCATCGGGAGCATGCCGACGATCATCGCCGCGGCCGTCATCAGCACCGGCCGGACGCGGGTGCGCCCGGCCAGGATCGCGGCGTCGAAGGAATTCATGCCGGCCAATTGCTGCTCGCGGGCGAAGGTGACGAGCAGGATCGAGTTCGCCGAGGCGACGCCGACCGCCATGATGGCCCCCATCAACGACGGTACGTTGAGCGTCGTGCCCGTGATGTAGAGCATCGTCACGATGCCGCAGAAGGTGGCCGGCAAAGCCAGGATCACCACGAGCGGATCGGAAAAATTCTGATAGTTCACCACCATCAGAAGATAGACGAAAACCGAGGCGAACAGCAGCCCGAGGCCCATGTCGCGAAAGGCGCCGTTCATGCTCTCGATCTGCCCCAGCACCTCGATCGTGTTGCCGGGCTTGAGCTTCTTTTGCGCGTCCGCCACGATCTTGTCGATCTCGCCGGAGACGGTGCCTAGATCGGTGCCCTCCAGATTGGCATAGATCTCGTAGACGGGCTGGATGTTCGCGTGGTTCGCGTTGGTCGGAATCGAATCCCGTTTCAGCGTCGCCACATTTTCGAGCAGACCCGGCACCGGATTGCCGTTCGGCGCCGTGAACGAGCCGACTGGCGTATTCCGCAGATCGTCGATCGTGCTGATGCGGTGCTCCGGCGTTTGGACCGCCAGAAAATAAGGAGTGCCGGTCGCCGGGTCGGTCCAGAAATTGGGCGTCACCTGGACCGACGAAGCGAGGCTCACATTGAGGTTGGTGGCGATGCTGTTGGCCGTCCAGCCGAACTGAGCGGCGCGGGCGCGGTCGATCGCCGCATAGAATTCCGGCGCGTCCACCTCCTGTTGCAGGTGCGCGTCGGCAATCCCCGGAATCGCGGCGATCCGCTGCCGCAGTTCGCGGGCCACGTTCAGATTGTTCGCCCGATCGTAGCCGACGGTGCGAACGTCGATTTGCGCCGGGATGCCGAAGTTCAAGATCTGGGTGACCATGTCGGCAGCTTGGAAATAGAAGATCTCTTCCGGGAACGCCGCCGTCAGCACCTCGCGCAGCTTGTGGATATAGCGACCGGTCGGCGGGTGCCCTTCCTTGAGCGTGACCAGGATCACGCCGTCATTGACCCCGATCGTGGTCCCGTCCGCAAACGCGAGATTATAGTTGCGGGCCGGCAGGCCGATATTGTCGAGAATCTGCTCGCGCTCGCCGTCCGGAATGACCTCGCGAATCTTCTCTTCGATCGCTTGAAAGATCTCCTCGGTCTTCTCGATGCGGGTGCCCGCGGGCGCGCGTACATGCAGCTGGATCTGTCCGCCGTCGATGATCGGGAAGAAGTCACGGCCGACGAATACGAACAGGACGGCGCCGAGTGTCAGCACCGCAGCGGCGGCAACCGGAATGATCAGCCGCCGCTTCAGCAAAGATGTGAGGACCTCCGTATAGCTGTTGCGCATGCTCTCGAAGCCGTGCTCGAAAGCACGGTGAAAGCGCGCGAACCAACCCATTGCGGCCTGCGAGTCGGCGGGCCCGTGATGCTCGCCCTTGAGCAGCATGCCGATGGTGATCGGCGTCAAGGTTCGCGACAGCGCGTAGGAGGCGAGCATCGCAAACACGACGGCGAGGCCGAGCGGGGTGAACAGATACTTGGCCGGCCCGTGCAGGAACAGCACCGACACGAACACGCAACTGATCGCCAGCGTCGAGACCAGCGTCGGCACCGCGATCTCGGCCGCCCCGTGCAGCGTCGCCGAGGGCAGCGGCATGTGCCTTTCGGTCAGCAGCCGGTGGGTGTTCTCGATCGTCACGGTCGAATCGTCGACCAGGATACCGACCGCGAGCGCGAGGCCGCCGAGCGTCATCGTATTGATGGTTTCGCCAAGGAAATAGAGCACCACGAGCGAGGACAGGATCGAGAGCGGGATCGAAATGATGACGACGAGCGTGGAGCGCCAGGAACCGAGAAACAGGATGATCATCAAGGCGGTCAGCACCGCCGCGATCGCGCCCTCGCGCAGAACGCCGTTGATCGACTCGGTGACGAACACCGATTGATCGAAAAGCTCGGTGATCTTGAGCCCGGGCGGAGCCGCGGCGCGCGCGACGTTCAGGGCTCCCTTGACGGCGTTGACGACCGCGACCGTCGAGGCGTTGCCGTTCTTGATGATGCTGAGCAGCACCGAGCGGCGTCCCTCGGCGCGCACGACGTTCTGCTGCACCAGATTGCCGTCGTGGACGTAGCCCACGTCCTTGATGAACACGGTGGCGCCGTTCGCGAATTTCACCGGGATGTCGTTGAGGTCGGCGATGGCCATCGGGGTGGCGTTGGTGCGTACCGCGAACTGCGTGTCGCCAATTTTTGCGGTGCCGGAGGGCAAGGTCAGGCTCTGGGTGCTCACGGCATTGACGACATCGAGCGGCGTCAGCCCTTTCGCCTGCAGCTTCGCCGGATCGAGATCGACCATGATTTGGCGATAGCGGCCGCCGGCCGGGGTGGGCAGCGTCACGCCGTGGATCGGGGCGAGGCGCTGGCGCAGCCGATAGATTCCGTAGTCGTAGAGCTGCTGCTCGTTGAGATTGTCCGAGCTGAGACCGATCTGCAGCACCGGCACGCTCGAGGCGCTGTACTTGATGACGATGGGCGGCTGGACCCCCGCCGGCATGACGGCGCGTATCGAGCTGGTGCCGGCCACGATCTGGGAAATGGCCAAGTCGAGATTGACGTCGGGCTGGAAGAAGATCTTCTGGATCGAGATTCCGTTAAGGGTCTGCGACTCCATATCCTTGATGCCGTTGACGCTCGCGCTGATCGCGAACTCGCTGTACGTAGTAATGCGCTGTTCCATCTCCGGCGTGCTCAGGCCGGTGTAGGTCCAGATCACGGTCACGACCGGAATATCGATCTCGGGAAAGATATCGGTCGGCATCGAGACGACGGCGGTGATGCCGAGGAACGAGATGAGAAGCGCCAATACGTAGAACGTATGCGGAAATCTCAACGCGAAGCGCACAATTCCCATGCAGCGTTCCCGTCAGGACAACGTGTGGGCGCGCGGCCCCGCAAGAGCAGGTCCTATCCGCGCTCCGCTAGGTCGAAAACAGCCGCAGCGGACCACTGCCATCCGATGATGCCCCCCACATTGCGAATACTTGATCTTTGCTCGCGGCCCGCGCGAAGATTTTGTGAACAGCATGCTACTGATTTATTAAGTTGAAATCGCCCACCGGCCCCCTCGTGCAAATGCCGTACCAGCCGCTGACAGGTCTTGCGTGCCGGTGGCACCTCGCATGCGGTCGAAATCCCCCAAACGCAACGCAAACTTTCTCGGCCACGATACATCAAGACACATGGACCAGGGGCGATTTATGTAGTTTTTGCGCCCAGGACAACCCATCTCGAAGCGGTTTGCTGCCATGACGAAATGGGATAGCAGGCGCGCAAAGATCGGCGCCGAAAAGCCAAGTGTCGTCTGACAATCGTGACCCATGTTAGCCACGCTCTACAGTTGCATGAGCAACCGTCGGGCACTCCGACGTATCGCGACTAATACAATGAACCCCAGAGGAAAGCCGCCGTTGCGGCAAAGCCAAGCGCGGTACGGCCGGCGTGCAAACCGGCCCAGGTCACGATCAACCTGCGGCTCTCGGCTCCGGCCAGAGCGGGGTCGATGCCCATCAGCCGGTTGTTGGTCGGCATGATGCAAAGGAATGTGTAGGGCCAATTGGCCAGGAGGATCACGGCCCCCAGGAGCCAGCGCCAGTCGTCGGTCTGCCACCATGCCGACAGGCCCAGCAAGAAGCCGAGCAGCGCCAGCGGGGCCTGCATCGCGGTGCCACGCTTGTAGGCGGCCTTCCATTCGATCAGCAGCGGCCGATCATCGATGCCGAGGCGTGCCGGCTGCTCGGCGACATTGACGTAGATCGCCGCCCCGGCGAACACGGCAGCAACGATGATGGCGAGCTGTCCGGCGATCATGCAGGTACCTCATGCCGGGGGCGGGTTGGCGGCACGCGCAAGCATCTGGCGCCGGCAAGGCTCCGAGGGCAAGCCACGCAACGATCGGCAACGAGAACAGGATATCTTGCCCATCGGTCCCGCAACCTCTTGAGGCAATTGAAATTATCGCCGTGGGTTCGTTTCGTTTTTCGCAACCTGCGATATAATACCACCTTCTTCATGCCCTTAAGTTACGATTCGCGCAGAGCTGCCCGCTCTCAACCTTTCGATGGCGTCCAGGGTCCGCTGGGATGGCCTGAAAATACAGGAGAATAACAGGCGCCTTGCGTACGCACGGCCGCGCGCGCTTGGCGCGACACAGTCCTTGCTAACCGGCGCGCCGCCACGTCCCTGCGCGCCGCGGCGGCTCGCTCTCGCCTTGGCCCGCGGGTCTGATGACGCAACCATAGCGACGCAGCGGCTTGACGCTCGCCCCATCGGGATCTCCGTTGAATCAGGCGCAGGTTATCATGTACATAATCCATGTCAACACAAATCGTGTAAATCAACACCCCGGCGGAGCGCGTTGGCGCGCTGCGGAATACGCGATGCGTTGCCGGCCGCGTGCTGCTTGACGAACGCGGGCTCCGTCAAGCTGTCACCTGCACCCGACATCTGACTTGCCGCCCTGTCTTCACCTCCCCCCTCGTGGGGGAGGTCGACACATGCAGGCTCGCCTGCATGTGTCGGGAGAGGGGGTCTCTTCGCAAAGATTCTCTTACAAAATCCTTTGTTGTCTGCGCCGGCTCGAGTCGATAGCTGTGAAACTGAACACTGAGCAAGTGAACTTATGCGAAGAAACCCCCTCTCCCGGCGCGCTTTGCGCGCCGACCACCCCCACGAGGGGGGAGGTGAAGAAAGGGGCCGCAGGCCACGTGCGATCACCCCGTCGAGCCAACGGCTGACCGTGCGCCTTAATCGGTCGGTCGAGCAAACGGTCTCGTCAACGTTTGCGTTTGCTGATTGACCGCGTGCGCGCGTCCCCCGCCACCCTTTCCATGATGCGGGGCAGCACGCCGATCATACGGTCGTGCACTTTGGCGAGGGTCATGGTCACGCGGTGCAGAGAGGCGTCCGGCGGCTTGTCGTGCATGTGCCACGGACTATCGGCGTCGAGGATGACGAATACGAACGCGGCAAAATAAGTGGTCGGGACCGGAACGCCTTTGAGGGTCGGAGCCTGCATGGCCTCGGATGTCGCCATGTCGAGCTTCTTGAACCAAAACTCCGACCGGCCAGCCAGCTTTTTAACGCGCGCGGCTTCGGGCTTTTGCAGCCGTGCCCGCATCGCCGCCAGCATGTCCTGCTCGAACGCCTCGCCGAATTGCCGCAACGCCGCCAGCCGAAACAGCCAGGCGCAGTAGATCAATATCCAGTATCCGATCAACCGGCGGAACTCCGGACCGGCTTCCTTGACGTAATTGTCGAGATCGGCCTGCGGAATCTGCCAGTGATGATCCGGCAGGAATTGCGTGATCATGTATCCCGCCAGGAACTCGGGTCTGGACGGTGTGGAGTCTTTTTTGCGCTTGAAGAAGCGTCCGAACATGTTGCGTTCCTCCCGCGTTTTGTCATGCCCGCGCGGACACCGTCTGTGCGCTCGTGTGGGAAGGTCGCGAACCGCTCGCGATCTTCCGGCGAGGACCGCACGGCGCCTCGTCCCCCGGTCCGTGCGGCGCTCGCCGCGGCGGGTGGAGTCCTGGAGGAAGGCCGTTTTCACCGAATCGCCAAATGATACCACCCCCACAAGACACCGGGCGCCGCAAAGCACCTCCGGCAGGTCCGGACTGCGTGGGCTACGTTGATCCGCCATGTCGAGGCTGCGCCAGCTCCGGCCGTCGGACCTGATCCCGGCGAGCCAGTCCGTCAGCCAGGGCCGATCTCCCAGGGACCTGACGCCGCAGCAGCCACGGCGACCATATTTCTCCACGAGACTATGCGCCAATCGAGCGTGCTGACAAGTTCGGCGCGTTAGGGAGCCGTCAGGGGACATCCGCAGTGCCGAGATTGAGAAACTTAAGCAATTCTGCAGTGTCTGGATCCATGGCAATGGCGGCCACGTCTTCCGGAGTGAGCTTGGCCGTCCACTTCCGCAAGCGCCTAATCTTCTTCTCGCGTTGAGCCATCAAACGCATGCGCTCGTTGTCGTCAATTGCGCTCTCGATAGCCTTGGTCCAAATCGCGATGCTGAACCAAAGATCAGCAACTCGGGTTCGGGCCCCGCTCATGGTCGGTTGGCTCCCACCACTCGATTTTTTCCTTAGTCTGCTGCACCGCAGCAGCAAAAGCCTCAGATCGGCTCACGTTTGTCAGATCAAACGCGCAGCCCGCAAAACCATGTAAATCGCCAACATTTGCCTGCTTTTTGCCGCACGCGCCTTAATGGGCTCCCGATCACAGCCGTATCATTTTGCTGATTCGGGAGGAATCACCAATGCATCGCCTTGTTGCCACCGCCACGCTCGCGGCGCTTGTCGCGTCCGCAGCGGCTGCCGCTGACCTGAAACTCGCTATAGCGCCCGCCGAGCAAATCTCGCAACCACGGCCGCCAGAGCCGCGATGCACCGTCAACCTCCCGGCCGCCGTGAACGCGCATTGCTGCGATGGCTGGTATAACCACGGCATAACCCACCAAGGCGCATGCTCAAAGCATGGCGGCGTCGCCGAGTGGGTTGTCCGGCGCGGCGCCGACGCATGCCCGTCCCTGGAAAAATCTCGACAGGCGTGCCCGGCGACGGCGCGATGATTTTCCGGGATCAGACCGGGAATTGCGGGCGGCGATCACGGCCGATTACCCGAAACGGGGCCTCGCACTCTGCCAGATGCAGGATCTATCAGAACGCTTCGACGAAGCGATGAGATACATCGCCGCGTGATGAGAACCGCATAGCCATCGGGGCGCTGTGACACGTGCGCCTCCTTGCGGAGCTTCAGATCGGCAACTTCCGGGACGCGGCCCGGCACGGACGGTAGCGATTTTCCCGATTATGTGGAAGTCTGGAAGCGGAGCGATCAGCACGTTCTTACGGCGGGCGCGGCAATGTATCTCGGCATCGATATCGGCGGCACCTTCACCGACCTCGTCCTGATGGACGACGGCGGCAACATCAGCACCGCCAAGGCGCCCACGACCCCGGGCGAGCTGGAGAAGGGCGTGTTCGACGCCGTCGCCATCGTGGCGGCGACGCAGCGAATGGCGCCGGAGGAGCTGCTTGGCCGCGTCAGCGCCTTTGGTCATGGCACCACGCAAGCGACCAATGCCCTTATCGAGCGCACGGGGGCGGCGACCGGTCTGATCGCCACTCGTGGATTCGGCGACACGCTGGCGCTGCAGCGGCTGATGGGCTTCACCGCCGGCATACCGGTTGAGCATCTGGGTCGCTACAGCCGCCGGCGTTATCCCGATCCGATCGTGCCGCGGCGGCTGGTGCGCGAGGTGCGCGAGCGCGTCGATCAGGCCGGTCGCGTGCTCATTCCGTTGGACGAGGGCAGCGTCCGCACCGCGGTCCAAGAATTGATCGACGCCGGCGCACAAACTTTTGCCGTGGCGCTGCTCTGGTCGTTCCGCAACCCCGCGCACGAGCAGCGCGTCGGCGAGATCATCCGCTCGATGCGGCCGGACGCCTATGTGAGCTTGTCGTGCGAGGTGTCGACGATCATCGGCGAGTACGAGCGCACGGCCACCACCGTGCTCAATTCCTATCTGGCGCCGAAGGTCGCCAACTATCTCGACCGCATCGAGAGCCTGCTGCGCGATCGCGGCTTTCGCGGCAAGTTCAACGTGCTCAACTCGGCCGGTGGCGTGATCCCGGCACACGAGGCGGCGCGCAAGCCGGTTTTGCTGGTGGCCAGCGGCCCCGCCGGCGGCGTCATCGGCTCGTTGCAGCTCGCGCAGGAGATCGGCCACAGCAACGTCATCACCACCGACATGGGCGGCACCAGCTTCGACGTGGCGCTGGTCGTGGAGGGCAAGCCGTTGGTCTCCGGCACCCACGAGGTCGGCGGCTTTCACCTCAACACCCCGGTCATCGACATTCGCGCCATCGGTGCCGGCGGCGGCTCGATCGCGCGGACGGAGGCCGGTCTGCTGCGGGTCGGTCCGGATAGCGCCGGCGCTGTGCCGGGCCCGGTCTGCTACGGGCGCGGGGGCAAGCTCGCGACCGTCACCGACGCCGACCTGGTGCTCGGCATTCTCTCGCCCGACAATTTCCTCGGCGGCCGCATGAAGCTTGACCTCGCCGGCGCGACCGCAGCGATCCGCGAGCAGATCGCCACGCCGCTCGGCATGAGCGTGGAGGCGGCGGCCGCCGGCATCCGCCATGTCGTCGACGGACACATGGCCGACACGTTGCGTGAGGTGACGATCGGCCGCGGCCATGATCCGCGCGACTTCGTGCTGCTCGCCTATGGCGGGGCAGGACCGGCGCACTGCATCGGTTACGGCGCCGAGCTTGGCGTGCCGCGCATCCTCATTCCTGCGACCAGCATGGCGCATTCGGCCTATGGCGCGCTCGCCTCCGACATTCAGCATTCCGCCGAGCGCTCGCTGGTGCTGCGCGCGGGCGGCGGTGTTCGCGATCCTTGGGACGGTCTTGACTGCGACAGTGTCAATGCCGTGCTCGCGGAGTTGGAAGCGCGCTGTCTTGCCGCCATGACCGAGTCGGGCTTCACGCGCGCGCAGTCCGAGCTGGCCCGCAGCGTCGACATGCGCTACCGCCGGCAGACCCACGATCTGATCATGCCGGCGCCGGACGGGCCGATGACCGCGGCGAACGCCCGCTCGCTCGTGGAGTCGTTCGAGGAAACCTACGAGGCCGTGTACGGCAAAGGCGCCGGCTTCCGCTTCGCCGGCATCGAGCTGACCACCTTCCGGGTTGTCGCCAGGGCGCGCACCCGCAAGCCGTCGATCAACAAACCGAGCGCCACCGCCGCGCCGCGGGCCGCGCGGCGGCGCATTTTTGAGCCAACGGCGTTGACCTGGACCGAGGCCGTCGTTTTCCAGTGGCTGGAAATGCCGGAAGCATTTTCCGTTTCGGGCCCCGCCGTCATCGAGCACCCGGAGACCACCGTCTACGTTGGCCCCGGCCAAACCGCTCGCCTCGACGGCGCCGGCAATCTGTCCATCGATCTCACCGAGACCGCGTCATGAATACCAGCGCGCAATCCCGCGGCAACACCGCGATCGATCCGATCACCTTCGAGGTGATCCGCCACAAGCTCGAGGCTATCACCGAGGAGCAGGCGATAACCCTGAAGAACGTGTCGGGCTCGCCGGTCGTGACCGAAGCGACTGATTTCAACGTCGGCATCTATCTCGCCGACGGCGCCATCGTGAATATGGGGCCGCAGGTGATCTTCCATGCCGGCACCATGTCGACCGTGATCTACAGCATCATCGAGCATTTCAGCGAGAACCCGGGGATCAACGAGGGTGACATGTTCATCCTCAACGATCCTTACCGGGGCGCCATCCATCAGCCCGATGTATCGATCGTGATGCCGATCTTTCACGCGGGCCGGCGCATCGCTTGGACCGGCGCCTGCGCCCACGAGCTCGATACCGGCGGGATGACGTTCGGCAGCTGGGCCTTTGCGGCGACCGACGTGCAGCAAGAGGCGATGCTGCTGCCCGGCGTGAAGATCGTCGAAAATGGCGTGCTGCGTCAGGACATCTGGCAGATGATCATGGGCATGACTCGGCTGCCGCACATCGTCGGGCTCGATCTCAAGGCGATGATAGCTGCCAACAACGTGGCCGCCCGCCGCTTCAGCCAGTTGATGGAGCGTTACGGCGTCGACACGGTCGATCGGGTCATGCGCACCGAGATCGACAACTCGGAAAGCCGTCTGCGCGAGCGGCTCAAGCGCATCCCCGACGGCATCTACCGGGCGCGCGATTTCCTCGACCACGATGGCCACGCCAACCGGCTCTATCAGATCGAGGTTGCGGCGATCAAACGCGGCGACGTCCTCACCCTCGACATGCAGGGGTCGTCCCCGCAGGCACCGGGCTTCATCAATTGCACCCGCTCGGGTTTGCGCGGCGCCCTGTTCACCGGACTGCTGCCGATCCTCGCCCCGGACATCCGCTGGAATGAAGGCGTGCTCAAGCCGGTGACGATCAAGGTGCCGGAGGCCAATATCTGCAACGCGCGCTGGCCCGCGCCGGTTTCCGGCGCCACGGTCTCGACCGCGTGGGTGGTGCAAAACGTGGCGGTCGCCGCCCTCTCGCGCATGGTCGCCAGCGTGCCCGAGCTGGTGCGGGAAGGCCAAGCCGTCACCAAGGGTCAGTTCTCGGTGCTGACCATGGCCGGGCCCGACCGCGACGGCGGCCCCTTCGGAATGCTGCTGATGGACGCCATGGCCGGCGGCGGCGGCGCCTATATCGACCACGACGGCCTCGACGGCTCCGGTGATCATTCGATTCCGCGCCCGCGCATCGGCAACGTCGAGGCCAACGAAGCCGCGGGGCCATTTCTCTACCTGTTCCGCTCGTTCATCCCCGACACCGCCGGTGCCGGCGCGATGCGCGGCGGCGTGACCACCGGGCTTGCCGTGACGCCGCACGACGTGGAGGAGCTGCACACCATGGTGGTCGGGCATGGCGTGCAGGTGCCGAACTCGGTCGGCCAGTTCGGCGGCATGCCCGGCGCCTGCGCCTATCATCTGCTGCGCCAGTCGAAAGCGAGCATCGCCGAGCTGATCGATGCCAACACCCACATGCACGATCTGCTCAATGCGGGCGACGATGTGCGGCGGCTCGATTCCAAGCCGGGCCACTTCCCGCTCCGCCGCGGCGACGTCCTCGCCTATTCGTTCCAGGGCGGCGGCGGTTATGGTGATCCGATCCGCCGCGAGCCTGAGCGGGTCGCCCGTGACGTCAACAATGGCTTCGTGACGCCGCACTGGGCGGCCACCCTTTACGGCGTGGTGCTGCGCGACGGCGCCGTCGACGCCGCGGCGACCCGGCAACGGCGCCGCGCGATCCGGGCCGAGCGCCTGGGCGGCCGGACGCCCGCCGCCGAGCCGGATGTCGCGGTTGCCTCCGTCTGCCCGCGGATCGACAACGGCAAGCGCTTCCGCTGCCTGTGTGGTGCTGATCTCGGCCCGGCGACCGAGGATTGGAAACCGCGCGCACACCGGCGCGACGTGCCGCCTGAGGCATTCGGGCCGCGTCTCACCCTGCACGCCGAGCTGGAGTTGCGGGAATTCGTCTGCATCGAATGCGGTACGCTGCTTGAGACCGAAGTGGCGCGGCGCGGCCAGGAAACGCTGCCAACCATCATCCTCGATGCCTAAAGCTCGACCCGGCAGGGAGCGTTTTTCATGCAGACGTCCAATCGGATCGCAATCATTGGCGCGGGCTTCATGGGAAGCGTCATCGCGACGCTCTATGCGCGGCATGGCTATCACGTCACTCTGCACGACGTGCAGAGCGCCATGCTGGATTCATACCGGCAACGGGCGCTGCCGATTGCTGAAAGCCTCGCCGATACCGACCACCCGACCGAATCGATTCTTGCAAATGTGACCCCCTGTCCGCGGCTGGAGCAGGCGCTCGACGGTGCATTCCTGGTGCACGAGAACGTGCAAGAAATCCTCACGCTCAAGCAGGATCTGTTCGCTTCGCTCGATCGGTTGTGCGGACCTGACGTCGTGCTTGCGACCAACAGCGCCTCCTTCCTGCTCAGCGACATCTGTAGCAAGACGGACCGGCGCGAGCGCGCCATCGGTATCCATTACATCACGCCGGCGCACATCGTCCGCGCCGCAGAGTTGATCTATGCCGATTTCACCCCGCCGCGGCTTGTGGAATGGGGGCGAGGCTTCCTCGGCACGATCGATCACGTCGGCATCGCCTGCCGGGAGCGGCCGGGATTCCTCATCAACCGGATGCAGTTCGCGCTGCTGTCGGAGGTCTATCGCATCGTGGACGAAGGCCTCGCCACCCGCGACGACGTCGACGCCGCCGTTCGCCTCAGTCTCGGGCCGCGTCTCGCGCTCTGGGGGCCGCTGCTGACCGAGGATCTGGTCGTGAACAAGAAGAACACGCTCGCCGTCATCGAGAACCTACACGAGCGCACCGGCGATCCGAATTTCGCCCCCCGCCCGGTCTTGCGCGGCTTGATCGAGGAGGGGAGCGTCGGCGCGGTCTCCGGCAAGGGCTGGTACGAATTCGCGGCCGACTACGCCACGGTCGTCAGCAAGCGGGACCGCCAGCTGCAGGAGCTATTGGCGTGGCTGCGGGCAAAGGATCCGCTGACTGAGATCGGGATCAAAACGGAGCCAAGCGGATAGCCGTTGAGGGCCGCGGCCGCGCGGCTTCGGGCTGGTTCGGCCGCGCGCGGCCTGCCCGCGGCGCTTGTCGCGTCCGCGGCAGCTGCCGCCGACCTGAAAATCGCTATAGCGCCCGCCGAGCAAATCTCGCAACTACGGACACAAGAGCCGCGATGCACCGTGAACCTCCCGGCCGCCGTGAATGCGCATTGCTGCGATGGTTGGTATAACCACGGCATAACCCGCGAAAGCGCCTGCTCAAGGCATGGCGGCGTCGCCGAGTGGGTTGTCCGGCGCGGCGCCGACGCATGCCCGTCCCTGGAAAAATCTCGACAGGCGTGCCCGGCGACGGCGCGATGATTTTCTCACAGTAGGCAGCGGGCAAGGTGCCCGCCTACCAGGCGGATATATCCCATTGACGCCAAATAACGGTTGCATAGGGTAGGTCTGGGTCCGACTGAAGGACCTAAGCCGAGTTTTAGTCCCTTGGGCGCCAATACCGGCCCGGCTTAATCCAGCCGACGGGTTCACCGTGCGCATTAGTGAGAATGCACGTCGAAGTGTCCTTTTCTTCGGTGCTCCAGATAAAAGCGGACAGATGGAATATGGAGGCACCGGATTTCTGGTCCTCTACAAAGAAGAAGGTCTTTCTACTTGCTACCTCGTCACGGCGAGTCATGTAGCACGCCGTGTCGGACCTGGGACCGAGGTTACTCTGCGCGTTAACAAGAAGGATGGAACATCCGCTCCATTTGCATTGCACGATGTCGTTTGGTCCTATCCGAAGGACAGGCGAATCGATATTGCGGCGACACCTTGTTACC
Organism: Xanthobacteraceae bacterium; assembly: GCA_052148715.1. Taxonomy (GTDB): domain Bacteria; phylum Pseudomonadota; class Alphaproteobacteria; order Rhizobiales; family Xanthobacteraceae; genus JBKQHQ01. The sequence goes on along the minus strand of JBKQHQ010000147.1, from coordinate 44,415 downwards.
TCAATCCAGCCGACTGGGATGTGGCCTATCTCTCTTTGAATGATATGGTCAACCGCCGCTCCGCAGAGCAGCCCTTTAGAGTCCAATGCGGAGATCCAATTTCGATTTCTGGTCTTTTTCGGCTGCACTCTGGCACATCAAGAAATACTCCGATTGTTCATTCCGGCAACATTGCTCTGCTTCCTGATCCAAACGAACGCATCCCCGTTAAGGATCGGGTTAGCGGCGAGCGTCTAGAAATGGAGGCGTATCTGGTCGAGGCCCAAACACTAGAGGGGTTAAGCGGAGCACCTGTTTTCCAACGTGAGATGGTTGCTCTGCGGATGTTCCCCGAATATAACGGCGGCCCCGTAATTGCGGCCACTGGCGTCCAATTATTGGGTCTTTATTCTGGAGCTTGGGTTGGAGAACCAAGCTCCGTATTATCCGAAGATAAGAGGCTAACGCCAGATCGCCGAGTCCCGGTGGGAATGGGTGTTGTGGTTCCTTGCGACTTTTTGTTGGACCTAATCTTGACCGATGAACAATTGATCAAGCACCGCGTCGAAGAAAAACAACGACGTGGACAAACCGCCGAGCCTGTGACCGATTCTGCGCTTTCAAATATTTGTTAATAGCAATCCCCGTTTGAGGAGAAGCGCTTCTACGTTTGATTTTTGGCGTCCCAAAGCTTGATCTATGACTTATTTGGCAAGTGCATATCTACAGGCATACGCTCACACAGCTTGGTCGCTAAGTCGTCTGAAGCAGAAAAACTCTCTTCAAAGCTCCGGCGTCACGAAAGCTGCCACTAGGCGCATGGTAAGCCCCAGGACAGACATTCCTCTCGCTCGTAGGTTGCCACAATGCCAAACGAATCGGAAGTGCCAACATCGGCGCTTGCTCCCACTGGGATGCCGTTCCGAACGAAGCCCCCAGCACACTGGGCAGGCACGGTTGCGAAACGACATGCGTGTTCACGCCCGTTGCGGCCTGCCGGATTCGGAAGCGAAACGTCAAAAATAAAAATTAGAACCGCCCAATAAACGCGCTCGCGCGCGACCTGAAGGAGGTGGGTGTCGGAAGGACCCGATCGGAGTTCTCCCCTTTTGACGCACCGAGCCACTTGCCGCCAGAACCCCGTCAACTATTTGAGCAACTTGTGCGGCGGCCCCCAAGACAAGAGCCGCGCCACACGGCATTACCACAAATAACCCAGCCAACGTTTGACGCCAAGATGCCGGAACAAAGTTCCTCCGTCCTGGTGGCTGAAGCTGTAGGTGTCGTCTCTGCATTGAGCAACGGCACACATTAGAGGTTCGCCGGCGAACGTCCATGCCGGTGAAGGCACCTTCCGATCGGGGGAGCCCGCACGAAAAAAACTCGCCAGCCTGGCGAGGTGCCTCGAATCCGGACTGATGGATAACGTCTCGCGGCAGGGCGGCTATGTGCCGTCGGCGGAAACTGGATTCATCCCCGCCGACCAGCAGGTTTCGACCCTCAAGGTCGTTCGGTATCGCGGGCTAAGCGTTGCTGTTTTGACCCTCTCGCGACCCCCATCATCTGAACCATACGCAAGTCAAGACGTTCGCACGATAGGGGAGATCATCTGTCGTCCACTCACGTGCGAAATGCCCTGCTCCTCCCGACGCGCCAGCATTGTTCTATAAACGGACGTTGAGAGTGCGGTTCGAGAGGATAGAGCGGGCCGCCAACTGAGCCTCTATCGCGTCGAAACTTAGCTTCACGGACTTGTGACAGAATTGCGTCAAAAAAAAGGTAGACGATTTAGATACCATCTGAAACTGTACGTTCCGGTCGTTCGCGGTTGTGCTCGACCTCGTAGTTGTCCTGAGCGAAGAGCTCTTTAGACCGTGCGCAGCAGCGGTCTGCTGGCGCGTTGCCGCGCAGCTACGGGATATTTTTCTCCTTCGGCCACTTCCCACACCGAGACGCCGAAACGACCGGTAACACTTTTTTTTGCGAGGAAGGCATGCCTATCCTGAACAGATTACGAAGTCCCTTATTGCCCATTTCGGCAGCTTCGCTTTGCGGCCTGTTTTTGCTGAACGCGTCGGCCGTAACTCAAATAACAGCCACATCCCAAGAATCCGTCCAATGCCAAAATGACGATAAGTACAATAAAACCGAGGTCATCTACGCCTGCTCTGCCATCATCACTTCATCGGCAAGCGCTCATCTGAGAGCCGTCGCCTATCTGCTGCGGGGGATTGAGTACAACAATTATCGCAACCTTGTGCCTCCCGACTTGCTTCGCGCTCGAGTCGATTTGGATAACGCCATCAGCCTCGACGCTTCAATTCCGAATGATGAACAAAAGTTGAGCAAAGCACAGCGTGCGAAAGCTTATGCCGAACGAGGCGATGTAGATATGGGACTGTATAATCCCCGGTCTTCGCTGCCATATTACAACCAAGCGATTGAGATAAACCCCAATTCTTCAGATTTGTACGCCTCCCGCGCCCTTGCCCGCCGCAAGCTCTTGGACTTCGAAGGTGCTTTGGAGGATTACAACGAGGCGATTCGGCTGGATAACATTGATGCCGCTCGACCTTCGCCAACAACTGCGTATCATAATCTTTTTCGTGGTTATGCATTACTCGAGAGAGGCATTATTCACCAAAACAACACGCATGCCAATCTAGCCAACGCCGATTTTTTGGCGGCTTATGCTAATTTTAGACAGGCGGTGGATCTTTACGGGAAAAAGATTGCAGCTGATATAGCGGCAAAAAATACAATCGATATTGACGGTCATTACAGACGTTTCGCCGACTCCTATCTTGCCGCAAGCGCGGCCGGTAAAACCGCGCGCAACGATGCCTTCGTTCAGGGCGACATTGATAGCGCGCTGCGCTATTACGAAGCAGCGCTCCAGATTTCACCACGATACGCGGAGGCTCTCAACGGTCGCGGTCAAATCTATCTTGCCCAAGGCAAACGGATGGAGGCAATCGCTGAATTCAACAAAGCCGTAAATCTTAAACCAGATTTTGCAGGCGCCTATGCCAATCGCGGCGAAGTCTACAGGCAACAAAGAGACCTTGTAAAAGCGCAGGCCGACTTTTTGCAAGCACTTAAGATTGATTCCTACAATCAAACCGCGCAAATAGGCTCGGCCAGCGTTCTGCCCGAGCTTGCCAAGCCCTCGGCGGCCAAGCCCCCCGTCAATCTGATACCGTCCTTCCAGCTACCTGTTGCGTTGCCTAGTCTGCCACCCGCTCCACCCCCCCCCCACCACAGCTACAACCACTCCCCCTTCGGGAACAGCGCAGACGCTCTCCGAAAAATTTGACGGTACCATGCCTGCGAAGAGCTTTGAGCGTCGGGTAGCGCTTGTTTTGGGCATCAACAAGTATCCCCATCTCGCAACAGTGGAAAATCCGGAGAGAGGGCAACTTGTCAATCCGCGCAACGATGCCGATTTGATGGCCATAACCTTGAAGGATCTACATTTCGATGTGGTCACCGCCTATGATGTCGGCCTGAACGATTTTTGGGGAGCAGTAACTGCGTTCACTTCAAAATTAGGCCCTAACGATACGGCGGTCATTTATTACTCCGGACATGGCTTCTCTATCGGTGGGGTTAACCTGTTTGCGCCGAACGACATAACACTATTGTCAACCACGGACGAAAATCAGCTTATTCATATGGCTGTTAAGGAAATCGAAGTTGCTGATTTGGTGCGCGCGAAAGGAATCGGAGCTTTTATGATCATCGATGATGCCTGCCGTAACAACCCGTTCATGGAAGTGAATGTGCAGTCGAGCCTGAGGGGGCTGGGACGGGACTCTGGAACTTATGCTTCGGCAGTCAAGGGAACGCTTGCAGTTTATTCGGCATCCTTTGGCGAAGAGGCGCTCGATAGTGATCCAACAGATCCATTTGCCAAGAATTCGGTGTTTATGAATGTATTTGCGCACATGCTACCGAAGCCCCAGAATATAATTTTTACGCTGGAAGAGGTTAAGAGAGAGGTATGGAGTCGAGCACATCGTGCGATAAATAAGAGAACTAAAAGGCCGCACGAACAGACAGTCGCTTATTACAATGAGATGCGAATCATCGCTGGCAACGGGTTTAACATTACAACTCCTAACTTTCCGGCTATATATGCCGCTTCTTATGCCTCCTCGGCAACGCGGACATTGACGTTTGGACAGTAATTTTCTGCTGCGCCCACTCTCGCTCATCCCTGTGCGGCAGGATTCTCGAACAGGTCGCCGCGGCGATACGCGGCTTCCACCTTGTCGCCAACCGCGTGCGCAAGCGCCATCTCGGCAACCTCGCTCGGGAAATTCGTCCGCTCGCTGCACCAGTCGCGGAACGTTGATCGAAAGCCATGCGCTGTCAGGTCATCGCGGCCCATGCGGCGTAACAGCATGAGGAATGCCATGTTCGAGAGCGGCTTGCCGTGTTTTCCACCCGGAAACACGAATGCCTCGGAAGCGTCTGCCAGAGGCTTCATTTCCTCCAGGATCGCCAGTGCGCGAGCAGATAGCGGGATGCGGTGTTCCTTGCCGGCCTTCATCCGCCCCGCCGGGACCGTCCATGTCTTATCGAGCAAGTCAATTTCGGGCCACCGCGCGCCTAGCGCTTCCCCCGTCCTGGCGGCCGTCAGGATGGCGAATTCGAGCGCGCGGGCTGCAATGCCCTCTTGCTCGCGCAACCTCACGAGGAAGTCCGGCAGGGCCGCGTAGGGCAAGGCCGCGTGGTGCTCAACCTGTCGAACCTTCGAGCGCGCCGGTAGCAGTTTGTCGAGATGGCCGCGCCACCTCGCCGGGTTTTCGCCCGTCCGATAGCCCCGCACCTTCGCCCAATCGAGCACCGTCTCGATACGCCCACGTACGCGGCCCGCCGTCTCGGGTTTCTCTGTCCAAATCGGCTCGATCACTCTCAACACGAGCGCCGTGTCGATTACTTGCACGGGCAACGCACCGATGATTGGCTCCGCATAAGTCGCGAGCGTCGCTTCCCACTGCGAGGCGTGCTTGGCGTTGTGCCAGCCCGCGCGGTGCGCATTGATGTACGCCTCGGAGCATTGCTTGAAACTCACTGCTTTAGCCGCATCGAGCCGCGCTTGCGTGCGTGCGGCGTGCCGCGTCTCAATCGGGTCTATGCCCTCATGCCGCATCCTGCGGGCTTCCAGTGCCTTTGCGCGGGCATCCTGTAGGCCATAGAGCGCGAGCGGTCCTAACCCCATTTCGCGGGCTCGTCCTGCGAGCATGTAGCGGTAGACCCATGACGCGCCGCCCTTGGTGACTTGCAGATAAAGCCCGGCTCCGTCGGCGTGCATGCCCGGCTTTGCCGTCAGCCGTGACACCTTCAGCGCCGTTAGCCGTCCCGTTGTCCGCGACATTCCATTACCCATAAATGTACCCATGAACGCTTCGCGGATTATGGCGAAGGCGGGCGAACGTGTCCAGAGAGAAAAAGCCCGTCAATAGGCCATTACATGGATATTTTTGAAGGGCAGCGAATGGCGGCGAGCGAAGAAATGGCGGAGGGAGAGGGATTCGAACCCTCGATACGGTTTCCCGTATACACGCTTTCCAAGCGTGCGCCTTCAGCCGCTCGGCCACCCCTCCGCGAAGGCAGGGTCGGCGCACTATAGCGATGGTCGGCGGGCTGACAACCGGCCCGCAAGCGGCTCGACGCGACCGACGGATAGCGCGGGATTGGAAATCCCGGTCGCGCCGCGCGACTTGACCCGGCAATCCGTCCTTGCGCAAGAAGCCTGCTCGACCCGCGGGCCAAGCCCGCGGGCGGCGGACGAGCCAAGGTGATCCGTGACCCGCTCAGCGCTTCCCGGCCTGCTCATCTCCTGTGCCTTGCTCGTGGCCGGTGTCATGCTCGCCTTCGTGATCGGGCGCTATCCGGTCGGCGTCAGCGACGTGATCTCCGTGCTCGCGGCGAAATTGACCGGCCGCGAGCCGGGCGTTGCTCCGGCGGTCGCCAACGTGATCCTGCAGGTGCGCGGGCCGCGCGTGCTCGCCGCCGTCCTGGTCGGCGCGGCGCTGGCGATTGCCGGCACGGCGTTCCAGGGGCTGTTTCGCAATCCGCTGGTGTCGCCCGACATCCTCGGCGCCTCCTCGGGCGCGGCGCTCGGCGCCGTGCTCGGCATCTACTTCTCGCTTGGCGTCCTCGGCATCGAGGGGCTCGCCTTCGCCGGCGGCATCGCCGCGGTGGCGAGCGTCTACGGCATCGGCACGGCGCTGCGCTCGCACGATCCGATCCTCGTACTGGTGCTGACCGGCGTCGTGATCGGCGCTCTGCTCGGCGCCGGGGTCGGCCTCGTGAAATACCTGGCCGACCCCTACAATCAGCTGCCGGCGATGACCTTTTGGCTGCTCGGCAGCCTGGCGGCGACGTCGAGCGCGGATCTGCTGCCGCTGTTCGGGCCGACCGCCTTCGGCACCGTGGTGCTGGTGGCGCTGCGCTGGCGGATGAACGTGATGTCGCTGCCGGAAGAGGAGGCGCGCGCGCTCGGCGTACCGACCGGACCGTTGCGCATCACCATCATCGCCGCGGCGACGCTCGTCACCTCGGCGAGCGTTGCTTCCTCCGGCATCATCGGCTGGGTCGGGCTCGTGGTCCCGCACCTGGCGCGGGCGCTGGTCGGACCCGACTTTGCGCGGCTCTTGCCGACCGCGGCGCTGCTCGGCGGCGCCTATCTGCTGCTGATCGACACGCTCGCCCGCACGGCGACCTCGGTCGAGATCCCGCTCGGCATTCTCACGGCGGTCATCGGCACGCCGTTCTTCATCTGGCTTTTGGCCAGCATGCCGCGGACCTGGTCATGATGCTCGAGGGCCACAAGCTCGCGATCGGCTATCGCGACCGCATCATCGGCCGCGACCTCGATGTGGCGCTGGCGCAGGGCGAGGTGCTGGCCCTGCTGGGACCGAACGGCGGCGGCAAGACTACCCTGCTCAAGACGCTGCTCGGCCTGCTGCCGCCGCGCGCCGGCGAGGTGCGGCTCGACGGCAAGCCGCTGCCGGCCTACTCGACCCGGCAGCGCGCACAGCGGATCGCCTACGTGCCGCAGGTCCACGTCGGCACCTTCGCGTTCACGGTCGCGACCCTGGTGCTGATGGGGCGCACCGCGCACGGCGACCTGTTCAGCCGGCCGAGCCGGGGCGATCACGCGGTGACGATGGGCGCGCTGCAGCGGCTCGGCATCGCCCACCTGGCCGAGCGGCCCTACACCATGATCTCCGGCGGCGAGCGGCAACTGGCGCTGCTGGCGCGCGCGCTCGCCCAGGAGCCGCGCTTCATCGTGCTCGACGAGCCGATGGCCAATCTCGACTTCGGCAACCAAGGCAAGGTGATGCGCGAGGTGCGCGGCCTCGCCGCCGCCGGCCTCGGCGTCCTGTTCACGACGCATGATCCCAATCATGCGGTGCGCACCGCCGACCGCGTCTACCTGCTGCGCGGCGGCGCCCGCGTCGCCGAAGGCGCCGTGCACGCGGTGCTCACGCGCGAGCGGCTCGAGACGCTCTATGGGGCGCCGGTCGAGATGCTCACCGATGCCACAACCGGCGCCACCGCCTTTCTGCCCGGCGTCGGCGGCGCGGTACTTCACCTCACCCCGCTTGCGGGGAGAGGGCGCCGTCCGAGCGCCAGCGAGGATGGCGGGTGAGGGGCGCCACAGGCTCAGACTCGCGGAGAGTCCCCCTCACCCGGAACAAGCGCAAAACTGCGCTTGCTCCGACCTCTCCCCGCAAGCGGTCCGCAAGCGGGGAGAGGTGAAATGGTGTCGTTGCGTCGATTTGACCCGAAGAGACTCTAGTGCGCCGCCGTCCCGCTCAGCTCACCGACTCCAGATGCCGGATCGGCAGCCCGGTCAGCAGATTCTGCGGCCGCATGCGCAGGACGTGGTCCTCGTTCATCGCCAGAATGAGGTAGACCGCCTCGCCCCGCAGCGCGTCGGTCATGACTTGCGGGTTGAGGAAGGTGAGCCGATAGAGGCCGATGATGCGGCCGCGCGTCGGCTCGTCGAGCTCCTCGCCGTTCCAGAGCGCGTCGCCGATCTCGGTGCCGTCGGCGTCGAGCCCGACATACCAGTTGAAATTGACCTCATTCACCTCGACCAGAGCCTCGATGTCGACCTCCACCGACAGCATGTGAAAAACCCACTGCCCCATGACCTCACCGAGGGCCGCGTGCCCGCGCCGTCCGGCCGTGAGATCGAACGCCATGTCGAAGCGGTCGCTGCGCCGCCAATAGCTCGCCGCCGTATCGTTGACCATCACGTCGATCTTCGCCGAGGCCGGCAAGTCCAGCATCGACACCAGCGGCGAAACCGGCGCGCCGCCGAGGCCGGTGATGGTCTCCTCGTCGACCGCAAGCAACGCACCATCGTGCACGGTCAGGCGCTGCTCGCGGAAAAACAGCTCGGCCGCGCGCAGAATGTAGGCATCGTTGCAGCCATCGAGCGCATTGCGCATGATCACATGCGCCAGCTGATCGAGAAAAAGCGGCGGGGTCTTGCCGACGCCCTGCCGCACCAGCGCGAGGTAGGAGGCTTCGAGCGTCTTGTGGCGCAGCAGATGATCGCGGAAGCGGATCATGAGATCCCAGTTCTCGCGCGCATCCGCATCCTCGATGGCCGCCAGCTCCCTGCCCGTGACCCGGCGGCGCGGATCGGCGAGCAGCGATCGATGCAGGGCGCGCTCGACGTCACTCGCCTCCGGCGGCGGCGTGAGCTCCGGCCGCGCCAGATAGACCTTGAGGAACTCGTCGGTGACGACGAGCCCGCCGCCGGCGCCGCGGTCGAGCAGCTGATGCCCGCAGGAGAGCCAAAAATCTTGCATGGGTTTCCCGTGCCGGTGCGCCGGCGCGCCAGCCCTGTCCCCGCGCGCGGGGAGGCCGAATTTCGGGTCAACGTCCGAATCGCGATCGAGATTCACCGGCGTGGCTCTCCGACTTGCGGAAACGGCAGCGCGACGGCCGAGCCGAACGGCATGCGCGCAATCGGGGGCTCGGCTCGACCGTCATTTTTCGTCCCGTGATGTGCTTTGTCCCCCTCAGAGTTATAACCCCGCCGAGCCAGCGGCCAGTCCCGGGCCCGAATAAAGCGCAGAGCGGTGAATCGACGGCCGAGCCGCGCCACATCGTGCGAAGGCACGGTCTCGACGCCGCTGCGGCTGCTCGCGGCGAACAGAAAGGGATGGCCGCAATACACCCTTAAGTAATACAAATCAATTGATCATCTCTTGATTGACGGCGGCGTGGTGATCATTCCCCCCCGCGCGGGCGGCAATTCAGGTTTACTGCATGTAGGCATCGGGGTTCATGCTCATGCGGACGATTGCGCGCACATGCGCATAGGCGTTGACCATCGGCGACATGACCTTGTGAAACGGCCGCTTGGAAATCAGCGTGTCGTGCAGGGCCAGATAGTCGATGCCCGTCGACAGGAAACACTCCATGGCGTGGGCCGGCGCCTCCACGATCGGCTCGCCCTTCACGTTGAACGACGTATTCAGCAGCACCGGGACGCCCGTGATGGCGTCGAACTCCTTCAGCAACCGGTATAGAACCTCGTTGGTCTCTTGCCGAACCGTCTGCACGCGCGCGGTGCCGTCGACGTGAACGATGGCCGGGATTTTCCCTCGCCATTCCGGACGGACATGCATCGCCAGCAGCATGAACGGCGATTCCTGCTCACCCTCGAAAACATCCTTCGCCCTTTCGGCGAGAACGATCGGGGCAAACGGCCGGAACGCCTGCCTGTGCTTGACCCGGTTGTTCAAATGGTCCTTCATCTCGGCCGTGCGCGGGTCCGCCAATATGCTGCGATTACCGAGCGCGCGGGGTCCAAATTCTGAGCGGCCCTGGAACCAGCCGACGACGTTGCCCTCGGCAAGCACTTTCGCGGTCTCGCCACATATATTGGTGCTGGGCGTGCTCTTCGTTACCAAACGAATGATCCAGCGATCGGTCGGAGCATGCACGTCCTCATCGTTATATTTCTTGCCCAGATAGGAATGTTTCATAACGAAGGAGCGCGGCTTCTGCTGAATCGCCAGTTGCCCGTAATAAGCGCAACCGATCGCAATTCCGTCGTCGCCGGCTGCCGGTTGGATCCACACATTGTCGAACCCGGCCTCGCGCGCGATCCGGCCGTTGGCCACGCAGTTCAGGGCCACGCCGCCCGCAATGCATAGATTCTTGGCGCCGGTCGTCTCGCGCAGCCACTTTGCCCGGGCGAGCAGCACTCGCTCGGTGTCGTCTTGAACGCGCCAAGCCAAGTCTTTCCAATGCTGCATGGCTCGGCTGCCCTCCCAGCTCTGCCCACTATCCCTGAACCAGGGGTACTTGAAGTCGTCGAGCCAATCGGGAATCTCCAACTCACCGTCCTTCAGCTCAAGCAGCCGCTTGATCCGCTCGGGGCGTCCATAAGGTGCCAAGCCCATCAGCTCGCCGCACTTGTTCCAGTCGCCAAAAACATAACTCGAGGCCCGGCTGTACAAGGCGCCGAGGCCCGCCATGTTGTAAAATTCCTGGCTCAGGAATCCGCGCGGGGGCTCCATCCAGATCTTCGCCAACGCTTCGATCTTTGAGCCAGAAAATCGGTAATAGCTCTCCGACTCGCGCGCCAGGGGAGAAGCCTTGCCGGCCGACGGATACTCTTCGGATACGTCCGAGCGATAGCTGCCCACCCCGTCCACCACCATCACCACCCCTTCCTCAAACGGACAAACCGCGAAGGCGCTGTATGCGTGAGCCAGGTGATGCGAAACCGTCACCACATTGTTGGCGTTCGAGAGAAAAAGAGGATGCCTTGCGGCCTGCATCCGATCGTTCAGATCAAAGAGAAAAGGTATGTCTACGTTCAGAAGGCGTTTTTCCATCTCGTCGACCGGCAGCAGGTAGCAATTGCGCACCACCAAATCGACGTCGTCCAGCCCGATGCCTTCGGCATCGAGGCAATAATCCACGGCTTCCTGGTAAAAGCCGCTGGCGTGCTTCTGACGCGTAATTCGCTCCTTGGCGATCGCGAACGCAATCTCACCGTCGCGCAACAAGCAGGCGCTGACGTCGTGGTCGTACGCATTTATTCCAAGTATATAGCTGTGCTTATTCGACATTGGTCCCGCGCCTCCTCCGAGGGGTGCTGCGAAGAACTCGAGCCCTGGCGATCGTTCTACAACTTCACAAAATCGGCGGGATATTTGCAGCGCAATCCCGCCGGATCACGACAAGGACGAGCTTGCTCGCCGTGTCAGTCGGACGCCTCCGGTGTCGTGCCGCGCCCCATCGCAAACTGACCGACCGGGCCCTCGACGTGGAATTCGATTCCTGTCATCTTCGCGAACAGATCGACGTCGGTGATCCCGATCGCGCATCCGCCGAGCTCCATATCGGTTGCCATGAGGTAGAGCGTTTGCATCAGGACGCCTACGTCCTTCAGAATAAGCGCATAGGCCAGCGAGCTGTACTTCCATGAAATCCGGCCAAAGCGCGCAGCGATCGTAATCAGGATCTGCGGCGCTGAGGGCGCGTCCGTGGCAAATCTGGCCTCCGTCAACAGCGCTTCGAGCTCCTTCGTCGGCACGCCGATGGGCACCAGCGTGTGTCCGCCGGCGTCGTAATGATAGAATCCTCGGGCAAGCCCTTCGCAGTTGCCGACGGCGAGATAGAGCTCGAGCTCGTATGAGCCGCCGCCCGACGGATACGGCCGCACCGCGTAGGTGACCGTCGGACCATCGTCGTCCAGCCGGCTGCTCGACGTCGACTGGACTCGCGCGGTGCTGTCGAGAAAACGCGCAAGCTCGGCGAGCGTGATCGGCCGCTGGTCGTCGAAGCTCCGCGTCGAATGACGCTCACGCAGGAGTCTTGCTGCCGGCGAGACTGCCTGCGAATCCGCGGCCGAGAACTGGCCCAGATCGATTTTCTCTCCGGGCCAGCAGGGCCGCACCGCCGGCAGCGGAGATATGCGGCCGGCATACGGATAAACTCCGCCGATCGGGTTGGCGTGGCGGCCTTCGGTGCTGCGCGCATGGAAAAGAAGATCGTGAAAGTCCCAGAGAACGAGGTCGCTGTCACCTTCGGCCGGTCGCAGCCCGCTGTCGCCGGCAGCGCCGATCTTGAAAAGAATCTGGCAGTCCGCCAGCAGGGCGAGAAGCTCGGTTCCCGGGAAATCGTCCTGTTGGCGGAGCTGCGCGAGTTGTTGCGGTGCAGAAAGGATGGCCAAGACGGTTGCAATCTTCGGATTGCAAATCTTGAACAACGCGCCGGCCCGCGGCGATTCCAGAATCATGTCGTTGCCGCGCCGTCGCAGATACGCGAACCGCGACATGACCAGGACGTCGGCATCGCCGAGCTGCGGTGTCCGCGGCCAATAATCGGAAACCTGCGGTTCGATGACGACCTCATCCCCGCCGTCCTGATCGAGCCGGTATTCCAACAGACCGAGACCGGCCAATCGCCGGACCAATAAATGAATCTCCTTGTCGATATCCCGGTCCTCGGGCGCCAACGAGGCGAGCGGCAGACCTAGGCGCAGATCCTGCGCGCGGTCCGCCGCAGCCGCGCTGAACTGTCCCAAGCCGACCGAATGCTGATCGAAGCGGGCGACGATCTTTCCGCTCGCCTGCGCTTCGAGCGTGACATGACCGCCGATGCGGGCGGACAAAGTTGCCGGCGCAGCCCCTCGCCCTTGCTTTATTCCGGGAGCGCGCAAGCCGGGACCCTCAGGTCCGCGGTTCGAGCGGATTGAGCTCGCTTTCCGACAGCGGCCGGTCGCGCAATCCGAGCTTGACCGGGACATCGTAAAGCCGGCCGGGCCCGAAGCGGCGATAGAAATGCCGCAGTCCCGGGACGATCACTCTGACGACCGGGACCTCGATGTCGGGACGCGTCTGGTCGAGGACGAGGAAATCGAGGCCCGCTTCCTTGGCGAGACGAACGCAAGTCATCGCCTCCTCGCGCTTGTCGAGATGACCGAACTTCTCGCCGAAGTCCGGTCGAACCGGCGGTTGGCCGCTCGGCGTCAAATAGGGATTGTCCGGCAGCCGAAATTCACCGGAGCCTTCATGGCTCAATGTCGACGGGTTGCGGCCTCCCATCAGACCGATCGACAGAAATTGGTTCAACTCGGTCATGGCGCGCAGCAGGGCGATGCGCGCATCGAAGTGCGAGCCGGAGCCGAACTCGACTTTTTCCTGCGAATTTTCCATCCAATGCGTCACGGCCACAAAGCTCGGAATCCCGAGATCGCTGGTGACGTCGAGCACCCAGAGCCGGCGTCCGGTTTCGCCAAGCTGGAGTTTTAGATCCTGGACGTAGGAATCGTCGAGCTGGCCGAGGTCCACTTCCGCCCGCTGCAATCGATTGTACCACCAGATCGCGTAGGCATCCCGCTCCACCAGCTCGAGAAACCCCTGGACGATGGCCTCCTCGAGCGTGTTGCCGGCGGCGCAGCCGTTGGAATCCGCGGTGCCCAGGTGCCCGGCACGGTTCCTGTAGAAAAAATACAAGATGGCGGTCGGAAGGTATTTGAAGCGTTGGTCGCGCAGCGACCAGACTGGCGACCATTCGATCTCGGCCGATCGATCGAATGGATCCAGCGTCGCCTTAGTCCCACCCGGCGCGGTCGTCGGCATGGCCTCTGCCCGGTATTGCGCCTCGCTGAACAGCAGAACGTCGTTTGGAGGAATGGCGTCGCCTGGCGGGAAGTCCGTGAACCGCCGCGTCACCCTGATCTCGTCGCCCTGAAAAATCCCGGAATAGCGCTCGATCGCCTCCATCAGCCCGCTGGCTTCCCCCTGGTCGGACGTGCTGCCCTTGCCGAAGCTGCCGCCGTTCAGCCCTGCCTTGAGCTCGTCGACCGTCTCGGCGCGCGCGGCAAAATTGTGCGCAGCAAAGTAGTTGGTGTTCATCGGCAGGTCGGCTTGGATGCGTTCGAGACGCGAAAGCACGCCGGTCAGGGGACTGACGTGCTTGCGGAAGCGTGCGACCGTGGCGGCCGGCGAAACGGCCCGGTACCCGCCGCTATTCATGATCAGCTTGCCGCCGGCGCTAAGCTCGACCGGCACCGGCGCACGCAGGGGGTTGCGCAGCTCCTCGCGGCCGCAGGCCGGACATTGCGGGCGCTTCGCCACGTAGTGCCTCGCAAGGGTCGAGCCCAATTGGTCGAGGCTGACGATGTGATCGCTCAAGTCGGTGCGAAAGTCGGTTGCGATCGCTTTGGCAATCTCGACGGCCGCCAGCTGGATGCCGCCTTGTCCGAAGACATCCCGGGCGAGAGGCGAAACCGCGACGCAGCGGGCCTCTTTGCGGCCAAGGAACGCCTTGACCTCGCGGTTGCGGTTCATCCGCTCGGTGAGACAGGTCCAGCAGGCGCTCTTGCCTGGGCTGAAAACCGGCCCCACCAGAGGAAAAATGCCGGAGGGTTGGACCAGCGCCCAGCGCGTTTGGTCCGACAAATGCCGCCGGTTCAATTCCGCCAGGCGGACATCGAGATAATCGCTCACCAGCGTGACCGTGAGGTCGGCCGAACCCTTGACCACACGAACGCCAAGTCCGCTCAGGGCGGCGCCCAACTCCGTTGCACCCTGCACGTCGATCGATTGAATGCCGACCCGAAATTTCTGGAGAGTTTTCTCCGCGTCCTCCGGCGCCAGCCCGATGCTCGCCCAATAGGCGGCCGTGGTGTCCGCCGAAGAGTACGACGCCGGGATGACAAAGCGGCGGTCGATCAGCCGCTCCAGAGCTTCGTGGATCTTGTCGGACGGGAAATTCCGCTCCAACTCGCCAACGAGCTCCCGAACACTCCTACCCGCGCCGATTGCCGAGGCGAGCGCACAATAGAGATCGCCGCGAAGAAAAAACTTCCGGTGCTCCGAATAGAGACACACATCCGGTGGCAGCACATAGACGGTAAAATTCGGCGCGAATCGCACAACGTCTTTGCTGTCGCGCTGTGTAGAGCCCTTCCCGCGGCCGGTCACGAGGTCAGCCCACGCGCCTCTACGCTTATCGATCATCGCGACCTATCGATCATCGCGATCAATCCGGATCGCCATTGCAAGTACGCATTCTCGGCAGGGCAAGCAGATTAGCGCGCGCGAGCCCGCTCTCCGGCTCGCGCGCCGACGATTCTCGATTAACCGGTATGGCTCAATAGCAGAGCCAAGGGCGCCACGGCGCGCAGCAGCCGCAGCCGCCGCAGCCTCTGCCCCAACCACAGCCTCTGCCGCAACCACCTCTGCCACCGCAGCCTCTGCCGCAGCCGCAGCCGCCGCGGGCAAGTTGCAGCCCGTTCTGCGGTTTGGCGGTGTTTTCCTTGTCGAATACGTAGAACGTCGCCAAGCTCACGTCGGCAACCTCTTCCTCGTTGAGGGTGACCTGACCTGAGGCGAGCGGGTGCGAGGTCGTATCTACGGCCGGCACTGCGGTCGCCGCGGATGCGCCGCCCGCGAGCGACAAAGACATACCGACGACTCCCAACACCGGTAGGGCGTCCTTCCGATCCTTTCGCTTCAGTTTCGAAGCGAGCTCCGTAAGTCGCATAGCTGAGTCCTCCGTCTCTTCCAGGTGAATGCCAACTCTACGCTCTTCGTAGAGCATCTTGCAAGCCCGACTACGCATCCTGAATGGGCGTTCATCATCGCCCATTCTTTCTCCAGCAACGCACGACTGGAGGAATCTAACGGCGCCAAACACAGCCGGGCTGCGGGTGCGCTTCTCCGCGCGTTGCGCCGTGAATAACAACGATACGGCCGGATGAAAGTTTCGGTCAAGTGACAATCGTGTCAGGAACGCATTGCAAACGCTGTCTGCGAGAGGGTTTGGAGATTTTACTGAGCCCGATATGCGAGGAGCAAAGGCGTCATAGACGTGGTAGAGACTCTCCACGCGAGCAGTGCAAAGCAGCATCTCGCCAGGATGGCAATGCCCCGAGCTTAAGTCAGCACGACAAGGCGATAAGGGCCGATTGCGAACCGTGTCGGGCATGGCGGCGAAGGCGATTGTGTTTCGACGTACCAGGCGCGATCGCTACGGGCGCGGGCACAACGGCCAAAGGCTTGGCTCCGCGCTTGGCCCCTCGCAACGATGCACTGCACCGGTCGCCGGCCATTGGCTCGATATGGCCGATGGCAGCCCCAACCATAACCCCTAACCATGACCGACGCTGCACCTCGTGGCGAATCCCCCGTGTGCATCCTTGCCGTCTCTCCGCCCGGCCATTATTCAGCCCAAGCGACTTGCAGGCTAAGCGACTTGGCCGCTCAATTATTTGCCGATAACTAGATTAGGTCGGTGCAAATGCTGGCCGGCGCGGTTCCTTTGCAGGCTCGAGCGGGACAAACAGATATGGTCGGTTATCATGGCCGTTTCGTCTGGTACGAGTTGATGACGCCGGACGTCGAGGCCGCCAAGGCCTTCTACGCCAAGGTCGTGGGCTGGGGCGCGCAGGACGTGTCGATGCCCGGCACGGCCTACACGCTGTTTACCGCCGGAAAGGCCACGGTAGGCGGGCTGCTGCACCTGTCGGAGGACGCGAGGAAAATGGGCGCGACGCCGCGTTGGATCGGATATGTCGGCGTCAACGACGTGGACGCCACCGCCGAACGGGCTAAACACCTTGGCGGCGCCGTTCGTATTCCACCGACAGACGCTCCCAACGTCAGCCGCTTTGCCGTTATCACAGACCCGCAAACGGCAACGCTTGGGTTGTTAAAGTGGATGATCCCCAGCCAAGGACAGCCCGCCGAGGCGGGCGCGCAGAGCCCGGTCGGTTGGCATGAGCTGCTCGCCGCCGACTGGGAGAAGGCGTGGGCTTTCTACGGCGAGCTTTTTGGCTGGCAAAAAGCGCTCGCCGACACCGGACCCACGGGCGCGTACCAGCTGTTCTCTGCCGCAGGGCAGACGATCGGCGGCATGCGCAATAAGCCTCCGACGGTTCCGGACCCCTACTGGCTTTGCTACTTCAATGTCGGCGACATCGACGCCGCGGCGAAGCGCGTGGAGGCGGTTCACGGCCAGATCTTCGACGGCCCGATGCAAGTGCCCGGCGGCAGTTGGATAGTCCACTGCACGGACCCGCAGGGCGCCAACTTCGCCCTGATGGGAAAGCGGAGCCGCGACCGTATCGGATACTTCGAGCGCGTGGCATCGCCCGGTCGACGCATCGATTAAGGCTTGAACTACCGATGCCGCATCGGCTTGTCCGTTCGGAAGGGCCTCGCTATTGCTCTCGCCGGTAACGGCGGCCGTACGAGTCATAGACGTTGGCGGGCGCGAAGTCGTCGGTGAGCACCTCGGCCTTTGGCACGTTCGGCACCTCGATCCGCCTGGCGGCGACGAGCTGGGAGACATCGAATCGGAACTTGTAGCGGCCCTGCGCTGCGGCCGCCCTCTGCGACAGCGGTTCGGCAGCCGCCGACGTGTCGCGCCGTCCGATGACGATCACCGCCGGATCATCTGCGGCCGCATCGCCGGAACTATAGAGATCAATACCCTCGAACACGAGCTTCAATGTGCGCACATTGCTGTCGTAAAGCTTACTGCCGGGCAGGATATTGAAAGCCGCCACGCCCTGCGGCGCCAGGTGGTCGCGTACCAGCTGGTAAAATTCCTTCGTCATCATATGAAAAGGAGTGTAGCTGCCGGTGAAGGCGTCCACCAGGATGAGGTCGTAGAGCTCTTGATGACGATTCAAGAACACGCGGCCGTCGCTCTCATACAGACGCGACGTGCTCGTTTCGCGAATGCCAAAATATTTCTTGGCGACGTCGATGACCCCCGGGTCGAGCTCGACGGTATCGATCGCCGCCTGCGGCAGAAAGCGGCCTAAATAGGTCGAAATGGCACCCCCGCCGAGTCCCAGCATCAGCACGCGCTTGATCTCCGGCGGATAGACGGTGGCAATCGTCATCGCGCGGGGGTAGAGCACGGGCAAGTCGTCGGGGTCCGCGAGGTTCACCTCCGACTCCTGAAAGTGCCAGCCCTTCCAGTGGAAGGACATCCTGAGCACGCTGCCCTCCTTGCTGACGAAGATGTCGTTATAGATGGTCTCGACGCGGGTAATCAGACCGTCTTTCCGCTTGAGCATGGCGGCGCGTATTTCCGGATCGAACAGCTCTTCGGCTTGAGCGACCGTGACCGGCAAGACCAGCGCGTGCGACACAAGCAACACCGCGAGCGCGCCAAGCTGGGCCCGCCGCCCCCGCAGCGCAGCGGCCGTGGCGATAAGCAGCGCACCCCCGAGGATTCCCAGGATGCCGAGCGAAATGGTGATCGCCCGTGACCCGATCAACGGGATCAGGAAAAATGTCGTCCCGAGCGTGCCGAGGATGCTGCCGGCGGTGGAAACGCCATAAACGGTCCCCGAGATGGCGCCGGAATTGTGCATCGAGCGCAACAAGAGGCGAATGGCGAACGGCGAATACATCCCGATGAATGCGACCGGTAGGAACATGATTGCCAGCGACGAGGCGAGGCTGCCCAGCTTGATGTCATCGATTGCCCACACGAAGAATTGCAGGACAGGATCGGCGAAAGCGGGCAGCAGCAACAGATAGACGGACCCCAGCGACACGGTTGCGCCAAGAACGACCAGCGACGGATGGCGGTCGGCGAGCGCACCGCCGAGAAAATAGCCGACGCACAACGCGGCCAGCACCGTCGAGATCAGCGAGGCCCAGGTGTAGATCCCGGCTCCAAAATAGGGGCTCAGATACCGCGACCCCAGCATTTCAAAGCTCATCACGATCGCGCCGGTGACGAAGGCAACGAAGTAGACGGAGAGTGGAAGCAAGAGGCCGTGCCCGTCCGTCGGCGCCCCCACCGCCCCGCGCGCGCCGGTTTCCACGGGATCCCTCATGCCCATCTCCGCCTTTTTCTACGCTCGACCCGCACGTCCGGATCATCGCCACCAGATCGCACAGTATCACCGGCTGGGCTATGCGCTCGTTTGCATCGGAACGGGGCGCCCATCGCGGATTTTCTAGCGAGGGCAGCCAATGCGGTCAAAGCAACGCGCTTGACGTCTACCGGTCGACCGCCGTAGCCCGAAAGCATTGCGAAAAATCATGGAGCTTCAGCAAGCGCCGATGAGCGAGAAGACCATGGACCTGCGCGGTCTGAAATGCCCGCTGCCGGCGCTGCGCACGCGCAAGGCCCTCTCCGGCATGGCGGCCGGCGACGTGCTGGTGATTGCGTGCACCGATCCGCTCGCCGCCATCGATATTCCAAACCTCCTGCGCGAGACCGGCGACACGCTCGAAGATTCTGTGACGGGCGCGGAGGCGATGACGTTCCGCATCCGCAAACGGTAGCGACGATGCGAAGGCCGCACGCGCACCGCGCAAGCTTTGCGCATCTCTCTCTGCCGTCATGGGACAGCCAGGACGCGGAAGACCGGAAGCGTGCCGGCGATCCGCTCGAACTCGGATAACGGTGCGTCCTTGTCTACGGCCACGTGGGGGCGTGCGCCGGGCGCTCGCTGAAGGTACGCCTGCAAAATCGGGGCGCGCTCGCCGACGGGGACCTCCTCCAGCCGAACCTCTTCACGTCGACCATGGTGGAGAACCGCCTTCCCGCCGGCGGCCCGGATGTTTTGAACCCAAGCGACGCTCTCGCCCAGCATCGACACCAGGTATCGCTGGCCGTCCACAATCGCCATCACCAGTGGAAGCGATATCGACCGGCCGGACCGGCGCCCCGTCACCTCCAGCGTAACCAGATAGTCGCGCGCGATACCGCGGGCAAAGACGGCGGCCCCAGCGCGGTTTAAGGCTCGCGCAAGCCGGTTGGGCCGCCGCCCTCGATACAGCCAACGCGTGAAGTCGCCGAGCACCATCTGAAACTCGTTTCAATTCGCGCCGATGTAGCGTAGCGATGAACCTGATCGCCGCCCGGCTATTCGCGCACGTTCGGACCCTTTCGAGCTCAACATCACGCCGACCTCCAGCCCGCGAGCGTGAAGGCGACGCCGATCGCAATCAAACCGACGCCGATCCCAAGCCGCCAGAATTTCGCCCCGGGAAGAAGCTTCTCGGCTGTCACCAGAACCGTCAAAGCCGCGACCCAACGCAAATCCATGACCGCCACGGCGAACAGCAGGATCATCAGCGCCGCGCAGCAGCCCATGCAGAACAAGCCGTGGCGCAGGCCCATCAGCGCGGCGCCGAGCGCGCCGTCGCGCCATTCGGACAGAATGAGGCCGTCGGGCGAGCGGCAGTAGGCGAGGCACATTTCCTTGAGCGGGCTGAATTGATAAAGTCCGGCGGCCAAGAACAGCGCAGCCGACAAATAGTAAGACGCCGACTGCAGCATGGTGGTGACGAGCCCAATCCTCTGCAACTGCCACTGCAAGGCGGTCGCGAGGATCGAGAATCCGGCCCACACGACGAGATAGCCGGAAATGAATATGGTAGTTGGCACATAGGGCGCGTCGCGTTCCCGCCGCCGGCGATTGATGGTGGCGAAGGCGGTCACCATCGGGATCGTGCCCGGAACCATCATGGCCGCCATCATCGCCGTCCACATCGAGAATATCAGCAGCGCGTCGAGCGGCGTCCACGACGGCTCCATGCCGTTCATGGACATATTCATATCGCGCCACATCGCCGCTTCCATCTCGTCCATCAGAGCAGCCTGGCGCGCGGTATAGGCCCAGGCGAGCACGGTGACGGTGATGAGCAGCGCGACGACGATGACACGGTCGCGCCGGGGCGGCGCGCCGCCGCCACCATGGTCTTGCGTCATTGGATTTGCTGGGGCCGTCGCCACGAGAAGGTTTTCGGTCCGCGCAGGTCGAAGGCAATATGCTTGGAAGAGCGCTGCGACCAATCCCAGCTGCGGCCGAAGGCGCCGGTGACCACGTTACGTCTGGCTTGGCCGACGGTGAGGAATCCGGGCACAACTTCGGGGCGCGGCGCGTTGTAGATGCGACAGGTATCGTCGGCGGGCACCATGAATTTTCGGAACGGGCCGCCGAGGCCTTCGACCATGCCCGGCACTTGTACGCGCCAATTCTCAGCGTCGTGCGAGACTTGCATCGGCAGGAACTCGACGCCATCGAGGCTGATGGTGAGATCGCGCCAAGCGGCGAAGGCGCCGCCCGCCTCGCCGGTGAATATCTTCTTCAGCGCATCGCGCTGGGCGGCGTCGGCCCGATCGTCGATGAGAAAACCGAACTCGCGGTTCTTCTCCATCACGTTGCCCTCGAAATGGATGATGAGGACAACGGCGAGGTCGCCGCCAAGCTTGACCGTCCCGTAGTTACCCTCGCGAATCAACCAGGTGAGCACGCCCTCGCAGTAGCCGTACGTGGGATCGGAGCCGAAATTGCACGGGCACCCGATGGCGCAATTGCACAGGTCCCACCAGTCGCCGGTGATGCGCCAGTCGGGAACGTCATTGGGTGTCGGCATCGGGGCAGCGGTCGCCAGAGGTCAGGCCGAAGGGTAGGCAGGCGCCTCCGCGCTGGCAAGCGCAGGGCAATGCCGCAGATGGCTAATAGTCAGAGCAGCGAAAGAGTGGCCATGCAGATTTGCGGCATATACAACCGCTCTCGCGAACCGATCCTCGGCAGCGCCGGCGACGAGGACCTACGTCAACGGAGAACGCATGGCGCAGCATCTCGAGCTCGGACTTGACACATTCGGCGACATCACCGCCGGAGCGGACGGCCGCCTCCTTCCGCATGCGCAAGTCATTCGGAATGTGGTCGACGAGGCGGTCCTCGCCGACCGGCTGGCCGTCGATTTCATCGGCGTCGGGGAACACCACCGCGCCGACTTCGCGGTGTCTTCGCCCGATGTCGTGCTCGCGGCGATCGCGGGGCGCACCAGCCGCATTCGTCTCGGCTCGTCCGTGACGGTGCTCAGCTCCGATGACCCGGTTCGGGTATTTCAGCGGTTCGCCACGCTCGATGCCGTCTCGAACGGGCGCGCCGAGGTTATTCTCGGACGCGGCTCGTTCACCGAGTCCTTTCCCCTGTTCGGCTACGAGCTCAGCCAATACGAGAAGCTGTTCGAGGAAAAGCTCGATCTCTTCGCGGCGCTGATCAGGCAGGAATCGGTAACTTGGCGGGGCACCACGCGGCCGGCGCTCACCAATCAGCGCGTGTTTCCCCCGATCGAGGCCGGGTCGCTCAAGACCTGGATCGGTGTCGGCGGGAGCCCGGAATCCGTCGTCCGCGCGGCCCGCTACGACATGCCTATGATGCTCGCGATCATCGGCGGCCAGCCTATCAGGTTCAAGCCCTATGTCGACCTGTATCATCGCGCCTTCGATCAACTCGGCAAGCCCGTGCAACCGATCGGCGTCCACTCGCCGGGCTATGTCGCCGACACCGATGCGCAGGCGCGCGAAGAATTCTGGCCCGACTATAAGCGGATGCGCGACCGGATCGGCGCCGAGCGCGGCTGGCCCCCGATGGCGCGGGCCGAATTGGATCAGGAAGCCGATCAAGGCTCCCTGTATGTGGGCTCGCCTGAGACGGTCGCGCGCAAGATTGCCGCGACAGCGAAGGCGCTCGGCATTTCGCGCTTCGACTTGAAATATAGCGCGGGCCCGCTGCCGCATGAGAAACTCATGCGCTGCGTCGAGCTCTATGGCGAGCAGGTCATACCGCTCGTGCGCGACATGCTCGCCTGAAGAGTCCGTCGCGCATTATTACGGCAATCGGCAGACGGGCCGTCGTATCCGGAGGAAAAAAAATGCCCCGGGTCGGCCGCAGGCGCCGACCCGGGGCACTGGGATCGCGCTCAGTGCCAGAGGCGCTTCGTGGCAAGCTCCGCGCCCTGGGAGAGCGCCTCGAGCTTCGCCCAGGCGATCTGCGGGTGCACGCGGCCGCCGAGCCCGCAATCGGTCGAGGCGACGACCTTCTCGCGGCCCACCGCCTCGGCGAAGTGGCAAATCCGGTCGGCAACGATCTCGGGGTGCTCGATCAGGTTGGTCGAGTGGGTGACGACACCGGGCATGATCACCTTGCCATCCGGCAGCTTGATCTCCTTCCACAGCTTCCATTCGTGCTCGTGGCGGGCATTAGCGGCCTCGAAGGAATAGGCATTGGCGTTCACCCCGAGCATCAGGTCCACCAGATGCTTCATCGGGATGTCGGTGGAATGCGGGCCGTGCCAGCTGCCCCAGCAGAGGTGGAAGCGGATCCGGTCGGCCGGCAGCCCGCGGATCGAGTGGTTGAGCGCATCGAGGCAAAGCTTCGTGTAGCGCCGGTAGCCCTCGACGCTCGGCTCGTCCTTCGACTGATCCCAGCTCTCGCCGATCGCCGGATCGTCAAGCTGCAAGCTCAGCCCGGCGTCGATGATCGCCTTGTACTCCTCGCGCATAGCGTCGGCGCAGGCGTACATCAGTTCCTCTTCGGTCTTGTAGTACTCGCTGGCGAAGCGCGAGCAGCTCGCCGGCGCGACCGAGTTCATCCAGCCCCCCTCGATCCCCGCCTTTTCGAGCCCGGCCTTGAGGTTGGCGATGTCGCGCTGGATTGCCGCCTGCCCCTTGTACTTGATCGGGCCGGTGACCACGGGACTGTAGTGAGTCATGAACTGCTCGGGCAGCCCGCATCCAGACTGCGGATCCATATAGGCTTCCTGGAACTTGTTCCAGTCGCGGCGATCCGCCCAATTGCCGAGCCTGAAATCGTTGGGCGCCAAGCCCTTGATCGGCGACAATGGCTTCTTCCAGAGCCCCATTTGGACGGCCTCCACGCCGTCCAGCCGCCGGACGACATACGACCACCAGGAGCCGTAATCGTAGGCCCAACCCATCGTGTGGCCCAGTTCGCCGTCGTTGACGAGGTCGATACCCGCCGCCTTCTGGCGGCGGACGATGTCGACCACAGCGCCGCTGAGCTCCTTCTCGAAGGCGGCCTCGTCGAACTTCTCGCCCACGGTGCGCTGATGCGTGAACTCGATCAGCTTCGGCGGGCGCGGCAGGCTTCCCACGTGCGTCGTCAGAATCCGGCTAGCCATGTTTGTTTCCTCCAGCTCTCAACGAGCAAATTTTTTTGCGCGGGGGCGTGCGGCAGGGCGCACCCCTCGCTGCGGTTCTATCAAAAACTGTTCACCGTCCGCAAGGCGTAGTGGTGCATTTGCCGCACGGGTCGTCGAACGTGATCGTCTGCGGCGGGGACGGGCAGTTGCCCACACGAACGTGACGGTCAGAGACACACGCGCACGTTTCCGGAATTCCCGGACAGGGATTCGATGGGCCATGCGACCGAGCTATGCCGCGCTCGAACGGCCGCGCCGAAACGACCCCGACCGATAGCGCAATCAAAAGGCCTGCTAATGCCATCTGAGTTTGATCACTGATCTCCCAGATATTTGGATGAAGGAGCTGGCTTCAGTATTTCGTGCTGAAAGTGAACGCCGCCGATCGTCGGCTCGCAAGCAAACATCGCGACGGCACCCTCGGCAGGTATCTGAAGCTCCAAGAAGACGTCTGGCGGCCATATTCCCATTTGGTTGTTCCGGTGGACTTCTCGCTGGCCGAGACCGCAACGCGATCTGGAAATCTGCCAACAACGGAAACGGGCAATGATATCGCCTTTTCTCTTTCGAACGCCGCCAGCTTGTGATCACGCAGAAAGTCATACTCCGCAACGGCTGGAACCGCCGTACCGCCTGCAATCAGATCGCGGCAGGCGCCGATATCGTTAATGAGTCGCGCAAGGCTGGGGACGCGGAAGCAGGCATTTATTTTGAATCCCTTGACTGATCATGCGGCTTCACGACAGCCCAATTGGGTATTTCTGCGAACGGGAGAGGAATGTTCATCCCGGACGGCGTCGCAAGAAGCAGGATGCTGCCCATGGCCCTGGGCTGACGAAAGTCCCCTGCGAAGCCCTCCGAGGCAATCGCGGCTATGTATTCCGCCCGGCCAAGCAAAAATTCGCAGCTGCCGCTGTGATTATGGCTACTTGTGGCGGAAATGCCACAACGATCAGCGACCAAACCGGTAAAATTGTAGTCGCGAATCACAGCAAGCGTTGGAATGAGGGGGGGTGATTTATGCGAAGGCTGTTCATCGGGACTGCCCTTTCGCTGGCTATGGTGGCGTCCGCCGCCGCGGCCGACCTGCCAATCTACACCAAGGCCCCGGTGGCTGCCTACGATTGGACCGGGTTCTATCTTGGAGGCGGCGCCAGTTACAGTTGGGGCCGGATAACGGACACCGGAAGTTACCTCCCGGGCTTCTCTGGCACCACGACACCAGCGACCACGACCAGGTCCATCGACCACACCATTAGGGGCATCGACGGCGAAATTCAGGGCGGCTACCGGAGGCAATTCGGCACTGCGGTGTTGGGGATCGAGGCCGTCGCGCGGCTGACGGACCAGAGCGGCACAGGAACCTGCTTTGAAACTTATCCGGGCGGATACCCCACCACCACTGCCGGGATTCCTGCATTAAATACCACAGGCGGAACCTTTTCGTGTTACAAAGGCACGCGATTGAACTCCACCGAAGCGCTATTGTTTCAGGCCGGTGTGCTGGTTACACCGCAGCTGCTGGTTCAAGTGTCAGGCGGACCTGCGGCCGGTCAGATCCACACCGATGACGCATTGGCCTTCACGTACAGCTCGGGCGCGGTGACTTCTGGTTACTCCAGCCAGAGCACGAATAAAGGGGGGTATTGGGTGGGTGGAGGTGCCGAATATGCTATTTCCAGCAACTTGCACCTCAAGCTTGAGTATTACCACATGGATTTCGGCAATGTCGACACCACGACGACGTGGACCGACACGACCATCTTCTGTACGCCGACGGCTTCGCGGACCGCATGTGTCAGCACCTTCACCAATGGGCGGCGCGTGACCGACGATTCCGTGATGATTGGATTCAACTATATCTTCGGCGGCGGAGGCTTCGTCGGCGCACCGATCTACACGAAGTACTGATCCGGCGAAGCTTCGCATCGCGGCCGGCTTTCGGCGTCATCATCGCCTTGGCCCATCCGGCCTATCGAAAGCAATACCAGGAAAAGGGGTCGGACTCGGGCCCGTGCCCCGCTCGCGCGCCTTCGGCCCGACGAACGAAAGGCTCTGCGGTCAGCGCACCGGACGGGAACGGTGCAATCTCGCACCAGCCGCTGCGAGAGCGAGGACAATGCTCAGGGCGGCTCTGGGTCAGTTACGCCGTTTCGAGCGCGTAACCGGCACGTCCGCTTGACCGCTGATCGCGTCGACGTGCGACACCACAGGTCGTGCTGGCGAGGAAACCGGCCCGAAGGGAATGGGCACCGAAATCAGCAGCCGCGCGGCATAGGCCTTGGCCTTTCCGTGATCGCTGTCATCCGTATGGGGTGCTTCGACGGCGATAACATCCGCCGCTCCCACTGCTATTGGCTATCAGAGTGGGCGAAATACTGTACGGGTAGACGGTGTCGGACATTCCATCGGTGCCGTGGCCGGTCAATTCCAGCCGTGCAACAACGACACCTCGTGCGTTGCGCAACAAAAAAACGCTCGACCCAGCCCGCCGCAGGGAAATGTGCCTCGCAACAATTTCCCCACGCTCGGCCGTGCTCCTGGTTACTACAAGCCGGGTAGAGGCCGAATATGTCAGCGTCACCCATGGCTCGGTAAACGTGCAGGTGAACGTCGCGCCGGCTGCCGAACGCACCAGGGCCACTGCGAGCAGCGCCGATGCCGCACTTACGGCCAAGGATTTCCTCCACCGGACGAAGAACGGGCGGCTAATTCAGGGCAAGAGGATCAGCCTCATTGAGGAAAAGCATCACTTCGCGGAAGAACTGCATTCGGTTCTTCTCCATCATGATCGTGTGCGTCCCCTCGCCCAGCTCGACGAACCGCTTGTAAGGAACGTTTGTCAGCTTGGCGAAGTAGCCGCGCGCCTGATCGCTCGGCAAATCCGCGTCCCACTCGGCATGGATGAGCAGCGTCGGCACTTTGATATTGCCGGGGTCGTATTGCGGCTTGCCGGCAGCCCAGTAGGCGCGCACGTCCTGAAGCACGCCATTCGGCGCTCGCAATACAGAAGGGGTTTGTTTTGCGCTCTCCGGATCGGTCGCCCAGGTCGCGTCGGCCCACTGCTCGAACCAGCCAGGCGGGATGAGATCGGCTTTCTTGTCGTCGGCGACCCCGGTGAGCCAGCGCGCCCTCGCCGAGTCTTTCGACACCGTCCGGTAGGCTCCGAGCGGGCCGTCTCCGCCGATGATGGGTCGCGTGCTGAAGATCCACATCGGCGCATAGAGGACCAGCCGGTTCACTTTGTCGTTATGTTCGGCGGTGTACATGCCCATGATCGCCGTACCCCACGACCAACCCATCAGGTTTATCCTGGCGACGCCACGCTTTTGCAGGATGTGGTCGACCGCGGTACCGACATCTCTCGCGGCGGTGATCGTGTCGGCGATTGGCTTGTTCTCCGACGACGGCCTTTCCATCTCGGGTGGCCTGGTCGAGCCACCATAGCCTCGCACATCGACCAGATAGACGTCCCAGCCTTGCAATGCGACGTAATCCATCATCGATCGGCCGCCGAGCGGCAAATCGAACGCCGTTTCGGATGGGTAAGTGGCGCCGTGGACGTAAAGAAGGATCTTGTCGCCGGAAAAGCTCGTGATGCCTGCCGGATGCTTGTTGCGGATGTAAAGCTGCATGCCAGGATCAGCTGACGGAATTGTATAGCTTTCCGTGGCAAGCCTTGGATCATCGGCCAAGGCCATCGAGGCAACCGAAAGGGAAAGGGCGGCGGCGACCAGTGATACCTTTGAACGAGCCAGGGCCCGTGTCATCGTGGCCTCCATGGATTCTCCTCCTTGTCCTATGACATGCGCAATATGGCCAACAATCCGATAGTTTATGGCGTATCGCATCCGATGTCGCGATGCAGCAGTTGGAAGTTGGCACGGCGGGGCGTTTCGTTCCTCACCGTGTCTGTCGGCACTCATACCACAATAGGGCGCGCGTATCTAAGGCGCCGGAGGAAAATCATGGGAGTCTATGCGGGCTTGATTAGGTTTCTTGCAGCATCAATCCTGGCCGCTTCATCCGCAACGCTGCTTCCTGCGGATGCTCGCGCCGATGCCGGGTGCAGCGGGCACAAATCCTTGTCGACGCCACGACCTGAGGCGAGCTGCCGGGAGGTCATAACTCAGATTTTCGTAGCGCCCGACAAGGCGATGCGCGCATCGGTATTTCCCGTGGACGTCAGCCTTTACACCACGCCGGATATGGAAAGCCGCGTCGTGATCCGCTCGAGCACCGGCGACACGGTGACTTCGAAGGATTATTCCTCGCCGCGCGGGATGAACGGGTATTACGTCTACCGCGCGCAATGGTCGCCCGACTCTCAATATTTCGTCTACAGCATGATCTCTTCGGGCGGCCATTCGCCTTGGTCATTTCCAATCATGGTGTTCGGCCGCAAAAGCTCGCTGATCGCCAAGTTCAGCGACATGATCGACGGCAAGCCAACGCTTTCAGGGGACTTCAACTTCTCCGGACCGCATACCGTGACCGCCACGACCTGGAGGCAATCGGGATCGTTGGATGACAGGGTTCCGATCACGATCGATCTTGACGAAGCATTCGCAAAATTGCCGCCATCTCCGCAATGAGGCCGCATGAGAGCGGGTGCACGTGCAGCGACGAGCGGACTATCCAGCGCGTCCGCATGCTACGGCAATACCGAGACGCTCGGCGACGCGGCGTGCGGTCCGTTCCCGCTGCTCGGTCACCGCTCGGTAGGAATGCCGCACGCCTTCCAACACGGCGGGCGGCGCCGTCTCAGGTGTCCCGCTGCTGAAAGGCGGTTCAGGCGCGTAAGCGATCTGCAGCTGGATGGCCTGAGCGACCTCGTCGCCGCGCAGATGGGCCGCGACCTGCAGCGCGCCGTCGATACCCGCCGTGACCCCTGCGGCGGAAACGATTTCCCCGTCCACGACGACCCGTTCGTTCACCGGAAATGCGCCGAAGCATGGCAGCAGGTGCATCGAAGCCCAATGCGTGGTGGCTCGGCGCCCTCTGAGCAGTCCGGCCGCGCCGCAGATCAGAGCGCCGGTGCAGACTGAGAACAGGCATCGCGTCCTGGCGGCCTGGTTTCGAATCCACGCGAGCACCTCCTCGTCATCCATCAGCGCCTCTTGGCCGAAGCCTCCCGGCACGTGCAGGAGGTCGAGTTGCGGCGCCTCTGCGAGAACGGCATCCGGCGTCAGACGCAAGCCGCGTATGTCCCGCATCGGTGCGTTGGTCTTGCCGTAGATTCGGTAGGTGGAATTCGGCAAGCGTGACAGGACCTCGAAGGGACCGGTCAAGTCGATCTGATCCACTCCCTCGAACAACAGCGAGCCGATTTGGAGGTGGGCGTCCTGTGGGATCATGATTCGATGGTCTCCCGGGATAGCGATGGACAAGGCCATTTTAGGCTGGCACTCTCTGGCGAGAATGCCAAAGAACCCTCGTTTTACGCCAAACCGCGTAGTCGAGATCCTCGCCTATCCGGCGGTTCAGTTGCTCGACGTTGCCGGGCCCCTGCAAGTCTTCGCCACCGCCAACGAGCTCGCGGCCGCCTGCGGCGAGGCACCGCCCTATGCGCCCCAGGTCGTCTCGGCGGGCGCCCCGGTCGTGACCGCCTCCAAGAATGGTGGGGCTTGTCGGCAATAGGTCCGCTTGGAAATCAGGCCAGCGCGATATTTCATTTCGAGCACGTGGTACTCGGCTTGCGCCACATCCGTGCGCGTGATTTCGCCCCGTGCAAACCTGTCTTTGACTTGCTTGAGCAGGTCTTCCGCGTCACCCACTGCCTCGTCGGAATACGCACCGGCCGAAACTCCCAATAGAATGGTGAGGAACGTCGCGGACGCGAATCGGATTATCGGACCAACCGAATACATAAATTCCCCCGTGAAAGTACCCTAGCATAAACGGTATCACGCTTGCCGCGGCGAAAGCAAAAGCCCGGGAAACGGACACGAATCAGCCCTGCGCATCTACGAAGACTGTATGCCAGGCGTGGGACTTCAGTCCTCATCGAAGATGCCGTTGGCAATTTTCTCTTTGGCTTGTTGTTCGGTCCGGGCCGTTACTTTCCGGACTGCCCCTGTCGCCATGTGATGCACGGTCCAAGTGGCCATCGAATAAATCGGAGCTATTTCGGGGTTCCCCACCAACATCTGCAACAACATGAAGAACAGATGCCAAGGCTCCTTAGCGCGGCAGGATATGACTTCCCACCCATCCGCAATCTCGCTCATCTGCAAACCTGCGAACGACCTACGGAACCATTACAAGACGTCAGCTTGGCGGGCAAGATAACCAAAGTTGAACGGTTCGTGGCGCTCTAGCTATCGCTTGACGCGCGGCTCGGCCTTATAGGGGCATTTTCTTGACAGCCGCGATGATCGCAACGACAATCATTAGAAAGACAACGGCCCAGAACCAACGCACTGCCGGGGTCGGCGCAAGAACATCGCCAAGCGCGCTCAGGATGCCAAACACCACCTCAAGCATGGATTGCCGCCAATAGTAGAAGTCCCGTCTTCATTTGCTTGCGCAGCCACCGATAGGGATCAAGATCAATTTAGGTTTTCGTCCGCGTGATCAACGTCAGGACCGACCACGCACTCGGCTCGAAGGGTTTCGATTGACCCCAGAGGACCGATTAGAGGAGCGGACCGGCGGAATGCCTTCGCAGGCATATAGGCCGTGGGGTGCGCGAGAAGGCATGGGATGCTTGTTCCAACGTACGGGGAGATTCCGTTGTCAAGCCGGCTCACCACCCGCGCCGCCTTGCTTCGTTCTTCTCGTCCGGAACCGCGTGCTCGACATCGCCCTTCGCCCGATACGCGGCACCGCGGTCGCGGAAGAAGCCGCCGGCGCCAATGTTGTCCGGATGGACTTCTGATGGAAACCGCCCGGGGCACGGCGGGAATGTGCGAATTGCTCCCGTCAGCCTGAACTCATCGCACTGCTCCCTCACCGACGACCTCGATCCGGCGGTTATGCCGCCACGCGCGGACGGTGATCAACAGCAGTACGCCCGCAATCAGAAATCCGGCCGAAATCGGACGTTCGAGGAAGATCATCGCGTCTCCACGCGCTATCAGCAGACTGCGGCGGATATTTTCCTCAAAAGTCGATGCAAACAAGAAGGCAAAGAACAGCACGCTGCGATCAAAATCGGCGAGAATCATGTAATAGCCGACCAGACCGAAGGCGAACATGACGGCGAAGTCGATGAGGTTGGGAGTGACCAAAAATATCGCTATACAGCAACCGGCGATAACCAGCGGAGCAATAATCCTTATATCGACACGGATGATTCGCCGTGCGAACCCAGGAAGCAGAATCATCACGCACGGCACGACATGGATCGAGACAAGGGCTACGCAGACGAGCCAGACCGTCTCCATCCGATCCCTGGCGGCTTGGTTCGTGAGGACTTCCTGAACCGAGATAACTCTGCGCAACAGAGCGCTTACAACATCGCACGGAATAAACCAGGCCAAAAGCGGGATCAACGACACGCTGAACCGCACGTCGCTCGCCATGGCGGCGGCGACAATCCCATGCGCATCTGTTTGACTTGCCGGGTCAAAGGGATCCTCGGTCGGCCGCCTGCGCCGCTCGGCCACCGTAGTGGTGACGACCGTGCCATTCGTTGGCAGGAATCCCGCCAGCACGCCGAGGATTGTGCCGCGCACGACGCCTCGGACGGGATTCTCGGCTGCAGCAGCGGCCAACGGTCGATCGGTCGCGGCCGCACCGAGGTCGTGGAAGATATTGGCTATGACGAACAGGCCTATCGCGGCGTCAAGCATACCGATACCGTCTTCCAGCGCCGCGATGCCGAAGGTGAGCCGATGAGCGCCGGTCTCGAGGTCGTCTCCGACGACGCCCAGCAGCAATCCAAGGACCGTCATGGCGAGCGCGCTTGCCGCCGAACCGCAGCCAAACGAGACCGCGCCGAGAAGCAGAAAAGTGATTACAGCGGCAAGTTCAACAGGCCCCAGGGCTATTGTGACATGGAGTCTTGCGTACACCGCGATCACGGCGGTCATCGCGGCGACGAAGATGCCCGCAAACAGACCGGCTACCATGCCCGACCGGTCCGGGTGCGCACCTGCGCTTCCCGAAACCGGTGCGCTCAGGTTCATCGCGGCGAGGGCGCGGCCGTAGAGTGTTCCATAGGCCGCCGCCATGAGAAAAACGACCGGGCTGTTCGGGCCCAGGGCCGAGAACACCGCCCCAACGAATGAGAATGCGAGGGCGAGCCCGCCAAGGGGACTCATGCCGGGAAGGAATCCGGCGACGATTCCGACTAACAATCCAATCACGCACGCCGCCGTCACGGCCGGCTCCAGCAGATGCGCAAAGCCCTGCATCAGGCCGGTCAGGACGTCCATGATTAAACTCCCTTCGAAATTAGCTTAACAAATTCAGGAGCACCGCCGCCGCAACGCTGGCGGCGACTACCAAACCGAAAGCGACGGGCCGTGTGCGCAGCCCGTAACCGGCGATGATAGTCACCGCGAGACCGGTCGCGGCGGCAAGTCCGAGCTTGGTAAATGCCAGTAAGAACACACTTGCGGAAGCGGCCAGCACGATCGCAGGCAGCATCGATCCAGGCACGCCAGTGCGCCTGCGAAAAAACCCCTCGACGGCAATGATCATCCCGAGACCGAATAATGTGGCTGAAAGGAAATTGGGCAAGGCACCTGGCCCGAGGTGACCGCCTTCCGATCCTGCTGGAAGATCGCGGCCGGCGTAGAGTGTGAGGCCAGCAATTGCAAGCAGCAGCACGCCCGGGATCACACCGCGCCAGCCCATCCGAGCATGGTGTCCGGCCACGGCCGAATCACCGGATTCGATTGACATGCCCATCGCCCATGAAGTCCGTGCAGTAAGACATACAGGGGGGCGGGACGAATGTCAGGCGAAGCCATCAGGCGCGCGGTTCGTGCGGCGAGCCGTCCCAGCCGGGTGGAAGATGTGCCTGGTGTCGTCCGTCGATTTGACCGCGACATGCTCTAGTGCCGGCGACCGTTCGACGACAGGAGTGCCTAGGCGACTATTTTCGGCATCACGTCCTCGGCAAAGGCCTGCATCTGATCGAGCAGCTCCTGCAGGCCGTTCGCCGCGAAATAGAGGCCGAGGAAATGGGTGACGCCAGCTTCCTTGAGGGCCTGCGCCTTGGCGATCACCGCGTCCGCATCGCCGATCAGATTGATGTCCTCCATGGCGCTGCCGGCCTGCTCCTTGAGCGTCGATTTGCGCAACGACATGAGATGCTTGTACATCTGGCTCTGCTGGAAGCGCCCGACCGCTGCCTCCTTGGTCGGGCCGAGATGCACGACATATTGCGGGGCGACTGCGATCTTTTGCGGGTCGCGCCCGGCCTTCGCGGCCAGCTCCTTGAGCTGCGCCACGTGGCCGCGCAGCCGGTCCACCTCCATCGCGGCGGGGATCCAGCCATCGGCCTCGGGCCGCGAGCAGCAGATGCTCGGCGGCGTGCTGCGCGAGCTTGTCCCCGTCATCGAGCGCATCCGCGCAAGCGGCGTCGCCTTGCTGCTGGTGGAGCAGAACCTCGAATTGGCACAGGCGCTCGCCGAGCGCTGCATCGTGTTGGCGGCCGGCCGCAAGGTCTGGGAGGGCAGCATGCGCGATGGACGAGACCTCAGCGACATCACTCGCGCTTATTTCGCGTGAGGAGCGTGTTCGAGGCCTTGAGTTGAATCAGAAACATATGCCAAATAAATTATCGTTTATAGCAACCGCCATGTTTCCCTATAACGATTATATAGCCTGTGCCGTAGCTGATCGCTAATATTGGCACAAAGCTCGCCGATCGGCGGCCTCGGGCAATGCCGCACTTATGTCTTTCGTGCGCTTCCGACCGACCCACGCTGTGCCATGATGGTTCTCGGTCTGATTGCCGGGTTCGACGCCAGTCACACGAAAGACTCGACGAATAGATTCGATGACTAGTGCTGCCCTTACCGTGCTCGTCATCGACGACGAGGTTCAGATCCAGCGATTCTTGCAATCCGGATTTGGTCGCATCGGCTTCACCGTGCGCGAAGCAAAGACCGCCGCCGAGGGCATCCGGGCAGCGACGATGGGCTCTCCGGATCTGATCATTCTCGACCTTGCTCTGCCCGACATGGACGGCGGCGAGGTGCTGCAGCGTATTCGCTCGTGGTCGGACGTGCCGATCATCGTGCTCTCGGCGCGATCGAGCGAGGACGAGAAGGTTCGCCTGCTCGATCTCGGCGCCGACAATTATGTGGTGAAGCCGTTCGGGATGGCCGAGCTGTTGGCGCGCGGACGGGCTGCCCTGCGCCGCCAGCAGCGCGTGACGACAGGTGACGCGGTGCTCAAGATCGGCCGCCTCACCTTCGACTTCGCGGCCCGTTCGGTCTCGATCGACGGCCGCCGGATCAGCTTGACGCGCAAGGAATACCGGTTGCTCCAAGCCCTCGCCCAGCACGCCGGCAACGTGCTCACCCATCAGCATCTGCTCAAGGAGGTGTGGGGCACCAGCCATCTGCACGACACGCACTATTTGCGCATCATGGTGCGGAACCTGCGCAAGAAGATCGAGGCCGACCCGACCCGCCCGCGCATCATCCGTACCGAGCTCGGTGTCGGCTATCGGTTGAGTGCCGAGGATGAATCCGAATACGACGGACTGTTACCGGCAATTAGTTAATTTCACCGCGCATCCACCGCGTTTGAAGATTTTGGCTTTGCATAAGGATCGATGAACGTCGTGTCGCCGTAGCGATCGTGATGGCGCACCCATTCCATCCCGTAGCTAAATCCCGCCTCGTCACGACCTTTGGGCGTAATATCGAGGTAATGATACGCGGTGATGAACATATCCAAGCTGCGGCTATATGACGAATAGGTGTGGAACACGTCGCCCGCCTCGTCCTTATAAAACACGCTCACTCCGGGGGCCTCTTTGACCGGAAATGACGCGTTGTCTCGGTAATTATAATAGGCGGTGCGCCCGTCGATCTGTTCCTGCGTAAATGTCACGTGGTAATCCTGGTTGAAATCATTGGCGAATGATGAGACCCATTTGAAGCGCCAACCCATTCGTTTCTTGAAGGCGTCCAATTTTTGCAATGGTGCGCGCGACACGGTGACGAACGTCACGTCCCGATGCATCAAGTGGACTACTGCTGGATCATAATGGTCCGCGATAAGAGAGCAGGACTTGCAGCCTTCGGTCCACTCCGGATCGAACATAAAGTGATAGGTGATCAACTGGCGGCGGCCATCAAACAATTCGGCCAATGTCTCTTTGCCGTCAGGACCTTCAAAGACGAATTCCTTGGTAACTCTTCGCCATGGAAGCTCGCGACGAAGAGCGCTCAGCTCATCTCGCAGCTTGGAAAATTCCTTTTCTTTCGCGAGCAAATCCATTCGCGCCGCCAGCCATGCTTCGCTCGACACAACGGGGTGAGATGTCATGACGGTGCTCCTTGGGTCGACTCAAAAAGACGCGGCACGTTCGGCGGCCATCCGACCGATTGTCCTTGACCGCCGTGACCGCGGCGCGCTTCCGCGTGTTGCGGGCGGGAGCCCGTCGCGATCGCCGGCATTGAACGCATGCTTGTGCCGACAAGCCGCGTGGATGATATTCGACTCCGAGATCAACTTCAAATGGCCCGACTAGGCGGCCGTCGAGAGGCTCGATGCTGCTTGGACCAGAGTCCCGACATCCCATCAGCGCCTCTGCCCGCCCTCCATCCGTATCGAGCAAGCAGCTGTTGCCGTGGCTGGTCGCGGTGGCGTTTTTCATGGAGGCGCTGGACACGACGATCCTGAACACGGCCGTGCCGGTCGTGTCGCAGGCGCTCGGCGTGGCTCCGCTCAGCATGAAGTCGGTGCTGGCCAGCTACACCTTGAGCCTTGCGGTTTTCATTCCGATCAGCGGCTGGATGGCCGATCGTTTCGGAACGCGTCGGGTGTTCGCATCCGCGATCGGCGTCTTCACCCTCGGGTCCTTTCTCTGCGGGATAGCGAGCGACATCCATCTGCTGGTTGCCTGTCGCATCCTGCAGGGCTGCGGCGGTGCCATGATGGTGCCGGTGGGCCGACTCACCCTGGTGCGGACATTCGCCAAATCCGAGCTCATCCGCGCCATGAGCTTCGTCGCCATTCCGGGCCTGATCGGCCCGATGCTAGGACCGATCGCCGGCGGTCTCATCATCGGATACCTGCATTGGAGATTCATATTCTTTGTGAATCTGCCAATCGGCATTCTCGGCCTGGTCCTGGTCTATCTGCATCTGCCGGACTATCGCGAACCGAGCACCAAACCGCTCGACATCATCGGGCTCATTCTCTTCGGTTCCGGCGTTGCATTGCTGTCGTATGTGCTGGAGATCTTCGGCGACCATACGCTGAGCCTTGCTGAAATTCTCGGGCTATTGGCGATTTCCCTGACGCTCATCTTCGGCTACGGGCTGCACGCGACGCGGACTGCTTTTCCATTGCTGCAGTTGAATCTATTCCGCATCCGCACCTTCGGTACGGCCGTCAGCGGCAGCTTCTTCACCCGCCTTGGCATCGGCGGCGTCCCGTTTCTCCTGCCGCTTCTCTACCAGGTCGGCCTCGGGTTCACTCCCGTCCAGTCCGGCCTGCTCATCATGCCGCAGGCGATCGCCGCCATGAGTACGAAATTCCTGATGCCGGGAGTTCTGCAACGCGTCGGCTACCGGGGCGTGCTGATCTCGAACACGATCATCCTCGGTCTCCTCCTCATGCTCTTTGCAACGGTCGGGCCCAGCACGCCGCTCTGGGTCATCGTGCTGCAAGCGTTTTGCTATGGCGCCTTCACGTCTCTGCAATACACCAGCATGAACACCCTGGCCTACGCCGACATACCTGACGAAAAGACCAGCAATGCGAGTTCCATTGCGAGCACCATGCAGCAGATGTCGATAAGCTTTGGCGTCGCGGCGGCGGGGCTGACCACCGCAATGTTCATTCCCGACCGCTTTCGTTCAAACCCCGGCGAGATGATTCAGGGCCTGCACGAGGCATTTCTTGTCCTCGGGGGATTTACCGTCCTGTCCACGGTCATCTTCGGCAAATTGAAAAGCGGGGACGGCGGCAACGTGAGCCAGCAAAAGGACCTGCACCTCGGGTGACGATCCGCGAGCAACAGCGGCGGCCGACCGGCCGCCTGTCGGGCGCGGCCGCGGGCCGAGATCACGATCATGTCGGGGTAAAAGGTGGTATTGCTCAAAGGGCGGACCGCTGAGGCCGGCGTCATGTTCTCCATTGACAAGGCCTTTAATTATAAATTATCACGATCTAGGTCGAAGACATAAAAATCTACGCTCAAGGAGGGAGGGACGAAGCCATGGTCACCGGCGTCCATACTGGCGGCATCACCAACGGCCTGACCCGCGCCCTGGCGATTGCGGCATGCCTCATCGTCGCCCCCGCAGCCCGTGCGGAGATAGCCAACGGCAAAGTGAAGATCGGCGTGCTGACCGATCTCTCCGGCGGCTATGAGCAGAATTCCGGCAACGGCTCGGTCGAGGCCGCGCGTATTGCAGCCGAGGAATTGGGCAACAAGGTCAACGGCGCGGCCATCGAGATCCTCGCCGGCGACCACCAGAACAAGCCGGATGTCGGCGCTTCGCTGGCCGCCCGCTGGTTCGACGTCGACAAGGTCGACGCCGTCACCGATCTCGTGAACTCGGCCGTGGCCTTCGCCGTCCTCGATCTCGCGAAGGCCAAGAACAAGACCGTCCTGCTGACGAGCGCCGGCTCCGCCGACTTCACCGGCAAGGCATGCGCGCCCGACAATTCCGTGCACTGGGTTTACGACACCTACGAAATCGGCAAGGCGATCGGACAGGCCGTTCCGACCCTGGGCAAGACCTGGTTCTTGATCAGCGCCGATTATGCCTTTGGCATCGCGCTCGAAGGCGCGGTCACGAAGGCCGTCACCAATGCCGGTGGCAAGGTGGTCGGCTCCGTGCGTGCCCCGCTCGGCACGACGGAGTTTTCGTCCTACGTGCTGCAGGCGCAGGCCTCGAAGGCGGAGGTCGTCGCCTTCGCCAATGGCGGCGACGATGCCGTCAATGCCATGAAGGCGGCGCGTGAGTTCGGCCTCGTCGAAGCCGGCCAGAAGATCGTGCCGCTCGGCCTCGACTCGCTGCCGGCCATCAAGAGCACGAGCCTGGAGATCGCGCAGGGCGGCATGTACGTGACGCCCTGGTGGCCACAAGTAAACGACGAGGCCGCCGCCTTCACCAAGAAGTTCATCGAGCGCCGCAAGACCGCGCCGTCCTCCTTCCAGGTCGGCACCTATTCGGCGGTGCGCGCCTATCTGAGGGCGGTCCAGGCGACGGATACGACCGACCCAAAGGTCGTCATCGCCAAGATGCGAGAGACGCCGGTGAAGGACGCATTCACCAATCAAGGCACGCTGCGTCCCGACGGCCGCATGGTGCACGACGTCTATCTGGTGCAGATCAAGACACCGGTTGAGTCCAAGGGCGAATGGGACCTCATCAAGCTCGTGGCGACGATTCCGGGCGAGAGCGCTTTCCGCCCGATCAACGAGGGCGGCTGCCCCGGGTTCGGCAAGTAAGCCCACCGCCCTCGTCCTTCGCGAAAGCCGCAAGCGGCGTTCCTGAGGGCGAGGGCTCCTCTCCGAGACCTTTGCGGCGGGAGTGTACGTAGCGTCGCCGCGAACCAGGAGGGACCATTCACCGCATCGGACAAATGATGCCTGCCGCGAGCATGCCTGACGCCCCCATCCTGCGCATGGAGAGTGTGTCGAAATCGTTCGGCGGAATCCTCGCCGTGCGCAATCTGACGCTCAAGGTGCGGCGCGGCACGATTCACGCGTTGATCGGCCCGAACGGTGCCGGCAAGACGACGGTGTTCAACCTCGTCACCAAATTCCACCAGCCGACAAGCGGCCGCATCTCCTATCGGGGGCGCGATATCACCACCATGACGGCGAGCCAGATCGCGCGGCTCGGCATGGTGCGTTCGTTCCAGATCTCAGCCGTCTTCGGCAGTCTCACGGCACTCGAGAACGTTCGCATCGCGCTGCAGCGATTTCGTGGCGACAACTTCTTCTTCTGGAAGTCGGACAAGGCGCTCGCCGAGATGAACGACCGCGCCGGCGCTCTGCTCGCGCTCGTCGGCATCGAAGATCTGGCGGATCGCCGCGCCAGCGAATTGCCGTACGGGCGCCGCCGTGCGCTCGAGCTAGCCACGACGCTCGCGCTCGAACCGGAATTACTGCTGCTCGACGAACCCATGGCCGGCATGGGCCAGGAGGACGTCAACCGCATCACCGCGTTGATCCGGCGCGTCGCCGAAGATCGTACGGTGCTCATGGTCGAGCATAATCTGTCGGTCGTCGCCGATCTCTCCGATCGGATCACGGTGCTGGCGCGCGGCGAGATCCTCGCCGAAGGCAGCTATGACCAGGTGTCGCGCGATGCCGCTGTGGTCGAGGCCTATATGGGCAGCGACGATGAGTGATGCTGTCCTCGCCATCGATGACCTGCGGGGCTGGTACGGGGACTCGCAAGTGCTGCACGGCGTCTCGCTCGACGTGAAGAAGGGCGAGTGCATCACCATCATCGGCCGCAACGGCGCCGGCAAGACGACGACGTTGCGCGCCATCATGGGCCTCTTGGACAAGCGCGCCGGCTCGATCCGCGTCGCCGGCACCGAGACCATCGCGGCACCATCCGAGAAGATCGCTCGGCTCGGCATCGGCTACGTGCCGGAAGAACGCGGCATCTATGCGAGCCTCGACGTCGCCGAGAACCTGCTGCTGCCGCCGCGGATCGCCGGCGGCGGAATGAGCGTGGAGGAGATCTTCACGCTGTTCCCCAATCTGCGCGAGCGGCGGCGCAGCCCCGGCACGCGGATCTCGGGCGGCGAGCAGCAGATGCTGGCGATCGGCCGGGTGCTGCGCACGGGTGCTACCCTGTTCCTGCTCGACGAGCCGAACGAGGGACTCGCCCCCGTCATCGTCCAGCAAATCGCCCGCGCCATCAAGACCATGCAGAGCCAGGGCCACACGCTGGTGCTCGTCGAGCAGAATTTCCGATTCGCCGCGAAGCTCGCGGACCGCCATTTCGTCATGGAGAATGGGCGGATCGTGGATGTGATCGCCCGCGCCGATGTGCAGACGCAGCTCGGCCGCATCAAGGCCTATCTCGGGGTTTAGGAGACGCACGTGTCGATGCAGGCGCTGTTCGGACAGCTGCTGGTCGGGCTCATCAACGGCTCGTTCTACGCCATGCTCAGTCTCGGGCTCGCCATCATTTTCGGCTTGCTCGGCATCACCAATATCGCGCAGGGCGCCTTCTACATGCTCGGCGCGTTCACGGCCTGGATGCTCCTGCGCTGGGCCGGGCTCGGCTACTTCTATGCCATCATCCTCGCGCCGCTGATCGTCGGCGTGCTCGGCGCGATCATCGAGAAGGTGCTGCTGGCGCGCGTCTACAAGCTCGATCACATGTACGGGCTATTGCTGACCTTCGGCCTGATGATGTTCATCCAAGGGATTTACGTCTATCTCTTCGCGACCGCCGGCCGCCCCTATCCGGTGCCGCCGGAGCTCGCGGGCGGCTTCAATCTCGGCTTCATGTTCCTGCCGAAATACCGCGCCTGGGTGGTGGCGGCGTCCGTCGTCCTCTGTCTCCTGACCTGGTTCGCGATCGAGAAGACATCGATCGGCCGCACGCTCCGCGCGGCAACGGAAAATCCCCGCCTGACCCGCGCCTTCGGCGTCAACGTGCCGGCGCTGATGACGCTCGGCTTCGGCGTCGGCGTCGCGCTTGCGGGCGCAGCCGGCGTTTTGGCGGCGCCGATCTATCAGGTGAGCCCGCTCATGGGCGCCGATCTCATCATCGTCGTCTTCGCGGTCGTGGTCGTCGGCGGCATGGGCTCGATCCTCGGCTCGGTCGTCACGAGCCTGATCCTCGGTCTGCTCGAGGGACTGACCAAAGTTTTCTATCCGCCCGGCGCGAATATGGTGATCTTCGTCATCATGATCATCGTCTTGCTGGTGAAGCCCGCGGGCCTCTTCGGTCGCGAGCGCTGACATGACGCTCGCACCCACGGCTACCGCCCCGCCCTACTCGAAACTGCGCATCTATGGGCCCTGGATCGTCGGCGCGCTCGTCCTACTGTTGGCGCCGCACGCCTTCTATCCGCTCTTCCTCGCGAAGATCCTTTGCTTTGCGCTGTTCGCCTGCGCTTTCAATCTGCTGGCGGGCTCCTGCGGGCTACTCTCCTTCGGCCATGCGGCCTATTACGGCGCGGGGGCCTATGTAGCGGCCCATGCGGCCAAGGAATGGGGAGCGCCGTTCGAGGTGTCGATCGTTTGCGGCGCGCTTATCGCCGCCGCGATCGGCGCAGGCTTCGGCTATCTGTCGATCCGCCGGCAAGGGCTGCAGTTCGCGATGATCACGCTGGCGCTCGCCCAGATGATCTATTTCCTGGCACTGCAACTACCCTTCACGCATGCGGAGGACGGCCTCACCGGGTTGCCGCGCGGCAAGGCGCTCGGTCTCTTCGAGCTCGATAACATCACCACGCTCTATTACACCGTCGCCGTTATCTTCGTGCTCGGGCTGCTCTGCGTGCACCGCATCACCCATTCGACCTTCGGACAAATCCTGCGCGCGATCCGGGACAACGAGCCCCGCGCCATTTCCCTCGGCTTCGAAGCCCATCGCTTCAAGCTGCTCGCCTTCACGCTCTCGGCGGCCCTTGCGGGCGTCGCCGGCGCTACCAAGGCGATCACCTTCAAGCTCGCGACGCTGACCGACGTGCATTGGTCCACCTCGGGCAGCGTCATCCTCATGACGCTGCTCGGCGGCCTCGGCACACTGTGGGGACCGGTTGTCGGCGCGCTGGTCGTCGTGACGCTCGAGGATTATCTCGCCGACACCGGCCTGCCGATTCAGGCTGTCATCGGCGCAGTCTTCATCCTTTGCATCCTGCTCTTTCGCCGCGGCGTGGTCGGCGAGCTGCAGGCGCTCGCCGATAACAAACGTTAAAGGATAGCGCGCCTTCGCGCGCGCCTAGGTAAGTTGAAATCTCACGACTGGGATGTAAGATGATGAAAGTGATCACTCCGGCAGCACATCGCGACAAATCGCGCTCCGCCATCGACGCAGTCATGCGGCCGCGCAGTGTCGCCATCATCGGCATCTCCGCCAAGGCGGGCTCCGCCGGGCGTGTCGTCCTTGAGCTTTTCGACAACAACAAGTTCGACGGTCCCATTCATCTCGTCGGCCGCAACGCCGGCGATATCGGGGGGCGAAAGGTGCTGACCAGCATCGACGCGCTTCCCGAAGGCGTCGATCTTGCCGTCTTCACATTGCCCGCAAGCGGCGTCCGCGAGGCGGTCGAAGGCTGCGTGCGGCGCAATGTGAAGGCCGCCGTGATCTTCGCCTCGGGTTTCGCCGAGGTCGGCGGCGACGGCATGGGCGAGCAAGAGCGCATCGGCGAGATCGCGCGTGCCGGGGGCCTGGCGCTCGTTGGCCCGAACTGTCTCGGTTACACGAATTTCGTCGACGGCTTCGCCACCGGTTTCGTCTCATCGCAGCCGACGCCGCGCCTTGCGGCGGGCACCACGGGCGCGATAGCCGTGGTCGCGCAGAGCGGCGGTCTCGGCGCCCATCTGCAGCTCACCTTCAATGCGCGCAATGTGCCGGTCTCCTGTTGGATCTCGACCGGCAATGAAGTCGATCTCGGCCTCGCCGATTTCATCCAATATCTTCTCGATGATCCGGTAACGCAGGTCATCACGCTCTACGCTGAACATATCCGGCGCCCGAAAGAATTCATCGCGATCGCGGGAGAGGCCTTGAAGCGCGGCAAGCCGATCGTGCTGATGCATCCGGGCCGCGGCGCGAGAGCGCAGGAGGCGGCCCGCTCGCACACGGGCGCGCTCGCGGGTGACTATGCGGTGATGCGCACGCTGGTCGAACATGCGGGTGTCGTCGTCGTCGACACACTCGACGAATTGGCGGATGTGAGCGAAATTCTGGCGCGGTTCCCGAAGCCATCGACCGGCGGCCTCGGTATTCTCACCTTCTCCGGTGCCTTCTGCGGCATCGCGCATGACTTCTGCGAGGACATCGGTGTGCGCGTGCCGCCTCTCTCGCCCGACACGGCAGCCTACCTGAAGCCAATCGTCCCGTCGTTCATTCCGCCGAAGAATCCGCTCGATCTCGGAACGCAGCCGATCTGGCAGCCGGAGCTGGTGCAGATCGGTGCGGCGGCGCTGCTGCGCGATCCGGCAATCGGGGTGCTAGCCGTATCGATACCGGCGGGCAGCCCGAGCCATGGAATCGCCTATGTCACGGGCCTGGTCGAAGCGAGCAAGACGAACCCCAAGCCCGTGGCGCTGGCCATTCTCGGCGATTCCTCACCGCTCACGCCGGAAGTCATGGCTATCGTGCGTGCCAATAATGTTGTTTTATCGCGCTCGTCGGACCGCATTTTGCGCGCCATGGCCAAGGTCATCGGTTACGGCAACCGCAATTCGGCTCTCGCCACCCGCAAGGCGACGCCCGCGAGCGCGGTGTCCATCCCGGAGCTCGGGCAAGGCCCGCGGCCTGAATGGCTCGGCAAGAAGGTGCTCGGCGCCCTCGGCGTGAAGGTGCCGGCGGGCGACATGGCCCGCAACGCCGAAGAGGCCGTCGCGATCGCGAGCCGTGTCGGTTTCCCGGTGGCGATGAAGGCCCAGGCCGCGAAGCTCGCGCACAAGACGGAGGCCGGCGGCGTCGTCCTCGGCGTGACGGATGCCGATGCGGTGCACCACACCTGGAATACGCTGCACGCCAATGTCACGCGCGCGCAACCGGGTCTGAAGCTCGACGGCGTGCTGGTCGAAGCCATGTCGCCGAAAGGCCTCGAGCTGGTCATCGGCGCGCGCCGCGATCCGCAATGGGGCCCGGTTCTCTTGCTCGGCCTTGGTGGCATCTGGGTCGAGGCGCTCGGCGACGTGCGGCTCATGGCGCCTGATCTCACCGAGGACGAGATCATGGCCGAGCTCGGCAAGCTGAAGACGGCGAAGCTGCTGCACGGCTTCCGCAACTCGCCCGCGGTCGACGTCAAGGCGGTTGCAGATGCAGCGGTGGCGCTCGGCCGTCTGATGCGGGCGCGGCCGGATATCATCGAAGTCGACATCAACCCGCTCATGGTTCACGCCGCTGGCCAGGGCGCAACCGCACTGGATGCGCTCATCGTGACCAGCGACGGCGAGCCGAGCCACAGCTGAAAGGTTAGAGCGTGCCCGAGTTAGATCGCATCGTGAGTCCGAATTGTTTGAGGCCACCTTCCTACCTCTCCCCGCGGGCGGGGAGAGGTCGCCGTCCGAGCGTTAGCGAGGACGGCGGGTGAGGGGCGCCTCTCCACAGGCTCAGACTCGCGGAGAG
This sequence comes from Xanthobacteraceae bacterium, assembly GCA_052148715.1. Classification (GTDB taxonomy): domain Bacteria; phylum Pseudomonadota; class Alphaproteobacteria; order Rhizobiales; family Xanthobacteraceae; genus JBKQHQ01. The sequence continues at coordinate 8 of JBKQHQ010000147.1, read as the reverse complement.
GGGGGGGG
>JBKQHQ010000146.1:0-29139 GCA_052148715.1 Xanthobacteraceae bacterium | reverse complement strand
AGCAGAATCAATACCGTTCCGACAAGTTCGCCGTCCACCCTCGAATTGATCCGGCATAAGAATTTATCGTTGTCGGAATGAAACCCGAGCGCCTTGCCCGGGTCCAAGCGTTGGCAAAGACGTCGCTGATTCGTCGGGTGGTCCGCTATTTAGGTCGAGCCGGGAACATACGCTGTACTCTCCGCCGGTTCGAATCGACCCCAAACCATGGCGAGGGCGCTGCGGATCGCAATCATCGGCGCCGGAATTGGTGGGGTTGCAGCCGCGTGCGCGCCTAAGCGCCACCATCATCGTCGGATGGTAGGGCGGATAGCCTCGCTCCTCACTGTAAACCGACAGGATCGCGCCGAGATCAAGCTCCTCGCGCACCGTGTCGCGCACGAAATGCGCCATGTGCCCGGCCGGCACCAACTCATGCACCGACGGCGGCAAAAGCCGCCGCTGCTCGATATCCCAGCGACGAAAGGTCTTGCTCATGCCATTACATGAATCAGACTCGCCATCCGTCGTCGAGAAAAACTCGATTACGGGGACAGGCTCCTGGGGATACGGGACCCCTCGATCTCGGGATCATGAACCCGACTGGGCGTGACAGCTGATGGACGGGGGTGCATAGCGTATCGCCCGAATTGACCGACGAGGACGACCGCTTTTGGTGTTACCGCGTTGCGCATTGGCTCGAGCAAGGATCCACATAACGCTAGACGGAGTTGCGCGAGTGGCCGTCCTGGTGGTGATGCGCGTCTCAGGCTCCGGGAAGACCACCGTAACCATGGCAGAGCCTCCGTTGTCCGAGTCATAGAAATTTAATCATACGTTTCCGCTTTGCCGCTGGAAAGGGAGGCGGCTCGGCGTGATCCAGGATGAGATGCGCCGCTTTCCGGCACTATTCGATCCTTGGGCAATCGCCCAAACCCTTCGGGCAGATCTACCGTCGCCGTAAGGCGCGCCAATATCCAATCAGACCTCCGGTTATGACAGCGACTGGAATAACGAGCGTCGCACCATCGTCGCCGATTCTCTCTGACGCTGATTTTCCTGTTGTTTCAAAGTGGACGATAAGCCCGGCCAGCGCCAGGACCAATCCCAGCAGTGCTCCTGTTAGGACATATCCGATGGGCCTGGAAGCGCCGCGGCGCTGTCGTTGACTGGCTACCGGGCTTGGTCCTGTTATTCCCTTCACGAGATTCCTAAAATCGTCGTCGAAACGCGAATGGCGTAACTCGAGGGCGTTGCGTGTCGTGAGTGCTGCAATATCGTCAGGCAGCTCGCTGATTTTGGGCATGCGCGCATCATTCAGGAGAACCGGGATAACGCGAACACCGGCAGTGAGGGCTGACTTGATCTCATAGCGAACCAAATCATCAGGATTATGAATCCGGACTTCCGCGTCGCCAAGCCAACGCCTGCCGATGAGCGCAAGAAGCACTGAGGATTGCGCCAGCGTGTCATCAATGGCCTGCATGAAATTAGCGCCCGGATCAACCGACGCGACATCCATGAAGACGGTCCAGCCGGGCAGATCAACTAGCAAACGATCCCTAATACGTCCAGCCATGGCGTCGGCATCCGCCCGCCGATAGCTTATGAAGGCGACCGGTTTCTCTGGCGGTACGCCGGTCATTTCTTCGGATCAGGCGTTGCCAGGGCGGCCCACACCCTCGCCTTCATAAGGTGATCCCGTCCGGGCATCGGGCTTGGAATCAGAAGCTCCGGCTCCGTGGCGCTGATTTTCTTAAATTCATAGATGAGTGCAGTGCACCGATGCTGGGCTGAGTAGAGTTGAGTCCAGGCAGTCGCGGGCACGACGTTGACGCCCCGACCCACAAGGTCAGTTGCCTCTTGTCGCGTGAGGGCCTCGTTGGAAGTGGAGAAAGGCTTGTCCGTTATGACGAACACAACGAGGCGGTAATGCCCCGGATCTGCGTAAAGGAGGCGTCTCAGGTAGCCTTGCAATGAAAAGGTAGTAGGGCCTTGCGAAGAAAACCAGCGCCCGTGAGTTTCCGGGGTGCCATCGGACCTTATCCGTTCGACTTGGGTCACCATTGCAAAACCGTCGGGGACCTTGAAAAAGCTACGTTGATAATAGGCACCGGCATCGAGCGCCAAAGCCAGCCGGTCCGAGATCGCCGCGAGGTTGGGCTGGGTCGGGTTGGAGCCAAGGATCATCTCGTTCGGAATAACGTCCCAGGCGGATGCCTTCGGCGGCGGCCAAGGAAGATCCGGTATTTCGGCTGCGCGCTGCATGGCAACGGCGCGTTTAACGAGCGGCTCGGACTCCGTCGAGCGCCCCTGCAGATCGTAGAGCGCGGCAAGGTTATTCAACGCGTCGGCCGCCCTGGGGTCGTTGGGCCCCAATGCAGTTTCATTTACGGCTACTGCGCGCTGGTATAGCGCCTCAGCGTCATTATACTTATGTTGTGCTTTATACACGCCAGCCAAGTCGCTAAGCGAGGCCGCCACACCGGGGTGGCTGGCGCCGAAAGCGCGCTCATTGATCGCCAACGCGCGTCGGTAAAGGCTCTCCGCTTCGTCGTACTTGCTTTGAACCTCATACAAGCGGGCCAGGTTGCTGAGAGCACCGGCCTCCGTGGGGTGGCTCGGGCCTAATGCGCTTTGCCGGATTGCCAGCGCACGTTTGAAAAGCCGTTCAGCGTCATAATACCTGCGCTGGTCCTCGTACACGGACGCCAGGTTGTTGAGAGCCGTGGCGGTACCGGGGCCGTCTGGCCCCAGCGCCGCTTCGTTGATGGCCAGCACGCGCTCGTATAATCTCGCAGCGTCGCCGTACTCGCCTTGCTCCTGATAGATGGTGGCGAGGTTGTCCAGAGCCTGGGCTACGTAGGGGTGATACGAACCCAAGGCCATTTCGGTAATGCTCGACACGCGCCGGTAGAGCGTCTCCGCCTCCGCGTAACGACCCAGTGCGCGGTATACGAGCGCCAGACGGGTGAGAGCGGCACCATAGTTGAGGTCGGCGTCTCCGAATCGCGCCTTAGCGACCGTTTCCAACCTTTCGGCCAAGACGAGCGCGGCGGGATAATTGCCTGCTTCGTATAACTGATTGAAGTACCGATCAGTGAGATCATCCTGCCGCTGTGCCGCAGCGGTTGGCGGCGCCGCGCCGCAATCCGGCGCCAAGCAGCCCTCGGGTCGTAGATTAACGTCAATGCTGGGGCGCTGCTTATTATTGGTCAAGGTCAGCACCTCCTGGCTGACCTCCAGCATCGCCGTCACCCAATCGTGCCGAGGATTCTCCGGCAGGCGTTTCATCATCGCCGTGACCAGCAACGAGGTGTCCGAACCCGCGTCATCGAGCGCCACCTCACCGTCGTGGGTTGCATAGATGATGAGCCGCGCAATGCTCGCTGCCGTGCGCACCAGTCCCTTGATCAGGCTCGGCGAGGCCCCACCCCGGCAGCCTCGCACCGGTTCGGCGCGCGAGGCATCGAGGATCACGATCTGGTCGCCTGCACCTTCGAGCCGAGATAGGACATCCTCGTTAAGATCGAGCAGCTGTCGCCGCACGCGGGTCATGTCGGCCCCATAGTCCCAAATGTCCGTGCAGCTCAGCCGAGCATCGACCGGCACCAACCAGTTCCGCCGCCCAACCGCGAAGCCGTGGCCCGAATAGTAGACGAGCGCCGTCTTCGTCCCTTTCGCGGCGCCCGCGAAGGTCTCGATGGTCGTGTCGAACGACTGCACGTCAAGGTCTGTGTGCCGGAATACGGTGAAGCCGTTTTGACACAAGAGACCGGCTAAGGCGCTGGTGTTGTTCCGCGAATTCGCGAGCGGCTGCATCGTGCCGATGTAGTCTTGGTTGCCGATTAGCAGCGCGACCCGCCTGCCGTCTCCCCGACAGACGACCTCGCTCATGGGTGCGGCCAACGCCCCGACGTTTAGCGCCCATCCGCCGAGACAGATCAGCATCGCGGCGCAAGCGAAAGCTGCCACGCGGTACATTGTAGGCCCCCAGAGTCGGAATCCTTCTCGCGTGTAGGTTGCCACAATGCTGAACGAACCGGAAGCGGGTTCGTCGAAATCCGGCCGCCAAGCCTATTAGAGAGCGCGAGGTTGCCTTGTGCTACGTTGGCGCCTCGGGCCGAACTCGGGAGCGGGCCATGCTGCGCGCGATCGGGGTTATCGTCGTCATAGTCCTGGCCGCAACGGTGCTGGGCATGATCGGTGCACGGTTGTCGCCGACGGCCGCGCGCGCCATCCCGTTCCTGATGCCGCTTGCTTTTTGTCGCGAAATAAGAGCGCAGGGACGGACCCGCCGTGACCTCGCCGGCGCCAATTTTATAACTCCCGGCGCAGCGTTCCTTGCCGCGCCCGGCGTCCCCGCGGGTGTCGCCACCGCGACGGATAATCAAGGCTTTCAGAACAGAATCCTCAGAGTAAAGTGGAGCTACCGGTTCTGACTGGTAACGCAGTCCCGAACGAAATCGGCGAACACGTTGCGGAGGCTATTCGACGCTTATTGTCACGACTTCCTCGATCATCGGTAGGGTAAGGCCCTCAATTTCATCCAGAGCCTTTCCCACAATGCCTTGGAGATCGCCATACATTCCGACCGTCGATTCGATAACGCCCTTAATCTGCTCCTCGCGCTTGGCCCAAAGCCGGGTCATGCTTTTCCGCTCCCTATCAAGGTCGTCCTGCATATCCGAGATTTTTTCAACGATCGCCTCAATGCGGTGTCGAAAACGCGGGCTGGTCAGATAGCTATAGACCAACTCCATTTTGCTCTGTTGACCTTCGCCTGCTTGGCGCGCACTCGAAAGCTCGATCAATGACTGCCGCAACACAGTCGCAACGGAAACGGCGTATCGGGATTCCGTAACCCAAACTCCCTCGACGAGGTCAAAGGCAACGACACCCTTTGGAACGACGCTCGACGCCAACAAAGCGAGTTCTGCCTTCGCTGCTCGCTGGTCCTCACGAAGCTTGGGTAGCCAAGCATCGCTCCAATTCTTGGTTCGTTTGCTTTCCCAAAGAATAGAGCCGCATAACTGATTACATGGCCCCATCACGCGGTGCACGACGTCACCGCCAAATTGCCCCTTGGGGACCGGTTCGATTAAATCGCGCGGGAATCGTGCCCGGAGCATGGCTTCCAATTCGAGCTCTTGGGCTTCGCCCTGCAACTGCTGTGAGCCTTGCTCTGACTTGCGCTTGAGATCGTCGATTTGCCGCTGCATGGAAGCGATTTTCTCCTCGCGTTCTGCGAGCTTCAGCTTCAATTCCTCCTCCGCCTCCAATTTCGCCCTATCCCGAATTACCGCCAGCGATTCCTGCACGCGCTTTTCGACCGTCAGATCGATTTCGCGTTTGGCGTCATCGAGTTCCCGCTGTTTTCGCATCAGCTCGGCTTGAGTCGCTTGAGCCTCGGCAAGTTTTCCCTCGCGCTCCTCTAGCACTTCTTGAAGATCGGCAATTTCCTTGGATTTCCGTTCGAGGTCCGTCGAAGCAAGCAGCTTCGCCTTCTTGGTTTCTTCGGCGGCTATACGCTGGCGCTCTGTCGTGAGTTTCTTGGTGACCTGCTCGTCGATACTCTGCTTCTCTTTGGCAAGTTCATCCTGCTGTTCACGAATGGCGGCCTCGCGTCCGGCAATGTCGGATTCCTTTTCCGCGAGTCTCTGCTCGAACTCGTTCCGGGTCGCCTGAATGAGCGGCGCAGCAAGGGTCTCGTTGAGCTTAATCTCCGTGTTGCAGCGTGGGCAACTGATGGTCGGCTCGTTCACGATCGACGTCACACCCATTTCGTCGCTCCTATTCCCTTGCGCCCTGCCCTACCCCCGGTTCGGCGCTGAACCCTTGTCATGGAAATAATCGGGCTTGGCGGTAATCAGCTCGGCTACGGCGTCGATTTCGTCGACCATCGAATCGAGACATCGCACCATGCCGGACCTCGGCCGGTGCATGCGCTTGGCAGCGATCGCCTCCGACCGGCAAACCCGTAGAGCTTCCAGCAGTTCTTCGTGATCGTGGAGCATGGCGACCCTCGGTCAAAGCTCCGTCAAGTCGTCGGGCACCTCGCCGAACGTCTTGAGGATCACCGCCTCCTCGAACTCCCCCACGTTCGGATCGCCGCGCCGCGAAAACGCGACCGCCCCGATATTGACCTTGTCGCAGGACATCGCTTGGGCGCGCCGGATCGCGCCGTATTCATGCGGACATTCGACCGCTAGGCCGGGCGCGAGCCCGCCTTCCACCGCCTGAAACGGCAGCGCCACGTAATAGGTCATCATCGTACGGCTTCATTGCTGGACCCAGGCACCATAAGAACGAAAAGAGAACAAAAGTCAAGACTTCCTGCTGTCGACCGTGAAAAACAAATACAACTGCTTGCGGCTCTCGGCGTCGAACAAAGCCCACGCCACAGGGCTTCTGCCGCCTCCTGGGCTGCATCGGCTGCGCCGCAATGTGTTACGGAAGCGGCACGAGAGGGAAGCAAGCTAAACATGTGCGCCGATTTTTAGAGGTTACAGCTATGGACGAGGACATTCGCGATCAAATCACCCGAGAAGATATTCTGGACGCAATCGCCGCATTGGATCGAGGCGAGGCCCACGCATTCGGGCCGTCCACCTTCTACGATCTCCTGGAAGATGAGCGACGGTACCCAGCCGCCCAACGAACCGGCCGGACCGTGCCCGCGAGCGGCGAGCGCACCGGCAGGGAGCATTGCGCATTGCGGCGGTGTTCTTGCGGTGATAGCCACGCGACGTGCGTCATGAGCACGGGCCAAAACGGCTCGCCTTGAAGACTAACGAGCCCGCCAACTGAGGCGGTCTCCGGGAGACAGTTATGCGCGTAACATTGACACCGACGGCCACCCAAGCTTTGCGAGAAATATCCAAGCCGCATGGGCTTAGCTACGAATGGAACGTGACTTTCCAGATCGATGGAGAAGAGGGGCTTCATACCGCGATATCCATCCCGGTTCCGGGAACCTCCCCTCCAGAGGCAATAGGTCATGCCCTGCACAAACTTCAGCGATTCTTAGCGTCTGCAAATCAGGCAGCCCAAAATTATCAAATCTGAATTTAGGACACTGTGCCCGCGACTTAGGACCGTGGCCGAGACGCTCGCCAAGCCTCACGAACGCGGCCAGGCAGACGTGAGGGCCGACCAAGGGGCTGTGCCTACCGGTCCGAGGTTCGTACCAACCCGCCGGTGACGTCAGATCATGACGCCGCAGCGAGAATGCCCATCCTGTTGCCTTCGAGCACGGCAATCATCGTATCGTCGGCAACTTGCTGTACCCAGTGATCCGTAACCTCGTTCAGCGGAGCGGAGGACGGAAGGTGTTTGACACCAAGAGCGCTGGTACTTGCAACGACCCGCCCATCGGCATCCATAGTGAATTTCAGGTGCGCTATTGAATTTAACTCGCCGCTCGATCGAATCTCAAAAAGAACGGCGTGCTCCGTCGCGGCTTGCGGTACTGGACGGAACAGGAAGGGCGAGCCTTCTCGCGCGTAGTCGTTGCCGACCTCGTTTACAATCCGGCCGATCATAGGCGCGGTGGTCGTTCTCCAAACATAAAAACTTTGACGCCAGCGCTGTGCTTGGTCTTGCCGCTGTTGGAGTTGATTTGACGCCCTGCGTTGTTCCAGAGCTCGGCGCTCGTGAAACGCTTTGACGGCGGCGCCTCGGCGGTTTGATTGATCGATCATGGAACACCTTCTTTTTGCTACCCAAGGTATAATATGGGATGACGATTAAGACTGGTCAATGCCCTCTACCCGGTGGCGCCGCCTGATCGACCAGCACGGCCGCGACGGCAAGGCGGCTGCGCCGGGGAGCGTTGGGGCGGGTCCGCTGAGGGTACAGCTGCTGTGCTGGCTGCCCGGTCGTTGGGCCTCTTGTCGACCCATCTTGTTCGATTATTGATGAGGGTAAGTAGTCTCGCTTTCGCGAGTAGGCAGGGTCGTATAATCTCGAATAAGCTGCCCTTTGACCCGGGAGTGCCGAATTTCCTGCGGCGGTAAGCGGTGGAGATGGCGCAATGCTGAGGACGCCCCTTTGTGACCTATACGGCATCGAGGTGCCGATCATCCTGGCTCCCATGGGGACCTGCACGTCGCCGGAGTTTGTCGCTGCCGTCTCCAACGCCGGCGGTCTGGGCAGCATCGGCACGCAGTCGCGCGCCACCGCTGCCATCAAGCGTGATATCGACGTGGTGCGAACCCTGACGAGACGGCCGTTTGCAATCAACCACATTCCGCAAACGCTGGATGCCGATGCGTTCCGCTACTCGCTCAAGGCGCGGCCGGCCGTGGTCTCTTTCGCGCTTGCCGACCCGGGCGATCTGGTGCGCCAGGCGCACGATGTCGGCGCGCGAGTGATGGTGCAGGTCACGACGGTTGCTCAGGCGGTACAAGCCGCTGAGCGAGGCGCGGACGTGATCAATGCACAGGGCAGTGAGTCAGGCGGCTATTGCGGTGATGTCAGTACGATGGCGCTGGTGCCGCAAGTTGTCGACGCGGTGTCGCCTATTCCCGTCGTCGCCTCGGGCGGCATTTTCGATGGCCGTGGCATCGCGGCGGCATTCATGCTGGGCGCGATGGGCGTTAATCTTGGCACTAGGTTCGTCGCATCAACGGAGGCTCCCGCCCCAATAGAGTGGAAGCAGGCGATAACCGCAGCCGAGTCGGAGGATGCGATAAAGGCTGATGTTCTCAACGACATCAGGCCTCTTCCGGGCACGGCGGGTTACGGCACGGTCGTACGCTCGCTCCATACAGCGTTCTTGGATGAGTGGAGCGCCAAGCGAGAAGAGGCGCGCCGCGAACGCGATCGCCTATGGAGTCAGGTCGTATCGACGATTCAGGCAGGCCGTCTGCACGAATGTTTGCTCACCGCGGGCCAGTCCGCCGGAGGCATCAACGAAATCCTTTCGGTCGCTGAGATTATACGCCGACTGGTGGTCGAGACCGAAGCAGCGCTGTCGCGGGTACCTGACTTCGGCGTGGCTTCGCAACGAGCCAGCAGAGGTGCAGGGAGGATGTGAATGTCGATGATTCCCGCTCCTGGCACATACTCTCCGCCATAAGGCAGGGCCGATTTGGGTCCGCTTTTAGGGCATTCCTGCCGCGAGCCGGTTGCCGGTACGAATGGGCGATGGCTGTAGATGACCCCAAGCGGACTCGCCACGAGTAGCGCGTCCGTGCCGTCCCGGTATACGTCGATGTAGGGTTTTCGAGAAAACGCTGCCTCGATCTACCAAATAGAGCTATGGGAAGGCCGTCCGTGCGTTATTCCGAGTGTGGCCGCTATCTCGGCACCCCCACCGCGCGCGCGGATTGGTTGGATGACCCAACCGGATGATACTTCCCGCTCAAGCCCCGCGATGCGGCCGTCGGCAGCGACCCATCGGCCACGCACGCATCGCATTCGTCACACGTCACTTCTTCTTCAGGGCCTCGATCCGGGCCGTCGCCAGAGTAGCGAAGTCGCAAGTGGGAAAACGCGCGAGATGGTCCTCGTAGACCGCGAGCGTTTTGATGTCCTCGGCGCTCTTCCAATGCGTCTCCGCTCGCGAACAATCCGCCGCCGGCGGCGGAATCGCCGGGGGCTTCGGCGCTTGAGCGGTGCCGGCAACCGAGAGCGCTGCCAGACGCGTGCGCGCCATTTCATGGGCCAGGCGCCCGTCGATGGGAAAGTTATTCACAGGTAGCGATAACGCAGTCTCGAAGTCGACCTTCGCGTTCTTTGGATCGCCCTTCTTTTCGTAAGCGACGCCCCGATACGCATAAGCGGGGGTTTGTTTCGGCTCAAGCCTGATGGCCTCGTTGCAGTCTGCGATCGCACGGTCAATCTCCCCCTTGTTGACATAGCGAGGTCTTTTGGGGCTTTCGACGCCGGCACTGCGAATGCCGGTTTCTCCGTCACCAGCAGATTGTATGAACCTCGGCGCCCCGGCGACTGATATCCATCTGCGCGCCGACGCGAGCGTGACGACGGTCAAGCGCACGCCGCTCGCTGATTACCGCATCGTCTACTTCGCGACCCACGGCCTCGTGGCGGGTGATCTGAAGGGCCTCGCCGAGCCCTCGCTAGCGCTTAGCATCCCGGCCCAGCCGAGTGACTTCGACGACGGACTTCTGACTGCCAGCGAGGTAGCCCAGCTCAAGCTCAATGCGGACTGGGTGGTGCTGTCGGCGTGCAACACGATCGCCGGGGACAGGCCTGGAGCGGAGGCACTTTCCGGACTGGCACGGTCCTTCTTCTATGCCGGCGCGCGGGCGCTGCTGGTATCGCACTGGTCGGTGGACTCGGCCGCCGCGACGCGCCTGACAACCTCCACGTTCGACAACCTTAAAGCCGATCCGACCATCGGCCGCGCTGAAGCACTCCGGCGCGCGATGCTGGCCTACATGAGCGATGCCTCAAATCCGCAAAATGCCTATCCGGCCTTCTGGGCGCCTTTCGAAATCGTGGGCGAGGGCGCCGGACGGTGATCTATAGGACTGAAGTTTGCTGCAGCGCACGAGTCGGCCATACTCTGCGTCAAAAGGCCAGGCCGATTTGGGTCAGCTTTTAGGGCATTCCTGTCGCCCGCCGGTTTCTGGCGCGATCGGGCGATAGCTTTAGATGACCCGAAGCGGCCGAAGTCGCCTGCGTTCACTGACCCTGGACGCTGAGGCCGGCGCACTTGATCATTGGCACGGCAGTCAAATCTGACTAATTCGTCCCGACGCAACGATGGTCCAAGGTGGCGGCGTATCGCCCTTGCGCATCATCCCAATGTAGCGGGCGCCGCCGGCATCGCCGCCCCTGCATCAATTCGGGTCAGGGGTACTCCGCCCGCGGCGAGCCGCGCTCATCGAAGCGCAGTTCGGCGATGTTCATCGACGACCGCCGGCGGCAGCACGCGGCAGTGCTGTCGGAAAGGCCGAGTTATTCTTGACGCCGCGGAGCGAGTCGACGGCCACCTTCAGTGCCTTATCTTCCTCCGCTTTGGTCGGAACGTAGGATTGTGATCCGGTTTCCTCCTGGCCTTCCGCCTTCAGGTGTCCGCGCAGCGACGCCTCGCCCTTGGTGTCGGTGCGGCTCTTCAATTCGTCCGGCACGTCCTGCAGCACCTCGATGTCGGGCACGATGCCCTTGGCCTGGATCGAGTGGCCGGACGGAGTGAAATAGCGCGCCGTCGTCAGCCGCAAGGCGCCGTTGCCGGCTCCGAGCGGAATGATGGTCTGCACCGATCCCTTGCCGAAGGAGCGCGTGCCGATCAGCGTCGCCCGCTTATGGTCCTGCAGGGCCCCGGCAACAATCTCCGTCGCCGACGCCGAGCCGCCGTTGATCAGCACCATGATCGGCTTGCCCTTGGTCAGATCGCCCGGATGGGCGCTGAAGCGCTGCGTCTCCTCGGCGTTGCGACCGCGGGTGGAGACGATCTCGCCCCGCTCCAAGAAGGCATCGGAAACAGAGATCGCCTGGTCGAGCAGGCCGCCGGGATTGTTGCGCAGGTCGATGACGAAGCCCTTGAGCTTGTCGCTGCTGACCTGACTGCTGATATCGTTGATCGCCTTCTTGAGGCCTTCGCTCGTCTGCTCGGTGAATTGCGTGATGCGAATATAGCCGATGTCGTCTCCCTCGACGTGCGAGCGCACGGAACGCACGCGGATCACATCGCGGGTGATCGATACGTCCAGCGGCTTGTCCTGGCCCTTGCGCATGATCTTGAGCTTGATCTTGGTGTTGACCGGCCCGCGCATCTTCTCGACCGCCTGGTTGAGGGTGAGGCCCTGCACCGGCTCGTCGTCCAAATGCGTGATGATGTCGTTCGCCAGGATACCGGCCTTGGCGGCGGGCGATTCGTCGATCGGGGCCACCACCTTGATCAGGCCGTCCTCCATGGTGACCTCGATGCCGAGGCCGCCGAACTCGCCGCGCGTTTGCACCTGCATGTCGCGGAAGCTCTTCGGGTCCATGTAGGTGGAATGGGGGTCGAGCCCGGCCAACATGCCGTTGATGGCCGCCTCGACGAGAGTGCCCCCGTCTCCAGCGTAGTCCGCTCGCGCCTGCTCGAACGCGACAGCGAACCGGTTAAGCCAATAGTATGAGGTGGGGTGCGCCGGCGGATCAGTCAGATTTGCGGCAATCTGCAATCTCTTGGTGGATGGAAGAGCTGATCCCAAGCCGTTGATGGCCGCGTCGACGAGCTTGGAGTCGTCCGGCTTCTCCACGAAGTCCTGGCGTACCCGCTCGAAAACGTCGCCGAACAGTTTCAAATTATCGAGCGACTGGGAAGCGGACGCAGGCGGCGACGCAGGCGGCGGGAGTGCGGTCGTGTGACTCTTACGCAGCTCCTCTAGCCGCTCGCGCGCGACGGTGCCGTAGATCGTGTCGCCGTAACGCCGGATGAAGTCGTTGAGGACCGCGATGCTCGTTGTGTCCTTCACGGCAGCCCAAGCCACCGCCGCCGGATCGGCGGCAGTCGGCGGCGCGATCTGAGGCTTTGCCTCTCCGTCTTTCGGCAGCCCCGCAAGGTACACGCGCCCGCCGACCGTTTCGTCATAGTAAGCCGGGCGTTGGCTATGCTGAACCGAGGCCGCGAGCTGCGCTACATTCTCCCGCACCTGGGCCGCCAACTCCTTCAGGTCAACTCCCGGCGTCATCAGCGCGGGAACGAACACTCTGGTAAAGACGGAGTTCGGATTGTCGTCCGAGTCGCTCAGTCGATCGAGGGCTGTTTGTCCGATCCCGGCCGAGTAGAGCGTGAACACGCCTTGCACTGGCTCGATCCGGCCGAGCCCTCGTTCTGCTCCAACCCCCTTCGAACCGGGGCGCTTGAACGGATTGTTGCGGCAGGCATCAAGAACCACGACCGCGACCCGAACTCCGCGTCCCTGCAAATCGGAGACGATGTCGGTCTCGCCGAGAGCAGCGCGCGCTAGCCGCGTGTCTTGTCCAATCGCGATGTTGGGCACGTCCGTCGGCAGGATGTAGTTTCCCCCGCCGATCGCGACGCCATGGCCAGAGAAGAAGAAGAACGCGGTGTCGCCGGGCGTAAGCCGCTGCGTCAGCTCGTCGAACTTGTCGACGATTGCCTGCCGTCCGAGGTTGTCCCCGCGAATGACCTCGAAGCCAAGGCTAGCGAGCGCATCGCCGACGGCGCGTGCGTCGTTGACCGCTTTCCTGAGCTGCTCATCCGCCGGCAGGTTGTCGTATGGTCGTTGCCAATCACCAGCGCCACGCGCTTGTCAGCATGCCCAGGCGCGACGCCAAGACAGAACAGCATCACGGCGCAAGCGAAAACTGCCACAAAGCGCATGGTAAGCCCCCCGGATGGAATCTAGGGTGGCATGCTGCCACAACCCTGAGCGAGCCGGAAGCGCAGGCAGCAGTCTCGATCGGCCCGCTGGCTGCATCACGAGTCGCCTCGGGGTCAGGCGAGCACAACCCCGGTGCGCTCGCGGATACTCGCTGAGCGAGGCTGAACGAGAAGCACGGCCGCGCCGGCAGGCTTGCCGACGGGCTCGCTGTAGGAGTCCGCTTCCGAGGCACTCCTGCTGTTCGAATGATCACCGGCGCCGAACGTGTCAGCCGCAATTGACCCACAGGAGACATCGCTGCATCGCAGCGAACTAACCCGTGCGCTTCATTCGATCGCCTCGTCGTTTATGTCTCAGCTCAATAAAGCATTTCCTTCCGATCGCGGAAGCACGTCGGTATATTGTCGCCCCAACCGTTTCCTCGGCCCTTCGCGCGGGCCGATCGTATGCCTCGGCCACCACGGCCGGGGTATGCCTTGCGTCGCAGCACGAAATCGTCGCGCGATAGCCCGCTGCCGCGGGCAAATGGCTTCTCTGTGGGCACGACGGTCATTGCCAAAATGTCTCTTGTGCGGAAAGATTTCTTCGCGGTCATAACTGATTCGGGAATGGCGACGGAAAAAAGCGCGCAAAATTAAGGTGCGACGTGTAAACGACGGAAACGCCAAATGGACGATCCAAAGTTCGCTGATAGTTGGAGCTTCGGTGCCGTCCACTGTAACGGCATTCGGATCATTGCGGGAGACTGGTCCGGATATTGCAAATTGATTTCTGCACTTGGTGCGTTACCTAGTGATCTTCGACGCTGGATCGTTCGTCTTTCGACTGGTTCGCCTGAGTATCGCGTTGAGCTTCTACCCGAAGCGCGGAAGAACTACGTTCTCAAAGACAAAATCAATACCGAGCTAACGCGCTTGTTGTGCTGCAAGGTGATCACGTTGATCGTAACGAAACATGACCATGATTTAAGGGTTTACGGTCGTGTTCGCGAAGCGTCATAGCAGAATCTCACGTTCGCACGAAGGGTCCGACGCCGCACGACGACCTGGCGAACAGAAACTGGCCCGGCCGATTGCCCGTCGACTTGATGTAGTGGTCCATCGCTTCGTGCATCGGCTAGGTCAGCTCGAATCTGACCGGCTGGCCAGTCTTCCTTTGCCGAACCGTTGCTCGATCCAGAGCCTGATTGTCACTGCCGAAGATCTACCGCGACGGGCCCGCCAAACTTTCGGCGAAATAGGCGATCGTCTTCGAATAGACCGTCGCCTTGTTCCATTCGCGGATGACGTCGAAATTGGCGGTCCCCTCCCCCCACGGCTCGCCGCGCTTCCAACCGTAGCCCTGCAGGTAGTTTGCGGTGGAGGCGAGCGCGTCTGGTACGCTGCGAATCAAATCGCGCCGGCCGTTGCCGTCATAATCGACGGCATACTTCAGGTACGACGACGGCAGAAACTGCGTCTGGCCGATCTCGCCGGCCCAGGCACCCCGCATCTCCGCGGCGGTCATGTCGCCCCGCTGTATGATCCGCAGGGTATCGATCAGCTCGGGGCGGAACCGGTCCGGACGGCGGCAATCATGGGCTAGCGTTGCCAGCGCGCGTATGGTTGGAAAGCGACCGACGTCGGCGCCGTAATCCGTTTCCAAACCCCAAATCGCCACCAATATTGGTCCGGGTACACCGAATTGCTGCTCGATGCGGCCAAACAGCGCCGCATGCTGCCGCGACAGGCTCGCGCCGCGTTGCAGGCGAGGCGGCACCATCCGTCCCGCGAACTGCTCAAAGCTCTGGCGGAAAACCCCTTGGCGGCGATCGTGCGAGAGGACGATCGGATCGGGACTGACACCGTCGAGCCCTGCGGCGAGCGTATCCTGCGAGACGCCATTTGATGCGGCCTCGGTCTTGAAGTGCTCGAGCCAGCTCGCAAAGTCGCCATCGCACTCGGCCGCCGCAAGCGCCGGCCCTAAGCGGCACACGCTCGTGAGAAACAGGATCACTACGAGAAAAGATCGCACGATGACAGCTCCCGCGGGCGTGCCGCTGACGCTCGTGCCGTCAGTGGGTCACGACGATGAAGTCGGTGTACTCGTCGGTCTCGTCGCCGAGACCGTAGTCGGAGATGATCAATGACGCACCCGGCGACATCAGCTCGGATATGCGTTGCACGGCGTCTTCAGGAATGGTGACCCGATCAAGCGCTTCGGCTGCACTCGATGCGGGCTTGCCAACTTCGTCCGCCGGCGCTTCGCGATCCCTTCCTTTGCGGGGGCTGCGGCTGGGCGCGGCCCGGCGCTCGACCACTGGGCTCGTGGGCATGGAAACGACGTTCCAGCGCAAGTGGGCGCCATCCTCTTTGAATGCCATTGACGAATAGAGGTGCGTGCCAAGGGGCTGCTCGGGTCGTTCGATCGTCACCGGTACGTCGAACACCGGCTCGAATCCCTTGCGCACGAACAGCTTGCCTTCCTCCCTGCTGATGAAGACCGAGATCGGACTGGGCTTGAGTTCACCTGGCTTTGACAGTACTGGACCGTGGACTCTCGTCGGCAGTTCGGCTGCCGCAAATTGAACCGAACTTGATTTCTCGCGCTCGCTGTTCCGGGCAAGCAGATTTTCGCTTGACTCACCACGAGCGGGCGCTGGAGCAAGCGCACCTTCCGGAGCGGGTGTATCCGGTTGTGCCGGCTCCGGGGATGGCGGCACGGACTGGCGCAATGCAAACAGCCGCTCGTGCTCGAATGGGGCCGGAGCGATCTCATCGCGCACGATGATCACGCGCGCGCCCAATTTGGTCGTGACCCAAAGCTGCCTGGCGAAGGCGTCCGGCAAGCGGATGCAGCCGTGCGACGCCGGATGGCCTGGCACCACGCCGAGATGCATGGCGATCCCCGACTGGGTAAGCCGTTGCATGAACGGCATCGGTGCGCCGCTATAGATGTTCGACGTATGATAGCGCTCCTTCTGGATGACGCTGAATATGCCGGTCGGGGTCGGATGGTCGGGCACACCGGTCGCTACGATTGAGCGGGCGACCGGTGTACCGCCTTCGTATAAGGTCAGCCGCTGGTCACGAATCGAAATCACCGCCTGCAGTACGCCTTGCGCGGGCAAAGGGGTGGACTCTTTCCCCGTCTTTTCCGGCTCGTCTGGGTCCGCACGGCGCCTCCGGCGAACGACTGGATGCCGCGGCACTAACGTCGGCTTGGCATATCGGGGGGCGCCCGTCGCGAAGGAGCCGTTGCCGTCATCCCAGGGGAACATGGATGATGCGCTGGCAGATACGGCCTGACCGACTATCAACACCGCGCCGGCAAGGCCCAACCATTGCATAGGCCGCAAACAAGACCTCCGGGCAAAGGTCATTTGCCGCCGCCGCATCAGCAATCTGCGCAAGGGAGCCCTCCTGGTGCGCGAGGTATTATTCGACGCGAATCGCAAACTCGGGACTGACGCTGCGCGGAATCGCAAACGGTAGAAGCATACTCGACCAGTGGGGCGAACGCCAGGAACCTCAGCGTCGCGGCGAACGGTGGGGGAAAGCGATCCTTGCGCCCCTTGCCCTGCTCGATGCGCAGCAGCATGCGCTTGGAATCGATATCCGACACCTTCGAGCGCCACCACCTCGGAGACCCGTAGTCCGGCGCCGTAGGCGGCAGCAAGCGCGGCCTTGTAGTTCGGTCCGGGCGCCGCCTCCAGCAGCCGCGCAACCTCCTCGGGACTCAAGATCGCCGGGAACCTGCGCGGCTCGCGCACGAACGTGAGGTGCCTTCCCATATCGGGTCGGTCGAGGGTCACGGTGAAGAAGAAACGCAGCGCCGCCACCGAGCTATTGATGGTCGGCGGGCGCACGCCGGTCTTCGTCTGATGCAGCTGGAAGCGGCGCAGATCCTCGTGGCTTGCCGTATCCGGCGAACGGCCGAGGAAGGCTGTGAACGTCCTGACGTGCCGGATATAATCGTTGCGCGTCTTCTCGACGAAGTGGCGCACGGTCATGTCTTCGATTCATGCGCCGGCGCAGCGGGCTAATGGGCTTCTCGCTCATCGGGGGCTCCCTGTCTTGAGGTGGAGGTGCATTCACCCCTCGATCCTCAAGACAGGACCCCGGCCTGTCACCGTCTCCCGCTCACCTCGTCACTCCAGCGCCGCAACCGGCTCCGGCCTTCGCGCGCAGCGCGCTCCCGCGAAGCGGGTTCGTTCTGTGACCCGGAGCGGTCCTCAACGCATGGGCGAGGCTCCGGCACGTCCGGCGAAGGGGCCTTCCGGCTAACCACTTCCAATTGACGGGAAGCTAGTTCCACGGCTGTGACATAATTAGATCGACCGGGGCGATGTGCCCCGACGTCAGCAGCGCCGAGATGCGAGGCCGCATCATGCGCGGTATGGCGCTGGGCGAAGGGACGCACCTAAGCAGCGGGTCGGGCGGCGGCGATGTGAAGCACACCGAGATCAACATCGGCCCGAAGATCACGACGCAGCCGGGACACACCGGCGCCGAGGCGGCGTCAAACATCATGGGTAGCCTGCGGGATCAGTACGGGTTGGGGACGCGGCAGTTTGTGCCGAATGTGCGGTGAGCGCGGCGCCGGGTTGGTTGGCACTCAGGTACGTAAAACTCCGCACCTGATTTCCGAGCCTCTTTGTGAAAAGTGGTGGGTAATCATCTGCTGGACGTCAATTCCTGAAAAACGGGCTTTGTGAGTGTGTGCAGCGGCGTACGCTGCTAGTGTCGCAGCGGCGAGTGATTCGCTGTTGCCGTCTACCGCAAGTTAAGCATGTTCACCATCCTCATCCTCGCGGTCGACCTGCAACAGGTACTTGGCTACGCGCCGATACCGACCTTCCAGACTGAGCAGGTATGCGCTGCATTCATCAGGAGCGAAGAGTTCGTGGCCGACTTGAAGGAGCTGGCGGAAAAGCTCGGCGGCGGCGAGTTCACGGTCAAATGCGTAGCCGCACCGCCCCCAGGCGAAGAAACGTGAGCCCCAATAGGTACGTCGGCCGTGCGCCCGCCTATGTGCAGCTTTTGCCGCCGTTGCACTGCAACATATCGGGCATAACGCAGGAACCGGCGAGAGTGGCTTGGGGTACTGTATCATTTTATACAGATTTTACCCATTAACGAGCGCATACGCCGCGCAAGCATCCGGGGGCAAATTCACAACCCTTCTAATCGGACCTTGATGGTGTCCGTCGTCACGTGCCGACACACCATGTCGGACGAAGGGAGATGTGTATGTTACTCCAGGATTTATTCAGGGATGTGTGCCCCGTATGTCGCCGGGTAACGACCCTTGCCGTCATCGAGCCGCATCTGACACGCACGGGGTCGGAGATCTACACGTTCAATTGCGATCTGTGCGGTCATGCCACATTCAAAGTCGTTGAAACGCTGCAGGTCGCAAGAGCGCAAAGCATTCGAAGCAGGGTCCCGCTCCCCACCCTGGCCGCCCGGGTGGCCTGATGCGAGCGGCCGGCGGTCGGCCCGCCCATGCGTTGAAACCGGGGGACCTTACCCTGTTCAATCACCTGGGTCAGTCCAGTGCTCAGGAAAACCCAGGCGACTGATGAGGCCAATTATTTCCTGCGCTTCGGCTGGTCGGCGTCCTGCTCGCGAATATCTCTGAATTCCTTCGGGCCTTTTAGGAGCCGCTGTTTCCTCGATTGCCGTTCCTCACCGGTTGCCGACAAATCACCGAGCTTGTCGATTTGCCGACTTGCCATCTCGGTGGCCTTGGTGCGGATTTTTGGCTTCGCTGCGGGATCACGGCGTCTGTCATGAGTATCGTTTCCTTGCTTGGGCGGCATTGGCCATGGGTCAAGGACCGCCGCCTATAGTCCGAGAGTTTATTGAGCAGGTGTGCGGCTCCGGCGCGACCCCGATGGCGCCTCAATTGCATCGCGTTATGGGCTGGCGAGCACCGTCCTGAACCATCGGGGCGGTTTTTCGCACCCCCAGTGAGCCCCCGCCATGTACTGCGTACCAGCGGGGGTTTCACTTCCCAAATTCAAAGACAAGAAGGCCGCACGCCCTCCCCCAACAGATCGCCCTCCAGCAGCTCAACCAAGCCACCTACAAGACACAGACCTTCCAATATTCGTGACGTGTCTCGCGTCGGAAATCCGTGTCGCGGCCTGGGAAAGAAAAAGCCCCGCGCGCGGCGGGGCTTCTCGAAGTGCTCTTTGAGGTTCCGCAGCTATTTATAATAGCCGACGCCGCAACTTTCACTGCCTACCTTCGTCACGAAGGATTCCTTCGCCACCGGATCGGTGCTGCCGGGCTTCGGAAAATTATAGCTAACCGTATTGATGGTTCCCTCCTTTTGCGCCGCGTCGAAAACCTTCTGCCCCAAGGGCGACCCGTCCTTCTCCTTCAGCGCCCTGGTATCCGTGCCGAGCAAGCTTTGATTCACGTGCGCGGTGAATTTGCCCGTCGCCGACTCGAAACAGAACACGTAGAGATCGCGGTCGCGAAAGCCGCCGTCGGGCTTGTTGAACTTGGCGAGCGCGTCGGCCTGGTTGGCTTGCAGAGCGACAACCGCCTTCGTTAGCATGGCCTTCGCATCGGCGGCGCTGCCGAATTGCTGCGCGAGGGCCGCACCGGAAAGAGAAACTCCACCGCACAGAAGTGCCATTGCAGTGAGACTAAACGCAGTACGCCGGTTCATTGTGTTTTCCTCCGTTTGATTGGCAGATGGATTAAGCCGCGCGCCGAACTGCCATGCATCGTAAGCGGCCGCGCAGTCAAAGATATTCCCCGCCCGGATCGACCCGACGCGAGTACTGTGTTCACCAATGAGATTGGTTACAGCTGTACGACAACGCCCCACCGAGAGGTTCCGTTCCCCCCGGCAGGAATTCTCCGCAACTATCACCGTTGCCAGCGCCAACCATTTCCCCATCGTTGGCATCCCACTCCGATCGCCGCGACCACAACGGAAGCCACCTCGACCGCGAATTAATTTTTTGACCCGCATTGTTCTGCACGCCCGGCACCCCATGTGCCCAGCTACGGTCAAGCAGTGTTTTGTCCGCGAGCTGCCCCAAAAACGGTGACGTACCGAAGTCTCCGCTCCCCCCAATTGGCAGCACTGGTGCCATCGGCAGGCACGATTTCAATCTGAAGATCGACTTTGCTTCGTATCGCGGATGCCGTCGGCCCCCGCATCATCGACACGTGCGCGAGCATCGTTGCGCGCGCACTTCACACATGTTTGGAGTAATAACAATGACTACCAATGAAAACGCGACCATCCACATCAAGGTCAAGGACTACAGCTCCTGGCGCAAAAGCTACGACGAAAACGAGAAGAGCCGCCTCTCCAACGGCATCACGAATGGAAGAGTGTTCCGCCGCGCCGAGGACCCGAATGATGTGGTGATTCTCCAGGATGTCGCGGACGTGCCGAAGGCCCGCACCTGGTTCGGCTCAGATGACATGAAGGCGGTGATGCAGAAGAGCGGCGTAGTAGGTTCACCCAGCATCCGCTTCGCGGCCTAGGCGGTAGCGCAAAAGAAGACTGCAGCTGCGATGGTGGCGTGACTCCTTCTGTCCCGTCACCGTCTCGGACTGGAAGCCCCCGGCGTGTCCCCCCGTCCCCACGAGCTGATGCCTGGGAGCTTTCATTACGTTCGAAATCAGAACATTAGGCTGCATGGGTGATAGCCTGAAGCTACGCCACCCTAAGGGAGGGCACCGAGTGGACCTTACCTTGAACTTCAATCTGCTGGCGGTGTGCACCGTGATCCTGTTCCTGGGCGCCTTTTTTCTGGGAACGTTCTGAGTTCAAGCGTCCAACGCCACTTTCGTACGCGCTAACCACAGATTTGTATTACGTTTAACGTTAGAGCACATTTTTTTATAGCTTTATGGCTCTTTGGCTACACTTTGCGTCGGACCATCGTCCCCGCATCTTGTATTGGGATGGCTCAGATGACGACAACACGCTGGTACACGGAAAGATATGAACTGACCAATGCCAAAGCGAAATCTTATGGCTCGTTCTCGGATTTCGGTTCAGTGCGTTCGCTTATGGTGACTGTCGGGAAGGCAAGAACTGGTGAAGTTATTCGCGTGCTGGCGCCTGGCAGTGCCAGCATGAGAGAGCTGGAGGAATTGCGAGATCTAGGCGCGTCTTGCATTTCCTAACGAACGAAGTCCCAAAGCGTCCTCCACGCCTCAATAAAGCCGCTTGGCGCGTCCCCGGCTTCCAATATTCGTGACCTGTCGCACGTTTGCGACGGACTTAGCTACAGACTACGCGCCTTCACTCTTGCTTTCCTTCCCATCGGGGCTGACGGGTCGCCTAGACCTTCATGCCCGGCGGAAATGCCGGAAGCCCGATAGTTAGGGGTGATGATTGCCTTTTCAGCCGCTGTGGACAATCGAAGGGCTCTCAATCTCGCAGTCCTTTCCCGAACAGCAAAGATATTTGCCTGATACTCAGCCGCGGCTTTTGCACCTTCCCGAGCGCGCTCTTCCTTTTTTTTAAAACGTTCTTCGGCGTGTGCCCGAGCCTCGTGCGAGATCTCCTTGGGCTTTCTCATCAATAGAACCTCGTTTGTGATAATCGTTTGTGCATATGGTGTTGTGCGCAGGCAAAAACAAGATGCCGACGCGTAGGCCAGCCTAAGTTGGAAGGAATTCCAAGGTACCATTCGCGTCTTCGTCCAAATGCCATCAACCAAATCCTCTGACCACGCTCAACGAGCGTCTGCCGATTCGTCAAACTTGTTCTTCGACACACGGAACACCTTACACTATTGAGCGATTGACATAACGAGGGGCACGCGAGGATCGGGTGCCGTGCCAAATTTTTTCGACTACACCGAATGGGATTCGGACCGCGACAGGCGGTATCCCAAAGCAACGAATGAAGCTGAAAACCCATTCGATGATCCTGAGGTACAAAGGCGTATCTCCGAGTTCATCGTTCGGGCAGCGCTTGGAACTAAGGAGCGACATCCTGAGGCGGGCAGCGCGATGCGGAGGAAAGAGTGAGCGAACTTGTGTTCCGTTGCCCTTACACGAACAAGAGATTATTGAGCGGCATTGAGATCGATCGCGACAGCGCACGTCATATTCAGGAACTGCCGCTGCGCATGCAATGTCCGCATTGTGGGCTGCACCACGACGGCGTCATCGGCGACGGCGAGCTGAGTGATGCTGTGGCCCAGCGCGGGTAGTCGTCGCTCCTCACCGCCAAGCGCGACAAGATAGCAAAACCTCCACGCAACCACTATGCGTCTCCGGAATAAATCGTGGCGTTGTAACTCAGGGTCGCATTTTCGTTGCCTGGCAGCTGCCGAGGGCGCAAACGGCCTTTTCGAAAATACTTATAAAAGCACTGCAAAGGGCGCCGTGAATCACAACCAGGAAGATCATCGAGATCGCTTGCTCGGATACGAGCGCCGGCTTTGATTACGTCCATGACCTGTTGGGGGTGAAATCACTATCGGAGTTCGTCGAGCTGTCGACCGCTCAGACCCGCAGGCAGTTCGAGACAGCAACCGAATACTGACGGCGCTCGTGAGGAGCACCACTTAATGCCGACGCTTATAGCGGTGGACACTCATTGAGTGCCAACATTGAATAATAAAGTGGCGCCTGCCGGAACCTTTTGCGCCGCCCTGCGTCGACATACGGGAGAAAATCCCTTTTCTGTAAAAATTGGAAGGCGGAAGCCATGCAAGTTCCTTCGGAACTGAAACCTGCGCTTTGGGGCGCAGTCGGCGGAGCAATTGCTCTTGCGATTTTCGGATTCACGTGGGGCGGCTGGACGACCGGCAGCACTGCGAAAAAATTGGCGGATCAACAGGCCGACCTG
This sequence comes from Xanthobacteraceae bacterium, assembly GCA_052148715.1. Taxonomy (GTDB): domain Bacteria; phylum Pseudomonadota; class Alphaproteobacteria; order Rhizobiales; family Xanthobacteraceae; genus JBKQHQ01. Next base: position 6,031 of record JBKQHQ010000146.1, on the reverse strand, counting down.
GCCGTCGTGGCAGCCCTCACGCCGATCTGCGTGGAGAAATTTATGCTGAACGGCGATGCGAACGCGAACCTGACCGCGTTGAAAACGATCTCTTCGATCTGGGAACAGGGCGACTTCTTACAAAAGGGCGGCTGGGCGACAAGGCCGGGGGCCACCTCCCCTGACTACCAGCTGGCCAGGGCGTGTGCCGAGAAGTTGGCCCAAACCAAGACGGCAGGCCAATAATCTTAAGCTACACTACATGGTATGGAGATGTATGAAGGTGAGTCTTTTTAGAGCGCCCTGAGCATCGCTTCAGCTGGACTAAGGACCGGCCGCATTGCGCTGGCGAGCAGTCAATTTAAGTTTGCGTCTATTGCGACCAAGAGTCGAGCGAAATGACTGAAGCGCACGGTCGCGGACCATGGCTTATTTGAGGCGGTCAGACCTGTGACAACCTCATCTGTCCAAGCCAGTTCGGCAGATTCAGCGGTGGCGTGAGAGCGATCGGAAATCGTTCGTCCCATAATTCAACGCTATTTGTCGACAGGACTTGGAATATTGCATCATGACGAGCGCGGCGCTCGTCGAGCGGCATCGACAACGCCTGCGCAATGGCGGTCCCAACCGACTCGGGATCGTAGGGATTGATAAGGAGCGCCGCTTCGCATTCAACGGCCGCCCCGGCAAAGCGCGACAGGATGAGGACACCTGGGTCTTCGGAATCCTGGGCCGCTACATATTCCTTGGCGACAAGGTTCATCCCATCCCGTAGCGGGGTGACAAGGGCGACACGTGCCGAACGATAGAGACCGACAAGGGCGGATCGGCTGTGAGCCCGGTTCACATAACGGATCGGCGTCCACGACGCCTCCCCGTACGTCCCATTTATCCTGCCTGCCGTTTCGTCGATTTGGCGCTCAATATCGGCATATTCGCGAATTTCCGAGCGGCTTTTTGGTGTAATCTGCAGAAAGGTCACCTTTCCTCGCCAATCGGGATGGAGAGAAAGCGATCGAACGCTTCCATCCGCAGCGCGATGCCTTTGGAATAATCCAGGCGGTCGACGCCAATGATCATAACCCGGCCGGCGAAGCTCTCCACGACGCCGCGCACGAACGACGATTGTACCGCGCGCCGTGCCAGCCGACTGAGTTGCGCCGTCTCAACGCCGACCGGAAAAATACCAATGCGGACTGTCCGGTCCACCGCCTGGAATGTGTACTGATCACGGCTCGGCACTCGGCATTCGCTCCTGAGGTAGCGTCCGAAATTGGCGGCGTCGATTTCGGTTTGAAATCCCACGAGGTCGTAATGACTCATCGCCGGAATGAGGTGTTCATGGTTTGGAAGTGCGGTCAGAATCTCTGGTGGCGGGAAAGGGATATGGTGAAAAAAACCGACCCTGTTGCGATGACCGCCGTCGCGAAGCGCCTTGGCCAACGGAAGCAGGTGGTAATCGTGAACCCAGACGACATCATCGAGCCGCAGAACCTTGTGCAATTCCGTGGCGAAGTGCTGGTTTACCCGCATGTAGCCGCTGAGATCGCGGCGGGAGAACTCAGCCAGATCTAGCCGGTAGTGCAAAATCGGCCAGAGCACTCTGTTGGCGTATCCGTTGTAATATTCCTGGTAATCCTCTTCGGCGAGATCGGTCAGCACGTACGATTGCCGACCGCGCAGAATCGTCCGCACCCGCACGTCCGATCTGGCGGCAACCTGACCGCTCCATCCGAACCAGACCCCAGGATGTCGCTTCAGGACCGGGCGGATCGCGACCGCAAGTCCGCCCGCTCGGCCTCCGCCGTCGTGGCTCGGAACCGCAACACGATTGGAGACCACGACCAGCCGCGCCAACACCAACCTCCAGCCCCCCAGGCAGGCCCAACGCAGGCCCAAGGTCGGGGGGAGCAAAGAGCGACACAAACCCAGCTTATGCCCACGCCCGGCGATTTTGTAACCCTTTTGCCGAAAACGGTGCTGCCGCTCCATGCGGGTAGTCGTCGCTCCTCACCGCAGCGCCGATACGAACGTGCCGTTAAGGAACCATTGTGGGTATCACCACGTTCTTAATACTATCCAAAATACGTTAAGATACGGGCGCAGTCGCCAATGGGCCGGGCGACGGGGAACAGTCCGGAGACAAAGTCATGTCATTCGTCCGTACCGTTTTCGCGGGCGTGCTCGTTGCCTGCGCAAGCGTGTCGTTTTACCAGCTTGGCCTAGGCGCTGATAACGCCGATAGATCAGAGCAGCGAGACAGCGTCGCCCCGAATCCAAAGCTCGGAGGTCCCGCCAATCGGTTCGGGATGATGGTTTTCGACGGTTTGCTGAGTTCCGGCAGCAGTCCGGCGCTGGTTATGTCCCCTTACAGCCTTGGCGCGGCACTCGACATGCTGGCACTCGGCGCCGACGGCAAAACGGCCACGCTGTTGAAAGAACGTGGCGGACAACCGCTTCAATCGGGCGCGGACCCGGCGAAGCTGCACCGCTCGCTGGCTAGCGCGTCCTCCGACGACGTGATCCTGCGACTGGCGAACTCGGTTTGGCTGCGGCCGAATACGGAGCCGCTCCAGGCCTATATTTCGGCCGCGCAGGGGGCTTTTGACGCGCAGGTGACGACCATCGACTTCGCGCAGCAAGCGAGCGCCGATAAGGTGAATGCGTGGGTGAAGGGCGCGACGCAGGGCGTCATTCCAAGCGTCATTGATGAGCTCGATCCGCAAACCGAATTCATGCTCATCAACACGACCTATTTCAAAGGGAAATGGGCGGTTCCGTTCGATGCGGCGCATACCGGCCCGGCGCCGTTCACGCGCGCCGATGGGTCCCAGCACGACGTCCCGATGATGAATGCGGCGCTGAGCCTGCAATACGCGGATGGCCCGCAATGGCATGCCGTGATGATCCCCTATCGCGGTGAGCGCTTCGCAATGATCGTGATGACGGCCAAGGATCCGACCAGAAATCCGACCAAGGGCTCGGACGTTCGTGCTGAGCTCGGCAGCAGCGAATTCATGGCGGCTTTGGAGACGATCAATTGGCGTAATCAGGATGTGGTGCTGCGTCTTCCGAAGTTTCGAGCGGAGTTTGGGGCCGATTTGACGCCGTTGCTGATACGGCTTGGCTTGGGCGACGCGTTGGGCCCGAATGCCGATTACCGGAAGATCACGAAGGAGCCCCTGCGTGCCATGACGGTGCTCCAGCGCGCACTTGTTGAAGTGACTGAGGAGGGCACCGAGGCGGCGGCGGCGACAACGGTGACCGCCACCCGTTCGATCGGGCAGCACGTGGCGTTCTCGGCAGATCGTCCGTTCTTTTTCGAAATCATCGATACGCAGACGGGAACAGTTATGTTCACCGGCCATGTCGCGGATCCGGCGCGTAGTTGAGTCGGCCGGAGTGACCCCTGCCGCAGGACGGGAGGCGACCGCATTGTTGCCGGCGGGCTTGAAATTTGAAGACTTACGTTTTCTCTGAAAAGCATCTAAAGTAACAACATCTCACAAGGAAACTAAACAACATTGATTCAAATCAACTTTTCCGATACCGGGCCTCGACCTTGCCGTCCCGATCCTTTCGCGGTTTCGGCACGCCGCGAAGCGTGCGATATTTTCGGTGCTGCGCGCTCGAAAAAAATGCAAGTCGGCCGCTTCTACGATTGATGAGTGCTGGGTAGCATCCAGGGCCTAGGACCAATCATCCGCGACCTTGGTACGGTTGCAACACACATAGCGGTGGGGGTGTGCCCTTCGCTAGCGATCTCGCCCGTTGGGCGCTGCGGACCGGTTAAGCGGACCCTCCTCGCGCGGATTGATATGCGGTGTTGGTTCGGCCCGGCGATAGCAAGACGCAAAGCTGAGGTTGCGCGCAAGTGCGGCCCGTTTTCAATCACCTTACGGGTGTTCAGCTGTCCGGTATTTGCCCCGCCGTCACCGTTCCCAAGAGGCGGGAGCCCAGACCAAGGAACGTAAGGTCGAAATCAAGCAAGCGGCTTGAAACGAAAACGATGTTCTTGGTGGGGCGCAAGAGGTTTGACTCTTGCGCCCTTCCTCTTGTCGCAACGCTGCATCACTTGGCCATGATCGGGCGTCCTTACCGTTGGCGCCGCTGCGTGGTTTGACCACGATCAAAGCCTCTCGCCCCCCACCGGTCTAGTTTACCTCTCGCGCCGTTCTGTCGGCGCCCTTCGGAGGAGAAACATCATGCCGGATTCCGTGGCACAGTCTCGGCCGCACAGCGATCTGTTCCAGCCGGTGTGGCTTGGGCCGTATCATCTCGCCAACCGCATCGTCATGGCGCCGCTGACACGAAGCCGCGCCGGTGCGGACGGCGTTCCGGGTTCCGCTGATGGCTGAGTATTACGCGCAACGCGCCTCGGCCGGGTTGATCATCGCGGAAGGCACCAATATCTCACCCCGGGGAAAAGGTTATGCCTTTACCCCGGGTCTCTACACCACGTCCCAGGTTGCGGCGTGGCAGCCCGTGACCCAAGCTATTCATGCCAAGGGCGGCCGGGTGTTCGTGCAGCTCTGGCATGTCGGGCGGATGTCTCATCCCTCGTTACAGCCAGGTGGTGCGCTGCCGGTAGCGCCATCGGCCATCCGTCCAGCGGGTACGTCTTTTACCGGGGCTCGCTTCGAGCCCTGCGTTACGCCGCGTGCGCTCGATACCTCGGAAATTCCCGGCCTCATCGAGCAATACCGCCACGCCGCGAACAACGCCCTCGCGGCCGGTTTCGACGGCGTCGAAATCCACGCTGCCAACGGCTATCTCATTGAGCAGTTTCTGCGCGACAGCACGAACAAGCGGACCGACGCCTATGGCGGGTCGCGGGAGAACCGGGCTCGTTTCCTTCTTGAAGTCACGGAGGCGGTGGCGAGGGTTTGTGGTGGCGAGCGTGTCGGCATCCGCCTTTCACCCCTGAGCCCGGTCAACGATATCGGCCCGGACAGCGATCCCGAAGCGACCTATGGTTATGTCGTCCACCGGCTGAATGCTTTCGGCCTGGCCTACATCCGCATCATCGAAGGGGCGACCCAGGGGCCGCGCGAGGTTCCAGGCGGTTTCGATCTCCAGATTCTGCGGTGGTCCTTCAACGGCCTCACTATCGCGAATAACGGCTATGATCTGGAAACTGGCGTTAGAGGCGCGCCGCAGCGACGGCGCCGATCTGATAGCCTTCGGCCGGCTTTACATCGCCAATCCGGATCTGATGGAGCGTCTGCGTATCGGCGCACCACTGAACGTTCCCGATCGCGCGAGTTTCTTCGGCGGCGGCGCGCACGGATATACCGATTATCCCGCCCTCACGCCGGATCGCCTAGCGAAAGGAAGCCCCATGAAACACCTCGTCGTCGTTGCCCATCCCGCCGAAGACAGCTTCACGATGGGGTTGACGCGCGCCTATGCCACTGAACTCGAAAAGCTCGGGCACAGCCAGCGGACATACGATCTATACCGCATGGGGTTCGACCCTGTTCTGGCCGCGCACGAGCTTAACGGCAATCAACCCGTCAGCCCCGATGTGGTGCAGGCCCAGGACGATATTCGCAGCACCGATGCCCTGACCCTCATCTACCCACTCTGGTGGCTATCGATGCCCGCGATCATGAAAGGCTATATCGACCGGGTGTTTGCGCGCGGCTTCGCCTATGAAGCCCGCGACGGCGTCGTGCGTGGGCTTCTTTCCGAAAAGAAAGCCGTTCTGATTACGATCTCGGGAGCGCCGCTGTGGCTGCTCATCAGGAGCGGCCGCTGGAATGCCGTGCAGGATCTGCAAGACAGCCACATCCTTCGTTCGACCGGGTTCGACTTGCTCGAGCATCTGCATTTCGACCAAGTCGTGCCGAATCTTCCGAAGGCTATTGCCGAACAGTACATGGCACGTGTGCGCGCCTGCGCAAGCCAACATTTTCCCAGGGGCTAGTGTTCTGACTCTAACGCTTGTTTCGCACGGGCGACTTTTTCGAGGATTTCGCCCGCCGACTTGGTCCAGACGAAGGGTTTTGGGGCGGCATTGTGGTTATCCAGGTAGTCTATGATGGCACTT
>JBKQHQ010000145.1:0-3449 GCA_052148715.1 Xanthobacteraceae bacterium | reverse complement strand
GACCATCCCCGCGCGACAGGCGCCCGATGTGTCCGGCCCAGGGCCGCAATCACCGCGCAGGCGAAGCCGAAGAGGCCGCACGCTCGCGTAGCGGACCCTTCACGGGTTGATGGCGTCAGGCCATGGGCTGGACCAAGGATCAGCGCTACTGGAAGCGGGGTGGTGAACGGCTTCGAGTCCGGACAGCTCGGAAATGGGCCGCGTGCTGATGGCAACGTCGAGTTTTGGCGCCACTCACCGCCGCATTGGGGTGGGGAGCGGTCTGTCGGTTTACAGAGGACGAGGCACGAAGGCGGACATTAGCTTGGCGCTGGAGGCCCTTCGCCGATAAAAAGGGGAGAACGGTATTGTACGGGCCACAATCGGTGCGGGGTAACGCTTAGACATGTCGGAATCGCTGGCGCAGGAAATCGGCCTGTTACGAACGCTCGCTTCACATCTCGAGCGGCGACCGCTTCCGCTTGAGAAGGTGACCCAAGAGTTGATGCACAGGGAGGGCCTCGGGCGTGTGCGCGAGAAGGCGGGCGGCATTATTTCCATTCGCATGCCCGGGCATCACGCGTTCACTGAGCTTACCGACTGCCTCCTAGACCGCTTTCCCGCCATGGAGCGCGGCACCCTCTATGCTGATATCCAGATTGAGCTGTTCAATTTCATTGAAGACTATGTCGGACGCGAACCGTCGAGCCTCAAAAGCAAGGATGCTAAGGCTCTCGTTACGCACTTTGAGAAATGGTTTGCCGACAAGACCTCGCCCCGGCGCGTCTTCGTGCCGTGCGTAATCAGCCGGACACCCGAACCCCGCTTTGAGATCGGCCCCGTCACGTTCGAGTTTATTGATCGTGTCGCGACGAGCGATTTCTATCCGCACGGCGGCGAAGACACGGCCTTGGATCGCCACGGATTCGACGATCTCGTGCGGTGGATGCGCGAGCGGGATGCCGATTGGCTGGCGCGCGTTTCCGTGGATGGTTGCGAGCAAAAGCGTGCCGAAGAAATAGCCGAGCTTGCGGTCGATCTGGTGATCGTGGCGCTACAGCTTTCCGCTCCCAATCTCGACACGCGCACCATGGCGCGACTCGATGCGCGGCGGGGAACGTCGCAAAAGCGCACCTTGTCGGAAGCCGCTGGTTATCACTGTGCCAGCTGGACACGCAAAGAACCTGGATTGGCGATCGGCGCTGGCACGCTGCCTGATATTTTGCAGAAAGCCGCACCTATCTTTACGGCCGTCGGAAATGTGGTGCGTTCGTTCGCCTCCGGTTCGTTTCGCCTGCCGGTGCTTGAGCGAGCTTGGTGTGACGCTGCTTATTGGCTTCATCAGGCTCTCGCTGAGTCCATCGATACTATCGCGATAGCCAAACTCGAAACAGCGTTAGAAGTGTTGCTCCACACGGAGAGCAGCAGGGGCAGCCAGCAGCGCATGCTTGAGATTCTGAGCGCTTTCTTTGACTTGGGGCCGGACGATCCCATTGCGCCGGGGGCAACGCTGAGCGCGCGGCAATTTGCGCGCAATGTCGTCCGCGATCGGTCGCGCATTCTGCACGGGACGTGGTCGACCCTTAATGCGCGCGGTATCGATCGGGCGGGCATGGAGGGCTTCGTGGTCTCAGTCCTCCGGACTGCGGTGATTGAGCTTGAGGCGTACGCTCATTCCGCAGGTCCAGTCGATGATATCGACGAATTTCTTAGTTGGGTGCGACAGCGGAAAATGGCGTCAATACCCTCGCAGGCTTGATTGCGCCATCGCGTGAACGGCGGCGGTCATCGCAGAATGTCTGCTGTCGAGGGCGGAGGCCGGGTCGTCGAGCGTCTGCAATGGAGCGAGAGCAGTGTTAGGCAGCAAGCGGCGCTTACGCGCCGCCGCTCCCGAATTTCCAGACCGGAATGCCGAACTTCTTGGCCTTGTCGGCGAGGTTGTCCTGAATGCCGGTGCCGGGGAAGACCATGACCCCGATCGGCAGGACGTCGAGCATCGCATCGTTGCGTTTGAACGGCGCCGCCTTGGCGTGCTTGGTCCAGTCGGGCTTGAAGGCGATCTGAGGCACCTTGCGGTGGTCGGCCCATTTGGCGGCGATGAGTTCGGCGCCCTTGGGCGAGCCGCCGTGCAGCAGCACCATGTCGGGATGCTTCGTGTGGACGCGGTCGAGCTTGTCCCAGATCAGGCGATGATCGTTGAAGTCGAGCCCTCCGGTGACGGCGATCTTGGGGCCGGCGGGCAATAGCACCTCGTTGGTGGCCCGGCGTTTGGCGGCGAGGAAGTCGCGGCTGTCGATCATGGCCGAGGTCAGGTTGCGGTGGTTGACCTTCGATCCTGAGCGCGGCCGCCAGGCCGAATGGGTGTGGCGCTCGAATTGGTCGGCGGCCTGGTCGCGGAAGAACTCCATGCTGTTGCGGCGTTCGATGAGCGTCTGCCCTTCGGCGGTGAGGCGTTCGAGTTCGACCGAGCGGATCTCGGAGCCGTCCTGTTCCTTCTGGCTGCGCTTCTGCGCCTGCTCGTTGTCGTCGAGTTCGCGCTCGATCCGGCTGGTGGCGCGGTGGAAGAGATTGACCGTCGACCAGAGCAGTTCTTCGAGGTCGGGTTCGAGGCGGGTGTCCACCAATGTGACGACGAGGGCGTCGAAGATGTCGGCGACGGCGCCGGCGACGCTCTGGGCTTCGGGTCGTGGCCTCGGGTCGGGTTCGTCCTGGAAGGGGCGATAGCCGTAGAGCTGGAGTTCGGCGAGGACGTGATCGGTCGGGGATGATGGGTGTGGCGGCTCGTAGCCGGTGTCGTCGTGTTCGGTCGTCATGGGGTGCTTCCCTTCGTCGGATCGACCGCGCCCATCGCGGCCTTCATGGCGACGAAAGGCGGCGGGCGGACCGGACCTGCACCCGAAGCGGAGCGAAGGGCCGAAGCGCAGCGGAGGATGGCAGATGGCCGGCTATTTTGCCTCGCGATGTAAAGGCGGGCTTGCCCGCCGACGGAAAATAGTCGGCCATCTGCCATTGCTGGGCCGGGCCGTTTGCCGCAAGGGTCGCCCTCTCAGAAGGCCGTGGGCGCGGTCCTCTCCGACAAGGCTGGAAAGCACCACGACCGAATCCGGCATGAGACCGGCGCCGCCGCGGACATCATTTCCCGTGCCGCTTCATGCCGCCAATTCCATGAAGCGAGCGACGTCTTCCGGAGCGATCTGCACCCGCACCGTTGCCCGTAGTGCATCGATGCCGAGCGTGCGGAGATCTTCGTTGAAGTCGCCCAGTCGTGGCGACAGGGCTATGGCCTCGATCCCGGCCTCGGTCGCCCGGTCGATCAGGCTCGCCATGGCGCCGTCCCCGGCCGGATCGTCGTCGTGGGCGATGTAGAGTCGGTGCAGCGCCGCGGGGAACAGGATGGCGGCGAGGTGTGCGGCCGAGAGCGCGGCCACCATCGGCATGGTCGGCATGACGCATCGAAGCGACAGCATGGT
>JBKQHQ010000144.1:0-78270 GCA_052148715.1 Xanthobacteraceae bacterium | reverse complement strand
CCTTGACGAAGCGACGCCCGATCAAGCCTACTTCGGCCCGCTGCCCATCCGCATGGCAGCCTAACCCCGGCAGACGCTCCACTTACCGACGCGGAAATTCTGTTCAGACAACCGGGACCAGCTCAATTCGAGGGGGAAGAAGCCGCGCCGAACATCGCGGTGGAACGACGAGTGCGGCCAGTCCTGAACGCGCCGCACCAACCCGTGCTTGACCGGATTGATGTAACAATACTCGACGTGACGCGCATAGTCGGCGTCGTTGCGAATCAGATGTTCCCAGAACCGGCGCTGCCAGATGCCGCGTTCGTTGCGCGCCTGGCGAACGACGGAGCGCGGCTCTTGCATCGGCAGCGCCTTCGCAAATCGCGTCTTGATCAATCTCCATCGGGTCGAAAAATCCGCATCATCCGGCGGCAGCGTCCACATCGCGTGCAAATGGTTCGGCAACACTACAATCGCCGCGATGTCGAACGGATATGTCTTCCGTGTCTCCTCGAACGCGTCACGCAGCGCGTCAACGTGGTCGACGAGCAATGTGCCGCGCCGCTCCAGCAGATTGAGCGTGAAGAACCAGCATCCGTTGGGGACGAAGGCGCGGCGATAGTTCGGCATCCGCCAAAGCTACCAGATTGTCACTGCGTTGCGACTTTCTGCGCGGTGGTCGAAGGCTGCGCGACGCGGCGGCGACCCCGTAGCCGAAGGCGTAATCCGCCACCCCAGGCATAGCGGCGGATTACGCCTTCGGCTAATCCGCCCTACGGGCTCCTGGCAAGATTGTTGCAAGCGATTGACCAACCTTCGCGCCTGGCGCGGTTGGCGGTTGAGCGGGGATTGGTTCCCAATTAACGTTCGCGCGGGTTTCGCGCTCGCGCGCGTCAGGGGGAATCGGAGGACGATCATGCAGCGTGTAGTTTTCCTCGGGCGTCTGTTCGCCGCAATGGCGACATTGCTGGCGGCGGCGGGGGCCGCGTCCGCCCAGGGGCCGGTCAAGATCGGCGTGATCATGCCGATGACCGGGCCGTTCCAGTCGACCGGCTGGCAGGCCAACGCGGCGGTCAATCTTTTCCTGCAGCAACGGGGCGCCACGGTCGCCGGCCGACCGATCGAAGCGATCGTCAAGGATGACGGCGGCGTCGCCGACAATTCGAAACGGATCGCGCAGGAGCTCATCGTGCAAGATCACGTCGACGTGCTGCTCGGGTTCGGCCTGACGCCGATCGCGCTGGCGGTGGCTCCGGTCGCCACGCAGGCGAAGGTGCCGATGATCGTGACGCTCGCCTCGACCTCGGTGGTCGTCGAGCGTTCGCCCTATATCGTGCGCACGATCCAGACTATCCCGCAGATCGCCAACGTGGTCGGCGCCTGGGCGGCCAAGAACGGGGTCAAGGACGCCGTATCGATCGTCTCCGACTACGCGCCCGGCCACGACGCCGAGGACTGGTTCGCCAAGTCCTTCGAGGGCGGCGGCGGCAAAGTCATCGAACGCCTGCGCGTGCCGCTCGCCAATCCCGATTTCGCGCCGTTCCTGCAGCGCGCCCGCGATCAGGCGCCGCAAGCGCTGTTCGCGTTCGTGCCGTCCGGCATTGGCGGGATCTTCGCCAAGCAATTCGCCGAACGCGGTCTCGACAAGTCCGGCATCCGCATCGTCTCGATGAGCGACGTGATGGACGACGACCTCCTGAACGGGATGGGCGATCCGGTCCTCGGCGTCATCACCGGCGGGCCCTATTCGGTTGCGCATTCTTCGCCGGCGAACGACAGCTTCGTGCAGGCTTTCGAGAAGGCGAACAACCGGCGGCCCAACATCGTCTCGGTATCGGCCTATGACGGGATGGAGCTCCTGTACCGGGCGCTTGCGGCGACCAACGGCGCGGCCGAGGGCCCGGCGCTCGTGGAAGCGATGAAAGGCCTGGCATGGGAGAGCCCGCGCGGTCCCATCCGCATCGATCCGGGCACGCGCGACATCGTGCAGAACATCTACATGCGCAAGGTCGAGCGCCGAAACGGCGAGCTCTACAACGTGGAGTTCGAAACCTATCCGGCCGTGAAGGACCCGGCCCATTGATCGGCGCCGGGCCTACCGGCCCGCGCGCGGCCAGGCAAAGGAAATCCTACGGTGAGTGCAGCCTCGACCGGTCCGACAGCCTGCTTCTATGAATCCCAGGGCCTGCGGCTCCACTACGCCGATTGGGGCAACGACACCGCGCCTGCGCTAATCCTCATCCATGGCGGGCGTGATCATTGCCGCAGCTGGGACGCGGTCGCAACCGCGCTGCGGACGAATTTTCATGTCATCGCCCCTGACCTGCGCGGCCACGGCGACTCTGACTGGGCCAAGGGCAGCAGCTACAGCCTCGCGGACTATTTGTATGACCTCGCCGGATTGCTGCGGCACGCACAACTGAAAGAGGCCGTGCTCGTCGGTCACTCGATGGGCGGGATGATTAGTCTGATATATGCGGGCGCCTATCCGGACCGGGTGTCACGCCTGGCGGTGCTCGATGGCGTCACGGTGCTGCCGGGCCGGCGCCCATCGCCGATCCACGAACGGATCAACGCCTGGGTCACCCAGCTCGACGGGATCGCAGTCCGCAAGGTCCGACGCTATGCGAGCGTCGAAACCGCCGCCGAGCGCATGCTGGCCCATAACAAACGCCTGACGGCCGGCCAAGCGCTGTATCTTGCCGGGCACGCGCTCAGGCGCAATCCGGACGGCTCCTTCAGCTGGAAATTCGATGACTATCAGCAGGCGCGGGCGCCGTATCGGCTATCGCCCGACGAACATGTCGAGCTGTGGTCGCGCATTGCCTGCCCCACCCTCCTGCTGCGCGGGGACGAAAGCGCCCTGCCCGATCCGAGCCAAGCCGGCGTGCTCGCTCACTTCAAGCAGGCGCGGTTCGTAGCCATCGCGAAGGCGGGACATTGGCTCCACCACGACCGGCTGGACGAGGTTTTGGCGGAATTACGGGTTTTCCTCGAGGTATGACCAGCCCGAATTCCGGCTCGCGGGCGTTGCGCCGGTGCGAAGGCGGGATTAACCGCAGCCCCTGTCGCTGCTATCATTCGGCCCATGCGAGGCGAGACCGTCGCCGAAAGCTGCTTAAGCGCCGAGGGCATTACCCATGAAAGCCAGCGATGTAATGACACGCCGCGTGGTGTCGGTACGAGCGGACGCCCCGGTCTTCGAGGCGGGGCGCTTGATGCTCGAAAACCAGATCAGCGGCCTACCGGTGGTCAATGGCGACGGACGCCTCGTCGGTATCGTCACCGAACGTGACTTTCTGCGCCACGCCGAGTTTGGCGCGGACGCGGCACGGCCTCGTTGGTTCGAAGTGCTGATGGGCCCGGCACGGTCCCCTCTCGACCGTAGGGTCGAAGAGGTCATGACGCCGGGCGTGGTGACCGTCCCGGAAGACCTGCCGATCGAGGAGGTCGCGCGACTGCTTAGGCGCGACATCAAGCGTGTGCCGGTCGTGCGCGGAAACCAACTCGTCGGCATTATCAGTCGTGTCGACTTGGTGCGCACGCTGACCAACGCTGCGGGCAAGGGGTCCGATGCCGCGGACAGCACTCGCGAGGGTTCGTCACCGAAAAATGGAGCTTGAGAGGCAAACCTCGGCGCGGCGCGACAGCAAAAGGTTCCACGGCCGCAGACCGAGAACCGGCTTGAAGCACTTTGCTAATCATCATTCCCGAGGCGAAGATCAAGGCGGAATGAGCCCGCCAACGCGGGCCTGAGTGATCGTTGCCTCGTCATCAACGGAGAAACGCTTTGGAACTCGAGCTGAAAGATAAGGTTGCCATCGTCACCGGCGGCAGCCGCGGCATCGGCAAGGCGGTCGCGCGCGAGCTCGCAAGAGAGGGCGCGGATGTCGCATTGGTCGCGCGCAATGCGGCGGTGCTTGAAGCCGCCGCCACGGAAATCTCGCGCGCGACCGGCCGCCGGATAAAGGGGTTCACCGCCGACACCGGCGATGACGCGGCCGTCAAGGCCATGGTGGCCGATGTGCTCGCGGCGTTTGGGCGCATCGATATTCTGGTCAACTGTGCCGCGGCGCCGGGAGGGCAAGCAAAGCCCCCGGCGCTCGCCGAGATCACGGACGAGCATTTCTTTGCGGACATGAACGTCAAGGTCATGGGCTACCTGCGCACCGCTCGCGAGGTCGCGCCGCATATGGCGAGCCGGCGCAGCGGCCGCATCATCAACGTCAGCGGTCTTGCGGCGAGGCACACCGGAACCATTGTCGGCTCGATCCGCAACGTCGGCGTGGCCGCGCTGACGAAAAACCTCGCCGACGAGCTCGGACCGCACGGCATCTCGGTGGTTTGCGTGCATCCCGGTCGCACGCGCACTGAAAAGACGCCCGAGGCGGTCGAACGCGAGGCCAAGGCGAAGGGCGTCAGCACGGCCGAAATCGAGCAGAGGATGGCAAGATCCAATCTCGTTGGCCGGTTGATCACGGCCGAGGAGGTCGCCCATGTGGTCGCCTTCCTGGCCTCGCCGAAGTCGGTGGCAATCAATGGCGATACGATTGCCGCGGGGGGCGGCGCACCCGGAGCGATTTACTATTGAAAGAGAATCCGCGACGGATTCATCGATATGACGACCACCACCAGTCCGCTCGGCGCTGCGAAGCGCCGAAAGGTCAGCTTCGCCTCCGGCCATTCCTAATCAGCCAGGGAAGCCCGCGCTACCTTGGCCGTATTGATCTCGTACGCGCTCCTCTCCATTGCATGGTCGATGAAGGCGCGCGCACTTGCCTCCCAGGTCATGCCTAACGCGAAGGCGCGGCACGCATCCGGCGACATGGTCAGGGCCTGCAAGCAGGCCGACCGCAGATCCCAATCAAGAACGCCCACATTGGTGGCACTGCCGATGACGTCGCGCGGCCCCGACACCGGGTAGGCGGCGATCGGGACGCCGCTGGCGAGCGCTTCAAGCAGCACGAGACCGAAGGTGTCGGTTCGGCTCGGGAACACGAACACATCGGACGCCGCGTAGATCGACGCCAGCTCCTCGCCGTGCTTCATCCCCAAGAACACGGCTTGCGGGAAACGGGCGGCAAGCTCCGCTCGCAGGGGGCCGTCGCCGACGACGAGCTTGCTGCCCGGCAAATCGAGGGACAGAAAGGCCTCGATATTCTTCTCCACCGCGAGCCTTCCGACCGTGAGAAAGATCGGCCGCGGGAGGTCGAGAGGCGCCCGCCGCCGCGGCGCAAACAGGTTCGTATCCACCCCGCGCGGCCACAGCGTGACATTGGAAAAGCCGCGCGACGACAGCTCGCTGACGAGCCCCGGGGTCGCCGCCATAACGTTTACGCTCGGTCGATGAAACCTTCGCAGCAACGCCCACACCCAGGACTCCGGAATGGGCAGCCGCGCCGTGACGTAATCCGGAAAACGAGTATGGAAACTCGTCGTGAACGGCAGCCCTCGTTTTAGACAATAGTGCCGAACCGCGTGCCCGATCGGCCCTTCGGTGGCAACATGGATGGCGTCAGGGGCGGCCTGGGCGATGAACCGCGAAGCCCTGCGCGTGCTCGCCAACGCCAGCCGGATATCGTGAAAAACCAGCAAGGGGAAGCAGAGAAAATTTTCCGGTGTAAGGAATATGATCTTGACGCCGAGCGGCTCGGCCGCGTTGGCGAGCATCATCAGCGTCCTCACCACCCCATTCACCTGGGGCGCCCAAGCATCGGTGGCGATGAGAATGCGCATCAGGCGCCTTCTCTTTCAGGGGCCAAATCGAACCTATGACGACCGGTCTTCATCTTTGTCGGAGGACGTCCGTTCAAGGCGTGCGCCTGCGGCCGGTTGCCGACCTGGCGTCATTCGGGAGGAATCCGGCGCCAGCATCCAGCCCACCGCCTTGCCGTCCGTCTTGGTAGGGGGCGGCCAGGTTGGCCACGAGCACCGTATGTGCCTCGGTGCCGGCAGCGCAGCAAGCGGTACCAGACGCGTAGATACTCGGCGCGCCGAAATTCTTAAGTCGCCATATGCCATATAAAGAATCGGCACTCAAGGAAATGGGCCGCCCGTCCGGCGCCATCCCCGAACGCGGAGATGCAAGCTGCCCCTCGAGGGTGAGGTCATCCGTCACGCATTTCGGTTCGCACCGCTGCGCCGCCATTCACCGGCTACATCTCACCGCGATTTGCTGATACAAGCGGCGGCGTTGGCCGGCGCCAGCGCTCTTTCGCCGACGACAGCCGTGGCCAAGACATCGCCGCGTTCCGCAGAGCAGCAACTCAGGAGCCAACCACATGGGTGTCATACAGACCAAAGACGGCACCGAGATTTACTACAAGGACTGGGGCAAGGGTCAGCCCATCGTGTTCAGCCACGGTTGGCCGCTGTCGGCCGATGACTGGGACACGCAGATGTTGTTCTTCCTCAATCACGGCTATCGCGTCATCGCCCATGACCGCCGCGGCCACGGCCGATCCAGCCAGACGGGCGACGGCCATGACATGGATCACTATGCCGACGACTTGGCGGCGCTGACCGCGCATCTCGACCTGAAGAACGCCATTCACGTCGGCCATTCCACCGGCGGCGGCGAGGTCGTGCACTATCTGGCACGGCACGGCGAGAGCCGTGTGGTGAAGGCTGCCCTGATCAGCGCGGTGCCGCCGCTGATGGTGAAGACGGCGGCCAATCCAGGCGGCCTTCCGAAGGAAGTATTCGACGGACTTCAGGCGCAACTCGCGGCCAGTCGCTCGCAATTCTATCGCGACCTCGCGGCGGGCCCCTTCTATGGCTACAACCGGCCGGGCGCAAAAGCCTCGGAGGCCGTCATCGAGAACTGGTGGCGCCAGGGCATGATGGGCGGTGCCAAGGCGCATTACGACGGCATCGTCGCCTTCTCACAGACCGATTTCACCGATGACCTCAAGAAGATCAACGTGCCGGTTCTGGTGATGCATAGCGAGGACGATCAGATCGTTCCCTACGCCGATGCCGGACCATTGTCGGCAAAGCTGCTCAAGAACGGGACGTTGTTGACCTATAAGAACTTCCCGCACGGCATGCCGACCACGCAAGCGGCCACGATCAACGCCGACCTGCTGGCCTTCCTGAAGGGATGACGTTGACCCGGCGCCTGCCCGGTCAACACTTGGTTTCAGAGAGACCACCGCTGGGCGGTCCCTCTTCTCGCGGCTCCTGGAGGAAACCCCATGCGCCGCGCATTGGCGGCCGCTCGCCCGCAATCTCGCGTGGGACTTTCATTCATCTCCTGATGAGTCCCGTGTGCCGGCAGACTACTCCGTCCCATTCGCCCGTCCGCAGACACTCGGCATGCCACATTGTGCAGTGCGACGTGCAATTGGGGCCCCCAGTCTGCCTACAACGTAGGCCCATGCAGGCGTTGTAAGCCTCGCTGCAGGTCTTCGCCCGACAGGGCACTTGCGCGGACGCTCCGTCGGCCAACAAGAACAGAATGGAACAGAAAATCCAAAGGTATTTGGTCATCGGTCGGTCTCCATCATTGCCTAGACCGAGAAAGGATGCTGCATTGCAGCCACGTGAGCCGCGACGGAGTGCAAGAGGCGCCGGAACGAATTGATGCGCTACCGACACTCACTGCAGCAGTATTATGGGCGCAACCGTCGCCGCGGACAAGGCGCCAAGTCACTAAAAACGTCACGAGCAAGATAGCCGTCACGCCGGGCCCCAGACCATAGTTCCATCTTTTTGTTCAGCTCCAATTTACTGCAGAGCAAGCAGTTTGTGCTTCCGGCCAAGCGCGGGTCGTGCAACAGTGTCGAGGCACGGTTGCTCGACTTGGGGACCCCCATGCGCCTGCTGATAGATGCCGCTTGCGCCACAATGCTGATGTGCTTCGCCGTCGTGCCTGGGTACGCCGAAGAGCGCACGCTCGTGATCGGAAACCCGCCCGACAAGAATGCTGGCGACATCCATTCCAATGCAAAAAACGATGCCGGCGACCTGGCGCAGGCGGCTGGAACAGTCCGCGTGGCGGAACAGAAGGGCCCCAATAGTGCAGAGAAGCCTCCGCATAGCGATGAGGAGGAAAAGTCTCCACCTAAGCGGAACACCCGAAACGACGAAGGCAGGCCCGCACGACGGCACCAGCACGTGCGTGCCGGCGGGCACCACGTTGTATGCCTGCAACCTAGATTTTGCGGCCAGTGAACCGAGGCGCTTCGGTCAGAGGCTCCCGCAAGCTACGCAGCAGGTACGGCCACGCAAGGCAGGTATTCGCACCGCCATCGCGCTCCGTGATGATTGCCAGGCTCGGCTGGAGCGGGCTGTGCATCGGGCCCCTACAACAACCGTTCATTCCGGACGGATGTTGGCCTTGGTGATGATCACGCGGAAGGTCGCGAGCTCGCTCTTGATGCGGGCGCTGAGCTCCGCCGCGCTCGAGGGAATCGTCTCGACGCCCCCGCCAGCAAACCGCTCCTTCACGTCGGGCATGTTAAGGATCTTCATCACCTCGGCGTTGAGTTTTTCGATGATCGGCTGCGGGGTCAGCTTGGGGGCAAATAGCGCGGTCCAGTTGGAGGCGTTCACATCGGCCACGGCCTCCTCCTGCAACGTCGGCCATTCCGGATCAAGCTTCGAGCGCTTGGCCATGGTCGCCGCCAGCACGCGGATGCTGCCGGCTTTCACGTGCGGAGCGACCGACGAGCTTGCCAGGATACCGAGCGGGACGTCGCCGGCGACAAGCGCCTGCGCCGCCGGCGCGCCGCCCTTGTATGGAATGTGCTGGAACTTGGTGCCGGTATTGAGCGAAAGCCATTCCAGGACGATGTGGTTGATGCTGCCGTAACCGGGGGTGGCTACGTCGATTAACCCCGGCCAGGCCTTGGCGGCCGCAAGCACATCGGCGACCGTTCGATAAGGGCTGCCACTGTTCGCGGCGAGCACCAATGGCGCATCGCTGACGGCCGCGATCGGCGCCAGATCGCGCTCAACGTCATAGGGTATTTCCTTGAACAAGGCGGGATTGACGGTAACGTCGCCGCCGGTCGACATCACCAGCGTGTAACCATCCGGGATCGATCGCACCGCCGCCATGATCGCAATGAACCCGCTGCCGCCCGGCTTGTTCTCGACCACCACCTGCTGGCCCCAGGCCTCGGTAAGCTTAGCGCCGACAATGCGTGCCGCGATGTCGGAGATGCCGCCGGGGGCATAAGGCACCAGGATGCGGATCGGCCTATCGGGATAGCTCTGCGCCCGAACGGGCGCCGCACCCAGAACAAGAAGCGCAGCCCAAAGACTGACGATCCGGACCATTGAAACCCTCTGCACCGATAGGATGCGTTGAGCTGCCAGCAAAGCCGTCGCTCCCTGCCGCCGGTCAGAGATTTACCACGCGAGCGGATTGGGGCGAAGTTGGAATCGGACGGCAGTCGAGGGCCCGCTTATGACAATCGCCCGCCGAACGGCACGGTCAATTCGATAACCTCGTAATCGTGTTGTGGCTGACATGTGCGCCGTCCTCATACGAGGAATTCAGAGCTCACTTCGTGAGCAATCCGCCGCCCCATGAGGCTTGACAGCCGCTCGACCTCGGCGACATTATTTGTACACTAACGATAGGGTGAGACGAAACGGCGTCGCCGGGACGCGACAGCGGGCCCCAATGTATCTCCGGCCGGGTTCACTCGACCAAGCGGTGCAGGCGCTTAAGGCGCATCGCGGGCGTATTCTGTCAGGCGGCACCGACGTCTTTCCGGCGCTCGGCGACCGGCCGCTCGACGATCCGGTCATCGACATCTCCGACTTGGCCGAGATCCGCGGCATCTCGCTTACTGCCGATCACATCCGCATCGGTGGGCGCACGACCTGGAGCGAGATCATTGCCGCGCCGCTGCCGCCTTGCTTCGACGCGCTGAAGGCGGCGGCGCGCGAGGTCGGCTCGGTGCAGATCCAAAATCTCGGCACGGTCGGCGGCAATCTCTGCAACGCCTCGCCGGCGGCCGACGGCATGCCGCCGCTCCTCGCGCTTGACGCAGCGGTCGAGCTGACCTCGACGGCCGGCCGCCGCGAGCTTCCGCTTGCGCAGTTCATCACCGGCAATCGCCGGACCTTGCGCCGCGACGACGAACTGCTCACGGCGGTGATCGTGCCGCGCGCCATCGATCGCGGCTGCTCGGTATTCCTCAAGCTCGGCGCACGGCGCTATCTGGTGATCTCGATCGCCATGGTCGCGGCGATCGTCGAAGCCGACAGCGGCCGCGTCGCGCAGGCGCGCATCGCCGTCGGTTCGTGCTCGGTCGTGGCGCAGCGGCTCACCGCGCTCGAGCGGGAGCTGATCGGCGTTCCCCTGCACGATCTCGGACAACATGTTCGCCCGGAGCATCTGGCCGCACTGACGCCGATCGACGATGTGCGCGCCACCGCGCGCTATCGCAGCGATGCCGCGCTGACATTGGTGCGCCGCGCGCTCGACGCTTGCGCGGACGCCTGACCATGCTCGACGCCTGGCCAATAACTGCATTCTCACTCAACGGCCGTGCGGTTCAGCTGTCGGCCAAGCCAAGCCTTCGCCTGTCCGCCGCACTGCGTGATCATCTCGGGCTCACCGGCACCAAGGTCGGCTGCGATGCGGGCGATTGCGGCGCCTGCACGGTGCTGCTCGACGGCGCGCCGGTTTGCGGCTGCCTCATGGCGCTTGGGCAGGCGCAAGGCCACGCGGTCGTGACGATCGAGGGTCTCACCGCGGCCTCGCCAGTTGCCGCGCAGCTCATGGCATCGTTCCTGCGCCAGGGCGCCGCCCAATGCGGCATCTGCACGCCCGGCATGCTGATGGCAGCCGCCGCATTGCTCGAACGCAACGGGCAGCCATCGGAAGCGCAGGTGCAGGACGCCATCGGCGGCGTGCTGTGCCGCTGCACCGGCTATCGTAAGATCATCACCGCCGTGCTCGATGCCCGCGCGCCGCCGGCGTGCGAGGCGGCACCCGAGGCCGGGCATGCGGTCGGCTCGCGCATCGCCCGCCTCGATGGCCGGCGCAAGGTGGATGGTTCGGAAATTTTTGGCGCCGACGAGACGCCGGCCGATGCGCTGGTCGTGCGCGCCGTCCGCAGCCCGCATCACCGCGCGGCTTTCACTTTCGGCGACGTTGCGGCCTTCGTCGCGGCGCATCCGGGCATCCTGCGCGTTTTCACCGCGCGCGATGTTCCAGGCGAGAACCGCTACGGGGTCATTCCGCCGTTCGCCGACCAGCCGGTCTTTGCGGTGCGCGAGGCGCGGTTCCGTGGCGAGGCGGTCGCCGCCGTCGTCGGAGAGGCCGCGGCCATCGAGGCGCTCGACCTCGGCGATTTCCCGGTCATCTGGCAGGAGCTGCCGGCGCTGACGGGCATCGATGCCGCACTCGCCGCCGACGCGGCGCGCATTCACGACACGCGCGACGGCAATGTGCTCGTACGCGGCCGCGTCGTGCGCGGCGACGTGGACGCAGCGCTCGACAAGGCCGACGTGCTCGCGGAAACCGAGCTCGAGACGGGGTTCGTCGAGCACGCCTATATTGAGCCGGAAGCAGGTTTTGCACGGCGCGTCGGCGACCGCATCGAAGTCCAGGCCTGCACCCAATCGCCCTACATGGATCGCGACGATGTCGCAAAGATCCTTGGCATTGCGCCCGATGCGGTGCGCATCATCCCGACCGCGGTCGGCGGCGGCTTCGGCGCCAAGCTCGACCTCTCGGTGCAGCCCTTCATCGCGCTCGCTGCCTGGCACCTGAAACGGCCGGTGCGCATGGTCTACACGCGGCCCGAGTCGATGATGACGACGACCAAGCGCCACCCTGCACGTATCCGCGCGCGCGCCGGCGCCGCGTGCGACGGCAAGATCGTGGCGCTCGACTTCTCCGCCGACTTCAACACCGGCGCCTATGCGTCGTGGGGGCCGACGGTCGCGAACCGCGTGCCGGTGCATGCGTCTGGGCCCTATTACGTGCCGCATTACCGCGCGCTGACGCGGGCCGTGCATACGCATCTCGTGCCGGCCGGCGCGTTTCGCGGCTTCGGCGTGCCGCAAGCGGCGATCGCGCAGGAACAGCTCTATGACCAGCTGGCCGACATGCTCGGGCTCGATCGCCTGGAGTTCCGTATCGCCAACGCGCTCACGGCCGGCCAGCCGACGGTGACCGGACAGGTGCTGCGCGACGGCATCGGCTTCCGCGCTTGCCTCGAAGCCTTGCGTCCGCACTGGCAGCGCGCCCGCGCCGACGTCGCCCGCTTCAATGCCGCCGCGACCGGGCCCAAGCGGCGCGGCACTGGCGTCGCCGGCATGTGGTACGGCTGCGGTAACACCTCGCTGCCCAACCCCTCGACCATTTTGGTCGGGCTCAAGCGCGACGGCCGCCTGTCGCTGCACCAGGGCGCCGTCGATATCGGCCAGGGCTCGAACACAGTCATTGCGCAGATCTGCGCCGACGCCGTCGGCGCGCCGATCGCGCGCGTCGATCTCGTCTCCGCTGATACCGATCTGACGGCGGATTGCGGAAAGACATCCGCGTCGCGCCAGACTTTCATCACCGGCAAGGCCGCCGAACTCGCCGGCCGCGCGCTGCGTCAAGCCATCCTGCGGCTGGCGAATGCCGGCGAGAATGCCGTCCTCCGCTTCAGCGATGGCATTGTGAGCATCGAGGATGGCGAGCGCGTGCGCACGCTCGCCCTCGCCGACCTGCCGCGCGACGCGCGGGGCTATCTGTTGAGCGGCGAAGCGACCTTCGATCCGCCGACCAGCGCGCTCGACGCCGATGGGCAGGGTAGTCCCTATGCGGTCTATGGTTTCGGCGCGCACATGGTGGAAGTCGAGGTCGACATCGAGCTCGGCACCGTGCAGGCGCTGAAGATAACCGCCGCGCACGATGTCGGCCGAGCGATCAATCCGACGCTCATCGAAGGTCAGATCGAAGGCGGCGCCGCGCAGGGGCTCGGCCTGGCGCTGATGGAAGAGTTTCATCCCGGCCGCGGCGAGAATTTGCACGACTATCTGATCCCGTCGGTCGGCGACATGCCGCCGGTCGAGTCGATCCTGATCGAGGAGGCGGCCTCGATCGGGCCGTTCGGCGCGAAAGGCATCGGCGAGCAGGCCTTGATCCCGACCGCGCCCGCCATCCTCAATGCAATTCACGACGCCACCGGCGTGCGCGTCCGCCGCGTGCCGGCGACGCCCGACCGGCTGCGCGCCGCACTGCTAGCGGCAGCACCGTCCCCACCCACGCTTGCGGGGGAGGGAGCCGACCGCCGTGCCCGTCTTAGGGCAAGTTCACGACAGGCTGATCATGGCTGAGACCACCGCCGATCCCGCCGAAGGCGCAGCGCGCGACGATAAGATCCGTTGCGATGCCTGTCCGGTGATGTGCTACATCAGACCCGGCGCCGCCGGCGCCTGCGACCGTTACGCCAATCACGACGGAAAGCTGGTTCGCCTCGACCCACACGTGATTCTCGACCGCGCCTTGACGGAGGGTATGAGCGTCGTCCCGTTCCATAAGAACGCCGACTGGGACGGCGGCATCGTTGCCGCACCGGAAAACTTCGTGACCGCGATCGGCGCCGGCACCACCTATCCGGACTACAAGCCGGCGCCGTTCATCGTCTCGTCGGAGGTAGACGGCGTCGACATGGTGACCGTCGTGACCGAGGGCATTTTCAGCTACTGCGGCGTCAAGGTGAAGATCGACACCGACCGTCATCTCGGCCCCGAGCGCAGCCTGGTGCGCGCGGAGGGTCAGCCGGTCGGCCACGTGACGACCGGTGAATACGGCTCGCAGATGCTTTCGCTTGGCGGTGTCCATCACCTGACCGGCGGCAGCAAGAAGGAAGGACGCGTCACCTGCGACACCCTGTTGGCGCTGTGCAATGGCGCGGCCGCGGAGCTTGCCATCGATGACGGCGCCACCGTCGTCGTGCAGGCAGGCTTGCCGCCGATCGTCAACGGCGCGCCCGAGGAGCGCATGCGCGTCGGCTGCGGCTCGGCGACGATCGGCATGTTCGCCAAGCAATGGCTCGGTAAGGTCGACGACGTGGTCGTGGTGGACGATCACATCACCGGCGTGCTGTCCGAGCATCAGGCCGGCAAGGTCTTGGGCATTCCCGACACCGGCATCAAGCTGAAGGGCCGGCGCTCCACACCGGGACGCTATTTTCAGGTCGCCGAGCCCGGCACCGGTTGGGGCGGCACCAACATCTCCGATCCGCTCGCAATCCTCGGGCCGTTCGACCCGAAGGAGGCTTGGGCCGGAATGAGGCTCCTGATGGTGAGCACCACCGGCGAGCAATTCAGCTATTACGAGCTTGATGACGCGCTCAAGCCGATCGAGCGCTCCCTGCCGGAAAACTTGCAGGAGTCGGTCGAGCGCATCAAGGAAAACTGCGAGCCGGCTTTGTGCAGCGTACTGTTCATGGGCGGGGCCGGCGGATCGCTGCGCGCCGGCGTGACGGAAAATCCGGTGCGCCTCACCCGATCGGTCAAGGAGGCGCTGACCTATGTGACGTGCGGCGGCGCGCCGGTCTATGTGTGGCCGGGCGGCGGCATCACCTTCATGGTCGATGTGGCCCGCGTGCCGGAGAACGCTTTCGGCTACGTGCCGACGCCGGCGCTCGTGGCGCCGATCGAGTTCACGCTCAAGCTAGCCGACTATGCGGCGCTCGGCGGCCACATGGACGAGGTGCGCCCCCTCGCCTCGCTCGGCGTCGACACTGCACGGCGGCAGATCCCGCAGCGCGGCGACAATCCATGGCCGCTCGCGCCAAACGTCGCGCGGAGATCGCACGGATGAGGCAGCAGATCGCCATGCTGGCCGACGGTCGCCGGCTTCATTTGCAGGACGGACCGATCGACCTCATCGTCGAAGGCTTTGGACGCAGCGATGCGGTGCGGACCGCCTACGCCGCCGCTGCCCGGCGGTTCGACGGGCTGCTGGACGAGTTGTGCGCTGAGCTCGCACTATTGCGCGCGCCGGTCGATCCCGATCATTGCCGGCTGCTAGGAAGCGTAGCGCGGCGCATGCATGATGCGGTCGCGCCCTTTGCGCCCACGACCTTCATCACGCCGATGGCTGCGGTCGCCGGTGCGGTTGCGCAAGAAATCCTCGATGCCATGACCGACGCCGCAGACCTTGCTCGCGCCTATGTCAATAACGGCGGCGACATCGCGCTCCATCTTGCGCCGGGCGAGCGTTTTACGGTCGGGATGGTCGACCGGCCGGATCGGCCGGGCCTGTTCGGCGCCCTGACGCTCCGCGCCGAGGACCGGGTCCGCGGGCTCGCCACGAGCGGCTGGCGCGGCCGCAGCTTCTCGCTCGGCATCGCCGATGCCGTCACGGTGCTCGCGCGCTCGGCTGCGCAGGCCGATGCGGCGGCCACCATTGTTGCCAATGCAGTCGACCTGCCCAACCACCCCGCCGTTGGGCGACGGCCGGCGGCTGAGCTGGCGCCGGACAACGATCTCGGAGCCCGCCTCGTCACGCGGACGGTCGCGGCGCTGTCCGCCGTCGAAATCGCGCAAGCCCTCGCGGCCGGCGCCGCCCGCGCCCGTGATCTGATCGCCGACGGGCCGATCATCGCCGCGGCACTGCATTTGCAAGGAACGACGCAGGTCGTCGACGAACAGCGTTGCTCCCCTCCGCTCGTCGACCTCTCATTCGTCATGCCCCGCGAAGACGGGGCACCCAGTACGCCGTGTGCCAAGCGAATGGAGCCCAGGCCATGCCTCCTTCGCGACGCAGTGGTTACTGGGTCGCCCGCCTGCGCGGGCGATGACAACGATAAACATCGTTATGAAATGGAGGAGGGGCTCCGTTGAAGAGCAAGGTGCGAAAAATCGTGACCATCGTCGAGGAGACCCGCAGCGAGATGGGTCGGCCGGTCGACCCGCCGGTGCGCCGGGCGGCGGCCGTCGCGGTGATCGAAAACCCGTTCGCGGGGCGATATGTCGAGGATCTCAGTCCCCTGATCGATATCGGTGAGGAGCTCGGCCAGCTCTTGGGCGAACGCGCGGTCGCGGCGTTGGGGATTCCCGGCGCGAAGGCGGAAAGTTACGGCAAGGCGGCGGCGGTCGGTGAAAACGGTGAGCTCGAGCATGCCGCCGCCATCCTGCATCCAAAGCTCGGCGCGCCCTTGCGGAAAATCCTCGGCAAGGGTGCGGCCCTGATCCCGTCATCGAAAAAACGCGGCGGGCCCGGCGTTCCGCTCGACGTCCCGCTCGGGCACAAGGACGCCGCCTTCGTGCGCAGCCATTTCGACGGCATGGAGGTGCGCATCACCGATGCGCCGGGCGCCAACGAGATCGTGGTCGCGGTCGCGGTCACCGATGGAGGGAGGCCGCTGCCGCGGGTCGGCGGGCTGACGAAGGATCAGATCAAAGGCGAAGACGGATTGCGCTAGGCCGCGCCGGTGGCGGTCGAGCGACATCCTCGCAAACAGAAGGAGAGCAAGATGAAATCTGGATTGCGCTTGTCGGCGGTGCTCGCACTGCTCATCGCCGCGGGGGCCACGACGGCGGCCCGTGCGCAAAGCGAGATCAAGATCGGCGAGATCAACAGCTATTCGGGGCTTCCGGCCTTCACGGAGCCCTATCGCAAAGGCTGGCAGCTCGCGGTCGAAGAGATCAATGCGGCAGGCGGCGTGCTCGGCAAGAAGCTCGTCGTCATCTCCAAGGATGACGGCGGCAAGCCGGCCGACGCCGTGACCGCGGCAAACGAGCTCGTCTCGAAGGATGAGGTCGTGCTGCTCGCCGGCACCTTCTTCTCCAATATCGGGCTCGCCGTGTCCGACTTTGCCAAGCAGAAAAAGGTGTTTTTCCTCGCCGCCGAGCCTTTGACCGACGCCGTGACCTGGAGCCAGGGGCACCGCTACGTCTTTCGCTTGCGACCCTCCAACTATGTGCAGGCCGCCATGCTGGCCGAGGAAGCGGCCAAGCTCCCGGCCAAGAAATGGGCGACGATCGCGCCCAACTACGAATATGGCCAGTCGGCCGTTGCCGTCTTCAAAAAGCTCCTCTCGGCCAAGCGCCCCGACATCGAGTGGGTCGACGAGCAGTGGCCGCCGCAAGGCAAGATCGACGCCGGCGCGTTCGTCCAGGCGCTCGCCAGCAAGTCGCCTGACGCGATCCTCAACGTCACCTTCGGCGCCGACCTCGTGAAGTTCGTGCGCGAGGGCAACACGCGCGGCCTGTTCAAGGACCGCGCCGTGGTGAGTTTTCTCACCGGCGAGCCCGAATATCTCGATCCGCTGAAGGAGGAGACCCCGACCGGCTGGATCGTCACCGGCTATCCGTGGAGCGCGGTCAACACGCCCGAGCATGACGCCTTCCTCAAGGCCTATCAGGCGAAATTCAACGACTATCCGCGGCTCGGCTCGGTCGTCGGTTACACGACCTTTAAGTCGATCGCGGCCATCATCGCCAAGGCCGGTTCGACCGATACCGAAAAGCTCGTCGACGCGGCCGAGGGCATCGGCGTGATGACTCCGTTCGGGTCGATCGTCTATCGCAAGGTCGATCATCAATCGACGCTCGGCACCTTCGTCGGCAAGACCGCCCTGAAGGACGGCAAGGGCGTGCTGGTCGACGTCACCTACCGCGACGGCGCCAAATACCTGCCGAGCGAGGAGGAAACGAAATCGATGCGCCCGTCGAACTGACGCGGTTCTTCCGCGTCATGGCCGGACCTGTTCCGGCCATCCACGACTTGCTTCGCCGCGTCAAAAGTCGTGGATGGCCGTGACAGGCAAGGCCATGACGGGAGCGATTGTTGGCTGCGAGCAGCGTAGGGCAGAAGGTCTTCCGTGGAATTCCTGGTCGTCCAGTTTCTGACGGGACTAGCGTCCGCCTCCTCGTTGTTTCTCGTGGCGTCGGGCCTGTCGATCATCTTCGGCGTGACGCGGATCGTGAATTTCGCGCACGGCGCCTTCTATATGATCGGCGCCTACATCGCCTACACCTTGACGCAGCGCTTCGCCGGCGCAGTTGGCTTCTGGGGCGGGCTCGTCGCCGCGGCGCTCGCCACCGCGCTGCTCGGCACGCTCCTCGAGATGGTTCTGCTGCGCCGCATCTATCGCGCACCAGAGCTGTTTCAGCTGCTGGCGACCTTTGGCGTGACACTGGTCGTCGAGGACCTCGTTCTCCTGATCTGGGGACCGGAGGATCTGGTTGGCCCCCGCGCGCCGGGTTTTCGCGGCGCCGTCGATATTCTGGGCCTCGCCGTTCCGGCCTACGATCTGCTGCTCGTCGGGCTCGGGCCTGCGGTTCTCGGCGTGCTTTGGCTAATCTTCTACCGGACGCGCTGGGGCGTCCTCGTGCGGGCGGCGACGCAGGACCGCGACATGGTGGCCGCGCTGGGCGTCAATCAGAAATGGCTGTTCACCAGCGTCTTTGCACTCGGCGTCTTCTTGGCGGGCTTCGGCGGCGCGTTGCAGATCCCGCGCGACGCGGCGAGCCACGCGATGGATCTGAGCATCATCGTCGAGGTGTTCGTCGTGGTCGTGATCGGCGGACTCGGCAACGTGCTCGGCGCCTTCATCGCCGCGGTGATCGTGTCGGAGCTCAACGCCTTCGGCATCCTGATCTTTCCAAAAATTTCGCTCGTTCTCGTCTTCCTCGTCATGGCCTGCGTGCTGGTCGTACGCCCCTTCGGGCTGCTCGGCCGGCCCGAGGGACCGGTGCGTCAGACCGTGGGCCTCAGCATTCGACCGTGGCGGCCGATGACGACGCGCGAACGGATTGCCGTGGCGGCGATCGTCGCCGTGGCGGCCGCGTTGCCGCTCTGCGCCGGCAAATATGCGCTTACCGTCGGCGCGGAGATTCTCATCTTCACGCTGTTCGCCGCAAGCCTCCAATTCCTGATGACGGTCGGCGGGCTCGCCTCGTTCGGCCATGCCGCCTATTTCGGGCTCGGCGCCTATGGCGCGGCGTTCCTCGCCAAGGGTGCCGGCTTGCCGATGGAGCTCGCTTTGCTGCTCGGCCCCTTGCTCGGGCTTGGCGGCGCGATCGTGTGCGGTTGGTTTTGCGTGCGCCTGTCCGGGGTCTATTTCGCGATGCTGACGCTTGCCTTCGCGCAGATCGCCTGGTCGATCGCCGTCCAGTGGATCGAGGTCACCGGCGGCGACAACGGCATTCTCGGCGTATGGCCGTCGGCGTGGGCGGCCAACCCGACCGGCTTCTACTATCTCACGCTCGCCGTCGCCGTTCTGGCCATCGCGGCGCTGCGCGTGCTCGTGTTCGCGCCGTTCGGCTACGGCTTGCGGGCAACGCGGGATTCCGTCTTGCGGGCGGAGGCGATCGGTATCGACCGCAAGACGACGCAATGGATCGCCTTCGCGATCGCCGGCACGTTCGCAGCCTTCGCCGGCGCCCTCCTCGCATTTCTCAAGGGCAGCGTGTTTCCTGAAAACCTGGCGATCTCCAATTCGGTCGATGGGCTCGTGATGGTGCTGCTCGGCGGCATCGAGACCGTTTCCGGCGCCATCGTCGGCGCTGTCGTCTACAAGACGCTCGCCATCTGGCTCATGAGCCAGACCGACTATTCCAAGCTGGTCCTCGGCCTGATCATCGTGGGGCTCGTCGTCGCGTTCCCGAAAGGCATCGTCGGGTTCACCGAGGAGCTGATGTCGCGCGGGCTGGCGCGAAGCGGCAAGGCGAAGCTCGGCCAGGCAAAGATGGAAGCCGCGCAATGACCGCCGGTGCACCGCTCTTACTGGCCGAACGACTGTCGAAGTCGTATGGCGGCGTCCACGCGGTCAGGGACGTATCCTTCGCGCTCGACGCCGGCGAGATTCTCGCGCTCATCGGCCCGAACGGCGCCGGCAAGAGCACCTGCTTCAACATGCTCAGCGGGCAAATCCCGCCCGATGTCGGCCGCATCCGCATCCTCGATCACGACACGACCGGGACGCCGCCGCGCGCCATCTGGCGCCTCGGCGTCGGCCGGACGTTTCAGATCACCGCGACATTCGCGTCGATGACGGTGCGCGAGAACGTGCAGGTGGCGTTGCTGTCCGACTATCGTGAGCTTTTCATGCTGCATCGCTTTGCCGGCCGCTGTCATCAAGCGGAGGCCGACCAACTCCTCGATCTTGTCGGCATGCTCGATGAAGCCGAACGGCCGTGCGGCGAGCTTGCCTATGGCAATCTCAAGCGCCTCGAACTCGCTATCGCGCTCGCCAACAAACCGAAACTCCTGCTGATGGATGAGCCGACCGCCGGCATGGCGCCGAAGGAGCGCACGGAGCTGATGCGCCTGACCGCGCGCATTGCCCGCGAGCAATCGATCGGGGTCCTCTTTACCGAGCACGACATGGATGTCGTGTTCGAGCACGCGGACCGCATCATGGTGCTCGATCGCGGCGTGCTGATCGCCCGCGGCACGCCGGAGGAGGTCCGCCGCAACCCCGACGTGCGGACCGTCTATCTCGGCGACGGCACGGTCTACGATGCGCGCAATATCGAGGGTGCACCCGCATGAGGCTCTCGGTCTCCGGTCTCAACAGCCGCTACGGACCGGCCCATATCCTGTTCGACATAGGGCTCGATGTCCCCGAACGCGAGGTGATCGCCCTCCTCGGCCGCAACGGCGCGGGCAAGAGCACGACGCTGCGCTCGATTGTCGGTCTCGTCGCATCGCGCGAAGGCCGGATCGTCTTCGACGGCGAGGATATATCGCGACTGCCGACCCACCAAATCGCGCGCCGCGGCCTTGGCTACGTGCCGGAAGATCGGCGGATTTTCTCCGAGCTCACCGTGGACGAGAATCTGATGGTCGGCGAGCAGGCGCCGCGGCCCACGGCGCCGACCTGGACGCGGGAAAAGTTGTTCACGCTGTTTCCCAACCTCGCCGAAATGCGTGACCGCCCGGGCGGCCGCGTGAGTGGCGGCGAGCAGCAGATGCTGACCATCGCGCGCACGCTGATGGGCAACCCTTCGCTTGTGCTGCTCGACGAGCCGTCGGAAGGCCTCGCGCCAAAAATCGTCGAGCAGATGGCGCGCGCCATCCTCGCCCTGAAGCGCGAGGGTCTGAGCGTCGTGTTGTCCGAGCAGAACTTGCATTTCGCCAAGCTCATCTCGGATCGAGTCTATATCATCGAGAAGGGCCGTATCCGCTTCGGCGGAACGATGGCGGAGCTTGAGGCCAGCCCCGAGATCCGCGACACCTATCTCGCGGTTTGACGTGAGCGGATAAAGAGCACTGCAAGGCAACGACCGGGGGGAATGGATGAGCGTTTTGACCGCCGTGAAGCGCCGCCGAAAGAATGGCGCGCCCGCCTATAGTCTCGACGAGCAAATCGGCTTCATCCTGCGCCAGGTCAACCAGCGCCACACGACCTTATTCACGCGCGGGATCGGCGATGACACCACGCCGACCCAGTGGGCCGCATTGTCGAAGCTCTTCGAAGTCGGTCCCTGCTCGCAGAACCTGCTCGGGCGGCTAACCGCCATGGACGTTGCGACCATCAAGGGAGTGGTGGATCGGCTGACCGTCCGCGGCCTCACGCAGACGCAACCCGATCCCGGCGACGGCCGCCGTCTCATCGTGGCCCTGACCAAGAACGGCCGCGCGCTGACCGAGCAGATGCTCGCCAAGGCCGCCGCGATCAGCGAGGAGACGCTCGCGCCCCTGACGGAAAATGAGCGCGAAGTCCTGCTCACGCTGCTCAAGAAACTGCGCTGAGCGGCCGTAGATGTCATTGCGAGCGAAGCGAGGCAATCTCGTGCCTGTGGCGCGCGATCGCCGCAGGCGCTGGGCGCCCTCGCAATGACACGCGTCAGCTGCAGCGAGCGCCCTCAAGCCGGTCGGCCGCCTTTCTTCCAGCATCGGCCGCGGCCGAGTGTCGAAGCGTCCAGTCAACCACGGCAATCAGGTCGCGACGAGCGCCGGCAGCTTGGTCGCCGGCGGCGTGTTGCGGCTGCGCTCGGTGCGCACGATGCCGTCGATGATCGTCATGCCGATGCCGGGCAGATCGCCGAGGGCAACGCTGTCGAGCAGATCCTTGCCGGCGGAGTGCTGGGCCTTGTCCATGAAAACGAAATCCGCCGACCGCCCGACCTCGACGAGGCCGCAATCGAGCGTGCGCAGACGCGCGGTGTTGCCGGTGGCAAAGCAGAAGGCGATCTCGGCGGGCACGTCGCCGAGCGACGACAGCATCGCCACCATGCGGACGATGCCCAGCGGCTGCACGCCGGAGCCGGCCGGCGCATCGGTCCCCAGAATGACGCGCTCGAGCTGGTTCATTTCCTTGGCAATCCGAAGCGTAAAGAGGGCCGCGCGCTCGTTGCCGTTATGCACGAGCTCGAGGCCGCGGCGGCAGCCCTCGCAGATGCAGCGGATCTGACCATCCGGCAACGCCGTATGCCCGCCGTTGATGTGGCCGACCACATCGGTGTCGACCTCCAGCACCACGTCCTTGTCGATCAGGCCGGAGCCGGGAATCGACGGACCGCCTGTATGGATCGTGCTCTGGATGCCGTATTTGCGCGCCCAATCCACCATCCTGCGCGCCGTCGGACCGTCCTTGACGCCGCCAAGGCCGACCTCGCCGAGAAGCTTGACGCCGGCGGCGGCGAGCTCCCTAAAATCCTCCTCCACCATGCCGGGCTCGATGCAAGGAGCGCCGGCATGAACCTTGACGCCGCTCGGCCGGAAGGCCGAAAACGCGCGCTGGGCGAAGACCGCCATGGCCTTGAGGCCGACGATATCGCGCGGGCGGCCGGGGGTATGCACCTCGCCGGCTGAAATCATGGTCGTGACGCCGCCATGCAGGAAGCTATCGATCCAACCCAGCTGATTCTGCCGCGGCGTCCAGTCGCCCGCGACCGGATGGACGTGGCTGTCGATCAATCCGGGCGCAACCGCGGTGCCGTTGGCGTCGACAACCGTCGTCGCCTGCGCCGTATCGACATCCTTGCCGCGTCCGACCGCGCTGATCCGGCCGTCGACCGCGACGATGGTATCCGCATCAAGGATGGGTTTTCGCAGGTCCCCGCTCAGCAGCAGTCCGATATTGCGGATGACAAGCTTGGCCGGCCCCTGCCGGCCGCGGGCTTCCTCATGAGCCATAGAATTGTTCTCCACAATGCGGGGCCCTAGTATCTATGGCAATCTGGGGGGCGTTGCGAGCACCAACTATCGCGCCGACCGGCGCGCCTGCCCTCCAATACGCGGCCTGATCGACTTGAGGGAAGCAACCATGATCCAAATCTTTCGTGCCGGCGCGACGACGCTGATGCTCGCCGCGGCAACCGCCATTGCGCCGGCGACCGCACAGGAGCCGCCCGGAGCAAGCCCGCCGGCTCCTGCACCCAAGAGCACGAAGCACTCGGCGCCGGCAGGCCCCAACGTCACCGGCACCTGGAGCGGTCAGCTCAACCAAGTCGGCAGCACGACGCCGTTCAAGTTCGAGATCGCCATCAGCGCCAAAGGGGCGCAAACGACCTACAGCGACCTCGGTTGTGCGGGCAAGCTCACCCGCGTCGGGTCAACGAAGTCGTACGTCTTTTTCGTCGAGATCATCACCATGGGCCGCGCCGACCAGGGCGGCCGCTGCCCGGACGGCACCATCACCCTGGCGCGCGAAGGCGACAATCTCGACTTGGGATGGTTCGGCACGATCCGCGGCAACACCATCGTCGCCTACGGCACGCTGTCGAAGAATTAGCGCTAGACAGATGCTGCACGCGAGCGCTCTGACCAACCTTCAGAGGCCGATCTTTTCTCTAATCTCGTTGAAGACCACGTCCAATTCCGGGATGCTGTCAAAGACGCTGCCGCCTTCTGCCCCCGACGCTGTACGGCGTGGGATACTGTTGTCGAGCACCCGGACATCCGGGAACGACTTCTGCAAGCTGTCCGCGATGGTGCGGTGCGCCTGCTCCCGCGTTTGGCCCTCGATTGACGGGGAACTTAAAGTCTCCAGCACCCCGATAACCTTGAGCTTAGGGTTGAGATTGCCAACGAAGGTGCTTTTGATCACGGTCAAGAAATTTTCAACCGCATCCACCGCAGGAGCCGTGAAGGTCGTGGGAACGAGGAGGTGCGTGCTGGCGCACAGCGCGTTGACCATGCCGGTCGTAAGCCGTGACGGAGCATCGATAAGGACTACATCGAACCTTTGCCGAGCCCGGTCGTCCAGCAGCACGCGCGCCAATCGATAGCGTATGTCGTCGCCGCCCTCGCGGATCATCCAACTGGTCACCAGCAGGTCCTCGAAACGGGCCAACTCATAGAAGGCCGGCACCAAGTAGCAGTTGGGGAGTTGCGGCGAGAGGTCCTCCATGAGATCGGTGAGCCTGCTGAAGCTCGGGTCCCGCTTGAGCAGCTCATTCGCCTTCGACGCTCTCGGGGACCCGCCTGACCGGAGCATGGCAGTCAAGGCACCTCGATAGTCGAGATCGATGAGCAGGACCCGCTTTCCGAGCCGACTCAAATAGCCGGCAAAATCGACGAGCAGCGTGGTCTTGCCGACGCCGCCTTTCAGGTTGGCCACGGTCAGGATCGGCACGGCGGCTCGTTCGATACGTGCATTGAAATTCTTAAAAGGGAGCTGGATCGGGAATGTCGTCCACAACGCCGCGTCGTCCTGGCCGAGCCTATTGAGCAGCCCCCCCAGCGCCCGCTCCCCCTGCTCCACCTCGTTCGCCATCCTTTGCAATTTGCGTTGGTTGAACCGACCTCTGATCATCCCGCCGAGAATGGCCCCCAAGATCGCGAATGCTGCCAGCACGCCGGAAATGGTCTGGCCGCGGAATTCCGGCGGCACGAGGTCCAACCATGTTGCGAGCCAATCCCACATCACCGTCCCCAGCCATCCAAGAGAGCAACAAGTATGCGTGATCTCGCCCCCGCCTGGATAGGGCCAAGCAGGCGTCGTCGCGTCCGCGGCCGCGGATTCACGCTTGCTCTATTTCAGCATTTTGTCGGAATATCGTGAAATGATAATATACTTAACCTTACCGCCTCGAGGCTCTGAGCGCAGGGAGGTTCGCTGACCGACCGCGAATGCTGGATCGCGGGGCTGGGGCGAGCGGCTTGCGAAGACCCCGCACGAGGACACGGCACGCCGCGCGCCCGGACCGGCTGATGAGGCAATCAATGGAATGGAGTACACGCCCATTGGCGACGGGCGGGATCGTCGCATTAGAGCGCTTCCCGATTACGTTGAACCGGGAAGCGCTCTAATTCTCTATATTTGGTCGCATTTCCTGCGGAAAACCGGTGTCCACTTTTCCAGGAAATGCTCCTAATGACGGGATCGCGCTAGCGGGAGCATACGCCATGGCCGCAGATGGATTGACGACCCTGCCGAGCACCTTTGGGCCGAAGGAAACGATGGATCGGCTCGAAGCCGAGATCAAGGCCAAGGGCCTGACCGTGTTTGCGCGCATCGATCACGCGGCGGGAGGCGCGCAGGTCGGCATGCCGCTGCGGCCGACCGCGGTCCTGATTTTTGGCAATGCCAAGGGCGGCACACCGCTGATGCAGGCCAACCAGACGATTGGCATCGATCTGCCGTTAAAGGCACTAGTCTACGAGGATGCCGCCGGCAGGGTATGGCTCTCCTACAATGAACCGAGCTGGCTCGCAAAGCGGCACGGACTCGGCGCCGAGGTTGATTGGACCGTCACCGCGCTAGCCGCCGCGCTCAACGCCGTCGCGACCAAAGCAACGAGCCCGCCATGATGCTGAACACACGAGGCGCCTCATGATCCGCGGCTATGGCGACCATGCGGCCAATGAGCGGACGTTTCTCGCCTGGGTGCGCACCGGCATCGCCGTGATTGCATTCGGGTTTGTTGTCGAGAAGTTCAATCTCTTCGTCCTGACGATTGCAACCACCGCCTCCCCCGAGGCGGCGCAACGATTGCACATCGATAGGCTTTCGGAACCACTCGGCCGCTACGACGGGCTGGCGCTCATCTTTGGCGGCTTGGCGCTGATCGTGCTCGCAACCGTGCGCTTCGTCCGCACCGGGCGGCTGCTCGACGACCCGGAGACGCACTCCCCAGGCAGGGTGCGTACCGAGTTGATCCTGTCGGCGGTCTTGGTCCTGCTGATTGCCGGGTTCGGCACGTATCTGGCGCTCGGCTGACGAGTTGAGCTACGTTGGAATGGCGATGCAGACTGAGCACAATTATTGGTTCCCCGCCAAGCGCTACGGTTGGGGCTGGGGCATCCCCAACGCTTGGCAAGGCTGGCTGGTCTTGGCCGTCTTCGCTGGGCTGCTCGTCGTTGGCTCATTCGTTTTTCCGCCCAGCGCGGAGCTCGGCGCCTACCTTGCCTACGTCGCCGTCCTTTCCGGTCTTCTCGTTGGGGTGTGCTGGCTGAAGGGCGAGCCGCCGCGTTGGCGGTGGGGTAACGATGAACGCGCCTGATATGGCGCGTCGAGGTAAGACGACAAGATTGATGCTACGGCAATTTTCCTTGGGCGATTGGCAGGAAAGACCGAGGTCTCCCCTCGGGCCACGCCCGAGAGGCAGACTTCTCCTGAAAGAACACTAAACGCGTTCCGATGTAGCCTATCGGAACGCGTGGAAGGACTATTTGTAGTAGCCCACGCCGCAGGCCGTGTCGCCGGCTTTAGTAACAAACGACACTTTGGCGACTGGATCCGTTCCGCCAGGCCGGGGGAACATGTAACTGACCGCGCCGATGCTCCCCTCTTTCACGGTGTCGAACATCTCTTGACCAAACGCCTTGCCGGTCTTGTCCTTGAGCGTTCGGACATCCGTGCCCGCCGGGACCGGACCGGCGTTGATCTTGCCGTCGGGGACGTTGAAGCAGAAGACGTAGAGGTCCTTGTCCTTGAAACCGCCGTCGGCCTTGGCGAACGCGTCCAGCGCCTTGGCCTTGTCGGCCTGGATGGCGGCGACCGCCTTCTCGAGCAGCGCCTTGGCTTCGGCGGCCGTGCCGAACTGCTGCGCGAACGCGGCCGTGGCGAGCACGAGAGCCGCGGCCGAAGCGGCGCCGATCAATAGCTTGCGAACCATAGAATCCTCCCAGGTTGGTTGCTCCGCGCGGTCATGGCCGGGCGGTTGCGACTACCGACAACACGGGAGAAAAATGGACAAATCAAGGTCCCCTATTGCCGCTGCGCGGCAGCAAGCTTGGCCTTGAGCGCGTAAAGCGCCTCCAGTGCGTCGCGCGGCGACAGCTCGTCGGGATTGAGCGTTGTGAGCACGGCCAGAAGCCCATCGAGTGCGGGGTCCTTGACGGCGGGCGCGGCCGGTCGGGCGGCGCGAAACAGCGGCAGATCGTCGATGAGGCGGCGGGCCGGGGAGATGCGGTCCTCGGCCTCGAGCTGCGCCAGCACGAGCTTGGCGCGCTCGATGACGCTCGCCGGCAGACCGGCAAGCTTCGCCACCGCGATGCCGTAGGAGCGGTCGGCGGCACCCGGCACGACCTCGTGTAGGAACACGACATCGCCCTGCCATTCCTTCACGCGCATGGTCGCGTTGAACAGGCGCGTCAGCTTGGCGGCGAGCGCGGTCAGCTCGTGAAAGTGCGTGGCGAACAAGGCGCGGCAACGATTGGTCTCGTGCAGGTGCTCGACGGTCGCCCAGGCAATCGAGAGCCCGTCGAAGGTGGCGGTGCCGCGGCCGATCTCATCGAGGATGACGAGGGAGCGCTCAGTCGCCTGGTTCAGGATCGCGGCAGTCTCGACCATCTCGACCATGAAGGTCGAGCGCCCACGCGCGAGATCGTCGGCGGCGCCGACGCGCGAGAACAGCCGGTCGACGACGCCGATATGCGCGCGGCGGGCCGGCACGAAGCTGCCCATCTGCGCCAGCACGGCGATGAGCGCATTCTGCCGCAGGAAGGTCGACTTGCCGGCCATGTTGGGACCGGTGAGCAGGCAGATGCGGCCGGCGCCCTCGCCCGCTTGCGGCGAGAGCTCGCCGTCGTTGGGAACGAAGGGGCCGCCGTCGCGCTTGAGCGCGGCTTCGACGACCGGGTGGCGTCCGCCGACGATGCTGAAATACAGCGTCGCATCGACCTCGGGGCGCACGTAATCCTGCTCGGCCGCATGCTCGGCGAGCGCTGAGGCGACATCGATCACCGCCAGCGCCTCGGCGGCCGCCTTGATCTCCGCGCTCGCCGCCGTGACGATGCCGGAAAGGCGCTCGAAGATGTCAAGCTCGAGCCCCAGCGCGCGGTCGGCGGCGCTGGCGATTTTCGCTTCGAGCTCGCCAAGCTCGGTCGAGGTGAAGCGCACTTGCCCCGCAAGCGTCTGGCGATGGATGAAGCGCGCGTTGAGCGGCGGCGACATCAGCTTGTCGCCATGCTGCGCGGTCACCTCGACGAAATAGCCGAGCACATTGTTGTGACGAATTTTCAGGGCGCGAATGCCGGTCTCCTCGGCATAGCGCGCCTGCAGCGCGGCGACGACCCGGCGCGACTCATCGCGCAGCGCGCGGACCTGGTCGAGCGCCGGGTCGTAACCCGCGCGCACAAAGCCGCCATCGCGCTTGAGCGCCGGGAGTTCGTCGGTGAGCGCCGCAGCGAGCTCGGCCGCGACCGCCTGATCGGGACGGCCGAGCGCCAAGGCAGCCTCGCCGATTTCGGCTGCAAGATCGGGGCGCGCGACGAGAGCGTGGCCAAGCTCAGCCGCGGCGATGAGCCCGTCGCGCATCGCGGCGAGCTCGCGCGGACCGCCGCGTCCGACCACGAGCCGGGCGAGCGCGCGGGCGACGTCGGGCGCGGCCTGCAGGCGCTGCCGTAGCTCCCGCCGCGTGAGCGCATCGGCAAACAGCCATTCCACCGCATCGAGCCGCCGGGCTATCGCCTGCGGATCGGTCAACGGCGCGGCGACGCGCTGCGCCAGGAGGCGGGAGCCTGCCGCCGTGACGGTGCGATCGATGGCAGCGAGGAGCGAGCCGCGGCGCTCGCCGGCGAGCGTGCGCACGAGCTCGAGATTGCTGCGGGTCGCCTGATCGATGGCGAGCGTGGCGCCCTGCGGCTCGCGCTGCGGCGGAGAGAGCGGCGGACGTTTGCCGCGCTGGGTGCGCTCGACATAGGTGACGCAAGCGGCGGCGGCCGTGCGCTCGAGCCGCGAGAGCGCGCCATAGGCATCGCTCGTCGCCACCGCGAAATAGGACGTGAGCCGCCGCTCGGCGCTGGCGCCGTCAAAGACGTCACGCGGCAGGGGCGTCACCGCGGGCAGCGAGCGCAGATAGAGCGCAAGTTCAGGATCCTCATAGAGCGCGTCGGCGACGATGATCTCGCTCGGCTCGAGCCGCGCGACATCGGCCATGAGGCCCGAGCGGTCGCATTCGGCAATGCGGAACTCGCCGGTCGAGATATCGATCCAGGCCAGCGCGAAGCGGCTCCCTTCCTGCGCCGAGGAGGCGCGGGCGCGGGCGATCGCGAGGAGATAATTGTTGCGCTTGGCGTCGAGCAGCGTGTCCTCGGTGAGCGTGCCGGGCGTCACCAGCCGCACCACGTCGCGCCGCACGACGCTTTTGCCGCCGCGCTTCTTCGCCTCGGCCGGGTCCTCCAGTTGCTCGCAGACGGCGACCCGATGGCCCTGGGCAATCAGCCGGTGCAGATATTCCTCGGCGCGTTCGACCGGCACGCCGCACATCGGAATGTCGCGGCCGAGATGCTTGCCGCGCTTGGTCAGCATGATGCCGAGCGCGCGCGAGGCGACCTCCGCATCGGTAAAGAACAGCTCGTAGAAATCCCCCATCCGGTAGAACAGGAGGCAATCCGGATTGGCGGCCTTGATCTCGACGTACTGCTCCATCATCGGCGTGACGCGATGGGGCTCGTCGGACGCCTTGGAAGCAGAGTCGTCGGACGCGGGACGGGTTAGTTCCATGGGCGGCAAGCTATCAGAAGCCACGCCGGCTTTCATGCTGTGAGCCCTAATACGGACAAATGACGTTGAGCAGCGCCTGGCGGCGCTGGTTGACCACCGCGTCGCGGGCGCGGGCGAGCGCGGCGGGCAAATCGGCCGGATGTTCGACGCGTTCGCCGTGCCCGCCTTGCGCCTGAACCAACGCCTCGAAGGGCGGGCTCGGATTAAGGTCGGCGAGGAAGCGCCCGTCGTCCTCGCCGGCGGCGCCGTCCTTGAACATGGAGAGCGTGGCCTTGCGCACCGCGCCGTAGCGGCTGTTGTTGAAGATCACGGTGAGCACCGGCAGCTTGTAGGCGTCGGCGACCCAATGACAGGCGGTCGGATTGGTGAACATGTAGGCACCGTCGCCAATGGTTGCGACGACGAGCCGCTCGGGCTCGGCGAGCTTGGCGCCGAGCGCGGCGCCGAGGCCCCAACCGAGGCCGCCCGCCGGACTGAGCGCGAAGAACGTGCCCGGCCGCTCGCGCGGACAGTGATCGAGGAGGAGCGGATACTCGTTGAAAATGATGGCGTCGGTGCCCACGGCGTCGCTGATGGCGCGGCTGAGGTAAGCCGGTGAGATGCCCGCGGAGCCCGGCGAGGCCGCCCTGGCGATCTGCTCGCGGCGCGCCTTGCCCCGCTCCGCGAGCGACGCGCGGCGGGCATCGATCCGCGCCGCGGTCGCGGATGGTCGTGCCTGCAGCGCCGCATCAAGGGCGGAGAGCACGCTGGCCGCGCTCGCCTTGATGGCCAGATCGCTCGGGAAGCTGCGCATCGGGTAGCGCACGAAGGCCGGATCCTCGCCGATGTGAACGACGCGGGCGCCGTCGGCCGGCCGCTCCAGGCTCGGAATCCACGGCACGTCGGATTCGACCACGATCACCAGATCGGCGGTGCGCAGCAGGGCGCCGGGCTCGAAACCGAAATGCATCGGATGGCTGGAAGGCAGGCATACGGTGCGCGGGCTTTGCGCCACCACCGGAATCGCACAATGGTCGGCAAGCCGGGCCAGCGCCGCCACCGCGTCAGCGTCGAGGCTCGAGGTGATCAGCAACGGCCGCTCCGCCGCAGCGATCCAGCCGGCAAGGGTCGCGATCGCCTGCGGATCAGGATACGGCGCCGGCGCCAGGGGCCGTGGCCGCACCGGCGCGAGCGGTTCACTCAGCGCGGCCGCCAACGGCTCGCGCGGCAGCACCATATAGACTGGTCCGCGCGGACTGGTCATGGCGACCTCACAGGCGCGGCTGACGACGTCGTTGACTTGCGCCGGCACGCGCAACTCGTAATCCCATTTGACCAGCTCGCGCAGCATGCCGGCCTGGTCGAACATCTCTTGCGCCCAATGAATGGGGCGCGAGCGGCTGCCAAATGTTCCGCTTTCGGTGACGGGCGTGCGGCCCGCCGCCAAAATCACCGGGGCGCGGTCGCGGCTGAGATTGGTGATGTTGTTGATGGTATTGGCGGTGCCGACATTGACGTGCACCATC
Source organism: Xanthobacteraceae bacterium (assembly GCA_052148715.1). Classification (GTDB taxonomy): domain Bacteria; phylum Pseudomonadota; class Alphaproteobacteria; order Rhizobiales; family Xanthobacteraceae; genus JBKQHQ01. Next base: position 46,970 of record JBKQHQ010000144.1, on the reverse strand, counting down.
ACGGCCTGCGCACGCCCATTCATCAGATAAGCGCCGTGCGCCATGGCGACCGCAAGGTTCTCGTGCGGAACGACGATCGGACGCGGCACTTTGGCGTTCGACTGCGCGGCACGGCTGAAGGCCTCGACCACCGGCGGGAAATCGGTCCCCGGATTGGCGAAGAAGTAGTCGATCCCATGGTCGGCAAGCGCGTGCAAGAACGCCTCGGCCGCGATCGGCGCGCGCGCCGGTTTCTCGCCTGATTTTGGCGCCATTTTGGCTGACATGATGATTGACCTTTCTGAATTCGTCGCAGTCCGCGATTATTATTGGGATGATTTAGCTCGATCAGAGCCGTCCGCGCGCTTCAGCGGGATGTCGGGCTGCTCGCTCATAAAATCGTCGGAGGCGCGCCGGCCGCCAAGAAACAGATCGTCCCATCGTCGTCCGACTGGGCTTACCAAGCGGCCATGGCCGATCTTGATGATTTCCACTTGGTGCACGTCTGGAGGAAAGGCGACCGCCTTAGGCAGCCGCACCGCCTGCGAACGCTTGCTCGTGAATACCGTCGAACGGGTCATCGCGTGTTCCTGTCCATCTCGCATAGGGTATACGTGCTGAAAGTCCCTTCAAATGCAAGGGATCGGCGCGCGCCGCGATCGTTCGTCGGTAGCCGCTTTGCGGGCTGACGTGACGGCGTTCAGAACATGGTGTTGTTGTTGGCGGGCTTCTCGGGAATCTCCTGGGCGACGTCCCAGTGCTCGACGATCTTGCCGTTCTCGAATTTGAAAATGTCGATGATGGCGCGGCCGCGCGCGCCCGGCACCGGCACGTTGTGGACGTGCAGGATGACGTAGTCGCCATCGGCGAACGACCGCCTGATCTCGCTGTGGTAGTTGGGGAATTTTTCGCGCAGGACGCCGAGGAAGGCCTTGAGGCCCTCGGGCCCGTCGGCGGCATTGGGATTGTGCTGCACGTAGCGGGAGCCGAGATATTTTGACGCGGCGTCGAAATCCTTCTGATTGATCGCCTTGTCGTAGAACTCTATCGCCGCCTGTTTGTTGGCCTCCATTTGCTGCGCATCGGCGGCGAACGTCGGCGGCGCGGCGACAGCCAGCGCCGCCGCCATGGCGGCTGCGGCAATTGCCAAAGTCCAGTTCATGGTCGTCTCCTGTTGTGGTCGCTAGTCTGCCGGCAGGGATTACATCCGCGACGGCAACCATAGCGCAATGATCGGGAAGGCGATAAGAATGACCAACCGGATCAGATCGGTGAGGATGAACGGCAGCACGCCCTTGAAGATGGTGCTGAAGGTCACGTCCTGCACCACGCTTTTTATCACGAACACATTCATGCCGACCGGAGGATGGATGAGGCCGAGCTCCACCGTCATCACGATGATGACGCCGAACCAGATGGGATCGAAGCCGAGCTCCCTGATCACCGGAAAGATGATCGGAACGGTGAGGATGATCATGGCGAGTGCGTCCATGAGACATCCAAGCACGAGATACATCAGCATGATGAGCGCCAGCACGCCGTAGCGGCCAAGCCCGAGATGGGTGAGAAATTCGGTCACCTTCTGCGGCGTCTGCGTCACGGTAAGGAAGTACCCGAACAGGAGCGCCCCGATCAGCACGGTGAAGACCGCGGCGGCCGTGCGCGTCGCCTGCAGGAGCGAGCGACGGATGTCGGCGCGCGACAAGCGCCTGCGCAGCACGCCGATCAGGAAGGCGCCGCTCGCGCCCATGCCGCCCGCCTCGGTCGGCGTGAACAGCCCGCCATAGAGGCCGCCGATGACGAAGACGAAGAGGAGCAGCGTCGCCCAGACGTCGCGCAAGCCGATGACCGCTTCCTTCCAGGTCTTGCGCGGCGCTCTTGGCAGGTAGCCCGGCAGGACGAAGCCGAGCACCGCGATCGTCAGCATGTACATGCAGGCGGCAAGCACGCCGGGCAGGATGCCGGCGATGAACAGCTTGCCGATGTCCTGCTCCGTGATGATGCCATAGACGGCGAGCACGGTCGAAGGCGGCAGCATGGCGCCGAGTGTGCCGCCGGCGGCGATGACGCCGGTGGCGAAGGATTGCGGATAGCCGAAGCGGCGCATCTCCGGATAGGCGACGGTGGAGAAGGTCGCCGCCGTCGCGACCGAGGAGCCGGAGATCGCCGCGAAGCCGCCGCACGCCGCGATCGTGGCAATGCCGAGCCCGCCGCGCAGATGCCCCACGAACCCGTTGGCGGCGCGAAAGAGCTCGCGGCTCATCCCGGAATTGGAGACGAAGGCGCCCATCAGGAGGAACATCGGGATGACGCCGAAGGTGTAGTCGGTGACGGTGCGCATCGACGTCTGACCGATCATCTTCAGCGCCGGCGTGCCGCCGACGATGTAGCCGAAACCGGTGACGCCGACGAGGCCCATCGCCATGCCGACCGGCACGCGCAGCACCATCAAGGCGAATAGGGCGAGGAAGCCGATGATGGCAACCGCATCGGTGCTCATCGCCGGCTCATTCGACCGGCTTGATGCGATAGCCGTCGGCCATCAGCTCCGGCCGGAAGATCAGCCGATAGGTACGGATCGCGATCAGCAGCACGGCGGAAACATCACCGGCCCAGGCGACGGCGAAAAAGGGCCAGGTCGGCAGGTGCAGCTCGAAGGTGAGCACGTTGTCGTTATAGGTGCCGCGCACCTTGTCGAACAGCGTGTAGGTCTGCACCGAAACGACGAACAACAAAACGAGCGTCGCGAACACGTCGATGGCTCGCTGCCAGCGAGGGCCGACATTGGCCCAGAGGAGATCGACCGTAATGTGGGTGCCGCGATAGCTCGTCGCCGCGATCCCCCAGAAGATGAGGATGCCGAGCAGCAGACGGCCAAAATCATAGCTGTCGGGAATCGACGTGACGAAGAAATAGCGCAACATCACCGAGACGAAGATGTCAACGGCGACGAGCCCGACGAAGATCGCCGCAATCAGCTCGATCCCGTCGATGAATTGATCCATGCGGTTGCGCCGAGCCGGGGCGGCCTCGGTCCTGGGATGTTCGGCCTGAAGCTCGGTCATCAACGCATAAGGCTCATGGGGCGGATTAGCCGAAGGCGTAATCCGCCGTTGTGCCCGGAATGGCGGATTGCGCTTCGCAAGGCGGATTACGCTTCGCCTAATCCGCCCTACCGGCTTAGTCGGCGGCTGACTGGAACTTGGCGAGCTGGGCCTTGAGCTCCTTCATGGTCGCGTCCGGATCGGCGCCGGCCTTGCGCGCGCCGGCGGCCCAGGATTTCTCCAGCGGCTCGGCGGCCTTGTGCCACGCGGCGGTCTGCTCGGCCGAGATCGTGTAAACCTCGTGGCCCGGCTCCGCTTTGATCTTGGCTATGCCGTCGTGCTCGAAGTCGGCCCAAGGCGCCGCGACCCGCAGCGCCCAGTCGTTGGTGCAATGGCTGTCGATCACTTTCCTCTGCGAAGCCGACATCTGATCATAGGTCGTCTTGTTGAACACGAAGGCGAAAGTGGTGACGTAAAGCGGCACCTCCATGTGATATTTCGTGACCTTGTCGATGCCGAACAGCACGATCGAGCCCCAGGGGAAGGTCACCGCGTCGGCAACGCCGCGCTCCAGGACATCGCGCACCTCCGGCGCCGAGGACTGCACATTGGTGCCGCCAAGCTGGGTCACGAAAGTGGCCATGGTCGCGTGCGCCGGCCGAACCTTCATGCCCTTGATGTCGTCGGGCACCATGACTTTCTTGGTCTTGGAGTGGAATGTGCCGGGATCATGCACGAACGCGAGGCAGAACTTCACGTCCTTCATCTCCTGGTCGGCGTACTTGCGATACCACGCATCGAACGCCTGCGACCCGCCCTTGGCATTGGCGATCAGAAACGGCAGCTCGCCCGCCGCGATGACCGGGAAGCGGCCCGGCTGATAGCCCGGATTGATATAGGTGAGGTCGGCGATGCCGTCGCGCGCCATGTCGTAATGGTCGAACGCCTTGCCGAGCTGCTGCGCCGGGTAGACCTTGTATTTGATGGTGCCGTTCGAGTCCTTCTCGACCGAGGCGCCCCAATCCTCAAGCGCCTTCTGCAGGGGATGCGAGGGCGGCACCCAGTGCGAAATCTTGAGCTCGAAGGTCTTCTCCTGCGCCTGCGTAGCGACCGTCGTGGCCGCGAGTAGGGCAAGACCGCCGGCGGCGGCGACGGCCATAGCGCGAGTGATCGCTCGGTGGCGTGACGGCATGGGGCTCCTCCTTGGTCCATTCGTTGCGGCAATTGAGCCTCAACTCGGCCGGGCTGTAAAGCGGATAGTTGGATACAAAACTAATTGGCAGGCCTATCCACCCGATGTAGGATGGCCCACCGACGCGCGTTGAGGGTGATATGGCTCGCATTGCTACGGTCCGACGCCGCGCCAAGCAGGCAGAGGCGGCCGCGGCGCCATCGGTGGCCGACCCGATCCGTTATGGCCAGCTTGAGCACTGGGTGGGCTTCCATCTGCGCACGGCGCAGGCTGCGTCGTTTCAAGCATTCGCGCGCGAGGTCGAGGGTGTCGACGTGAGACCCGGGCGCTTCGCCACGCTGACGTTGATCGGCTGCAATCCGGGCATCAGCCAAACGGCACTGAGCCGCGCCAATGGGCGCGACAAGTCGACACTGACGCCCGTGCTCGATGATCTCGTCCGGCGCGGGCTCGTGCGCCGCATCCGCACTCCCGCGGACCGGCGCACCTATCAGCTCACGTTGACCTTCTCCGGCGAGAAAATGCTGCAACGACTGACCGAAAGCGCCCGCCGCCACGAGGATAAGCTCGACCGCGTGGTCGGCGCCAAGGACCGGCAGCTGTTTCTACAGATCTTGCGCCGGATCGAGACCGAAATGTAACGGCGCGGGCCGACGCGCCTCGAAGCCTGTCGCAGTGCAGGCCGGGCGCGGCCATGGCCCGGGCACATGTTCGTCACGAAAAACACCCATGCGTCGGCGAGGTTTGCCGTAGGCGTCGTTCCGGAACGGCGCAAGCCTCAAGGCTCGTGGAGGGCATATGCGTAGCGTCATCGCGTTGTTCGTTGCGTTGTTGGTGCTCGGGTCGCCGGCATCGGCGACGCGGGGCCATCTCGGCGAGGTCACTTCCGCCGATACGGTCCTCAAATGGATATCGGCCTATCGCATCCAGCCCGATCCCGGCGATCTGCCCGATGCGGTCAAGGCCTTGTCTCGCCTGGGCGCTTTCAAGGATCCCGAGTCTGCCGGGGTCTATGTGGGCTTTGTCGCCGGCATCATCGCATCGAATCCCAGCCGGGCGGACGAACTGATCGGCAAGATGATCGCGATTGCCCCCGAGGATCATTGGGTGATCGTGCGCGGGATCGTCTATTCGGGCTTGCCGCAGTGGAAGGTGCTGCTCACGCGTTTCGCCGAGCGCATGCCGACGCGCAAGCGCATGATCCAAAAGTATCTGAACGGCGAGTTGCCGACGTTCGATCAATTGCCCTCCGACACAAGAGTCGGCTGGTTCGATACGATGCGCGGCTATTTGTCCTGGGACCACTATTTCGGTCAGAAGCCGCACCAGGTTGTGCTCGAGGCGAACCCCGAATTGTTGGATGCCCTATGGGGATATTATTTCGCGACCAGCAGCGAGCTTGCCCTGACGCGGATCGTCGCCATGCTGCCCTGGTCCAAGGAGAAGGACAATATCGACAAGCTCACGCTCGGCAGCATGGCCAAATACACCTTGGTCCGGAACGCGGTGCGCGATTCCGATCTGCTGATCCGCCTGCAGCAGCTCGAGCAATCGGCCAAGGCGACCGCCGCGCAATCCGCCAAAGCCGAGCAGACGGAAGCGGAAAAGCAAAAGGCCGAGCGGCAAAAGGAGGTAGCCCCCATTCTCAAGGAAGTGGTCGAGGCCGCCGAGACGGCCGACACGGCGCGGTTTCACAAACAGGCCCTTGCCAGCATTCAAGAGCTGCAACAGAAGGGCCCCAACAGCAAACGCGACATGGCCTGGTGGGGCAAGCTCGGCGAGGGCGCCGTATCGGCCGGCTGCCTGACGGCCGCCGCACTCGGACAAGCGGCGCTCGGCGTGCCATGCGTGCTCGGCGGCGGGCTATCCTCCGCGGCGCTGCAATTCTGGTCGGGGCAGTGAGGACGAAGACAGAGGCTTGGAGGTCGCTCAGCGATTGGAGCGAAGGCCATACGCAGTACCGGAAATGGCCCCCGCCGTACTCAAATAGCGCATCCGGCTGAGATTTAGGAGTCGGATTCGAGGGTTCACCGCGGAAAAATTGCCGGTATCGGAAATGCGGCTCCAAGTGACGGAATTCGACTATTTCTAGGCAAAAGTGGCCACTTCTCGATGCGGGACCCTACGCAATAACCACCCTGGAGGGCCGCTGGAAATGGGAACGGGGAGCCAGACGCAATACCTCAATGGCTCCCCGCCGTACTCAAATAGTGTCCCGCGTCGGCTTTTCGAGTCGGAACAATGGGTTGCCGTCAAAAAATTTTCGATCGTTTGTTCGCCGAATGTTCCCGGATTCCGCACGGCAAGGGGGAAAACTATTCCCCGCTCGAAAGGCGCGCGGCAATCTCCGGCGGGACCGCGCGCGATTTGATCCGCCCGGGATTGTCGAGATCGGGCGCCGTCCAGACCCGGGTCTCGAAGCCTTCCACGGCCAGTTCGCCGCCCTTGCTCAGGCGGTGATGGATGGCGAAGCTCGAGCGACGCAGGGCGGTCACGCTCGACTCGACGACAACATCATCGCCGAACCGCGTCGGCAGCAAAAAGCGCGCGCGCGTCTCAACCAGCGGATAGCCGGAGAATTCGTAGGCCTGAAAGATCTGATACTTGGACATGCCGGCGGCACGCTCGACAAGCGCGTTGGTGCAGGCATCGAAGATTGCGATGTAGCGTGGATAAAAAACGATCCCCGCCGGATCGCAGTCGCCCCACTCGATCCGCACGGCGCGAGCATTGCTGAGCATGTTTGCCGCGCGCCTCTTTGGTACGACCTTTCGGTGCCTCAGGTCAGCGCGGCTGCATGCGCAGCGCCCCGTCGAGGCGGATCACCTCGCCGTTGAGGTAGCTGTTGCGCACGCAATGGAGCACCAGCTCGGCGTATTCGCTCGGCTCGCCCAATCGCTTCGGGAACGGAACCGAAGCGCCCAGGCTTGCTTGCACGTCCTCGGGCATGGCCCGCAGCATCGGCGTGCCGAAGATACCCGGCGCAATCGCCATCACGCGGATGCCGAATTGCGCAAATTCACGCGCCGCCGGCATGGTGAGCGCCGCGACCCCGCCCTTGGACGCCGAATAAGCGGCCTGTCCGACCTGCCCCTCGAACGCGGCGACCGACGCGGTCGATACGATAATGCCACGCTCGCCGTCGGCAAGCGGCGCCGCCTTTTGCAGGTCCGCGGCCACCAGCCGCATCATGTTGAACGTGCCGATCAGGTTGATACGGATGACCCGCTCGAAATCCGCAAGCGGCATCGCGCCATCGCGGCCGACGATGCGCTTGGCCGGACCAATGCCGGCGCAGTTCACCAGAATGCGGGCGATGCCGTTCTTGTCGCGCGCCGTGCCCACAGCCTCGACCGCGCTATCGGACTCGGTCACGTCGCAGCGCACTGCAAGGCCGCCGATCTTGGCCGCCATCTGCCGCGCCGCGTCGATATTGACATCGAGCAAGGCGACCTTGGCGCCAGCCTCGGCCAACAACTGCGCGGTTGCCGCGCCAAGCCCCGACGCTGCCCCGGTCACGATCGCTGCCTGTCCTTTGATCTCCATGACTCACATCCCTTCTTCGATGGCGAGCACCCGATCCGATACGGGCATTGCATAAAGCTCCTCGACCAGATCGGCGCGCCGCTCGAGCACGGCGCGCTGATTGAGCGATCCCTTGTCGGTCATCTCGCCGGCGTCCATCGAGGCGGGCTCCGACAGCAGCATAGCCCGGCAAATGCGGTTCGAGCTGCCGGTGCTCCGGCGTGCGAACCGCTCGAGCAGCAACCGGAATTTGGTGCGGACGGCGCGATCGTTGACGATCTCGGCGGCACTTCGTTGCGCCGTGTCGGCACAGAGCGCGCGGCAAGCATCGAGATCGGGAAACACGAGCGCGGCAATGCCGTCACGATCGGCGCCGGCAATCGCTGCATCGCGAATATAGGGCGCGCAATGGTCGATGAACTGCGCTCGCAAGGCGCCGACCGCGACCCAGGTCCCGGTGGCAAGCTTGAAGTCCTCGGCGATGCGGCCGTCGAACAGGAGGCCGAGCGAAGGGTTATCGCGATCAACGAAGCCGAGCGTATCGCCGATCTTGTAGAAGCCCTCTGCATCGAAGGCGTCAGCGGTGAGGTCGGGCCGGCGCCAATATCCGGGCGTGATATTGGGACCACGCAGCCGCGCCTCGAGCTTGCCGTCGGCCGGAACGAGTTTCAATTCAACACCCGGCGCCGGGACGCCGATATTGCCCGTACGCGGGCAATCGAAGGTGCGCACGAGCGCGAGCGGCGCGGTCTCAGTCGAGCCGAGGCTCGACAGGAAAATAATGCGCTCGCCGCAGGTCGCGACCGCCAAGTCCTCCAATTCGTCGCGCACGTGCTGGGCCAGCCCGGCGCCGGCATAAAACAGCACCTTCAGACGGCTGAAGAAATTTTCCCGCAGCGCACGGTCGGCGCGCAGATGCGGCAGCAGCGCCTCGAACCCCCTGGGCACATTGAAATAAATGGTCGGCGCAATCTCCCGCAAATTGCGCACCGTGGCGGCGATGCCGGCGGGCAGCGGCTTGCCTTCGTCGATGTAGAGCGAGCCGCCGTTGTAGAGCACCAGATTGAAATCGTGGTTGCTGCCAAAGGTATGGTTCCAGGGCAACCAGTCGACCGTCACCGGCGGCTCGTCCGCGACAAAGGCGAAGGCCGCCGCCGCCATTGCTTGGTTCGAGCACAGCATGCGCTGAGTGTTGATCACGCCTTTGGGCATTCCGGTCGAGCCGGAAGTGAACAGGATTTTTGCAATTGTATCGGGGCCGACCTCGGCATGGGCGGCCGCAACGGCGGCGGTCGGAGGTTGCGCCAAGTCTGCGAACAGCGCGGCCGGACGGTCCGCCGGCGGATTGGACGTCACCACGAGGTCGACATCGGCCGCAAGGGCCGCCGCAATGGCGCGCCCGAACACCTTACCATCCGCGGCGAACAGAAGTCCCGGGGTCAACGTCGCAAGGATGTGCTTGAGCTTGCCGAAATCAGTTGAAAGCAGCGCATAGGCCGGCGAGATCGGCGCATACGGCACGCCGATATAGGTTGCGGCCAGCCCGAGCAGGGCGTGCTCGATGTCGTTGCCGGAGAGAATGGCGATCGGGCGATCGAGCGAGACGTTGCGGTCGAGAAGGGCTTGGGCGAGGCCGCGCACCCGCGCAAGCGTCTGCGAGTAAGTAAGCGTGCGCCAGTGCCCTGCCGCATGGCGTTGGCCCAGGAAAACCCGCTCCGGGGCTATATTGGCCCAGTGCTCGAGCCGCTCGGTGAGCTTGCCCGGGTAGGGCGCGAGCGGATGCGGCGAACGCATCACGATCGTTCCGTCCGGCCGGTGCTCGGTCAGGCAATCCGCGGGACCAAGCCGCACCGCACGCAAGGGCGCCGCTTCACGCGCAAGGTCGAGCGCAGTTGTCGCCATCGTTCCTCCTGTCCGGCGTTTCGCGCCGAGCGTTCATCCCATCTTAAGTCGGGACGGTCTTCGGCGCCCGCTTTTCCAGAAAAGCCCGCAGCCGCACCTTGGCCTCATCATCGGCCTGAGCGATGGAGGCAATCAAGCTCTCGATGAGAAAACCGGTCGCCGGATCGCCTTCGGCGATGCGCGGCAGCCCCTGAATGACCGCGAAATTCGTGAAGGGCGCGTTCTCGACGATCCGGGCGGCAAGCTCCAGACCTTTCTGCAGGCCGCCCCCGTTGTCCACGAGGTATTGCGTCAAGCCCATCGCCTGCCCTTCATCCGCGCCGTAGATGCGGCCGGTCAGCATCATGTCCGTCATGCGGGCGACCCCGATCAGCCGCGGGAGCCGCACCGAGCCGCCGCCACCGACAAAGATCCCTCGGCTTCCTTCCGGCAACGCGTAATAGGCCGAACGCTCCGCTACGCGTATGTGGGTAGCAGCCGCAAGCTCGAGGCCTCCGCCGATCACCGCACCATGCAGCACCGCCACGACCGGTACCCTGCCGAACTGAATGCGATCGAACACCCGGTGCCACATGCGCGAATGCGCGATGCCTTCGCGGACATCGAGAGCGTTCAGCTCGGCGAGATCGAGGCCGGCGGAAAAATGCTCCCCCTCCCCGTGGATGACGACCGCCTTGATCGCGTCGGGAAGCGTCAGGAAGAAATTCTCGATGCCGAGGACGGTCGCGTCGTCAAGCGCGTTGCGCTTCTCCGCGCGCTTGAGCCGCAGAATCGCGATGTCGCCCTGCCGCTGCGTCGCCAACGATGCGGGCAAGTCGGGCCACTGCTTGTCGTCAGAGCCAGCGTTCACTGTAAGTCCTCGCCAGGCACGCGCGCCCGCATGATCATTATCGCCGATCGTCGCCAAGTGCTTGCCGCCGTCCGCATCGCAAGTTCTACCCCGGCGGTCACGTTTGCGCGTATTACAGCACTTCATAGACATCGATGTCGACCGCGCGCGCTCGCCTTGCGCCACGCGCCAGCGCCAGGATTCGGTTGAGCCACGCGACTTGCGGATCGGCGGTCTCGAACCGCATCACGGTGCGGAAATAATAAAGGCTCGGATCGACAGCCTCGCCGCGAGCCAGGCGCTCGATGACCTCAGGGGGACCATGACGCAGACCCTCGCTGTTCACGAGGACGCGCCCTCCGCCGTCGGTCTCGATCGTATAGCGCGCACGAATGTCGGTGACGCCGTCGAGCCGCCCGATCTGCCAATCGGCGCCTCCTGAAAGAATCCGACCCTGGACGCGCCCCTCGACTCGTCCGCCGGTAATATCGATCACCCGCCGTTCGCCGTAAGGCGTCCGGCCGAAATGCTGAATCTCCCCCAACTCGGCGTGGATTCGAAAAATGGGTTCGCTCGATAGCATCCCGCAGTTTACCCGATAGCAGAATCGCACGTCCAGCGTGTGAAGTGCGGCAGCGTGGCTGTATTTGACCCTATCGATGGAGGCTCGTAAATAAGTCTGCGGCCCGATCGAGGTGGAAGTATTTGATGGCGCGTTTTTTGTTACCTGCAGACGCTGTGAAATCGAGCATCCGAGACGGTTACTCGGTGGCGACAGAGAGCTTCTCCCACTTAATTCCTCTTGCGGCCGAACACGCAGTCATTCGTCCGATGAGCGTGATCGCGCCTCCGAGGGTCGCGCGGCCGCACGGCGCGGCAGTCTAAGGAGAAGAGGATGCCCGAGGTTTTCATTTGCGATGCGGCACGCACCCCGATCGGCCGGTATGGCGGATCCCTGGCCAAGGTGCGCACCGATGATCTTGCGGCGGTGCCGATCAGGGCGCTGGTGGCGCGCAACTCGAAGGTCGATTGGTCAGCGCTCGATGAGGTCTATTTCGGCTGTGCCAACCAGGCTGGAGAAGACAACCGCAACGTTGCGCGCATGGCGCTGCTGCTCGCCGGCCTGCCGGTACAGATTCCGGGCATCACGATCAACCGACTGTGCGCATCCGGCCTCGACGCGGTCGGCGGCGCGGCGCGCGCGATCCGCGCCGGCGAGATCGAGCTTGCGGTTGCGGGCGGCGTCGAATCGATGACGCGCGCGCCCTTCGTCATGGGCAAGGCGCAGGAGGCGTTCCAACGCTCGGCCGAAACCTTCGATACGACGATCGGCTGGCGCTTCATCAATCCGCTGATGAAGGCGCAATACGGCGTCGAGGCGATGCCGGAGACCGGAGAGAACGTCGCCGAGGATTACCAAGTCGCGCGCAGGGACCAGGATGCGTTCGCCTGGCGCTCGCAGCAGCGGGCCGGCAAGGCCATCGCGGCTCGGTTTTTCGCCGAGGAGATCGTACCGGTACAGATATCCGGCGGCAAAGCCGGCCCGGTCACGGTCGATACCGACGAGCATCCGCGCCCGGACACGACGCTCGAGGCGCTTGGCAAGCTCAAAACTCCCTTCCGCAATCCAGGCACGGTGACAGCCGGCAATGCGTCGGGCGTGAATGACGGCGCAGCCGCGATGATCCTCGCCTCCGAAGCCGCCGTGGCGCGGCATGGCCTGACGGCCCGCGCCCGCGTGCTCGGCATGGCGTCGGCCGCAGTGCCGCCCCGCGTCATGGGCATCGGACCCGTGCCGTCCACCCAGAAGCTGATGCAACGCCTGGGATTGAAGATCGGCGATTTCGATCTGATCGAGCTCAATGAGGCATTCGCATCGCAATCACTCGCCTGCCTGCGGCAGCTTGGGCTGCCGGATGACGCCGAGCACGTCAATCCGCATGGCGGCGCCATCGCGCTCGGGCATCCGCTCGGGATGTCGGGTGCCCGCCTAGCCATGACCGCCGCGCACGGGCTTGCGACGAAAGGCGGCAAGCTCGGTCTTGCCACCATGTGCGTTGGGGTCGGACAGGGCGTGTCACTCGCCATTGAGCGCGTGAGCTAGCCGGAATCAGGCGAAGTACGCGGCGGTCCGCCGCTTCGAGCTTGCGCCACCATTATTGACACAATCACGCAAAGACGGAGACGCGTTGACCATGGACGCCGGTTGGATCCCCTTTCATCCCAATCCTTCGAAGCCGCGCTACAAGCCGCCCGCCGGCGCGGTCGATGCGCACTGCCACGTGTTCGGCCCGGCCGACAAGTTTCCGTATGCGCCCGAGCGCAAGTACACGCCCTGCGATGCTCCTAAGGAGAAGCTTTTCGCGCTGCGGGACTTTCTCGGGTTCGACAAGAACGTCATCGTGCAAGCGAGTTGCCACGGCACGGACAATGCCGCGCTGGTCGACGCCATGGTCGCGTCCAAGGGTCGCGCGCGCGGCGTCGCGGTGGTGGGCGAGGAGGTGAGCGAGAGCGAGCTCAAATCGCTCGACCGCGCCGGCGTGCGCGGCGTGCGCTTCAATTTCGTTCGGCGGCTCGTCGACTTCACGCCGCGCGACGTGCTTCAACGCATCGCCGCCCGCGTTGCCCCATTCAATTGGCACATCGTGGTCTATTTCGAGATGCCCGACCTGCCGGAGCTCGAATCTTTCTTCACCACGCTGCCGACAGTCGTGGTGGTCGATCACATGGGGCGTCCGGATGTGAAAAAGGGCGTCGACCATCCCGAGTTTCAGCGCTACCTGCGGCTCCTTGACCAGCACAAGAACATCTGGAGCAAGGTGAGCTGCCCGGAACGACTGTCGCTCGCCGGCGCCCCTTACGACGACGTGGTCCCCTTCGCGCGCACGCTGGTCGAGCGGTTTCCCGACCGGGTGCTGTGGGGCACCGATTGGCCGCATCCCAATATGACCAAGGAGGCGCCCGACGACGGAGTGTTGGTGGACATCATTCCGAAGATTGCGCCGACGCCGGCACTGCAAGCCTCGCTCTTGGTCGACAATCCGATGCGTCTCTACTGGGCGGGGTGAGCCGCGGACCGGCGAATCAGAACCGCGCCCGGAGCCGCCCGCGGTCATGCCTCGCCATGCCTAAGAGCGGCTTTTCCTGGCCACTGCGCGGCGTTGCAAACCCCAGGCGACCCCTATATCTCAAGGCCATCGCTCGTAAAGCGGGCCGCCCGGCGTGCGGGCCTTGGCTGCCCTTGCGATGGAGGAAACACCGATGTCAGGCGAGCACGATTATGACGATATTCCCGGCACGTTCGTGTTCGACGCGGACCGGTCGCGCAAAGGCTATCCCATCAACATGTTTTGCATGTCGCTGATGAAGGCGGAGAACCGCAAGGCCTTCAAGGAGAATGAGGAAAAATACCTCGACCAGTTCTCCCTGACGCCCGAGCAGCGCAAGGCGATCCTCGAGCGCAACTGGAACAGGATGCTCGAGCTCGGCGGCAATATCTATTTCACCGCCAAGCTCGGCGCGACCGATGGGCTCTCGTTCCAGCAGGTCGCCGCCATCATGACCGGCTCCACCCAAGAAGAATATGCCCAAATGATGCTCAAGGGCGGCCGCACGGTGGAAGGCAATCGCAGTAAATCGGAATCCAAACGTGGCTAAGATCATTGCAGGCGTGTCGTCCTCGCACGTGCCGGCGATCGGCGCCGCCATCGACAACGGCAAGACGCAGGAACCCTACTGGCAGCGGGTGTTCAGCGGCTTCGAGCGATCCAAGGAATGGATGGCCAAGACCAAGCCGGATGTCGCCATCGTGGTCTACAACGACCACGCGTCGGCGTTCTCGGTCGACATCATCCCGACCTTTGCGCTTGGCTGCGCGGCGGAGTTTCCGCCGGCCGACGAGGGCTGGGGTCCGCGGCCGGTCCCGGTCGTGAAGGGGCACCCCGAGCTTGCCTCGCACATCGCCCAGTCGGTCATCCTCGACGAGTTCGATCTGACCATCGTCAACAAGATGGAGGTCGATCACGGACTGACGGTGCCGCTGAACTTGTTGTTCGGATCCCCGAAGCAATGGCCCTGCCCGGTCATCCCGCTTGCGGTCAACGTCGTGATGTATCCGCCGCCGACCGGGCATCGCTGCTTCATGCTCGGCAAAGCCATCCGCAAGGCGGTGGAATCCTATCCGGAAGACCTGCGGGTGGTGATCTTCGGCACCGGCGGCATGTCGCATCAAATTTCCGGACCGCGCGCCGGCCTGATCAACAGCGACTTCGACAAGAAGTTCCTCGACGGCATGAGCAAGGACCCGCAGGCGCTGATCAAGATTCCGCATGTCGAGTATATGCGCGAGGCCGGCGCCGAAGGCATCGAGATGGTGATGTGGCTGGTCATGCGCGGCGCCCTCGACGACAAGGTGGACGAGGTGTACCGCTTTTACACCGTGCCCGCCTCGAACACGGCTGTCGGGCACATCATTCTCGAAAACAAGCACTGACGCCTACCAAACATCCTTCAGCTCGATCGAGGTAAGACGATGGCGGTGAAGATTTGCGTGGCCGGCCAAGGCGCCTTTGGTCAGAAGCACCTCGACGCCCTCAAGCGCATTCCCGACGTCGAGATCGTCTCGCTCGTCGGCGGCAATCAGGACGCCACCGCGGAAGTTGCCAAGAAATACGGCATACCGCATTGGAGCGGCGAGTTGAGCGAGGGCATCAAGCGCTCCGACGCGGTGATTCTGACGACACCGACCAAGCTGCATCGCAGCCAAGGCGAGCAGGTCATGCGCGCCGGCAAGAATGTGCTGATCGAGATCCCCATCGCCGACAGCGTCGAAGATTCCGAACGTCTGGTGCAGATCCAAAAGGAGACCGGCGTCGTGGCCATGGCCGGCCATGTACGCCGCTTCAATCCGAGCCACCAGTGGGTGCACAAGCGGATCGAGAAGGGCGAGCTGAAGATCCAGCAGATGGACGTGCAGACCTATTTTTTCCGCCGCCGCAACATGAACGCCGCCGGCAAGCCGCGTAGCTGGACCGACCATCTTCTCTGGCACCACGCCTGCCACACGGTCGACCTGTTCCATCATCAGACCGGCGAAGTGACCTCCGACTGCTATGCGGTGCAGGGGCCGCCGCATCCCGAGCTCAAGATCGCCATGGATATGGGCATCGTGATGAAGGTGCCGTCGGGCGCGATCTGCACACTGTCGCTGTCGTTCAACAACGACGGCCCGCTCGGCTCGTTCTTCCGCTACATCTGCGACAACGGCACCTACCAGGCCTATTACGACGATCTCGCGGACGGAAAGAAAAATCCGATCGACCTGTCCAAGGTCGACGTGTCGATGGACGGCATCGAGATCGAGGACCGCGAATTCGTCGCAGCGATCCGCGAGAAGCGCGAGCCGAAGTCGAGCCTGGCGCAAGTGCTTCCCTGCATGCGGGTTCTGGGCCGGCTCGAGCAGATCATCGACCCGAAGCGCCTCGCCCACGCCTAGCCGGCGTCCCTATCGTCTGAGCCGGAACACGCCCGCGAAAAGCACGGTGGCGCTCCACGGCGGCCGCCCACCTATTGCCCATTAGTGGGCTAAAAGCGAAGATATCCCCCACCACAAAGACGGCCCCGCATTTGAGATGTGCCCGGATTAGCGGCGTTTCATGCTCACCGCGATCTTTGGGATTTGGCCCACCATTGCATCCCATCTTTTCCCACTCCATTTTGTGGTTGACGAACGCTCCCACTCTTGGTTCCATTTGCGACAAATCCGCTGTTCTCCACCGCAGTCGCGGGACTTACACGAAGGAGGGGCAGCCATGAACGAACAAATTCTTGGGGAGATCGCCGACTTCTGCCGCCAGACCGGGTTGGCCGAGTCAACGTTTGGCCGTCGCGCTGTTAACGATGGCAAGCTGACGACACGGCTCCGCAATGGCGGCCGAATCACCACCGATACCCTGGATCGCATTCGTAGCTTCATGACTGACAACCGCAGTTCCGCGCCTGGGCGCGGCCGTGAATTTGCACAAAGCCCGATGGGCGCAGCCCCAGCGCGGCCGCTTGTCGCGGTGCCCGGTCACCTGCCGGTAGCGAGCGCGTTGACGGGCGGCGAAGAAGCCGATCCGCAGCGTAATTTCCGTTTCTTCGACAACCGGCAAAAATATCTGCTGTTCGTCAACACCTGCAGCGAAAAATGGCAGATCGCGCATCGGGTGCAGCTTGAGCTCGGCAGCATCCATCCGCGGCCGCCGGCGATTCGCTTGTTCGATGCGGGCGTCGGTGACGGAACGGTGCTGTCGCGGGTCATGCGAGCGATGCATGAACGCTTTCCGACGATCCCCTTCTACATCGTCGGCAAGGAGATCAGCCTCGAGGATGTCCGTCTCACGCTGCATAAAATGGCGGACCGGTTCTTCGAGCACCCGTCGAGCGTGGTCGTGCTGACCAACCTCGCTTATGCGGAGGCGCCCTGGCTCGCGGTCAAATCGTTGAGCGCGGCGACGAGCCTCGTTTGGCACGAGGTCGCGCTATCGGGCAATTCGGCGCATCGCTTCGAGCAGCAGATCACCGATCTCGAGCCGTTCCTGGCCGAGAATTGGAAGGCGCGGGTGAGCCAAAAGAGCGGCAACCCCATTTACGAGCGCCCGGTGATTCTCGTCCTCTACCGCGAAGACCATCGGTTCCTGCTCGACTCCGTCATTCCGCGTCCCGGCGGCACGACGGCCGAGTACGACCTCGTCATTGCGTCGCAGCCCTATCGCGCCCGCGCCTCGCTCGAATTCAAGGCCAAGCGCGTGATCGCGCCGCTCGCCCGCGCGCTCGGGCCGGGCGGACGCCTGATCGCCATGCATTCGTTCGGCCACGATCCCGGGATGGAGATCATCCAAAAAGTCTGGCCGGGCGACGACCCCTTCACCATCGACCGGCATCAAATCCTCAAGGCCGTCAAGCAGGAGCTGGGTGCCGCCGCGCGCGACCTCAACTTCAACGCCTATGCGGACAGCCGATCGCTGTTTCGCTACGAGATGCACACGTTGCCCTCGGAGATCTCCGCCTCGATCGGAACGTCGACGTTGCTCGCGGCTTGGAACGCGGCGATCTACGTGGCGCAGATCGAGGACGACCGGCTCGCCGACGCCTACAAGGACCAACGTTATATCGAGGCCACCCGCGAGGTGCTGCAAGACCATGGCGGCCTGTGGTTCTACGACGAATCCTATGTGATCTCGCATCGGCGCGAATAAGGCGCGTCGGTCGGAGCCTTGGCCTTCCGACGCCATTCAGGCGAAGCGAAGCAATGGCCGGCCGCAGGTCATTTGCCGACCGGGGATTGCTTCGCGTCGGCCGCAATGACATGGATATGAGAAACGCCGCAGCCGCGCGTCCACTCGCGGCTCTTAGGGAAGGAAACCGCCATGCAAAGGACGAAGCCGCCGTTTCGCGCCGATCAGGTCGGCAGCTTTCTGCGCCCCGCGCCGCTCAAGAACGCGCGCGCCAAGCGCGAGAAGGGGGAGATCACGGCCGCACAGCTAACGGCGGTCGAGGATGCTGAGATCGATAAGCTCATCAAGCAGCAGGAACAGATCGGCATGACGCTCGCCACCGATGGCGAGTTTCGCCGCTCCTGGTGGCACTTCGATTTCTTCGGCATGCTCGACGGCGCCGAGCTCTATGAGCTCGACCACGGGATTCAATTCCAAGGCGTGCAAACCAAGGCGCAAAGCATCCGGGTGACCCGCAAGCTCGGCTTCTCCAACCATCCGATGCTGGCGCATTTCAAGTTTCTCAAGGCCCATACCCGCGTGGTGCCGAAGATGACGATACCGAGCCCGAGCGTCTTTCATTTTCGCCTCGAGCCCGGCGCCGTGAACAAACAGTTCTACGCCAATAACGACGCCATTTTCGACGACCTGGCAAAAACCTATCGGCAGGCCGTGCGCGCGTTCTACGATGCCGGCTGCCGTTATCTGCAATTCGACGACACGGCCTGGGCGTATCTTTGCTCCAAGGAGGAGCTGAAGAAGGCCAAGGATCGGGGCATGAATACCGAGCGCCTGGCGCAGGACTATGCGCGGATGATCAATCAAGCGCTCGAGGGCAAGCCGGCCGACATGGTCGTAACCACCCACGTTTGCCGGGGCAATTTCCGCTCCACTTGGATCGCCTCCGGCGGCTACGAGCCGGTCGCCGAGGTGCTGTTCGGCGCCTGCAATTACGACGGCTACTTCCTCGAATACGACACCGAGCGGGCCGGCGGCTTCGAGCCGCTACGGTTCGTCCCCAAGGGCAACAAGCAGGTGGTGCTCGGTCTGATCACCTCGAAGTCCGGCACGCTGGAGAAAAAGGACGACGTGAAGCGCCGCATCGACGAGGCGACGAAATATGTCAACCTCGAGCAATGCTGCCTCTCGCCCCAATGCGGCTTCGCCTCGACCGAGGAAGGCAATGTCCTGACCGAGGAGCAGCAATGGGCGAAAATGCGCGAGATCGTCGAGCTGGCCGGCGAGGTGTGGGGCAAGTGAGGGCTGAGCCATGCAGCGGACGAGGCCCCCATTTCGGGCGGATCATGTCGGCAGCCTGCTGCGCCCCTTAGCGCTCAAGGAAGCGCGAAGGCAGCGCGAGCAGAATGCGATTCCCGCGGAGCAACTGAAGGCGGTCGAGGATCGCGAGATCGAGAAGATCATCAGGAAGCAGGAGGAGGTCGGCCTCAAGCTCGCGACCGACGGCGAATTCCGCCGCGCCTGGTGGCAGTTCGACTTCTTCCGCGGGCTCGATGGCGTCGAGCTCTACTCGACGCCGGGCGGCATCAAGTTTCACGGCGTCGACACCAAGGCGGAAAGCGTCCGGGTGGTGGGCCCGGTGGGCTATTCCGGCCATCCGCACATCGACCATTTCCGCTTCGTGAAGGATCACACGCGGGTGACGCCGAAGATGACGATTCCGTCGCCCGGCGTGCTGCACTTTCGCCAAGGCCGCGTCTCGATCAGCAAGGACGTGTATCCGGATCTTGACCGTTACTTCGCCGACGTGGCGCAGGCCTACCGCAAGGCCATTGGCGATTTCGCCGCCGCCGGTTGCCGTTACCTGCAGCTCGACGACACCACCTGGGCGATGCTCTGTGACGCCGGCGAGCGGGGCCATTCGCGCGAGCGCGGTGATGATCCCGACGCGCTTCCGGCCCGCTATGCCCAGATGATCAATACCGCCGTCGAAGGCCGGCCGAGCGACATGGTCATCACCATGCATTCATGCCGCGGCAATTTCCGCTCCACCTGGATCGCCCAGGGCGGTTACGAGCCGATCGCCGAACGGATGTTCGGCGATCTCAAGATCGACGGCTATTTCCTCGAATACGATACCGACCGCGCCGGCGGCTTCGAGCCGTTGCGCTTCGTACCGAAGGGCAACAAGCAAGTGGTGCTCGGCCTCGTCACCTCGAAGTCGGGGACGCTCGAGCAGAAGGACGACATCAAGCGGCGCATCGACCAGGCGACCAAATATGTCAGCCTCGATCAGCTGTGCCTGAGCCCGCAGTGCGGCTTCGCCTCGACCGAGGAAGGCAACGTGCTCGCCGAGGAGGAGCAATGGGCGAAGCTGCGTATGATCGTCGAGCTTGCCGAGGAAATCTGGGGCAAGTGACCAAGGGCGTGCGGATCTGATTCGAGCCTGCTCGACGCGATGGACGTCGCAAGCTTGAAAGACCGAGCCACAGCGTCCCCTCCCCCGCTTGCGGGCGCTTGCGGGGAGGGAGTTACCAACCCGTCGCGGAGGAAAACCATGCAGCGGACCAAGCCACCCTACCGTGCCGATCACGTCGGCAGCCTGCTGCGTCCGGCAGTGTTGAAGGAAGCACGGGTCAAGCGGCAAAAAGGCGCGATCACGGCCGCCGAGCTGAAAACCATCGAGGACCGGGAAATCGAGGCCGTGATCCGCAAGCAGGAGGCGACCGGCCTGCAGTCGATCACTGACGGCGAGTTCCGTCGCTCCTGGTGGCACCTCGATTTTCTCGCCGGCTTCACCGGGGCCGAGCTCATCGACATCGGGCACGGCATTCAATTCCACGGCGTGCAGACGCGGGCGCAGGGCGTGCGCGTGGCCGGCAAGCTCGGCTTCAACGGCCACCCGATGATCGATCATTTCCGTTTCGTGCAGGCGCACACCAAGCGCGCGCCGAAGATGACGATACCGTCGCCGAGCGCGATGTACGCGCGCGGCGGGCGCGAGCTCGTGAGCAAGGACGCCTACCCCTCGCTTGACGCTTTCTTCGACGATCTCGGCAGGGCCTACGCCAAGGCGGTGCGTGCCTTTGCGGATGCGGGCTGCCGCTATCTCCAGTTCGACGAGGTCTACATCGCCATGTGGTGCGACCCGGAGCACCGCAAGATGCTGGCCGACCGCGGCGACGATCCGGACCGGCTGCTGACGACCTATGCGGACCTGATCAATGCGGCGATCGCCTATATCCCGTCCGACATGACCATCACCATGCATCTGTGCCGCGGCAATTTCCGCTCGACCTTCATGGGAACGGGCGGCTACGAGCCGGTCGCGGATGTCCTCTTCAACCGGACCAATGTGCACGCCTATTTCATGGAGTACGATACCGAGCGCGCCGGCGGGTTCGAGCCGCTGCGCTTCCTGCCGAAGAGCAAGAGCGTGGTGCTCGGCTTGGTGACGACCAAATCAGGCCAACTGGAATCGCGCGACGCGATCAAGCGCCGCATCGAAGCGGCGGCAAAGTTCGTCGATATCGACCGCCTGTGCCTGTCGCCGCAATGCGGCTTCGCCTCGACCGAGGAGGGCAATGTCCTGGCCGAGGACGAGCAATGGGCAAAGCTGCGCATGGTCGTCGAGGTGGCGCGGGAGGTCTGGGGCTGATTGGCTCGCCCGTTTTGATGTTGTGGCGAGATGCATGCGCCAAAAGTCCGGCTCGTGGGCCCTACCATGCGCCTGGCATTTGTCGCCTGTGACGTAAGGGTGGCGAGCTTGCCGAGCAAGTCGCCAAAGGTCACGGAGCCGTCGCGCGGGGCATCAAGACTATGAATGGCCATCAGTCTGTTTGCGGCAGTTCACGAATCTCGACCGTTCCGCCAGCCTCGAATACCGGATTGCCGATCAGCAGCGATCTTGCCTGATCGAGACTATCCGCATCCACCAGGACGTAGCCGGTAAGGTGCTCCGTGACCGAACCGGGCGCACCGCTTTTCCGTGCGCAGACGCCATCGCCTATGGCGCTGCCTCCTTGAAGGAATCCGCCCTGCTTCAATTTGCCGAGGTATGGCTCCCAAGCGTCCAGGTTAACGTCATCGATGGCATCATCGTGCATAAGAAAGATGTACTCGATCATGTCGATCTCCCAATGCCATTGTCTTCAATCGGAACCGCGGTGCGATTGCGCGTCAGTTGTCAACGCATCCAGTTCTTCGCCTTGACGCCTCATGATAGCTCACCCACCAAATCCGGCATGCTCGCCGCACACTGATCGGCCATGTCGATGCTGCGCTTACGCAGGGGAATCGGCCGTCAATTCAGCTGCGTTCACAAATCTGCTTCGTCGGAGAACGAACGGCGGCCAAGGCGTGGGCGTGCGCTGCGGTCGGGCAGACCGTATCGATGCAGATCGGTGCCGTGCGCCTCGAGCCACGCCTTGGCGCGTCTGACCGAGCACAGGCTCTCCACCAACCGCCAGAAACGCGGCGAGTGGTTCATCTCCTTGAGGTGCGCGACCTCATGCGCGGCAAGATAGTCCAAAACATAAGGCGGCGCGAGAATGAGCCGCCACGAATAGGACAGCACGCCCGAGGTCGAGCATGAGCCCCAGCGGCTCGTCTGATCGCGCACCGACACGCGGCGGAGGCTGACGCCAAGCTTGTTGGCATAGCGCCGGCTCGCGGCCTCCAGATCCCGCTTGGCCTCGCGCTTGAGATAATCCGCCACGCGGCGGTCGACATGTGGTGCTTCGCCTGCCACGCACAAAAACTTGCCGGCGCCATTCTCCTCGACCCAAACGGTGCCGCGCGCGCCGCGACGATGCACGATGCGGTGCGGCGCGCCGCGCAGCGGCACGACAGCGCCATGCGTGAACGGCGCCGCTTCCGGTAAACGATCGAGTCGCGCCGCGATCCAGCCGCCGTGCTTTTGTGCAAACTCGCTGGCTTCTTTGAGGCTGCCGCGTGGCGGCATCGTCAACACGACCTCGCGGGTCGCGGCGTGAATGCGCAGCGTGTAGCGGCGCGCTTGGCGATGACGGCGCAGCCGAACGAGATAGATCGCTGCATCGAAGGCGATCTCGATCGCCTGCGGTTCCAAAGGTCGACGGTACAGTAGCGCGCGGAGCGGCATGGGAGGGCGGTTGTCCGGGAACGATTCCCGATAAAATACTGCCACATCCATGAAGGCTTACAGCCCCTCGGATACGAATAAAGGTACTTGCCCAAGATATGGATAACGACCCGGCCGGATACACAATTAGTGGTATTCTTAAAACTATGAATCAAGCTTCAAAACTTCCTGCAGTGGCACGATCGACATGTTGCAATAGGTCGCTCAGCGGGCCGCGCCGCGACCGAGCCGAAACGCTTTGGAATCTCAGTGGGTTATACGAAAACAGCGACGGCTGAGAGCGCCCGGCACGCAGGAAAGCCAAGCAAATCGCGGATTACTGCGTTTCGGCGAGACCCTACGGCAGTCGCCGGACGATCGTCAGGCGGCCCCGATCCGACCAATGGGCACGACCGAAGGGCTCCCGCCGGTGCGCCGTGCGGCCTGGTCGAGCGATGAGATGAAAGCCGAGATGCGCGGCGCCGTGTCGGAGCGAAAGCGTGAGCCGTTGAACACGCCATAATGCCCCACCCCCGCGATGAGGTAGTGCGCCTTGCGCTCGGCCGGGATGTTGACGCACAGGCGATGCGCCGCTTCGGTCTGGCCGACGCCGGAAATGTCGTCCTTCTCGCCCTCGACCGTCATCAAGGCCGTGCGTCGGATCTGCGCGGGGTCGACGCGTTGGCCCCGATGCAGCATCTCGCCTTTGGGCAAACCGTGCTTCACGAACACGGTGTCGACGGTCTGCAGATAAAATTCCGCCGTGAGATCCATCACGGCGAGATACTCGTCGTAGAACTCGCGATGCTTTTGCGCGGAGTCGCCGTCGCCTTTCACCAAATGCATGAACAGATCGCGGTGCGCCTCGATGTGGCGGCCGAGGTTCATGCTGACGAAGCCGTTGAGCTGCAGGAAACCAGGATAGACGTCGCGCATGAAGCCCGGATGCGGAAAAGGCACCTTGGTGATCACGTTGCGGCGGAACCATTCGATGCCGCGCTCTTCCGCAAGCTTATTCACCCCGGTCGGATTGGAACGGGTATCGATCGGGCCGCCCATCAGCACCATGGAGCGCGGAGAGTCGGGATCATGTTGTGCCTCCATCAGCGCGACGGCGGCGAGCACCGGCACCGACGGCTGGCAAACCCCGATCACGTGCGTGTCCGGGCCGAGCCGGCGCAGCATGGCGACAACGTAGTCGATATAGTCGTCGAGATCGAAGCGGCCTTCGCTGAGCGGGACCATGCGCGCGTCGACCCAGTCCGTGATGTACACCTCGTGGCCCGGCAGAAAGGCCTCCACGGTGCCCCGCAACAGCGTTGCGTAGTGGCCGGACATCGGCGCGACGATCATTACCTTGGGCTGCGGCGAATGCGGCGCGCGCTCGAACCCGCGCTCAAAGTGCAGCAGCCGGCAGAACGGACGTTGCCACACCGTGTTGATCAGAATGGGAACTTCCTGCCCGGCGACCGTCGTCGAGGGTATGTCCCAGTCCGGCTTGTGGTAACGGCGCGTGGTGCGCTCGAACAGCTCGCAAGCCGCCGCCACCGACTTCCCGAAAGTTGTGTAGGATATCGGATTAGCCGGGTTCTTGTAGAACAGCCGCGCCGCGTCGGTTACGGCCCGCACCGGGTTGAGCGCCGCGTGGCTCGCTTCATAGAACCAGTACATCGGGCTCGACAGGACGAGACCGCCTTCGGTGGGGGAGGGAGCGTCGCCGAATTCACCGATAGCCATGAGCCGAGAACTCCTGAGCAATACGCTGCACTGCAACAAAATGGGGCGCCGGAATCACCCCGTCAATATACGCATGAACCTTTGCAAGACATTTAACGAGCGGGAGACCCGTTTGATCCACTGATTTTATTCGCCGGTCTGCAGCAGGTTACCTTGCCGCCTGGCGCCTTTGAGCAGTTGCAAAAAGGCGAATACCGCCGCCGAGAAGAAGATCGCGTTCAGGGTCAGGGCCCACAGCATCAGGTCGGCATGAAAGGCATGCTCGATGAGCAAGGCTCGCATCCCTTCGAAAACGTAGGTCGGCGGCAGCATCCAGGCCAGCGGCTGCAGAATGCTCGGCAGCGTCGTTACCGGGTAGTAAACGCAGGTCAGCGGCAGCAGCAGAAACATCAAGGTCCAGGCGAAGCTCTCCGCGCCCATGCCGTTGCGCAGCAGCAGGCCGGAGACGAAAATACCCACCGCCCAGCTGGTCAGGATGAGATTGATGAAGAAGGCGACGAGCGCGAGACCGAGGCCATAAAGATTGAAGCCAAACAGCGCGATCGCCAAGAGCGACACCGGCACGAGGCCGATCGCAAGGCGCACGAGGCTCATGATCATCAACGAAGCGACGAACTCGGCGGGCCGCAATGGGCTCATCATCAGATTGCCGAGGTTGCGCGCCCACATTTCTTCCAGAAAGGAAACCGAAAACCCGAGCTGGCCGCGGAAGAGGATGTCCCACAGCAGCACCGCGCCGATGAACGTGCCGCCCGCGCGCGCAAAGAAGCCGGCGTTTTGCGCCACGTAGAGCTGCAAGAAACCCCAGGTCAGTATTTGTACGGCCGGCCAATACATCAGCTCGATCATGCGCGGCCAGGAAGAGCGCAGAAGATACCAATAGCGCAGCACCATCGCGCCCACCCGGCGCGGCGAGAAGGCGAGCGCGCCCGGCTCGCTCACTGCGCCGCCTCGCTTGTCTCGGCCCGCCCGCGCGCCACGTCGAGGAAGACTTCCTCGAGCGTGCGGCGCCCGTAGCGGGCCAACAACCGTTCCGGCGTGTCGTCATCTTCGATGCGCCCGCGTTTCATGATGATCACGCGCTCGCACAGACGCTCGACCTCCGCCATGTTGTGCGAAGCCAGTAGCACGGTCGCATGCTGCTCGACCCGGTAACGCTCGAGCCGCCCGCGCACCCAATCGGCGGTATCGGGGTCGAGCGACGCCGTCGGCTCGTCGAGCAGCAGCACCTCGGGCCGGTTGAGCAACGATTTCGCCAGCGACACGCGGGTCTTCTGCCCGGCCGAAAGCTTGCCGGTCGGACGGTCGAGAAGCTCGGTCAGATCGAGGTCCGCGGCGAGCGAGCGGATGCGATCCTCGAGCTCCTCCACGCCGTACAGCCGGCCGAAGACCGTGAGGTTCTGGCGGATCGTGAGCCGCATCGGCATGTCGACGTACGGACTCTCGAAGTTCATCCGGTGCAGAACCCGATAACGTTGGCGCGGCATCTCGGCACCTAGCACTTCGACGCTGCCGGAGGTCGGCATCACGAGACCCATGATCATCGCGATCGTGGTGGTCTTGCCGGCACCGTTGCCGCCGAGCAGGCCGGTCATCGAGCCCGGCGCGAGCGCAAAGCTGATGCCGTCGACGGCGGTCGCGGCCTTGTAGGCCTTGACCAATTGGTCGACGGCGATGGCGGGGTGCGCGGACATGATCATGGGGGAGCGGGGCTTTCGCAGATGTGCCAATGCCCAGGCTTCGGTGCAAGCGCTTCGGTAAATGGAAGGCGCGGCTAGCGCATGTCCGCCGGAAATCGATGCAGGGAAGCCACTTCACCTCTCGCCGCGAGCGGGGATAGGTGAAGTGCGCCACGTCGATTTCATCGGAAAGTGCTTTAGCAGTCGCATTTTTTCTGGTGGCGATCCGCTATCCGCTGTACCGGATGGTGGTCCGGACCGGGATCATGCCTTGGCTTGAGCCACTTCACCGTTCGCCGCGCGACGTGCGCCTCGACGCGCTCGTGCGCCTGCGCTGGCTTGCCGTCATCGGCCAGACCACCGTGGTGCTGGGGGTCAAATTCGGGCTCGGCTACGAGCTCCCGATCTGGGCCTGCTTGGCGGTGATCGCGCTTGCGGCGTGCCTCAACGGCGTGCTGCAGCTACGCTTCCAGTCGACGCAGCGGCTCGGCCCCGAACGCACGGCCTGGCTCCTCGCCTTCGATATCGCCGAGCTTGCGGTGCTGCTGTTCCTGACCGGCGGCCTGCAGAATCCGTTCTCGTTCCTGTTGCTGGGGCCAGTGCTGCTGTCCGCCACGACCCTGCCGCCCCGGCTGACCGTGATGCTCGGCACGTTGGCGATCGTGTGCGCGACGCTTCTGGTGTTCGTCCATTATCCCTTGCCATGGGACAGCGAAGAGCTTTTGGACCTGCCGCCGATCTACATGGCCGGGGTCTGGCTGTCGCTGCTGCTGTCTTGCTCCATTGGTCTTTACGCCTGGCAAATCAGTGAGGAGGCGCGCCAATTGAGCGACGCGCTGGCGGCGACCGAGCTCGTGCTCGCGCGCGAGCAACATCTCTCTCAGCTCGACGGCCTGGCAGCCGCCGCGGCGCACGAGCTCGCGACGCCCTTGTCGACCATCTCCGTCATCGCCCGCGAGCTTGAACGCGAGATCGAGGCAAACTCGCCGCACGCCGAGGACGTGAAGCTCCTGCGCGAGCAGGCGCAGCGTTGTCGCGATATTCTGGCGAAGCTGACTGAGCTGTCCTCCGGTGGCGAACCCTTCGACCGGATGAAGCTGTCGGCGCTGATCGAGGAGGTGGTGGCGCCGCATCGCGATTTCGGCGTCACCATCGACGTGGTCATGCCCAAGGATCAGACCGACGAGCCGACCCTCGCGCGCAACCCGGCGATTCTCTACGGCCTCGGCAACCTCCTGGAAAATGCCGTGGATTTCGCCGCCGAGCGGGTCGAGGTCACGGCCCTGTGGATGGGCGACGACGTTACCGTGGTGATCGCCGACGACGGGCCGGGCTTTGCCCCGGAGATCATCAACCGGATCGGTGAGCCCTACGTTCGCAGCCGTCGTCCACGCCGCCGCAACGCCTCCGGCGACATGCCGGGGCTCGGCCTCGGTCTGTTCATCGCCAAGACGCTGCTCGAACGCTCAGGCGCCCAGCTCGCTTTCAGCAACCGGCACTTTCCGAAGCGGGGTGCGATTGTTGACATAGGCTGGAGCCGGGCTGACCTCGAACGGCCGCTCGGATCGTCGCCGGGCGAGCGCGGCAAACCGTTGTTAACACTAACAACCCCTCTTGAGCAAAACCGCACCGGTTCCTAACTATTCTGCTACAAGGGGTGTCGCTGTCGGCCAAAACGCCTCGCGACTTGACGGTAGTGCGGGGCCCCGTGTGCTCCGCGGCGAGGGAGTTTCGTCGATGATGGATGCCGCTGCGGCGGGTATTCCGACCGAGCGTTCGCTGTTGATCGTTGAGGACGACAAGTCCTTTCTGCAACGTCTTGCGCGCGCCATGGAGGCCCGCGGTTTCCGCGTGATCACCGCCGAATCCGTCGCCGACGGATTACAGCAGGTCGAGCAATCGGCGCCAGCCTTTGCGGTGGTCGATATGCGGCTGGTCGACGGCAACGGCCTTGACGTGATCTCGGCCTTGAAACGGCGCCGCCCGGACGCGCGGGGACTTATTCTCACCGGCTACGGCAATATCGCGACCGCGGTGACGGCCGTAAAGCTTGGCGCGGTGGACTATCTCGCGAAGCCGGTCGATGCCGACGACGTGGTGGCGGCGCTGATGGCAGCCGATGCGCGCAAAACCGACTTGCCGGAGAATCCGATGTCGGCCGATCGCGTACGCTGGGAGCACATCCAGCGTATTTACGAGATGTGCGGCCGCAATGTCTCGGAGACCGCTCGGCGGCTCAGTATGCACCGGCGCACCCTGCAGCGGATCCTCGCCAAGCGCGCGCCGAAGTGACTGGCTCGCGCGCGCGCCGGCGCGGCAATCACCGCCTTGACGCCCGCAACAGCACGATCGCGGCCGCGGCAAGCTCCAGCAGCGCGCACACCCACAGCGCCATCGTGTAATCCCCTGACAGGTCGCGGATGAGGCCCATCAAGCCGGGGCCGAACGCGTAGGTGAACTGGCCGATCGCCGTCGACAGCCCGATCAGCAGGCCGAAGGACGCGGCGTCGAATTCACGCTGGATGATCAGCGATGGAAACGTCACGATATTGCCGACCATCAGGCCGAACAGCGCGCTGCCGATAAACAGGACGCGCGCATCGCTCGCCTGCGCCATCGCCAGCATCGCGGCCGCTTGGGCCAACAGCGACACCGCGCTCGCCAGGCGCGGCGCGAGCCGGTCCACGATCGTCCCGAGGGCTAGTCGGCCAATGACTGACGCAGCCGTCGTCACGGCGACCGCCATGGCGGCCTGCGGACGGCCCATCCGCGGTTCCAGAAACGCGATCTGGTGGACGAGAAAGCCCACCTGCGCCAGCAGCGCCAAGGCAAACGGCGCCGTCACCGTCCAGAAGGCAGCGTTGCGCAAGGCCCGGGCGCGGGTCCACTGCGCGGGCGCGGGAAAAGACTCCGACCCGTCGGACGCATATCGAAGCCTGCCGGGTGCGCGCCGAGAAGGACGGTCAGCCCACAGAATGACGACGGGCACGAGCGTTGCCACCATGGTCGCGCTGACGGCCAGCATGGCGGCCGAGAAGCCGGCGGCGCCGATGATCGCCACCAGCGCCGGCACCACGACGATGCCGCCGAGGCTCGCGCCGGTCAGGGCGATGCTGATCGCCAGCCCGCGTCTTTGCTCGAACCAAAGGCCGACGATGTTGGTGATGGCGCCGACGCTCATGGCCGCCCACCCAAACGACATGACTAGGCAGACCGCGTAGAGCTGCCAAGGCTCCTCGATCCGCGCGATCAGGTTCACCGCGACGGCGAGGCAGGCGATCCCGAGGAGCACGACGCGGCGCGGGCCCAATCGGGCGAGCCCCTCGCTCACGAACGCAACAAGGACGGCGCTGAACAGGTAGTAGACGGTCACTGCAGACGAAATTAGCGACGCCGGCCAGCCGTGTGAACGCTGCAGCTCCACGAGATAGACCCCGTGGCCGTAAAAGCCGAAGCCCCAGCAAAACAGGGCCATGACCGTGCAGACGATCACCACGCGCCAGCCCTGATAGCGCGGCGAGGCCTCGTCGGCGTCCGTTGCCGGGGCGTCGATATCGTGGGTCTTGAGCGTCATGGCTTTTTCCATTGCATGCCGGACAACCAAATCGAGACGCCCATGGTGCCCGGTTGACGAACGAGAATAGTTCGGGAAAAATCAAACTATGAAGGAAGGTCCGGATATCTCGATCATCGCCGCCCTGATCGGCAATCCCGCCGGCGCCAACATGCTCATGGCGTTGATGGCCGGGCCGGCGCTTACCGCAACCGAGCTTGCCCAGGAAGCCGGCGTCAGTCTGCCGACCGCCAGCGGCCATCTCGCCCGGCTGCATCAGGCGCGCCTCGTCGCCATCGAGCGCCAAGGCCGCCACCGCTATTTCCGCCTCGCCGATGCCGACGTGGCCGCAGCGCTGGAAGGGCTGATGCCGCTGGCGGCGCGCGCCGGCCACCTGCGCACCCGCACCGGTCCGCGCGATCCGGAGCTGCGCCGGGCGCGCTCCTGCTATGATCATCTTGCGGGTGATCTGGCGGTACGCATGCTCGACCGCTTCCTCGCCCGCGGGCTCATCGGGCGCGCCGGGCAGGAGTTGCGCATCACCGGGCAAGGGCGAGCGTTCTTTTCCGGCAGCGGCATCGACGTGGCCCGGCTTGAAGGGGACCGCCGCCCGCTCTGCCGCCGTTGCCTCGACTGGAGCGAGCGCCGTTCCCACCTCGGCGGCGGGCTCGGCGCCGCCGTCTTCGAGCTCCTGCTCGAGCACGGTTGGGCGGTGCGCGAGCGAGCGACCCGGGTCGTGCGGTTTCGCGGCAGCGGTGAGGCAATGATCGAGAAATGGTTTGCCGGTGATCCAGTTCAGCAGTTGCGGCGGCCACGCAAGGCGCCGGCACTGCGCCGCGCGTCCTAAGCGAGATCGGCGATCAAAGCTCCGGATAGAGCCCGGTCGGATCCGCAAGCGCCTGCAACCGCAGCGCCGCCGCCTGCGCGAAGCGCAGCAACAGGCTCTTGCGGGCCGCCGCCGTCAGCCGATGCTCCGGTGCCTCGCCAACGATCGAGGCGCCATATTCATCAGCCACGATCAGGCCGGTATCGGGCGGAAAGATCTCGCGCGGGACTTCGAGCGTGGTCGCGAAGAACAGCCGGTCGCAATGCAGCCGGTAATCCATCCATTTCTGATCGGCGCGCAAATCAGCGACCGAGGACTTGATCTCGACGATCCAGATCTCGCCCGCCGATCCGAGCGCCACGAGATCGGCGCGGCGCCCCGACGGCAGCACGAGCTCGCTGACGCAGCAGAAACCAAGCGACCGCAGGAGGCGCGCGGAGCCGCGCCCGACCGCCAGCGCGGTCGGCGATTGGCGCCCGTCGACGGGCACCGACTCGATGGCACGAAGCAACATGGCGCCACCATGCCACGCTCCATCGGCCACGCAAGTCAGGGGGCGGAGCGCGTGCTTTTCCGCTCCGGAAAGGCGGCTGCAAGCGCGGCGCGATTGGGTGCCAAGACCCCGCGCTCGGTGATGAGGCCAGTGACGAGGCGGGCCGGCGTCACATCGAAGCCGTAGTTGGCTACCGGCGAGCCGTCCGGCACGACGCGCACGGTCTCGATCCGGCCGTCGGCAGTGCGCCCGGTGATGGTTTCGACCTCTTCGGGCCCGCGCTGCTCGATCGGGATCTCGGCGACGCCATCGGCCAAAGTGAAGTCGATGGTTGGCGAGGGTACCGCCGCATAGAACGGCACGCCGTTGTCGCGCGCGGCGAGCGCTTTGAGATAGGTGCCGATCTTGTTGCAGACGTCGCCGTCGGCGGTGACGCGGTCGGCGCCGACGATCACCAGATCGACGAGCCCATGCTGCATCAGGTGGCCGCCGGTATTGTCCGGGATCACCGTATGCGGCACGCCGTGCTGGCCGAGCTCCCAGGCGGTCAGCGCGGCGCCCTGGTTGCGCGGCCGCGTCTCGTCGGCCCAGACATGCACCGGAATTCCTTGGTCGTGCGCGAGATAGATCGCGGCCGTCGCGGTGCCCCAGTCGACCGTGGCAAGCCATCCGGCATTGCAGTGGGTGAGGACATTGACCCGCTCCCCCTTCGCTTTGCGCGCGGCGACGGCTTCGATTAGCTTGAGCCCGTGGCGGCCCAAGCCCAAGTTGATGGCGATGTCCTCCTCGCTGATCTCGGCGGCGCGCCGGTAGGCCGAGGCAAGCCGCTCCGCGCGCGGGCGGTTGCGCAGCGCCAAAAGCATTTCGTCGAGCGCCCAGCGCAGATTGACGGCGGTGGGGCGGGTAGCGCCAAGCGCCGCATCGGCGCGCTCCAACGCTTCGTCGGAGGCGTCGGCGCGCACCGCGAGATACATGCCGCAGGCGGCCGTCGCCCCGATCAACGGCGCGCCGCGCACTTGCATGGTCCTGATCGCCCGCACCGCGTCATCGAGCGTCGCAAGCTTCACGGTCGCGAAGCGAAACGGCAACAGGGTCTGATCGACGATGCCGACATCGCCGCCTTCTTCGAGCCAGATGCTGCGCGTGGGCTTCCCGTCGACTTTCATAGGGCGCACTCGTCCATGCCGGAGACATAACGCAGTTGTTGCCCGGCACAAGGGACCCATGGCGCAGCTTCCCCGAATGCAGGAGTTTGGCGGCACGCCAATCCCTGGCGTCATTCCGGGCCTCGTGCCCGGAACCCATTGCGCAGCTTGCCGTGACGTTGGAGGTTGATGCTTTGGGCGCAACGCGCATCGTCGGCGTCCGAATTTGCGGGCCGATGGGTCCCGGGCACAAGGCCCGGGATGACGGCTATGCCGATCGCCACGCCTGGCGCACCGTCGACTCAGCTGAGCTTGTGGCGCCGGCAATCGGCTCCACGGCCGAGCACCGTCCTTTCTTTCAGCAGCCGCCGTTGCTACACTTACTGACGAGTGAGGCAGCCATGAATGTCCAACTCGATTTTCGGATGCACAAATCCGAGTTCCTTGCGTGGGTGCAGGCGCACGAGGGACGCTACGAGCTCGCGGAGAACCGCGTCGTCATGATGACTGGAGGCTCGCGCGGCCACGCCATCATCGTGCGCCGGCTCGCGAGTGCCCTTGAGCGGCGGCTCGACGGCAATCGATGGACCGTCTTGACCTCGGACTTCGGCGTGGACCTTGGGCCGTCCACGGTTCGCTATCCGGATGTCGTCGTGGATGTAATCGGCGGGCAGTTCACTGATTTGAGCGCGACGGCGCCGACGCTGATCGCCGAAGTCCTCTCCCCCTCCTCGGCCAAGGACGATCTCGGCGCCAAGGCGGCCGATTATGTTCGAGTGCCCAGCTTGTTGGTCTACCTCGCGCTCGCGCAGGACCAGGCGAAAGCGTGGGTTTGGACCCGCGACGCCGCGAGATTTCCGCCGACGCCGAATCTGATCGCCGGCGACAATGCGCTGATTCAGATCCCGGCGCTCGACATCGAGCTTCCGCTATCGGAAATCTACGCCGGCGTCGCGACGCTATGATATTGCGCCCCCGCGGCCGGGAAATAGTCGGAGGGGTGCCGTGACGGCGATCGACTACGAGGCCGAGTACAACAATCGCGCACGGGTGCCGGAGCATCCGCAGATCTTCGCCGGCTGGGCGCGTGACGCCAAGGCCTACCGGGAGGAGACGACCCGCCTCGGCCGTGCCGAGCTTGGCATCCGCTACGGCACGAGCCCGCGCCAGATCATCGACCTTTTTCTGCCCGCCGAAGGCGCCGCGGCGCCGCTGGCGCTGTTCATCCATGGCGGCTGGTGGCGCTCGCTCGAGCCGGCGTCGTTCAGCCATATGGCGCGCGGCCTCAACGCGCACGGGGTCGCCGTCGCGGTCGCCGGCTATGACCTATGCCCGCAGGTGACCATCGCCGACATCATCGTGCAGATGCAGCAGGCCTGCCTGCACCTGTGGCACCGGTTCCGGCGGCACATCATGGTCTATGGCCACTCGGCCGGCGGACATCTGACCGCCTGCCTGCTGGCGACCGATTGGCCCATGCTCACGCCCGGCGCGCCGGAGGACCTGGTGCCGATCGGCTACGCCATCTCCGGTGTGTTCGACCTTTCGCCCCTGCTCGGAACCTCGCTCAACGCCGACCTGCGGCTTGACGCCGAGGAAGCGCGTCGCCTCTCGCCGCTGTTCTTCCCCATCGGCGACCCGACGCTCGATGCGGTGGTGGGGGCACTCGAATCGAGCGAGTTCCTGCGCCAGAGCCAGATGATCGTGGAAGCCTGGCGCCAGGACGGCGCCGAAACCCTCTACGAGGCGATCGCGGGCGCCAACCACTTCACGGTGCTCGATCCGCTGACCGATCCCGCAAGCCCGATGGTCGCGCGGCTGTTGGCGCTAGCGCAGCGCGCGCACGCGGGTGAGTTTTAGTTAGGCGCCCCGTTCGGGCCCCCTCCCCCTTCGAGGTGAGCTTTCTAATTTTTGCTCCGGGCGTCCGGCTCCTGATCCCTGTCAGAAGAACGCTTGGATGCCGGTCTGCGCGCGGCCAAGGATCAGCGCGTGGATGTCGTGGGTGCCCTCGTAGGTGTTCACGGTCTCGAGGTTCGACAGCACGCGCATGACGTGGAACTCGTCGGAGATGCCGTTGCCGCCGTGCATGTCGCGGGCGACGCGGGCGATGTCGAGGGCCTTGCCGCAATTGTTGCGTTTGAGGAGCGAGATCGACGGCGGCGCCGCGCGCCCCGCCTCGATCAGGCGGCCGAGCCGCAGCGCGCCGGCAAGGCCGAGCGTGATCTCGGTCTGCATGTCGGCGAGCTTCTTCTGCACCAGCTGATTGGCGGCGAGCGGCCGGCCGAACTGCTTGCGCTCGAGCACGTATTGGCGCGCGCGGTGCCAACAGAATTCCGCCGCGCCCATCGCGCCCCAGACAATGCCGTAGCGCGCCATGTTGAGGCAGCCGAACGGGCCGGCAAGCCCCTTCACGTTCGGCAGCAGATTCTCCTCCGGCACCACGGCGCCGTCGAGCACGATCTCGCCGGTGACCGAGGTGCGCAGCGACAGTTTTCCTTCGATCTTCGGCGTCTCGAACCCCTTGGTGCCGCGCTCGACGATGAAGCCGCGGATCACGCCGTCGAGCTTCGCCCACACGACCGCGAGATCGGCGATCGGCGCGTTCGAGATCCACATCTTGGCGCCGCTGAGCTTGAAACCGCCCGCAACCTTTTCCGCCCGCGTGATCATCGAGCCCGGATCGGAGCCGTGGTCTGGCTCGGTGAGCCCGAAGCAGCCGACGAGCTCCCCGCTCGCGAGCTTTGGCAGATATTTGCGCCGCTGCGCCTCGCTACCGTACGAGTAGATCGGATGCATCGCCAGCGACGACTGCACCGAGAGGGTCGAGCGGTAGCCGGAATCGACCCGCTCGAGCTCGCGCGCGATCAGCCCGTAGGCGACGTAGCCGAGACCGGCGCCGCCGTATTCCTCCGGAATCGTCGGCCCGAGCAGGCCGAGCGCCCCCATCTCGGGCAGGATCGCGCGATCGACCCGTTCCTCCCGGTAGGCCGTGAGCACGCGCGGCATGAGCTTGTCCTGCGCATAGCCGCGCGCGGTATCGCGCACCATGCGCTCCTCCTCGCGAAGCTCGCCCTCGAGATCGAGCGGGTCCTCCCAGTTGAACGCGGAATCCTTGAGAATCGGGGACGTCTTGCTCTCGCGCTTCTCGGCCGGCTGCGACATGGGGCGGCTCCTCTGGGACTGTGCCGCGCCACTATAGAGCGGCAGCAGGG
This sequence comes from Xanthobacteraceae bacterium, assembly GCA_052148715.1. GTDB lineage: Bacteria > Pseudomonadota > Alphaproteobacteria > Rhizobiales > Xanthobacteraceae > JBKQHQ01. The sequence continues at coordinate 11,539 of JBKQHQ010000144.1, read as the reverse complement.
CCTTGCGGAAGCCAGCAGCAACGGCCCGCGGGCAAGCCAGACCCGTGAGCCCGAGCCGCCCGGGGGCCGTTGCCGCTGCAACCCGGTTGGGGTATCTAGGACGGCGCAGGCGCCCGTAGCTCAGCTGGATAGAGCGTTGCCCTCCGAAGGCAAAGGTCAGAGGTTCGAATCCCCTCGGGCGCGCCAACGATTTCAACGAATTAGAATCGGAGCTTTTCTGACCGTGGGCCACGCTGGTGACGTGGCCGGCACGGCTCGTTTACGGCCTCAACTATCATGATGTAAAGGACGCCCGCTGACGATTGGCCAACGGGCGCGATGTCTTATTCGAGCTCGCTCGTTTCTATTTGAACTCGAGAGAGGCAGATATGATACCGATGGGGCGGAAGCCGCTTCATGAAGTGGCTCAGGATCCTTTGGGTTCTCTCTGCGTCAAGCTTGGCGTTTATGTTCTACTTCTCAGGACCCTCCACTGGCAGGTGGCCATTCGGATTTGTCTTAGCGGTGTTCGTCGTACTCTGTGTATTGACAATCATTCTCTTCATTGCGGATTTTATCGAAGGACTGGGAATGTGGGGTTGACATGCGTTGCCAAGAACACAGCCGAGCGGCGACCGCTCGTGGTAGTGCGCACATCCGATACCGTGCAAGGATGCCGGCGCGAGTAAGCTCTGCTAGGGGACCTATGATGCGCATCCTCTCCGCGCTGGCTTGCGCCGTTGCGCTTTTGAGTGTCGGCGTCAGGGCCGAGCTTGCCCAGACACAGTCATTGTCCTTTTCCCAGAAAGGTTCACTCAAGCCTCGCGACGTGTTCAAGGAATGTGACAAGTGCCCCGAGATGGTCGTTGTGACTCCGGGCTCGTTCACGATGGGGGCGCCGACGAGCGAGGCGGATCGAAATGACAATGAAGGACCACGACATTGGGTCAAAATCGCCAAGCCGTTCGCGGTGGGCAGATATCACGTGTCCGTCGATCAGTTTTCCGCCTTCGTGACGGAAACGGGTTACGACACAGGGTCCCGATGCTGGACATTCGAGGATGGAGTGGCCGAGGAAAGAGAAGCGCGCTCGTGGCGCAATCCGGGCTTTGAACAAACGGGTTCGCATCCAGCGGTCTGTCTGAGTTGGAGTGACGCCAAGGCTTACGTCGCTTGGCTGGCGAAAAAGAGCGGAAGAGATTATCGGCTGCTGACGGAGGCCCAATGGGAATACGTGACGCGCGCCGGCAGCACCACACCATTTTGGTGGGGCTCTTCAATCTCGACGGACCAAGCCAACTATGACGGCGATTTCGCCTACGGCCGCGGTTCGAAGGGTGAATACCGGCGACAGACGGTGCCGGTGGACTCGTTCCAACCCAATGGCTTCGGCCTTTATCAGGTGCACGGCAATGCGTGGCAGTGGGTGGAAGACTGCTGGCACAAGAACTATCATGGCGCACCATCGGATGGATCACCATGGGTGTCGGGCACCTGCGATCGCCGTGCTCTTCGAGGCGGTTCGTGGTTCAACCTTCCAAGGGACCTCCGCGCCGCCGTCCGCAGCGGGGACGCCGCGAATGTCCGACTTAACATCGTCGGGTTCCGCGTGGCTATCACGTCGCTCACCGGAGTCGGCGCCACGATACCGCCAGCCGCGCACTAAGCGTCCCGGGCCGTTTATGGTAAGAACGGTCCCATCTAAAGGAGGCCGTCTTTGGCTCTTACACGGGGCGACAAGCGCTGCCGACTGCGCGCAACGGCCCCCCGGGCAACTTCCTTCGGCCGCTATGCCCAACCGTAACCGTACGCGGTGGACCTACTGGCGATCGCTGCGGTCTGTTGGTCCTCTGTTGGGTAGTACGGACGATATTCGCTCGCTGTGAGCATTTGAACCGCTGCGACATCACGCACATCCAGCCGCCCAACTGTGCCATGGTTCATTTAAGGATCTGGGGGATTGGCACGCAGCAAAGCCTCGAGGCATCGGGCGTGGGCGCTTGGTAAAGCGGCCCGACCCAGATGGCGCGCACGACGGCGAGCAGCTTGATGTAGCCGCCGGCAAAGTAGAACCAGTTCGCATTCTCGGTGCGGCCGCCGCGCCCGGTCGATTGAGTCGCAAGCTTGTAAGTACGGCTGTCCACGCGGCCAAGTATAAGAATCGCGATCGACCTCGATTGGGGCCGCCCACGGCTCGCCAAACGCAACAAGATCGCGCTCCGAGTTGAGTGCGCGGACGAGCAGAAAATCCTGGTCACGCGTGACATTGAACGATCCGGTCGGGGCGGGCGAACGGACCATACCCGGTCCGCGTTGCAGAGCGAAAAAACTTGCCGGGCGATAGCATCATGAGGCACGCGGTTCCCGCAGCGGCTAGCTCGGCGACCGGTAATTGCTTTGGGCACAATTCGGCACTCAGTGTCCACGGGGTATGGCCCACATTCGTGTCCGGTTCCGTGGCATCCGGGTCGCCAAGCGGTTTCTGGCGCGAAGGGGCGATGGCTGTAGATGACCCACTCTCGCCGTGCCGCGGGCGGTCATCAATCAGTCCGGAATCGGAGCGATGCGTCTTCATGGCTCCTGTTTGGGCCAGCATCGGACCTGTCATTGACCCGATAGAGAACCTGACGCCGCTTGGGTCCAAATCGGCGTCTTGTCACCGGTTTTTTAGAATACCGTTCGTTCAAAAAGCTCAGGAGGATTTCAAGTTGTGGTAAAGATTCAAGACGGGAGAGTATTTCCGCATTGGCAACTAGAAGGCGAGCCGACCGGCATTGATATAAATACGTTTCGTCGGAGGTCCGCCGCCATAATCAAATAACCAATACATTGCACCAGATTCCTTGTCTTTAGCTCTTGGCTGATATATGGCCGCAATAGCTTTCCTGCGGCTCGGCATAATAATAAGTCTGTAGTCCAAACCATCATCCGTATTCCAAGCTGCAGTGTGCGACGGGATAGCTCCAGACCCCACCCCAAGTCTTTTGCCAGTTCCGCTGTGACAAAAGTTGTCGTCGGATCGGAAGCCTTAACCCATGAAACAACTTTGTCCCACTGCTCGGGCACAAAGCTTTGAGCATGTGCCATGGATTGCCCATCCAATGCGAACTGACAGACCAGAATAAAGAGCCAGACAAAAGCACGCATATCAGCCCGCTCCCGCGCGGATAAAAGGAACAACGTACTGCCCGAGGCTCCTAGCGAACCAGGACAGGAACATCAGACGCCCATTGCGGCAGAATTTTTAATCGTCGGCTGAAACTTGTCCAGAGGTGCCTGGAGCCTCCCATTCGACGGTTCATGTCAGCAAATGGCACACAACGGTCACGCTGGCTGGCGCCGTCAGCCGGTCCGGCTTCGGAGCGTTCCGATGGTGGGTCGTACTGTGTTTACGGACGTAATTCGCCGGCACAGCCGGAACATCAGATGCTGGGCGTCAATGAACACGTATTCGGCCCACTAGCCACGTTTGGCCACCGGTGGGGCGACATTACGAACGTGGCCCATATGGACCGGCCGTTGCAAAGTTAGCGGCGAGTAGAAAACTGAACCCGCGCGAAGCCGAACTTTTTGTATTTCTCATTTCACGAATCCCTGATGAAAATAGGCGGCTAAGTTCTCGTGCGCGCTCCTGCGCGACTGAAACCGCACTCCAAGAGGCTGTGATAAAGGCACAGGCATGACCCGGCGCACGGCGCATCGTAGACCCCCGCCCCACCATCTCACCGCACCATGGTTCCATAGGCCGGAAGCGGGTTGACGCAACTCAGCGGTACGCCAATCAGAGATCGTTGACAGCGCGAAGCTGGACGACGCGCGCGCGCCGCGTATGATCGGCCCATGAGCAACGACCAGCACGACGGCGCCGGCCGACCGACCAGGCAGTCCGAGATATTCCGCGAGCCGCCGGGAAGCGGCAGCTTTTCCAGCACGATCGGGGCGCAGCAGGGGCTCGAGCTGTTCGCCAACCGAGCCCGCGCGCGCATCGCGCGGCCGGCGTGGACGTTTCGCGAGCCGGCAAGCGATATTCCGGTCTTTGCCGAGACCGACGTGCTGGTGGTCGGCGGGGGGCCCGCCGGGACGGCCGCCGCGATCGCCGCCGGACGGCTCGGCGCCGACGTGCTGCTGGTCGAGCGCTACAATCATCTGGGCGGGCTCTCGACCGGCGGCCTGGTGATCTGGATCGACCGCATGACCGACTGGTCCGGGGCGCACATCATCCGCGGCCTTGCCGAGGAGCTCATGGCGCGCCTGCCCAAGGACGCGATCGCCGGTCCGCCCCGCGCCGACTGGGGCAGTCGCGACGGCGCCACCGCCGCCTACTGGGCGCAGCGTACCGCCGCCTACCATGGCATCGTCACGTTCTCGCCGACGATCGACCCCGAGGCCCTCAAGACGCTGTCGATGCAGATGGTGGGCGAGGCCAAGGTGCGGCTCCTCCTGCATGCCTGGTGCGCAGCGCCGATCGTCGAGGGCGACACCGTGCGCGGCGCGATCTTCGAGAGCAAGGAAGGCCGCCACGCGGTGTTCGCCAAGGTGGTGGTCGACACCACCGGCGATGCCGACCTGATCGCGCGTTCCGGCGCGGCATGCGAGTCGGACATCGACGCGAGCGACATTCATCACTGCATCAACACCGCGTTCCTGCTCGGCGGCGTCGACATGGAGCGCTGGCTGAGATTTCGCCGCGAGGACGCCGACGGATTCGCGGCCTTCATGGCGCTCGGCCGCGAGCGGCTGAAATTCTTCGAGCGGCCCTTCGTGTCGTGGCGCAACGACGTGGCGCTGTTCATGGGGCCGCGGCTTGCCGGCTACAGCGCCGTCGACGTCGAGGACCTGACCGCCGTCGAGCTGCGCTCACGCGAGCTCGCGGTCGGCCACCTCGAAGTCTATCGCGAGGCAGCGCCGGGATTTGCCGATGCCTTTCTCATGCTCGGCGCCCCACAGATCGGCGTGCGCCACAGCCGCCGCCTCAGCGGCGTGAGCAGGGTGACGCGGGCGCAGTGGGATCAAGGCCTCGTGTTCGACGACGAGATCGGCGTGTCGACCTCGCTGGCGCCGAAGTTCGCCAACATTTCCGTGCCCTATGGGGCCCTGGTGCCGGGGAAGCTCGACAACATCCTGGGGGCCGGGCGCCATGTCGCCTGCGATCCGAGCTCGCACACCTTCCTGCGCGAGATCCCGCAATGCTGGCTCACCGGCCAGGCCGCCGGCGTCGCGGCGGCACTCGCCGCCGATGCCGGCCGGCGCCCGCGCGAGCTTGACGCGCGCGCGATCCAGCGCGAGCTGCTGCGCCAGGGCGCCTATCTGTCGCCGCGGATCGAAGCCTCGCTGCAAGCGACCGCGGCGGAGTAGCGACCCGACAAGGGCTCACGCCCAACGGCGCCAGTTCCCGGCTTCGGCATATTTGCGTGCGAGCCTGATCGTCTCATTGAAGTCCGCGATCGCCCGGTCATGCTCGCGTTTGGCGACGTAGATATCCCGCGGTCGTTGAAGGCGAGGACATATTTGGGATCGATCGTACGGCCGCTATAGTCTGAGCCTCACGGAGGGCACCATGCGCGAAGACGTCATCGGCCGGGCAAATGTCGCAGATACACCCGAGCTCGAGGCCTACTACAAGGACCTCGAGAAATACGAAGCCGCGGCGCTGTGGACGGTGGCCAACAAGATCGAGCCGTGGGAGCCGCAATCGACGTCGGTTCCGGTCCTCTGGCGCTACGCCGACCTGCGGGAGCATGTCTTGCGCTCGGTGCAGCTGGTCACGCCGGAGCAGGCCGGCCGGCGCGTCATCTATCTCAACAACCCCGGCCGGCGCGACGTTTCGGCGGCGGTCGGCTGGCTGTATTCGGGCCTGCAGGTCATGCATCCCGGCGAGGTGGCCTCGGCGCACGCGCATTCGGCGTCCGCGCTGCGCTTCATCATGGAGGGTACCGGGGCCTATACCGTCGTCGACGGACACAAGATGACGCTCGGCGCACGGGACTTCGTGCTGACGCCGAACGGGACCTGGCACGAGCATGGCGTGGAGGCGAGCGGCTCTGCGTGCATCTGGCAGGACGGCCTCGACATTCCGCTCGTCAATGCGCTCGAGGCGAACTTCTACGCGGTGCATCCGAAGCTTCAGCAAGCGACGGCCTATCCGGTTGACGACACCACCAAGACGTGGGGCAACCCGGGCTTGCGGCCCGCTTCGGGCACTTGGTCCAAGGGCTATTCACCGTTGTTCAAATACGAGTGGGAGCCGACTTACGAGTCGCTGCAGAAATATGCCAAGGCGACCGAAGGCTCACCGTTTGACGGAGTCCTGATGAATTACGTCAATCCGATCAACGGCCGTCACGTCATGCAGACGATCGGCGCCAGCATGCAATTATTGCGTCCGGACGAGAAAACGAAGGCGCATCGGCACACAGGGAGCTTCATCTACCAAGTGGCGAAAGGGACGGGCTACAGTATCGTCGCCGGCAAACGCTTCGACTGGCAGGAACGAGACATTTTTTGCGTGCCATCCTGGGCGTGGCACGAGCACGGCAATGCATCGGCCAGCGATGACGCCTGTTTGTTCGCGTTCAACGACCTCCCGGTCATGGAAGCCCTGAGCCTTTACCGCGAAGAGGCCTACGGCGACAACGCCGGACACCAAAGCTCGACGGCGTGAATTTCGGCCAACTTGCCCCTTGGGTCGCCGCGAACAGCCGGCCCGCCGCGGATACGCCTCTTTCCTCAGCTGACTGTCACAAGGGTGTCAGAGAAGTTCATCAGGGTCCCGGCGCTAGTCATCTTCCAGAGGAGGATTCCATGGCCGCGAAGGCGCACAAGGACCATCATGAGACTGCCGCGGAGCATCACGAGAACGCCGCGGAGCACCATCGGGAAGCCGCCAAGCACTACGAGGCCGGCGACCACGAAAAGGCCGCGCATCACGCCCATCTGGCGCACGGGCACGGCTTGCATGCCTCCGAGCACGCCCACGAAGCGGCGAAACACCACGTCGAGCATCACGACGATAACGAGGACGACTGACGTCCAGCTGGGCTCGCCGCCGTAAATTGACAGAATGATCGAGCCGCCGCCGTCAGCAGTGGCTCGATTCGGCAGCGGCGGCGAGGCACCAGCGTTGTGCCCGTGTTACCGACTAGTCCGGGGCGGTTCTGGCCCTAGGCGCTGCATCCGCCCCAGTGGCTTCGCGGTAGCCCGTTCTTTCGCCGAAGTAGAAAAAAAGGAACCAGGAGATTCTGCTCGGCGTTAACTGGCGCTCAACATCATCGAGAGCCTTGGGTGAGTCCGATGCGTATCACATTGATCGGCGGCCCGACCGCCCTGATCGAGGCCGACGGGTTTCGGTTCCTGACCGATCCAACCTTCGACGGCCCCGGCGAGTACGCCCTGCCTCAGGTCACCCTGACCAAGACCTCGCGCCCGGCCCTCGGCGTCGATGCGGTTGGCCCGGTCGATGCCGTGCTGCTCAGCCACGATCAGCACGCCGACAATCTCGACAATTCCGGCCGGGCCTTCTTAGCGAAGGCGCCACGCGTGCTCACGACCTTGGCCGGCGCCAAACGGCTCGGCGGCGGTACCGAGGGCATGGCGCCCTGGGACACGAAGGTCCTCAGCAAGTCGGATGGAAGCTCGGTTGAGATCACGGCGACACCGGCACGGCACGGACCGGCCGGCATCGAGCCTTTGGCCGGCGACGTGATCGGATTCGTGGTGAGCTTCAAGGACGGGCGGAGCGCCCCGATCTACATCACCGGCGACACGGTCTGGTACGACGGCGTTGCCGAGGTCGCTCGCCGCTTCCGTCCGAGCGTGGTGCTGCTGTTTGCGGGCGCCGCGCAGACGCGCGGCCCGTTCCATCTCACCATGGACACCAACGACGCGATCGAGACCGCGCACGTCTTTTCGGATGCCTTGATCGTGCCCGTGCACCACGAGGGCTGGGCGCATTTCAAGCAGAGTGCCGACGATCTCGACAAATCCTTCGAGGCGCTCGGTTTCGGCGCGCGGCTGCGTCTGCTCGAGCCCGGCGTCGCAACCACCATCGGATAGCGAATTAGCGGCGCTATGGCCGCGGCCGGCGCAATTCCTCTGCGCGCGAGCGACTGCGTGCGACATCGTTCACGCTAGGTGGAGCCGGAGCAGAACGGAGTTCAGGAAGTCTTGGGGAGATCGTCGGCCTTGAAACCGCGAAATGCCCATCCGGCAGCAATGCCGAATACCAGGAGCGCAATCGGCGGCCCGAACAAGAGGATCGGTATCACGGTGAAATCGCCGATGACCTTGAATCCCCCCTGCAGCCCGAACATGGTCAGGTGAATGATCCACCCCATGAGCCACGCAACGGAAATGAGAACCCAGACCCGAAACATACCGCGACGCCAATTGACTCGGATCGGCTCCTCGTTCTGCGAGGGGAATGGGCGGCGCGGAATGCTGTAGGGCGGCATGGCGACGACTCCCGTGACGGCGCTAGTCCAATTCACTCGTTCGCATATCGTTCCCTATCCTACCGCGCGGCCACCCGGGGTTCAAATTCGTGCAACGGCTCATTCAAATCGTCGCGACAAAGGGCGGGTGGTGCAAAAGATGAGCTTCCTCGTCAGGCTTCCGATCGAGCAATATCCGGATGACGCGCTCGACGGTCTTGCGCCGGGTGTATTCGGCCTGGGAAACGCCCGCGCGGCCGCGTGGCTGTCGCAATTGGCTTATGAAGACGACGAGGCAAAGATCGACGCGATTGTCCGACGCTGGCAATTGCAACGTCTTGCAGCGTTCCGCCCGCTTGCGGCGACGACTCAGACCATGCCACGCACCATCGGTTTCGTGCTCAAAGGACGCGACACGCATGTCATCGCGTTTTCCGGCACCGATCCGCTCATCGTCGCGCACTGGATCACCGACTTCGACTTCGCGCTGAACGGAGAGGGTATCCACCGGGGATTCGGCGTGGCGCTGGACGCCGTGTGGTCCGTGATCGCACACGTCCTGACCACGGACGCGCCGGTCAAGAACCTGCTGGTGGTCGGGCACAGTCTGGGCGGGGCGCTCGCGGCGCTGTGCGCAGCACGAGCCTTGAAAGACCTTGGGATCAAGGCCGACGCCGTTTACACATTCGGCCAGCCGCGGACCGGGAACGCTTTGTTTGCGGCGGATTTCAACGCTGTCCTTGGCGAACGCACCTATCGGCTGGTTCATGGACAGGACGTCGTTCCGACGGTCCCGCCCGCGAGGCTGGGATTTGCGCATGTTGGACGATATCTCGCCTGCGAGCGTCACGGCAGGTTCGATGTGAGCCGCTTGAGCGCGAGCCCAAGCGATGAGCCTCCCTTCGCGGCCCAATTGCTCGACGGCCTGAAGACCGGATTGAGGCAACTGCTGTCGGGATCACTGGATCCCGAAATACGGCCCGATCCTGTCGGCCGGGCCTCGCGAGCATTGCCGCCCCCGATCGGTGACCATCTTCCCGACCGCTATTGGCGGGCCCTCAGTCCGCTGTGACGGCCGACCGGCCAAGCAAAAAATGCGCGCGCTCCGGAAGCGTGGAAGGGCTTGTCGGCAAGCCCGGCGTGCGGCAACCTTAGCTCGGCGCGCCCCGTAGGGCTCACGCGCGATCTGCCGTTCCCCGAGCCATCGGGCGCACGGCCCACGTGTTCAGCTCGGCGGGCACAAGACAGCGGGCGATCAAGCCCGAAAAGATCAATAGGAGGAGACATTATGGTGCAGTGGCTCAGGTTCGAGCGCAACGGCCGGCTCGAGTTCGGGACCTTGAAGGACGGCGAGATCGCCGTTCACAAGGGCGACATGTTTGCGGGAGCGTCCCCGACGGGCGAGACGGTGCGCCAGTCCGACGTGCGCGTGTGCACGCCCTGCGACCCGTCGAAAATGATCTGTCTGTGGAACAATTTCCACCAGCTCGCCGCCAAGAACAATTTCCAGGTGCCCGACGAGCCGCTCTATTTCCTGAAAGCGCCCAACGCCTACCTCCCGCCCGGCGAGCCCATCGTCCGGCCAAAATCCTATGACGGCAAGATCGTCTACGAGGGCGAGCTCGGGGTGGTGATCGGCAAGAAATGCTCGATGGTAAGCGAAGCCGAGGCGCCGAACTACATTTTCGGCTACACCTGCGTCAACGACGTGACCGCCGCCGATATCCTTAAGAAGAACCCTACCTTCGACCAGTGGGTCCGCGCAAAAAGCTTCGACAGCTTTGGCGCCTTCGGCCCGGTGATCGCGACCGGGCTTGATCCGATGAAGCTTGTCATCCGCACCATCCTCAACGGGCAGGAGCGGCAGAACTATCCGGTCAGCGACATGTTCTTCCCGCCCTATAAGCTCGTGAGCATGGTCTCGCGCGACATGACGCTGATGCCGGGCGACATCATCTCCTGCGGCACCTCGCTCGGCGCCGGCGTGATGCGCGACGCCAACAACGTCATCGAGATCGCCATCAACGGCATCGGCACACTGAGCAACCGCTTCGATCAGGAACTCCCGAGCCCCTATCTGCTCGGAGCGCCGCCGCAGCCGATGCGCGTGTGCGTGGTCGGCGCCGGGGCCATCGGCGGCTTGATTGCCGCCAAGCTCGCGCTCGCCGGCAATATCGTGACCGTGATCGATGTCGGGGTGCACCTCAGCGCCATCAAGCAGAACGGCCTGAAGCTCGAATGGCACGATGGCAAAGTGGAGACCGCCAAGGTGAAGGCGGTCGACAAGGCGGCCGATGCCGGGAAGCAGGACCTCATCATCCTTGCGGTCAAGGCGCACTACCTCGATCAGGTGGCACGCGACATCGACACCTTGCTCGGCCCGGACACGATGGTCATGACGGTGCAGAACGGGCTGCCGTGGTGGTATTTCCAGCGGCTCGGCGGCAAGTATGACAACAAGAAGCTCGACAGCCTCGATCCGTCAGGCATCCTCACCCGCAAGATCGACGCCGACCGCATCATCGGCTGCGTCGTCTATCCGGCCGCCGCCGTGACGGCACCGGGCGTCATCCATCACGTCGAAGGCGACCGCTTCCCGGTGGGCGAGCTCGACGGCAAGGAAACCGACCGCGTGCGGCGGGTGCACGACCTGTTCGTGAAGGCCGGCCTCAAGTCCAGGGTGCTCAACGACATCCGCTCGGAGATCTGGCTCAAGGCCTGGGGCAACCTGTCCTTCAACCCGATCAGCGCGCTCACCCACGCGACGCTGGTCGACATCTGCCAGTTCCCGGAGACACGCCATCTGGCCGCGACGATGATGGAAGAGGCGCAGGCGATCGCCCAAAAGCTCGGCGTGACCTTCCGCGTGACCATCGAGAAACGCATCGCGGGCGCCGAGAGCGTCGGCGCGCACAAGACGTCGATGCTGCAGGACGTGGAGGCCGGCCGCTCGCTCGAGACCGAGGCGCTGATCGGCTCGGTGCTGGAGATGGCCCGGCTGACCGAGACGCCGGCCCCGGCGATCGAGGCGGTCTATGCCTGCGTCAAGCTGCTCAACAAGGTGATGCTGCTCGAGGGCGCCGGCGTCCGCGTCGACAAGGCGGCGTAGGCGCCGAGTAGCACCTAGGGCG
>JBKQHQ010000143.1:0-53518 GCA_052148715.1 Xanthobacteraceae bacterium | reverse complement strand
TGTGGCAGCGTTCGCGTGCGCCGTGCTGCTGACCTGCCTCGGTGCCTCGCCGAGCCAGGCCGACCGGCGCGTGGCGCTGGTCATCGGCAACGGCGACTATGCGCATGCCGACAAGCTCGCCAATCCGGTCACCGATGCGCGCCGGCTGAAAGATACGCTCGACAAGCTCCACTTCGAGGTCGTCTTCGGAGAAAATCTCGACAAACGGTCGCTCGAGCGCACCATCGCCCGCTTTGCCGATGCCGTGCAGGAGGCCGACGTGGCGCTCGTCTTCTTCGCCGGCCATGGCGCGACCTTCGGCGACACGCCCTATGTGGTGCCGGTCGACGCGCAGTTCTCGAGCCTCCCCGAGGTGCCTTATGAGCTCGTGCCGGTGGAGACGCTGATCGGCGAGTTGCGCCGGGCCAAGGGCCTGCGCATCGCCATCCTCGACGCCTGCCGCGACAACGCGGCCGAGCGCGAGCTGAAACGGACGGCGGCGCGCGGCGGCGAGATCTCGCGCGGGCTCGCGCGCGTGAAAAACCCCGAGGGGCTCATTCTCGCCTATGCAACGCAATATCTGTCGACCGCCGCCGACGGCGACCCGAGCGGGGACAGCCCGTTCACGACCGCGTTGTTGAACAACATCGTCACCCCCGGCCTCGACGTGAAGGATCTGTTCTTCAAGGTCGGGCGCGAGGTGATCGAAACGACGAAGGGCGGGCAGCGGCCCGAGGTGTCCGTCTCATTCTATGATGCCTACAGCCTGGTTCCGGCGTCGTCGGTCGGCCCGCCTCCCGCGAGCACTCTAACCACCACTGCGCCAAGTATCACGCGCGAGGCAGAGCGGGCCTGGCCATTGGTGAAGGACACGACCAACCAGGCGATCCTGGAAGAGTACATCAAGCGCTACGGTGAGACGTTCTATGCCGCTCTGGCGCGGGCGCGGCTCGACGAGCTGAAGACTGCAGCCGGCAAGGCGCAGCCGCAGGTGGCGATCGTTGCGCCCCCGACACAGCCGGCGCGGCCGTCGGCGGGCGCCGCCAAGCCCGTGGTCGGCGTGTTTCCCGAGGTGTCGGTTGCCACGCCGCTGCCCCTTGAGCGGGAACGCGCGCTGAAGCCGAAGGACGCGTTCAAGGAATGCGACAAGTGTCCGGAGATGGTGGTGGTTCCCGCCGGCTCATTCATGATGGGCTTGGCCGAGCACGAGCTGGGGCATGACAGCGCGCACCGAGGCCCCGCGAGCCCGCAGCACCTGGTCACGATCGCCAAGCCGTTCGCGGTCGGCCGGTTCGCAGTCACGGTCGATCAGTTCGCCGTTTTTGCAGCGGAGACCGGTTATGACGCGGGGTCGAAGTGCTATGTCGTCGAAGAGACCAAGGCCGAGGAAAAGCCCGACCACTCCTGGCGCAACCCGGGCTTTGCTCAAACCGGCTCCCACCCGGCGACGTGCTTGGACTGGAACGATGCCAAAGCTTATGTGGCGTGGCTGACGCGCAAGACCGGCAAGACCTATCGGCTGTTGAGCGAGGCCGAGCGCGAGTATGTGACGCGGGCCGGGACGACGACCACGTTCTGGTGGGGGTCGTCGATCGCGACGAGCGAGGCCAACTACAACGGCAGCGCCAATCACGGCAACGGCGAATATCGGCGCGGGACTGTCGCGGTCAATTCGTTCCGGGCGAATCCTTGGGGCCTCTATCAGGTGCATGGCAACGTCTACGAATGGGTCGAGGATTGCTGGCACGAGAATTATCAGGGAGCCCCGTCGGATGGTTCGGCTTGGGTGTCCGGCGACTGCACCCGCCGCGGGCTTCGCGGCGGCTCGTGGCTCGAGGATGCGCGGGCTCTCGCCGCCGCCGCCCGCGCCAGGAACGGCGCGGGTAACCGCTACGACATCGATGGTTTCCGGGTGGCGCGGACGCTGTGATCCGCGACCCCGATCAGCCGCCGATCGCGGCCTTCCGCCTATCGTTATGCCAAGGCCAGCGCGCCGAGATGCGCTGGCTCGCCGCGTAGCGCGCCTGCGCGCCGGCGGAATCGCCCGCCTTCAGCAACACGTAGCCCAGATTGTCGAGGCTGACCGAGAGATCGCGCTGAGCCTGCGCGCTTCCGCTATACTCGGCGGCAAGGCGCTCCGCGATCTGCAGGCTCGCCTCGTAGCGCGCCTTCGCGCCGGCAAGATCGCCCGCCTTCTCCGCCACCGCGCCGAGCTTGGTCAGGTTGATCGCCAGATCGCGCTGCGCCTCGGCGCTCCGCCGGTCCTGCGCGGCCAGGCGTTCTCTGATCCGGAGGCTCGCCTCATAGCGGGCCTTGGCGTCCGCAAGATCGTCCATCTGAACAAGAACGTCGCCGAGCTTGATGAGGCCGATCGAGAGATCGCGCTGCGCCGGGGCACTGTGCCGGTTCTGCGCGGCCAGGCGTTCTCTGATCAGCAGGCTTGCCTCGTAACGCGTCTTCGCGGCGGCGGGATCGCTCGCCTTCACCAGCACGTCGCCGAGCGCATTGAGCGCGACCGATGTCTCCCGCTCGCTCCGCGCCGCCCGCTCGGCTGCAAATGCTGCCTGATGCGCGCCGCGCAAATCTCCAGCGGCGCTGCGCAGCCGTCCGATTTCGATGCACGTCCAGAAATCGTCGGGTTGCAGTTTGAACGCTTCCTCATGCGCGGCAAGCGCCCGCTCGGGGTCGATGCCGAGAAAGAGCGCTCCCAAGCGGCGCCAGCGCTCGCCCGCATCCTCATACGCCGCGCGCGCGTCGCGCTCGAGTGTCGCGTAGGCACCGGCGATATCGCCGGCGGCGATCTCACGCGCAGCCGCGTTGGTCGCAGGGCTCGCTTCGGCGACGAGCTCGGCCGCCGCCGCGTTGCGCAGCTCCCGCTCGGCCGCGCCGAGCGGCGCCGCGCCCGCCAGAATGCGATCAACGTCGAGCCGATCGAAGCGGGCCATGACATCGGCCAGAAGCCTGCTCTCCCTGTTGACCCCTCGCGTAAGGCTGCGCACCGCGTGGCGCGTCGCGGTCGGCTCCGGGAAAACATCCTCGGCTTCGTCGAAGTCGGCCGGCGCCGTACCAAGCCGCGCGAGGCCTCGCAGCGCGCCCCCGATCAATCTGACGAGAACCCAAACCAGCAGCGCCGCCGTCAGCGTTACAACGATGCCGATCACCCAGACGGGTGCGGCAGCAACCGATTCCTGCAAAAAATCTGGCGCCTGCGCGATGAGCCACGCCCGCAGCTCCGCGCCGTCATCGGCCAGCAAGCTCACAAACCAGGACAAAGCTCACTCCCTTGGCCTGGTTACACTATACCACAAATATTACCGGCCGGCGAACCATCGAACGTTGATTATTAACACGCCGTCAGCTGCAAAGACCGCGTCCTGAACTCATACTTAATTGCACGCAATTACTTAACACGCGCGCCGGCGTCTCCGCCCGCAGGTTGCGCTCGCAGAAGTCGTGCACAGGCCGTGCCCGTCGACGGCGCATGGCGCTCTAATTCAGCCAAACTTTCTTCGCCGCAAGCCTCCAAATCATTTGACGGCGTGGGGAGCGCGACGGCACCGTTCCGCGCTTCCGGCGCGCACCTCGCCGTGGCATGATCCGCGTGCTCAAGACTTTCAGGCCGAAATCGCCATGCGCCTCATTGCGGCTTTTGTCTGCTCCTTGCTGCTGATCTCCCTCGGCATCGCACCGAGCCATGCCGAGAAACGCATTGCGCTGGTCATCGGCAATTCGGCCTATCGCAGCGCGGCCGAGCTGCCCAATGCGCGCAACGACGCCAAGACGATCGCCAAGCTGCTGACGGATGCGGGCTTCGACGTGGTGCAGTCCAAGAGCGATCTCGGCGCCGAGGAATTTCGCCGGGCGCTGCGCGACTTTGCCGATCTCAGCGACGACGCCGACGTTGCGCTGGTGTATTTCGCCGGCCACGGCATCGAGCTGTCGGGCGAAAATTATCTCGTCCCCGTCGATGCGCGGCTCGCGCGGGACCGCGATGCGGAGGACGAGGCGATCTCGCTCGACCGGCTGCTGCACACGGTCGAGCCGGCACGGCGGCTGAAGCTCGTGATCCTCGATGCCTGCCGCGAGAATCCGTTCGTGGCGAAGATGAGCCGGCTTTCGCCGACGCGCAGCATCGGCCGCGGCCTTGCCCGGGTCGACCCGGCCGCGTCCGACACGTTGGTCGCGTTCGCCGCCAAGGCCGGATCGACGGCTGCGGACGGCGACGGCACCAACAGCCCGTTCACCAAGGCCCTGCTGGCGCACTTGACGACGCCGGGTCTCGACGTGCGGATCGCGCTCGGCCGCGTGCGCGACCAAGTCTTGAAGGAGACCAATCGGCAGCAGGAGCCGTTCCTCTACGGGTCGCTCGGCGGCGATATCGTTTCGCTGGTGCCGACCAAGACGCAAACCGCGCCGCCGCTGCAGAGCACGCGGCCGGTGTCGAAGACCGAATCGACCGATATCGGCTCGGTGCGCAGCATCCACGACCAGTGGCAAGTGCGCTGTCAGCTCGCCGTCCCCGCCGCAGGATCAATGCGCGGTCATCCAGAGCGTCACCGCGGAAGACCGGCCGGGGGTCACAATGTCGGTCATTCTCCTGCGCTCGACCGAGAAGAAAATCCTGCTTCGGGTCCTGGCGCCGCTTGGAATCCTCATGCCGTCCGGTCTCGGATTGAAGATCGACGGCAAGGACATCGGCCGGGCCGGTTTCGTGCGCTGCCTCGCCACCGGCTGCGTCGCGGAGGTCATCGTCGACGACGCCTTGCTGGGCCAACTCAAGGGCGGAAAGGTCGCGCAATTCATCATTTTCCAAACTCCGGACGAGGGAATCGGCATCCCCATATCCCTCGCCGGGCTTGCCGCGGGGCTTGGTGATCTTCCGCCGTGAACCGGCCCGATTCTGGTCTCGACAGCTGTCACGCCGCATCGCTATGGCTCGTGCATCGAGCGCAAAGGTCTGATCGAGGTAAAGCTCATCGAGGTAGACCTTTTGCTCGATTATTCTCAAAGAATCGGCGTCGGCGGCGAACGGGAATCGGTTGTTGATCGAGGCGCTGCTGGCTTCGACGGGCTTGATCTCATTTTGCTCAACATTTCTGTCGATTCCACTGACGTCTCCGACGTAGTTATTTTTCTCAGGAGGTTCTTCGAGATTCTGAATCTCCTTCCTTCTCTTCCTTCTCTTCCCTCTTTCATCCTTCCTCTTCCATCCTACCTCCTTCCTCCTCCATCCTCCCTCCTCCATCTGCGCGCCGAGTTCCGACTTTGGCGGCAACGGACCCGCTTCAACGCCACTCGATTCCGACTTTGGCGGAACTGCGCCCTCTTCAACTCCCGCCGGTTCCGTACCTGCGGCAGTTAACCCAACCCACGTTCGCAGCTCGGACGGAACGACGAACCGATTGTTCGGCCGCCTCGGCCGCTGATACTTGCAGAAGTTCCGGATGGCGCCTAACGAACGCTCGTCAAGTTCGTAACGCCGGATGCACCCGGCCTGCGCGAGCTCCGCCAAGATGGGCTCGACACAGCCGTCCCGGCACGGCCGCAATCGGGCGCGCAACGTCAGCGGCTTCCATTCAAAGACGCCCTGATCGTCCGCCTCGGTCCACAGACCGACGAGAAAGATCTGCGCCTCGCACGAGAGCCCCATGACGGCTTCGTCGGTGAAGAATCCCGGGTGGATGCTCCTGATCCGCGCCATACCGCGCCTCGCTCAAAATTGCGCCCGGCGGCATCTTAAACGAACTTTGCCGAAAAGTCTACATCATTTCTGTAAACACATTCTTTACGAACGGCAAGCGCCGCCGGCGTTGTGTACCTCGGCGCTGTCGCACCCACGATCCTCACGCAGTGACGGATGCTGCATCACAATTCGTCCGTTGCGATGGCGTCACCCATTTGGACTGACAGCGCTTCCGTAAGCGCGCGTGGCGCCCCGCCCGACTATTCCGCCGTGATCCCCTGCTTCTGGTATAGGAATTTCAGCAAATATTGGCGGTAGGCCGCAAATTGCGGGCTAGCCGCAAGCAGCAGCCGGTCGCGCGGACGCGGCAGCGTGACCGGGAGCACATCACCGATCCTTGCCGCCGGTCCGTTGGTCAGCATGATGACCCGGTCGCTCAGTAGGATCGCCTCGTCGACGTCGTGGGTGACCATGACCACCGTCGAGCGCGTCTCGTCGACGATGCGGACGAGCTCGTCCTGCAGGCTCGCCCGCGTGAGTGCGTCGAGCGCGCCGAACGGCTCGTCAAGCAGCAGCACGCGTGGCCTTACCGCGAGCGCGCGGGCGATGCCGACCCGCTGCTTCATTCCGCCGGAAATCTCGAAGGGATACTTGTTCATCGCGTGGTCGAGATGGACAAGCTTAAGCGCCGCTGCCGCTTTGTCGATGAGCTCGGCGGCAGTCAGCGAGCGGCCAAAAACTTGCCTCACGGCGAGATGAACGTTCTCGAGGCAGGTCATCCACGGCAGCAGCGCGTGGCTTTGAAAGACCATGGCGCGGTCGGGGCCGGGCCCGCGAACCGGCTCGCGCTCGCACGCAATGGTCCCCGAGGTCGGCAGCAGCAGGCCGGCGATGAGGTTCAAGAGGGTGCTCTTGCCGCAGCCGGAATGGCCGATGAGGCATACGAACTCGCTTTGCGTCACGTCGAGGCAGACGGAGTCCAGCGCGAGAAAGCGGCCGTCACCTTTGACCGGGAACGCCATCGAAACGTTGTCGACGCTCAGGAAGGCCATGCGCTCATTCCCGGAAACTCAACTTGCGCCCAATCCAGGCGAGACCGGAGTCGAGCCCCAAGCCGATCAACCCGATCAGGACGATGGCCACGATCATGCTGGCAATCTGCAGATTGTTCCACTCGTTCCAGATGAAATAGCCGATACCGCTCTGCGCCCCGACCATCTCCGCGGCGACGATCACGAACCAGGCGATGCCGATCGAGATGCGCATGCCGGTCATGATCATCGGCACGCTGGCGGGAAACATGATGCGCGTGACGTGCTCGAAGGCGCTCAGGCCGAACACGCGCGAGACATTGACCCACTCCTGGCGGACATTGGCGGCGCCGACGGCGGTGTTGATGAGCATCGGCCAGAGCGCGCAGATGAAGATGATGAAGATTGCGGACACGCCGCTGTCGCGAAACGTGTAGAGCGCGAGCGGCATCCAGGCGAGCGGCGAGACCGGCCGCAGCACCTGGATGAAGGGATCGAGCGCTTGGTAGACGAACGGGAAGAGCCCGAGCGTGAAGCCGAGCGGCACGGCGACGACCACCGCCAGCGCAAATCCCAAGAGCACGCGGCCGAGCGAGCGCAGCAAATGCCAGGCGATGCCGAGGTTGTTGGGATTGCTTCGGTCGAACGCATTGACGAGCAGCTCGAACCCCCTGCGCGCCACGGCGCCGGGTGTCGGGATGGCGGCGATCGGCTGCGCCGCCGCGCTCTGACCCGCAAGCTTGGCGTATTCCGGATCGACCGCGCTCGTATCGGCCGCCCCGGTCGCGGTCAAAAGGTGCCAGCCGGCGACGAACAGGACAAAGAGCGCCGCCGACGCGACGTAAGGGCGCACAAGATAGCGGCGCACGCGGGCTAAGTCGGCTTGCGGACCGATTTCAGATACTCTTCCGGCTCGCTGGCGTCGAACTCTTGGCCGAGAATGATCTCCTTGCCGAACTCAGCCGCCGGAGGATTGGCGCCCATCTCGCGCATGATCCTGCCGGCATCCGTTGCCAGCATGACCTGCTGGGCGAGCTTCTTGTAGTCGATATCCTCCTTCAGCATGTTCCAGCGCCGCAGCTGGGTCATGAGCCACACGGCAGCCGAATAATGCGGGAACGGCTGATAGTCGACGCGGTCCGCCGCCGTCTTGATGCTGCCCAGGCCGTCGGCATAGCGCCCGGTGATCACCTGGTCGACCACGATCTCGGGCGCATTGAGGTATTGCGGTTGGGACAGGACCTTCGCCATGCCCTCTCGGTTCTTCTTATCCGAGACGTGCAGGCTGGCGGCAACGATCGCGCGGTAGAACGCCATGAAAGTGTTGGGATTCTGTTTGATCCAGATCTCCGCGGCCGTCACTGAACAGCAGGGATGGCCGTTCCACAGATCCCGCGAAATCGCGTGGATAAAGCCGGCGGCTTCATAGACGGCGCGCTGCCCACCCGGCTCGCCGCCGAAGAAGCCGTCGATGCCGCCCACGCGCAGGCTCGACACATATTCCGTCGGCGGGATCACGCGATAGGTCACGTCCTTGTCGGGATCGAGGCCGAATGAGGCGAGATAGTTGCGCAGCTGCATCGCCTGATGGCTCTGCTCGAACGGGACCGCGAACACGAAGCCTTTCCAGTTGCGCGGATCGCGATTGTCCTTGTGCTTGGTGGCCAGCACCAGCGAATTGCCGTTCTGATTGCAGATCGTCAGCACCTTGATCGACTGCGTCGTCCCGCCGAGACCCGCGGTCATGGTCAGCGCCACGGGCATCACCTGCTGCGAGACATCGAGCTCGCCGTTGATCATCTTGTCGCGGATGATGCCGATGCCGGCGATCTTTTGCAGCGAGACGTCGAGTCCTTGCTTGGCGTAGTGGCCGAGGGTCTCGCCATAGATGAGCGGGGCGGCGCAGGTGATCGGCAGGAAGCCGACGGCGAGCTTCGTCTTCTCCAGCGGCTGCTTCTCCTGCGCGATCGCCTTGAGGGTTTCGAGCGGCAGCAGCGAGGCGAGTGCGCCGAGCACGGTTGCGGCGCCGACCGATTTCAGCAAGGCGCGACGTAAGATCGGGTCCGGGAAGAGGCCGTGGAGCAAAGCCCGCTCGATGCCGTCGCCGATCGCCGCCTCGATATTTTCCGGGGGATCGCGATGCCGCTGTCCGCAACCGCAGAGGCCGCCCAGGAATTTGTGGCGGTGAACCGTCTTGCGCATGATAACCCTCCATCCGGCACGCCGATGCGTCGACGCATCATGGCACAGGCTCCGGCGTCGTGGATGCCCGTTCGTCAGGCACTTTTGCAGGCAGCCGCGATAGAGGTGCGGATGGCGCGTGAGCTCTACGTGAGCGTGCACGACGATATCCAGTTTCATGGGCCGGGTGCGCGCGCTTTTGGCTACGGCGCTGGCGATGGATCGTCTAAGCTTGGCGTGTAGGAGGATTTCCCCGTGAATCGCGCGAGGCTTGAGCCGCAAGGCTTTTTCCGCCGCGTCCCGCTGCTTCCGCATCAGATGCAGGACCGGCACACGCGCACCGAGGACGTCATTATTCTATCCCACCTCGGCATCCCGCGCCTTGATCGTGAGGCATGGTCGCTGACCATCGACGGGCTTGTGGCGCGCCCGCGCACGCTTCGCTTCGACGACCTCACGCGTTATCCGCAGGCGACGGTGACAAGCATGCACCAATGCGCCGGCAGCCCGTTGCAGCCGGCCGAGCCGACCCGGCGGATTTGCAATGTCACGTGGAGCGGAGCCCGGCTCGCCGACATCCTGGCCGACTGCGGCCCGGATCCGGTTGCAAAATTCATCTGGTCGTACGGTGCGGATTTCGGCGAGTTCAGCGGCGTGACGGTCGACGCCTATCTCAAGGACCTGCCGATCGAGCGTGTGCGCTCCGATGTGCTCGTCGCCTATGCGATGAACGGAACGGCGCTCCCGGCCGAGCACGGTTTCCCGGCGCGCCTCGTCGTCCCCGGCTTTTACGGAACCAACAGCGTCAAATGGCTCGCGCGCATGACACTGGCGGAAAGCCGCGCCGCGGGCCCGTTCACGACCCGCTGGTACAACGATCCCGCACTCGATGCGGCGGGCCGCGCCACAGGCGCAACGACGCCGGTCTGGTCGATCGCGCCGGAATCGCTGATCGTCGCCCCGGCGCCGGACGCGGCGCTTGCGGTTGCGATGGAGCACGAGGTGTGGGGTTGGGCATGGGCGGACGGCGGCATTCGCCGGGTGGACATCACGGTTGACAACGGCGCGACCTGGCTGCCGGCGCAGCTCGAGCCCGCCCGCGGGCGGGAGTGGCAGCGATTCTCCCGACGATGGACGCCGCGCGACCGCGGCCCGGCCGCGCTCGCCGCGCGCGCCGAAGCGAACGACGGCACGCGCCAGCCGACAACGGGGCGGCGTAACGCCATCCATCGCGTGCCGGTCAACGTGAGCTGACCTCTCCGCTTTCCTGCAAGACGCTGCGCATGCTTTCAGGTTCGCGAATCCGTGCCGGCGCTTCCGGGCCATACCTCGCTGTGGCATGATCCGCGCGCCAAGGAACCTCAGGGAGCCTCCATGCGCCTCGTTTCGATGATTGCGTGCGCCATGACGCTGCTCTGCTTCGCCGTGCCGCCCGGCTACGCCCAGAACCGCGTGGCGCTCGTCATTGGCAATGACCGTTATCCGAACCTGCCCGCCGACAAGCAATTGGCCAAGGCGGTCAACGACGCCCGCGCGGTTGCGGATGCCCTGGAGAAAATCGGCTTCAAGGTGATCCGCGGCGAGAACCTCAGCCGGCAAGAACTGGTCGACCGCCTCTTCGACTTCACGCGCAGCATCCAGCCCGGAGACATGGCATTCATGTTCTACGCCGGGCATGGCGTCGCGATCTCGGGCGGAAACTATCTGCTGCCGAGCGACGTGCGCCCCGCCGAGCCGGGCGAGGAGGCGCGGGTGCGCAATATGGCCATCGGCGAAGCCGACATCGTCGCGGATATCCAGGAGCGCAAGGCCCGCGTGGTCGTTCTGGTCCTCGACGCTTGCCGGGATAATCCGTTCCGCCAGCCGGGAGTCCTGCGCTCGCTCGGCGGCGAGCGAGGATTGGGCCGGACACAGGAGGCGGAGGGCGTGTTCGCGATCTACAGCGCCGGGCTCGGCCAGAGCGCGCTCGACAATCTCGGCCCGGCCGACCAATCGCCGAACTCGGTGTTCACGCGGGTGCTGGTCCCGGCGCTCGGACGCCCGGATATGCATCTCGGCGACGTCATGATCAATGTCCGCGAGCGGGTCGCCCAGCTCGCCGCGACCGTCAGGCACGAGCAGTATCCCGCCTACTACGACCAGACGCGCGGCGGGCGCATTTATCTGTCGGCGCGCTCCGGCGGGCCGGACCCGAACACAAATACCGGTGGCCCGCCGCCGCTACAGGTGCCGACAGCGCCGCCGCAAAGGGTCGATCCCTGCGCCTCCGCCGAAGCGCACTGGCGCAGCACCGAGGCGATCGGCACGGTGGCGGCCTATACAGACCATCTCGAACGCTTTCCGACTTGCGCCTTCGCCGGCTTGGCAAGGGCCAGAATCGAGGCCCTCAACGCGAGCGCCCGTGCGGCGCTGGAGCCGCCGCGCCCCAGCGGGTTCCTCTTCGTCGACTCCGATCGGCGGTATTTGACGCAAGATGAGGTGCGGAGACTGACGCCCGCGCAGCGGCGCATCGCGCGCAACGAGATCTATGCGCGCAGGGGCCGATATTTTCGCGATCAGGAGCTGGCCAATTATTTCGCCCAGTTTCAGTGGTACAAGCCCAACTCCTGGGAGGTACCGCTCAACACCTTCGAGAAGGCCAATGTCGAGCTGATTCAGAAGCTGGAGCAGTGAGGTGAAGGGCCTCGTGCCTGCACTGGTCCTGGCCGGGCTATTCGCCATGCCGGCCCTCGCCGATCCGCGGTTCGACGCCCTGGTCGCGGCCTACCCGACGCAGCTTGCCGGCTACGACGCCAACGATCTGATCTGGAAGGACGGCACGCGCATGCCGCTTTCCGACGGACAACGGAACAAGACTTTCGAGCAGCTCCTGAACAGTCCCGATATTCACGACCAATTTTCCGTCGCTTACCCGCTGGGGCCCGAGCAGAGGCCGCCCGGCCTCAATGAGGATCCGGGACGCATCCGCAATGAGGCCTTCTTTCTCAAGATGTACGGCGATTGCCGCAAGGGAGAGGTTGCGAGACAACTAAAGCCGGTGCGCTGGCTACCCGACCGAGGCGGCGGCACGGTCATGGCCACTTCGGTTAATGGCGTTGCCGAGAAGCTTGCGGAGGTGGCGCGCGACCTCGACAGGCTCGCTCCCGACATGACGCCGTATCTCGTGCCGTCGGCCGGTACCTACAATTGTCGCCCGATCGCCGAGACGCACCGGCTTTCGGTTCACGCTTTCGGGGCGGCCATCGATCTCGCCAGCAAGTTCGGTGACTATTGGCTATGGTCCCGCAGCAAGGGCGCCGGCATCGTCTGGAAGAATCGCCTGCCCGCCGAAATCGTCGACATATTCGAGGCGCACGGCTTCATCTGGGGCGGCAAATGGTATCACTTCGATACCTTGCATTTCGAATACCGACCCGAAATCATCATGCTCGCCAAGCAAGGCTGGCCGACGGACTGACTTACTGAGGGGACTGGGCGCTGGTCGTGGCGGAATAAGCGAAGTATCTCCATCGGGCGGGTCGATGCAACCGACAGCCGCGTGCCGGCGCCAGCGGGCATCGATGCTGCACAAATGCGGTGAAAGTCTCCAGTCTTGCAGACAATTCGCGACAGTTTTTACCTGCCCGGTTAGTTGAAATTGACAGGGCGGTGGGAAGATCATCCGGCGTTTCATAAGTAGGCGGAAGGCGCGTGTGCTGATTGCCCGTCGGAGCGACAGCGTAAGCGAACGGCCGCGGATGTGCACCTTGCGTCCGCAGCACCATGTGTGCATTGAACGCAAGAACTAATGGCGCTAAGGTTGCTCAGCGTCATTTTCTACGCTCGTGGCGTCATTACGACGGAGATCAGCCATGCGAATGCTACTCGGTGCGGTTGGCGTGTTGACCGCGTTTCTTGCAACCGATGCTTCGGCTCAAGAGCTGAACCTCAGCGGGGAATATCTATGCGTGCAGGTGTGCGAGCTGGGCCTGCCGGGCCCGGCGCACGTAACGCAATATGGCTGGAATGTGAACCTGCTGAACGAGGCGGGTGTGCCTTCGCGGGCTTGGATTGACTGGCCCGGTCATTTGTGGGCTCAGGACTGGAACGAAGGCGCGATCGTTTCCCCGGACGGCATGACAATTCACTTCGACAGCGGGACGATCTGGCAACGAGACCTCGACGAGCCTGTCCTCAGGCGTCGGTATTGATCTCAGCCTGTGAGGGGCGCTGAAACTGAGAATGCAGCTCGGTTTTCACCACCGGACGCATGTCTCTTGAATGCGACCGATCTAACGCGGTTGTGATTCTTGTGCTCACCCCCGCGGAGTGGATCTAGTTAAGACGATGCAAATGGGCCTGTGTCCGCGGGCGTAGCCGCACGGGCGCGATCGAGCAGCAACGCGCGCTCCCTGGCATTGCGGGTGAGCGACGCCGCGCGTTCGAACTCCGCGCGCGCTTCCTCGAAGCGGCCGAGCTTGGCGAGGAGGTCGCCGCGCACGCTGGGCAGGAGGTGATAGGTTTTCAGCGACGGCTCGGACACGAGCGCGTCGACGAGTTTTAGGCCCGCCGCCGGGCCGAACGCCATCGCCAGGGCGACGGCACGATTGAGCTCCACGACCGGTGACGGCGCGAGCGCCGCCAGCGCTGCGTAGAGCGCCGCGATGCGCGGCCAATCGGTGTCCGCTGGCATGCGGGCCCGGGCGTGGCAGGCGGCGATCGCGGCCTGCAATGCGTAGGGCCCTGGCGCGCCGCCGAGCGCCTCGGCGCGATCGAGCGCGGCGAGACCGCGACGAATGAGCAGTTGATCCCAGCGCGCGCGGTTCTGATCGAGCAGCAAGACGGGCTCGCCCGATAGGCCGGTTCGCGCCGCAAACCGCGACGCCTGGATCTCCATCAGCGCGACGAGGCCGTGCACCTCCGGCTTCATCGGCGCGAGCTCGGCCAGGATGCGGCCGAGCCGGAGCGCCTCCCCGCAGAGCGCCGGCCGCATCCAGTCGTCGCCGGCGGTCGCCGAGTAGCCTTCGTTGAAGATGAGATAGAGCACCTCCAGCACCGACGACAGGCGGACCGCGCGATCGGCCCCGCGCGGGACCTCGAACGGGACGCGTGCCTCGGCGAGCGTCCGCTTGGCGCGGACGATACGCTGGGCGACCGTCGGCTCCGGGACAAGGAACGCGCGCGCGATCTCCTCGGTCGTCAGGCCGCCGAGCAAGCGCAGCGTGAGCGCAACGCGCGCCTCGGTCGCGAGCACCGGATGACAGGACGTGAAAACGAGGCGCAGCAGGTCATCGCCGATATCGTCGTCCAGCGCCGTATCGAGATCCGGCGAAGCCATCCCCTGCTCGGCCTCGAGCTCGTGACCGAGCTCCGCGTGCTTGCGCTCGAGCATTTTTCCCCGGCGCAGCAGATCGATTGCACGCCGCTTCGCGGCGGCCATGAGCCAAGCACCCGGGTTGTCCGGAATGCCCGACGCCGGCCAGCGCTCGAGTGCGGCGACCAAAGCGTCTTGGGCGAGCTCTTCGGCCAGCCCGATGTCGCGCAGCATCCGCGCGAGGCCGGCGATGAGCTTCGCCTGCTCGATCCTGAAGACCGCGTCGATCGCGCGATGGGTGTCGGTAGCCGTCACGGCTACCGATCACACCATCAGCGCTCCGTCAGGGCAAGATCGACGGCGCCGCCTAACGCCCCGCCGTCTTCTGGAGCGGCGCCCTCCTTAGTCGGCGCGCCTTGTTCCACGCAGGGCGCGCCGTTTCTCTTTCGGGCTATTACGTGTCGACAAAGAACCTAAGCGGCATTCCCTCGACATCGAGACCCCGGTAAATGTCGCCGGACAGCGCCAACGTCGAACTAATCCGCGGTAGGTCGCGGGGCGAGATTGACGACGCTGGGCGCGGATCGTGGGCAACGCCCGGCAGTTGTACGCCCGACATGGTGTTTTGGTAATGGGGGATCGTCGAGGGGCTCATACCAATCGACCCCGTGCTTGTAGCGACCGTCAAGACTTTTGCGGGCGTCAGGTCGGCATGCTCGATATGGCGCGCATCAGCAACGCCCGCTGAGAACACGTAGAACGTTCCCCCGGCCAGAACTAACATCGCGCTAAGCTCAGACATGGTATTATCCTCCTATCCCTAACACATCGCCAAGACAGATATTAACCAACCGACTGCCTGCAAGGCCGCCGGTCCAAAGGTATGTTGCACCCCTCATTCTGCCGTGTACAAATGTGCACGGACCGTGTAAACATCGTATTATCAATAACTTATATGATATACGGCACAGAGATATACAGCCGTCACGGCTACCGATCACACCATCAGCGCTCCGTCAGGGCAAGATCGACGGCGCCGCCTAACGCCCCGGCGTCTTCTGAAGCTCAGGATAACCCTGCGCGGCGTGCTGCACCTCGGGGGTGAAATCGGCGAACTCTTGCACTTGGCGAATCTCGATCACCTCGTTGTCCGAACCTGGACACCGCGACGCCCATGCGATCGCCTCTTCCTTCGACTTCACCTGGATCATCCAGTAGCCGCCGAGCACCTCCTTCGCCTCCGCAAAGGGCCCGTCGGTCACCTTCGGCTTGCCCCCGGAGAACGAGACGCGCGCGCCCATCGAGGGCGGGTGGAGGCCGTCGAGCGCGAGCAACACGCCAGCCTGCCGCAGGGATTCGTTGTACTTCATCATCGCCTCGACGGCCTTGGCGTCCGGCATGGCGCCCGGCGCCGCCTTCTCGTATCCCTTGGGGATCATCAGCATCATGAATCGCATATGTTTCTCCTTCTGTTTTCTGGAGGAAAGGCATCAGGCAGCGTAGGCCGGGGTGTCGTACATCTGGCGAATCTCGCTCTCGCCGTCGCCCGCCACCTTGAGGAAGCGCTTCGCCCATTCGATCGCTTCTGCCTTTGACTGCACCTGGACGATGGCGAAGCCGGCGATCAGCTCCTTGGTCTCAGTGAAGGGGCCGTCCGTGACGGTGACCTTGCCTTCCGAGAGTCGGACGCGGGCGCCCTTCGAGCTCGGCAGGAGCCCGTCGGTCAAGAGCAGCACGCCGGCCTTCGCCATCTCCCCGATGAGCGTCCCCATCTCGGCCATAATCTGTCCGCTTGGGGGAACGCCCGCCTCCATGTCCCTCGTGTCGGAGGGTTTGTAGATCATCATGAATCGCATCGACATAACTCCTTTTGGTTTCTACCTCTGAGCCGAGCAACCGGACGATCTCGACCGGAATACCCCCGCTCTATCGACACGACGAGCGGGGCTTCCCGAGATCGACACGTCGCACGAATATTTTCTCGGCCAGCGGCGAGCGCAATCGGGGTCGGCTGCTCACCCCAAAAGGCGCTCGACCAACGCCTGCTATCCTAGATTGACTTTTCTGGAGGTTGTGCGAGCATCAATATTCGGCACAGAATTTCAAGGAGCGAAGGATGGGCGAAAATCTGCGAAGAACGTCGGCATCACCCGCGCTCCCCTGCCTAATCCTGTTAGGAATTATATTTCCGACAGGACTGCGTGCACAAACGTGCACGTTGAACGCTCCCTTGCCCGCAAATATCATCGATGGCACGTCGGCGACGACGTTCATTCCAAGCGGACGTGACGCCGAGATTGTTGTCAGGAAGAAATATTCGGAATCGTTGGTTATAGGCATGTTTGAAACCAGCACTTCAAACCTCGCGTCATGGAAAGTACTCTCGGAGCAGCCGGTCGTCATATCGATTAAGCCAGTCCCCCCCGCGACCGTGAAGACCTACGAGGGCTTTTCTCCACAAGACAGCAGCGTAATTCGATTTATTGCACCGCTGCATAACGACATCCTTTGGGAGAGACGAACATTTGTCGTTCGGTTCTGCGATAAGGCTGCATCCAATGACGCCTTGGCAATTGTGAACGCGCGAATGAGTCCTTCGGGATGGCCAAAGGTAATATCTCTTGCGTCCCTTCTGATCCTGTATGCCGGTTTTGCGATGTTGGTTTCCAATATGCGCGCCCAACGACACCCCCTTGAAACAAAATATCCCGCGTTCGCCCGAATAAATCAGAGATATGGTTGGCTGAAGCAATTCGATCCGGTCCTCTTGACGTCGAATGCATTCAATCAAGGAAGCATACAAAAATTACAAGTCTTACTATTTTCCTTTCTCGTCGGCGGAATGGTGCTCTCACTTGTGCTGACATCAGGTTTCTTATCAGACCTGTCGCCCTCTGTAGCGCTCTTGCTTGGGATATCAGCGGTCGGTGCTGCCGTCGCTCAAACGACCAATACCAATCGCGACAGACTTAGCTTTGAAAACTGGGCATGGCTCGTTCAAAAGCAAGTTATCCCAATCAATGAGGCGGATCCCACAGGTCCGCGGTGGAGCGACTTGGTCATGACCAATCGCGAATTCGACATCTACAAGGTTCAAACTCTTATCTTCAGCGCAGTAGTTGCCGTTGCCCTTCTGGTCGGCGGTGAGGAGCATCTCGCCAGCTTTGCTGTGCCTAACACACTCCTCGGAATTTTGGGATTGTCCCAAGTTGTGTACGTAGGGGGGTTGCTCGCCCGGCCTCCCACAGTTGCAGAACTAGATGACGGGATCGCAAGCTTGCGTAGCATGGAATCCAAGCTGCAAACCGCCGTTGCTCGGGGCATTGATACGGACGGGGAAGGCAAGCTTCCTGATCCATTGCCAGCCCCGCCGACTCCCCTGCCGGCACTTCTGGAGCGCAAAGATAAGGCGGTTAACGCCATGAGGCTATACTCGAAGCAGGCGGATCGGGTGGGGATCATGCTTGAGTCGACTTGGGCGAGGGAAGTGAATCGGACTCGGCTTGACCCGTCAATTTAGGGCTAGTCAAAAGTCGGCCGAGCAGCTGAGCAGACTTTGAGCCGACGCCCGCACTCGTCTACACCCTACCCCGTTGCGGCGGCAGACATTGCTGAACCATGGCTCCCGGCCACAAGGCCCGGAACGACAGCTGAGGGCGGATCGGCCCTTCGGTCATTCATTTGCTTCCGCGGCCCGGCTCCTCGAGATGCTCGGCGAGGAGATCACCCGGCGTCGTCTCCAGGCAATGTGCGCCGCCTGCGGGTCGATGGCCCCCGTTGCGATCCGGCCTACTTCGGGACGAGTGCCAGGTGCGGCTGCGCTTCCTTGACGGCGCGCGCGAAAGAGGGGCGTTCCATTAGGCGGCGAAAATATCCTGCCACGTTCTTGTGGGTGGCGCCGAATGGCATCACCATGTTGGCGTAGAATAGCGCCGGCGCCGCGGCGCAATCGGCCATGCTGAAGGCGTCACCCATGGCCCATGTTTTCGTCGCCATCTCCTGATCGATCATGCCGAAGGCGGTCTGCAGTAGCCTCTTGGCCTCGTCGACGCCGTATGGATCATTTTTTCCGGCCGGACGCAGGCGGTCCGTCACGATCTTCCCCATTGGCACATTCACATACAGGTCATAGAAACGATCGCGCATGCGCGTCTGCCGCGCGAGATCCGCGTCCGCCGCTATGAGCTGCGTCTTTCCCGGGTAGTGCTGCGCCAAGTACTCGATGATGATGCTCGACTCGAGGACGGTGCGATCCTTCGCATCATCCCGTAGAACGGGGAACTTGCCGATCGGCCAAATCTTCTTGAATTCCGCGCTGGAGGTTTGATCGGCGAGGTCGACGATGCGCGGCTCGAACGGCGTTTCGTTTTCGTAGAAGGCGATGAGTACTTTTTGGCAGAAGGACGAAAGCGGATGGAAATAGAGCTTGAGAGACACGGAGGTTGCGGAACGGTCGGTCATCATTTGCTCCTTTCATCCGGCTCCTCAGGAAGCCAGGACCGAATTTGTCAACGATTGGCGGTGGCGCCTCCCGCCCTCAAGAAAGCCACCTCGACCAAAACTCGTCCCCGGTCGCTTGCAGAAAAGCAAAGACCTCCCGATTTCGGTAACCCGAGATCCGACTGAGGATCGGCATTTTCAGCGGCGCCAGTCGATCGACCTCGATGTTCAACCAGTTGACCAGAACGACCTGATCGAATTTCTTCGGCGGAATCGGCGCCTGATACCGAGTCGGGAGAAAATCGCGCATAAAGTCTCATCCATTCCCGGCGATGATGCTCTCATGCCCGACGAGCTTTGCCAAGCGGGTCGATCCGCACGGCGACCGGCTGATGGGCGAAATAGCGAACCGGACTCTGGCAGGCACCCATGCTTGAAACGGCCATCCAAGAGCTTAGGTCCTCTGCTAATGTTGAGCGGAAAATCGAGTGGAGCCGCGACGAAGGATGTTTACCATCGACAGGGTCGGCGAGCAGAAGGCCAGGCGGCTGCGCTCGTCCACCATGCTAACGGAACACGATTTTAGGAAGATCGCGAAGGCGATCGGCGCCAAGCCTGTCAAGGCGCGCAAGATCGGATTCGTTGCCGGGCACAAGGCCGATCAGCGCGAGCGGGTGGATACGTTTTGGAATGGCAAGGAGACGACGAACATGGCGCAACGCGGCGATTGGATCGTTATCAATGTGTTCCCCTCGGGTCAGCCGCTCCGCGACAAAAGCGGCAAGCTGAACCGTTACGTCATAAAATCGGAAGCATTCGCGAACCTTTATGAACCGGCCGCGGGCGAGAGCGAGCTCGGTCCTATTTTTAGATCGAAAAGCATCATCGAGGCCATCCATTTGCCGGGCGGGTTTGACATTCTCGCCCCCTGGGGGGAGCAGCAGACCGCGCTCGCCGGCTACATCCTCTTGAACGGCGGGGAAGTCTACGGAAACAACGAAGATACCTTCGCACAGACCTACGAAATTATCGATTGAGTGTCCGGCAGCGTACGAGCGGTCGAAGCAGCCTCACCGCAGTTGAGTCTGGATGCTGTTGAAGGTGTTCCTGAGCCGGACACCCGTTCCGTTCACGGCGGCGATGATCGCGAGCGCTATCCCCGAGGCGACCAGGCCGTATTCAATGGCGGTGGCGCCCGATTCATCGCGCAGGAAACGCAGGACACGGATGCGCATTTGGATGAGAGGCACCTTGGGTGAATATGCAAAAGGCAGACTCTGACGACGGCATTTTGCACGAAAAATCCTAATAGAGGATGAACCTCGAACTGACGTTTTCGTGCTCATGCGGGATTTTTTGCCCCGGCGTCGGATCGGGACGATCGATCAAGCAACCCGAAGTCCTGCACCGGACCGTGCGGCGGGGCCTTTGATATCCCTCAAGTGCGACCGCCGCATTCTCGGCCATGAATGGCGAAGCGGCCATGTGCACGGAGCCCGTCGATGTCGTTTGAGCGCGTCCTGCGGTGGGCGCTCGTCGCAATCGCAAGTGCGGGATTGGCCGCGGGAGTTGTCGCCCACGTGGCGGGCCGGCCTGGCCTGGCCGACCCGTGCTGGACGTTGGCAACCGCTCCGGTGGTGGCGGGCCTTGCGGTCTCGATCGTGCGCGACTTTTTGGCCGGACGCTTCGGCGTCGATGCGATCGCGCTCGTGTCGATGAGCGCCGCGCTCGCGCTCGGCCAGCCGCTCGCCGGCGCCGTCGTGGCGCTGATGTATTCGGGCGGCAATGTGCTGGAGGAAATCGCCGTTGCCCGCGCCGAGCATAATTTGCGCTCGCTGGTCGATCGCGCGCCGCGCATGGCGCATCGCCGCCTGGACGAGCACATCGAGGACGTGCCGGCCGGCAGCGTTGCGGTCGGCGACCGGCTTTTGGTGCAGGCGGGCGAAGTCGTTCCGGTCGACGGCGTCGTCACATCGGACACGGCGACGATCGATGAATCGGCGTTGACCGGGGAGCCGATTCCGGTGGTCAAGGCTAGAGGCAACCCCACCTTCAGCGGCGCCCTGAACGCCGGCGAGACCTTTGAGATGACCGCCTCGTCGCCGGCCGGCGAAAGCACCTATGCGGGCATCGTGCGCCTGGTGACCGCGGCGCAGACCGCCAAAGCGCCATTCGTGCGGCTCGCCGACCGCTACGCGCTGGTGTTCCTGCCCTTCACGCTCGCCGTCGCCTTCGTGGCCTGGCTGATCTCGGGCGATCTCATCCGCAGTCTCGCCGTGTTCGTCGCCGCCACGCCGTGCCCGCTCATTCTGGCGGCGCCGGTCGCCTTCATCGCCGGCGTCGCCCAGGCGGCCCGGCGCGGCATCCTGGTCAAGGGCGGCGGCCCATTGGAGGCGCTGGCGCGCGCGCGCACCGTGCTGTTCGACAAGACCGGGACGCTGACGATCGGCGGTGCGCGTCTTCTCTCCGTCGAGGTCGCGCCGGGCGAGAGGGCCGAGGAAGTTTTGATGCTCGGCGCCTCGCTCGAGCAGGCCTCGCATCACGTCCTCGCCGGGGCCGTCGTGCAGGCGGCCGCCGAGCGCGGCCTGGCGCTGAAGATGCCGGCAGGAGTGCGGGAGTCGGTGGGCTCGGGGCTGCAGGGCGTCGTCGAGGGACGGTGCGTAAGCGCGGGTTCGCGCGATATGGTCTTCACCCGCCAGCGTCCGCCGGAATGGGCGCTGCGCGCGATACGGCGCGCCTCGTGGCGATCGGCGCTCGTGGTGTTCGTGGCCGTCGAAGGTCGTCCGATCGGCGCGCTGCTGCTCGCCGACGAGCTGCGCCCTGACGCGCCGCATGCCATCCGCATGCTGCGTGAGGCCGGGCTCAAGCGCCTCGTCATGGTCACCGGGGACCGCGCGCCCGCCGCGCAGGCGATCGGCGCCGCGCTCGATCTCGACTCGGTGTTGGCCGATCGCGTCCCCTCCGACAAAGTCGACGCCGTGCGCGCCGAGCGGCGGCTCAATCCGACCATCATGGTCGGCGACGGCATCAACGATGCCCCGGCGCTGGCATCGGCCGACGTAGGGATCGCGCTGGGCGCGCGCGGCGCCAGCGCCTCGTCCGAGGCGGCGGACGTGGTCATCCTGGCGGACCGCCTCGATCGGGTCGGCGATGCGATCGTGATCGCGCAACGGGCCCGCGGCATCGCCGTGGAGAGCATCGTCGTCGGCATGAGCCTGTCGGCGCTCGCCATGCTGGCGGCGACCGTCGGATGGCTGGCGCCGGTGCCGGCGGCGATCGTTCAGGAAGTGATCGATGTGGCGGTGATCCTCAACGCCCTGCGTGCCCTGCACCCGGCCCGCGGTCGCGTGCGGCGCACGATCCCGGCGGCTGTGGGACGCGAGATGCATCACGACCATGTGGCGCTGATCGGTAGCCTCGACCGGCTGCGATCGATCGCGGACGAACTCGACGATGCTGCGCCTGAACGCGCGGCGGAGCTGATCGTGGAAGCGAACACCATCGTCCAGGAGCAGGTGGTCGCGCACGAGCGCGGAGACGAGGGCAGCGTCTATCCGCGGCTCGCGAAGGTTCTCGTGGACGGCTATGGGCTCTCGGCCATGAGCCGCGCGCACCGCGAGATCACGCACCTCGCGCGCCTGCTTGCCCGTGTGGTCGAGGATCTGCCATCGGAGAGGATCGACCGTTATCTCGTCCGCGACGCCCAGCGCATGATCGAGGCGATCGAGGCCCTGGTGCGCATCCATACGGCGCAGGAAGAGGACATCTACGACGCCGTCGTGGCGCGTTAGGAGACGCGCGGACCGCTTCCGCCTTCCACAGCCCGCACTACGGCGCTAGTGAGAAAGCGATCGTGGAGAGCGAGGAAGCGATGCAGCCGGAAATCGATGTGCCGTCCTATCCCGCCGTGCGTCTGATGCTGCGCTACGGCAACGCAATCGCCGTCGCGGCCGCGCTCCTCGTCGCCGCTTGCGGTCTCTGGGCCGCGTTGGGCGGCTGGGGTTGGGGCTTCGCGCTCGTCGGCATTCTGGCCGCCCTTCTGCTTTATGTCCTGCTGCGAAGCTACCGCGAAGTAATTCAGATCGTCACCAACACCCTGCTGCCGCAATGAGCGAGCGCGCCTTTGACGCGGTCGTCATCGGCGCCGGGCTCGCCGGCCTCGCGGCGGCGAATCTTTTGACACAGCGCGGGTTTAGCGTCGCGGTTCTCGAGCGCGGCGCCGAGGAGCTTTATCCGTGCAACTCGCGCTTGTCGATCGGCTTCATCAACGTCGCCTTCCAAAATATCGAAAGCAACCCGCAGATCCTGCGTCAGGCCATCGATGCGCTCACGCACGGCTACGCCGATCCAAAGCTCGTCGACATGCTGGCGCGGGGTGCCGGCCCGGCGATGCGTTGGCTGAAGATGCAGGGGATCCGTTTCATCCGCGGCGGTCCGCATCCCGGAAACCGCCATATGCTGGCGCCGCCGGTGCCCCAGCGCGCCGGCCTGAACTGGCAAGGGCGCGGGCCTGATCTGATGTTGCGCCGGCTCGCGGCAAGATTTGGCGCGCGCGCCGGAACCCTCATCCGCGGCATGCGCGCCGCGGAGCTGATCATGGAGGCGGGGGCCTGCACCGGCGTCGGCGCGACGCACGCCGGCCAGCGGACGCGGTTCGTCGCGCGGGCCGTCGTCATCGCCGACGGCGGATTCCAAGCCGATCAAAAACTCCTGCGGCAGCGTGTCTGTGCGTGGCCCGAGCGGCTGCTGCAACGCAACGCCCTGACCGGCACCGGCGACGGATTGCGCATGGCGCAGGCGATCGGCGCCGGCGTCACCGCGCTCGACAAATTTTATGGGCACGTCCAGTCGCGCGATGCGCTGACCAGTCCGCGCCTGTGGCCCTATCCGACCGTCGATTTCCCGATCACCGGCGGTATCGCGGTCGATGCCGGCGCACGGCGCTTTGCCGACGAGGCGCAGGGCGGCGTCGCCATGGCCAATGCCATCGCGCAGCTTCCCGACCCGCTCGAGGCCGTGGCGATCTTTGATCAGGATACCTGGCGCGGTCGCGCGAAAGCCTTCACCCTGCCGGCCAACCCGTTCCTGGTGTTGGGCGGCAGCACCATTTTCTGTGAGATGTCGCTCCAAGTGCTGGCGCGGGCCGCGGGATTGCCGCCGGCAAACCTCCTGCAGACCGTCGACGACTACAACCGCGCCTTGGCGCAAGGCGCCGGAGCGCGCCTCGATCCGCCGCGCTCGAGCACGCCTTACCTGCCCAAGCCGATCAAACAGCCGCCGTTTTATGCCGTGCCGCTCTGCGCCGGCATCACCCACACGCTCGGCGGCCTGATGATCGACGCGCGCTGTCAGGTCCTGCGCGCCGACCGTCAACCGATCGCTGGATTGTTCGCGGCCGGCTCGACCACCGGCGGCATCGATGGCGGCCCCCACGCCAGCTATACAGGCGGGCTTTCGAAGGCGCTCGTCTTCGGCCTGAAGGCCGCGCAATCGATTGCTTCCGATCTGACGACTTTGCAGTTTGAATGATCCAGGCGCCAAATCCGGGCCGCTCGGAGACCAGATCAGGCGAGCCGACCGGGCGCGGATGCATCGAGATCGGCGGCTTTGAATCGACTCCGGACAATATTGCTCGCTGCGAGCATTTCGGCCACTGACCCAAACCCGCCATTCGACCAGCGACTGACCCGCAATCCGCATAAAGGGGTTGGCCTGTCGGCAGGTCGGCGCGAAGGCGATTGCCTGTCTCGCCTATGTAATCATAGCGTCTCTTGCTTTGATTTCGGTTACGACGACTCGCGTAAGCTAGGTGCTGGGTGCAGCGATTTCTAATGGTCCGTATCGGCGACCCGTCGGTCGAAGTTCGAGCTAGTAGGGAGATTATTCTGATGAAGCGGACCACGCAAGCGACCATCTTTGCGGTTTTTACGGGGGAGTTGATTTTTGTTGCCACTGCGGTTCATGCCGACCCACCGCAAGCGATTGAGTTCACCGGTGGGATCATCTATCTCTACGAATCCAAAAGCGAAGATGAGCAACTAAATACTAAGAAAATTACTATTTATGCAAAGTGTGACGGACAAAAGACAAAGAGCCTCGTCGGTGAACTCTATTTGTGTCGGCTCGACTCTAGTACGGTCAATGGGGACGACGTCTTCACGTTGGATTATTTGACCCCAATCACGCACACAAATGGTGTTACTGAGTGCGCAATCAAAGAAACGATGAGTACCAATCTGGTCAAACTATGCGACAATCTGGCGAGAGGATCTTTTTCAAACGGTAAGAAACCGAAGACTGAATAAAGTGAAGCTGCAATTAGGCGCCGAAGTCGGACCCCTCTCCTACGAGTAAGATCGTCGATCGGCGTCGGGACTCCACGCCAATTGACAGGAAGCGTCTGCTCGAACTTGGCGTCGATTCCAAAGCGAGAACCCCGGCCGAGGTGGACCTGCAATTACACCGCGGCACGAGAAATGGGCGGAAGTAATCGAGCGCACCCGAATTAAGAAACGCTATCGGCGGGTTTTGGCACTGGGCTGCCGATCCGGAATGTCCGCCCTCACGGTGAGTTTTGGGGTGTAAGCGGACCACTTGCGCCTGCCAATTCGTTTGGAGGCGTTGGGCTTTCGTTGTTCGCCGGTGCATGGCATTGGTTAACTCGGTTGCTGCAAAGCCGTCTTGAAAAGCCAACTTACCGCCGACTGATGCGGTCGGCCTCACAATTCGGCCGCAGCCTGCCATCTTTGTCAGTCTTTAACTCGGAAACGAGCTTGGAAGTGACAGGTAATCAACCAAATCACACAGGAGTTGGACGATGAAACGGATAATCTCTTGCGCCTTGGCCGCGTCGGCCATCTTTGCATTTGCCCTCACCAGCGCAGATGCTGCCTCTCGGAAGCATCACCCGACAGGCCATTATAGTGCGGTGGCAACGAAGCTGAGGCCGGTGGCGAGCCTTTACCTTGCTGTCGGCAAGCCGCCCCAAACGGGCGTCGGGCGCTCGATGGGAGGAGACGTCATCGATCGGGATGGGTGGAGACTCAATAACGGAAATTGGGACAGCAGCTGTTTCCGTACCCTCAATTACCTGTCCTCCGCAACCGCGTGCAGCGGCAGCGGAATGTAACGAAGAATATGCGCTCTGAATCCAGCCCCTGCATGGAGGCGCTGGATTCAAGCCCTCGTTGCGCTCCAAAGAGTCGGCTCCGGTTCCTCGTCACGCCGCCCGATGACGCGCGAGTTCGGCTTTGTAGAGGCCGAACTCCCCGGCAAACGCCTTGGCGATGCTCGGCCGTGCGGCGAGGCGCTGATGATAGGCTTTGATGGCCGGCCACGCCGTGAGATCGACGTGAGTCGGCACCGTCCAGTTCAGAATGGTGTAGAGATACGCGTCGGCGATGCTGAAGCAATCGAGCAGGAACTCGCGGCCGGTCAAATGGTCGTTGAGATATTGCAGACGCGATTGCGATTTCTTCAGCGCATGCGAGCGCGTGCCGTCAGGCGCCTTTTGATCGAACAGTGGAATGAACATCGCCTTGTGCGATTCGGTGCCGATAAAGCACAACCATTGCTGCAGGCGCGCCCGGCCAATCGTGTCGCTCGGCGCCAACCCTGCGTCGGGATAGGAGGCGGCAGGCCGCTGTCGATCCCGCCGTGCGCGCGCACTTGGCGGAAAGCATCCGCGGCATGGATACCTTTTTGTCGAGCCGGATTGCGAAGGCACGCGACCGCGGCGAGATCGGAGCGGACGCCGACCCCTCCGCGCTGGCGCAACTTGCGACCGCGACGTTGCACACCATCGCGGTGCGGTCACGCGCCGGCTTTCCGCGCAGACAGCTCAAGGCGCTCGCCGCGGCGGCTATTGATGTAATCTGCGGACCGATGGTTGCGAATATCGGTCGATAATGGCGTGCAGGTACGGGGTTCACGACTTATTCCACTCGTCTTTGCTACAGTGCACGAGCCCAGAAGCGGCACCCGCCGCATGAGAGCCAGGATTCGGCCGTGAAAGTTACCCGCAGGTCGCTGTTCGAAAGCGAGACGGTACAGATCGGCTTGTTCGAGTCGCATCCGGTATCCGATGCGTGCGGCGACGTGGAGCGGCAGGGCTCGAATGTCGTGGTGCTGCCGGTCAGTGGCGTGTTCTCGAAGCACGATACGCCGAGCCGGCACGTCATTGGCACGCCGAGCCATGCCGTATTCATCGCCGCAAACACGCCCTATCGAATTGGTTTTCCGGGCGCCGTCGGCGATCGTGCACTCATTTTGCGGTTCGGCGAGGCTTTGGCGCCCGAGCTCGACTGCCAGGACAGCCGCGGAACCATGGCACCGCACGGGTTGCTTCCGGCTAACGCCATGATGCTTCGCAATCTGCTCTGGCGGCGACTTCAAAGGGGAGCGGCGGACGAATTTGAGATCGAAGCGCTTGGCCTCGACCTCCTCAACATGTCTCTAACGTCGGTGCGAACCGGCAACGTGGCCGTTCGACGCTCAACGCAAGTCCGGCGGATGCGCGCCCTTGAGCGAGTGAAGGAAGCGG
This sequence comes from Xanthobacteraceae bacterium, assembly GCA_052148715.1. Lineage (GTDB taxonomy): Bacteria > Pseudomonadota > Alphaproteobacteria > Rhizobiales > Xanthobacteraceae > JBKQHQ01. The sequence goes on along the minus strand of JBKQHQ010000143.1, from coordinate 26,369 downwards.
TCGCGCTGGCGCCGACCCACAAATGGGATGTGGCAAAGCTCGCGAGCGTTGCGAACCTCTCGCCCTTTCACCTCTCGCACGTCTTTCGGCAGATGGTCGGTACGTCGATCTACGACTATGTCTTGCGAGAGCGCCTTGCGCATACGCTGGACGCCGTTCTTGACCGTGGCGACCTTACAGCAATCGCGCTCAACGCCGGATTCGCGAGCCATAGCCACTTCACAGCGCGTTTCCGAAGCTTCTTCGGTTGCACCCCGACGGCGCTGCGACGCGTCGCAATAGCCGAGCACGTCTCTGATTTACGCAAGATCATGACAGCGCGGCGAAGCCGACTTGCCCTAACTTGATCTCCGCGATTCGTCTGTCCGGGGTCAAAAGATCATGGATATTGCGACATTTCATGCGCGCCGCCGCTTCGCCGACGTCAAGTCGGGACGCATCGCCTTCTTCGAGGCAGGGCGGGGGCGGACCGCGCTCTTTGTTCACGGCGTGCCCCTCAACGGGTATCACTGGCGCAATGTCATCGACCGCCTCCAGCATCGACGCCGTTGCATTGCCATTGACCTGATGGGGCTTGGCTATAGCGAAATCGAGCCAGCGCAAGATGTCTCATTCACGGCCCAGGCGCGCATGATTGCCGAAGTCTTGGACGCGCTTGGGATTGAAAAGGTTGATTTGATCGGCAACGATAGCGGCGGCGCCATCGCGCAGATTTTCGCCGCGCATCACTCCAACCGGCTAACATCGCTTGTTCTGACAAATTGCGATGTCCATGATGGATGGCCGCCGCCGCAAGTCCTGCCGCTGATAGAACACTCAAGAAACGGAACGCTGGCGTCAATCTTTCAACCGATGGTCGATCGTCCCGATCTCGCGCGTGAACGCTATGCCAGAGGCGAACCCGCGCCGCTGTTTCGTGCTTACGCTGATCCGAGCGTTCTGACCGATGACATCATTCGGCTTTACTTGCAGCCTCTGTTATCCTCCAAACAGCGTATCGAGGCCTTCCAGCGCTATTGGCTGGGCTTTGACACTGGACAAACCGTCGCCATTCACTCGGCGCTCAAAAGGCTTGCGGTTCCCACGCTGATCGTGTGGGGCCTCAAGGATATCTTCTTCGACAAGAAGTGGGCGTATTGGCTCAAAGACACCATACCGGGCGCCAGGCGTGTCGTGGAAGTCGAGGACGCGAGGCTGTTCTTCCCGGAAGATCGCCCGGACTCGCTGGCCGCACCGGTCCTCGAATTCTGGAATGAACTGTCAACGTCATGATTGGCCGGATACGGCCACGCGCTGCGGCCTTCCGGTAACCATGGCGAGACGCGCAGCCCGGATGGGAAGGGGAGATCAGGCCGGATCAGCTTTTCGATTCGGCCGGCACCATGGCGATCACCTCGTCGCGGACGCTCTTCTTCAGGACCTTGCCGACCGCGCTTTTCGGCAACGACGCAAAGACGTGCAAGCCCTTGGGGGCCTTCACCGACCCGAGCTCGCGCTTGAGGAAAGCGATGACATCGCGCACGTCGACGGCGGCATGCGGCTTCGGCTCGACAGCGGCGTGCACGGCTTCGCCCCAGTGGTCGTCGGGAATTCCGAACACGACGCAATCCGCAACCGCGGGATGGCGGCTCAGCACGGTCTCCACATCGCTCGGGTAGACGTTGAAGCCGCCGGTGATGATGACCTCGCGCGAACGGTCGCGCAGAAAGAGATAGCCGCGCTCATCGAACAGGCCGAGGTCGCCGGTGTGCAGCCAACCGTCGATGATCGTTTCCGCGGTCTTGTCGGGCATGTTGAGATAGCCGGTCATGACGAGATCGCCGCGCACGACGACCTCGCCCAATTCGCCCGCCGACAGCAGGCGGTTGGCCTGGTCCATGATGCCGACGCCGGTGAGCAGCGTCGGCCGGCCGGCGGAGGCGAGATTGTCCGGGTCGGTCAGCTCGGCGGCGCTGAGATACGTGATGATCTGCGGCGCCTCCGTTTGCCCGAAGGTCGCGTGGATTACCGGGCCGAACGCGTCCTGCGCTTCCCCGATGCGGCTCGGCCGCATCGGCGCCCCGCCGTAGATGATGTTGCGAAGCGTCGACGTCGGCGTATTCACGCGGCGCGCCGCATCGACCAGCATCTGAATCATGGTCGGCGGGGCAAAGAACGTCGTGACAGCGTGCTCGGTGATAGTGCGCAGCAGGGTCTCGGGCTTGGTATCCTCGGGAAAGACGAACGCGCCGCCGGCGCCGAGGACCGGCAGGATGTAGGTCGATGCCCCATGCGTCAGCGGCGCATTGACCAGGTACCGGTCGCGCGGTGTGAAATTGTAGAGATGGCGCTGCGTGGCGATGCAGGTGTTCCAGCAGCGATAGGGCTGCATCACCCCCTTCGGCGTGCCGGAGGTTCCGCCCGTGAACTTGATCGCCGTCGTGGCGTCAAGCGGCGCATAGGTAGGGGTGAAGCGCGCCTGCGCATTGCGGGCGCGGCGGAACACCGTGTCCGGGCCGTCGAGCAAATAGGTCGCGACGCCGCAGCGACCGATGCGGCCGGCCATGTTTTCGTCGACCAGCATCGCGGCCGGTTCGGTGAACTCGACGATGCGGTGCAGTTCAGGATCACCGTTGTGGGGATTGAGCGCGACCCAAGTCTTGCCAGCCGCGAGCACCGCCAGGATCGCAATCAAATGCTCGACCGAATTCTTGCAACCGACGCAGACCCGCGCCTGCGGCGCCGGATCTTGCGCCTTGAGAAAGGCCGCAAGGCCCATCGTCTCGGCGGCGAGCTCGGCAAAGGTTGCGCGCCGGTCCGGAGCGATGACGGCAATCTCGTTCGGAGCGCGCACCGCCGCGCGGAAAAGGCCTTCGATCGGCTGCATCAGGCGCGACCCAGGATGGTGACGACGGTCGCGGCTTCCTCGACGCCAAAAAATCCGCCGCCGTTTTCCGCCGCCGCAAACCGCGCGCCCTCAACTTGGCGCCCCCCGGCCTCGCCGCGCAATTGCGTGACCAGCTCGTGAATCTGGATCGCGCCGGTCGCGCCGATCGGATGGCCCTTGGACACGAGCCCGCCGGACGTGTTCACCGGAATGCGACCGCCGAGCCGCGTCTCGCCGCGCTCGGCGATCGGCCCGCCGTCGCCCGGCGCGCACAGGCCGAGGTTTTCCGTCTGCAATACCTCGGCAAAGGCGGAGGCGTCGTGGACCTCGGCCAAGTCGATGTCCTTCGGGCCGATGCCCGCCTGGGCGTAGGCCTTGTCCGCGGCGACCCGGCCGAGATGGCGGCTGAGGTCGTCGTGCGCGCGCCGCGATCCCGACACCAGCGCCGTCCCTATCACGTCGACCGCCCGCTTGCGATCGAAGCGCCGCAATGCCTCATCCGCGCAGACTACCAGCGCCGCGGCACCGTCACTGATCGGCGCGCACATCGCCCGCGTCAACGGCCAGGAGATCAGCTTGTCGTTGAGAATCTCCTCGACCGACATGTCGATTCGGTATTGCGCGAGCGGATTGAGCGTGGAGTGGAAGTGGCTCTTCGACGCCGCGGCGGCCATCTGGCGCGGCGTCGTGCCGTGCAGGCGCATGTGCTGGCGCGCCAGCGACGCGTAGATGTCCATGAACACGCTGTGCTGGCCGGTGTCGGCGTGCGCTTCCGGCGGCAGCTTCAGGCCTTCGCCGAGGCCGAGCAAGACGCGCTTGGTGCGCTCCATGTCGTGCACGTCCCAGCCGCCGAGGAACGCCTGGAACATGAGGTCCTTCTTTTCCGGATAGAACATCTTCTCCGCGCCGACGACGAGCGCGACCTCGCACAGGCCCGCCTTGATCTGCGCGAACGCCTGATTGAGTCCGGTCGAGCTCGAGCAGCAGGCATTCTCGACGTTCACGATCGGGATCGTCTCGAAGCCCATGGCGCGCAGCGCACATTGGCCGCGGACGGTGTTCTGATTCTCCATCATGCCCTGGCGGGTGTTGGAGAACCATGCGGCGTCGATATCGCTCATGCTCGCGCCGGCGTCCTCTAGCGCGAGCGAGACCGCCTCGCGCGTCAGGTCCTTCACCGACTTGTCCGGGAAACGGCCGAGCGCCGTCGAGCCGATGCCGACGATATGGACCTTGCGGCTCATGCGCGCGCCTCCCCGTTTCAATGCGCGAATACCGGCACGCTGGTCGGCCGCCGGCTCGCCGTGCGATCCATGAAGACGATCTTGCGGCTGGCGAGGCGATAGTCCGGGAAGCGCGTCAGAAAGCCGGCGACGGCGACGCGCAGCTCAAGCCGCGCCAGCGCCGCGCCGAGACAATAATGCACGCCATGCCCGAGCGTCACGTGGCGGTTCGGATTGCGCGTGATGTCGATCCGGTCCGGGTCCTCGAACTGGGCCGGGTCGCGGTTGGCGGCACCGATCATGATATGCAGAATCTGGCCCTTGCGGATTTGCTTCCCGCCGACCACAAAATCCTCGCGCGCGGTGCGGATGCCGCGCTGGGTGGGCGCGTCGTAGCGTAGGAATTCCTCGGCCGCGAGGTTTATCAGCTTCGGATTGGCCTTAAGCTTGGCGAGCTCCGCCGGAAATTGGTGCAGCCACCACAACGCCATGGCGATCGCGCTGCGCGACGTGCCGCCGCCGGCGGTTGCCATCATGTTGCAGCTGGCGAGAATTTCGAGGTCCGTCAGCCGCTCGCCGCCGACATCGGCTCGCACCATCGCCGAGATCATATCCTCGCTCGGATGGCATCGGCGCTCCTCGATCCGCGGCATGAAATAAGACTGCTGCGCGTCGAGAATCTCGCGCTGCTCCCGCGCCATCGCCTCCTTGTCGGGCGAGACCGGCTGGAACAGGAAGTTGGAGCAGCGGTCGCTCCATTGCCGCATCATCATTTCATCGGAGTCCGGCAGGCCGAGAAGATCCAGCATCACCTGCGTCGGAATGCGGGCAGCAAAGTCGAGATAGGCGTCGAAGGCTTCGCGCGCTTCCAGCGCATCGAGCAGCGCGTCAACGCGGCGCCGGATCATCGGCTGCAGCCGCTCGACCGCGCGCGGCGTCATCGCCTTCATGAACAGCGCCTTCAGCCGGTCGTGATAGGCGTCGTCGCGGTAGAGCAGCCAGCGATTGTAATGCTCGACGATGTCGCTGAAGCGCTCCGGATTGGTGCGCGGCAGATAGGAATAGATCGTCTCGATCCGATCGACGCTCAGGTCCGGCCGGTCCTGCAGCTCGAAGACGTCGCGGTAGCGCGTGAAGTACCAGGCCTGCGCCCTTTCCGACCAATGCACCGGCTCCTGCTCGCGCATCGCCTTGTAGTGCGGGTAGGGATCCTGAACCGCGTCGGCGGTGAACAGGCCGTAGCTCTCCGGGTCGGGCAGCGCCTCGGTCACACGTGCCCCCAGGCGCGTCGCCCGACTTCGATCAGCCGTTGGATCTTGAGCGTCTGGATGTCGGTCGTGACCTTGCTCGGCAGGACCGCAAATTTCGACATCGCCGCGCTGGCGAAGCCGCATTGCGGGCAGATGCCGAGACGTTCCATCGGCGCGTAGCGCGCCGCGTCCTCGATCCGGCGCATCAGATCGTCGGACGATTCAAGCTCGGGGTTCTTGGTGCTGATGATTCCAAGATAGGCGCGTTTGCCGGCCGGTAGATAGCGCAGCGGCGCGAAGTCGCCGGCGCGCGGAGAATCGTATTCGAGCAGGTATGCATCGACGTCGCAGCGCGTGAACAAGGCCTCGGCGATCGGCGCGTAGCCTCCGTCGCCCATCCACAGGCCTTCCATGTTGCCCCGGCACAGATGCATGGCGACAGTCATGTCCGCGGGCCGGCCGGCGATCGCGCGGTTGAGCACGTCGACATAGAGATCGACCAGCTTGTCCGGGTCGTCGCCTTCGCTCCGCGTCAGCGCGCGGATCTTGCCGTCGCACAAGAGCGCCAGCGGAACCTCGTCGAGCTGCAGATAGCGGCAGCCGGCGGCGTACAGGTCTTTGATCTCCTGCTGAAACACCGCGATCATGTCGCTCCAATATGCCTCGGCGTCCGGATAGATCTTGGGGTCGATAGCGTCCTTGAACTGGCCGAAATGCATATGCGACGGGGTCGGCATCGTGACCTTGGCGCGCCTTGTCGCGACCGATTGGATGAACTTGAAATCCTCGGTGACGATCGGCCTGGCGCGCCGCACGCGCTTGCTGACGACCGGCGCCGGCGAAGGCGTCGAAAATCCCTGGTCGTTTTGGAACGTGAGCTTCGAGGCGCGGAAATCGAAGCCCTCGACCGCGTTCAGAAAACCGCGCGACCAGCCGCCGCGGCGAAACTCGCCGTCGGTGACGATCGGCAGGCCGATCGCCTCCTGCATGGCGATCACCTCCCGGATGGCGCGGTCCTGCACCTCGCGCAGCGCATCGTGGGTAAGCTTGCCGGCCTCCCAGTCGCGCCACGCCGAAACGAGCTCGGCCGGCCGCTTCAGGCTGCCGACGTGATCGACGGCATTCGATGGAACACGAGACGAAACCATGGCGCTTCCCCCAATCTCAGATGGCGGCGGCTTTCGGAGTCCGCCTTGAAGGGTCTTCGGACCGGACGCGCCGCAGCCGGCGCGCCAGAACGGCATCGAGTTCGACAGGCGTCGATGCAATGCCCAGGATGTATCGGTCCGGGCGAATGACGACGGCCTCGGCCCGCAGTCCCGCGAGATAATCAGCCGCCTCGCCCTCGGCGACAACGGGCACAAGATTGATGCCGTCAAGTTTCGCGCGCGTCGCCACCGGAAGCGCATCGAGGAGCCGCCGGGTCGCCAGCACGGCGAAACGATAGCCGACGCGATCGTCGAGCCGCGTGCCGTCGGCAAGCCTTGGCTGGGCGGCACGTTCCGCCGCAGGCGGCGGGGCGTCGCCATGCATTCCGGGGCCGAGCGGCGGCGTAATCGGCCGCAGCATGGTCGGATTGGCGATGAGATCGCGGTCGCGCTGGCGCGCCTTCTCGGGATCGGTGGTCTGGATCACGCCGCCGAGCTCGACGGCAAGCTCGATGAAGGCGCGCACGTGCTCCCTGCGCTCCGATTCATAGGTGTCGAGCAGGCCGTCCGGGGCGTCGCCCGCGACCACGTCGCGCAGCTTCCACGCCAAGTTGGCGGCGTCGCGCAGGCCGGAGCACATGCCCTGCCCGAGGAACGGCGGCGTCTGGTGCGCCGAATCGCCCGCGAGCAGCAGCCGGGCGCGCCGCCATTGCGTCGCCAGCGCGGAATGAAAGGTGTAGACGACGGCGCGCTCGATCGTGGATTTCGCCGGATCGATCTTCCAAGGCTCGAGCATCGCGTAGATGCGCTCCGGCCGGGTGATCGTCGCCGCGTCGTCCTCCGGCATCAGCATGAATTCCCAGCGGTGGCGCTTGCCGGGCATCGGGATGAAGGTCGTCGGCCGCGCCGGATTGCAATACTGGATCGCATCGACGACACGGCCGGTTTCATCCGCGGCTTCCGGCACGCCGCCGGGCGGCTGATCGAGGATCATGTCGAGCACGATCCAGCGCTCGTGCGAGCGCAGGTCCTGCAGCGCCGCGCCCATGAAGCGCCTGACCGTCGAGCGTGCGCCGTCGCATCCGACGACGTAGCGGGCCGTCACTTCCGCCAGCGCGCCCGATGCCAGATTCTCGAACCGGACGCGGATATGATCGTCGGACTCATCGAGCGCGAAGGCATCGCTTCGCAGCCGCACGTCGACCGACGAATAACGCGATACGCCGCCGCGCAGGATGGTCTCGAGCTCCGGCTGATAGAAGCGATAGGCGTTGTTCCAGCCTTCCGGTCCGGTGCCGCTGCGCGTCAGCAACACCAACAGCTTGCCCTCGGCGTTGACGTGGCGGATGTTGCGGCTGACGTTGAGCCGCGGCAGCAACTCGTCCGCAAGGCTCATGGTCTGAATGAGACGCATGCCTTCGCCGTCCAGCGATACGGCGCGCGGCAGGTGATAGACCGACGGCTCGCGCTCGAGTACGACGGTCTTGAGCCCGCTCTGTCCGAGCAGGTTCGCCAAGCTCGCTCCGACCGGCCCAAAGCCGATGACGGCGACGTCGAACTCCGGCGATGCCATGACCGGCTCACATTGCCAACAGGATGGCCATCAGGACGTCTTCAAGCCCATCTTCGCCGCAAGCTCCGCCTGGTATTGCGCAATCGGCTTGAACCCGGGCGCCGTGCGGCAGAAGGCCTCGGATTTGGCGCGAAGCTGCTCGGCCGGCAGCGAAAGATCAAGATCCTCGAGACACGGCTGCGCGATGTACCATTGGGTGTCGCAGAACACCTCGAGGCGGTTGCCTTCAGGATCGCGGAAATACAGCGACCAGGCATTGCCGTGGTCCATCGACCGCAAGTCGGTCACGCCCGGCTCGTCCTTCACGCGCGCCCAGATCGCTTGCAGATCCTCCACCGCCGCGACGCGGAAGGAAATCTGGTTGATGTGATTGAAGGCGAGGTCTTTCGGGCGTCCGCTCACCAGGGCGACCTGGTGGTGATCCTTTGGATCCCAACTCGTGAACACGATATCAGCGCCGCGCACCTTGCCTCGGTCGGTGACGGTGAAACCGAGCACCCGGGTATAGAAATCTTCCATCGCGGGCAGGTCATGAACATAGAGCCCGACATGGCTCATGCTCAGAGGTATCCGCCGGGCCTGCTCGTTGCGGGGCGCCGCAGCCGTTTTGGGCACGATTTGCTCCTCCCTGAAAAATCTGTTGCAACGCTAATGCCGGCCGATCGAACCGCCCAGCGGCCTTGACTCGATGTCCGCACAGTGGACAATTGCCTCATCAGGACGGCCGAAAATGGTGCAAAGCAGCAGCAAGCCGCGAGGCGGGAGCGTGCGCTCACTCGAGCGCGGCCTGGCCTTGCTGGTCGCCATGAATCGCCGCAAGTTCCCCTCCGTCGTCGAGCTTGCTCGCGACACGCGTCTGCCGCGACCGACGGTCTATCGGCTGCTGGAGACGCTGAGCCGGGCCGGATTTGTGACGCGCAGCCGGTCGCTCGACCGCTACTGCCTGGCGCGCCAGGTGCGGACCTTGAGCGATGGCTTCGCCGACGATGATTGGATCGCCGATATCGCCACGCCGCTCATAACCCAATTCACGCGCCAGCTTATTTGGCCGGTTGCGCTGATGACGTTCGACGAAGGCCGGATGCTTGTGCGCGAGACGACCCACGAAGCAAGCCCCCTCTCGATCGATCACGGCATGGTCGGACGGCGTCTGCCGATGCTGCGGACGGCCGCCGGCCGTTCCTACCTTGCCTTCTGCCCCGACAATGAGCGGCGCGCCATCCTCGACATGCTCTCGCATTCGGGGGCGCCGGAGGACCGGGGCGCGCGCGAGACGCAGCGCCTGACCAAGCTCTTCGACGCGATCCGGGCGAAGGGCTACGCGACCCAGGACCGAGAGATCAATCCGAAGACGACGGGCATTGCCGTCCCCATTCGTCTCGGTGCGCGTGTGCTCGGAAGCATATCCCTGATCTGGATCTCATCGGCGCTCACGATCGAGGAGGCGGAGACGCAGTTGCTCCAGCCGCTCACATCGACCGCAAATCGAATCGCGGACGCCGTGCGGGATTCCGCCGCGCGGCCGGCCTGAAGGCGCATCGAAGCAATCCGCGCGTCAACGCTCAATGGACCAGCACGCGCGGCAGCCAGAGCACCAGCTGCGGAAACAGAATCAGAATCACCAGCACGGCGAAGTCGGCGGCGAGGAACGGAACCACGCCGCGATAGATCGTGCCCATCGGGATCTGCGGCGCGATTGCGTGCAGCAGGAACACGATGATGCCCATGGGAGGATGGATCAGCGCCATCTCGACCTGGATCAGACAGATAACTCCCCACCATAGCGGGTCGTATCCGAGATTGACCACGATCGGCAGCACCAACGGCAGGGTGATGAGGATCGAGGACATCTCCTCGAAGAATGTTCCGAGCAGGATATAGACGGCCGTCAGCGTGAAAATCACGCCGAGCGGCGGGAAATGATGGCCGCCGATCCAATGGACCAGCGTCTCCGGGACCCGGGCCAGATTGATGAAATAGGTGAAGATGGGAGCGGCCATCAGGATCAAGTAGAGCATGGCGGTGACCGAGGCCGCCTCGTACATGCCGTGGACCAGCGCCTCCCAGGTCAGTCGGCGCCGCGCCAACGCAAAGAGCAGGGCGAGGATGGCCGCGGCCGAGGCCGCTTCATTGACCGTGAACACGCCGCTGTAAATGCCGACGAACACGCCGAGCAGCAGCGCGAGCGAGGGGGCTGCGCGACGCGCCGCGTCGATGCGCTCCGTCCACGGCACCCGCGCACTGACCGGCGCAACTTTCGGCCGCCGCCGCACGACGATCGCGATGGCCACCAGATTGAGCGCGATCGTGAGCAACGCGGGCACGATGGCGGCAACGAACATATCCAGGATGAACGTCTTCGCCACCACGCAATAGATGATCATCACCAGCGAGGGCGGGATGAGCGATTTCAGCGTTCCTCCCGCGGCGATCACCCCGGTCGAGAAGGCCGGCGCATAGCCGCGATCCAGCATCTGCGGCAGCGCGACCTTGGCGAAAGTCGCGGCGGTCGCGGTGCTCGAGCCGCAGATCGCGCCGAACGCGGCGGAGCCGCCGATCGTGGCGTAGGCCAGCCCCCCGCGGCGATGTCCCAGGAACGCGGCGGCGGCGCGGTAGACGTCCTCGGAGAAGCCGGCCACGCTGGCGAAGACGCCCATCAAGAGAAAGAGCGGCACGGCGGCGAGGTCCGTGCTGGCGAGAACGTAGGACGGCTCGTTGGCGAGGAACGAGAAGGCCGGCATCCAGCCGCCGCCCTCCAGCGCGAAGCCGACGACCCCGACCGTTATCATGGCGAAGCCGATCGGAACCTGCAGCAGGATCAGGGCAAACAGCGCAGCGATCCCCAGGGCGCCGATCACGGCCGGTTCCAAGCCGCCCTCCCCGGTCCTTCAGACGGCCGTTTCCGGACGTCCGCCCGGATGATCGCCCCGAAGGATTTCGACGGCGACGACGACCTGCAACAATGCGCTGATCGCCAGCATGATGGCGACCGCCCACCACACCGGAGCGGACGGTATGCGCAGCATCCATGTCGCGCTGCCGGTCGCCTGCGCCTGCTTGGCGAAAAGCACGAATTGCCAGGTCATCAGGATCAGGACGATCTCGACCAAGGCCGCCGCGGCGGCGTCGGCAATTCGGCCGGCGCGCCGGCCGATGAAGCTCGAAAGGAAGCGGATGGTGATATTGCTGCGCTCGACGATCGCCACCGGAACGCAGCAGGCGACCGCAAAGGCCGCAACCAATCCGCCCACGTCACGCACGGCATCGATCGGACGTGCGAGGAAAAACCGCAGCAATCCGTCCGCCATCGTCATGACCGCAAAGCACAGCAGGGTGCCGAGTCCCAGGACCGCCAGCGCCTGCGCCAGCGATTTGCTTGCCCATTTGATCCGAGCCATCGCCGTGACCGTCCAGCCCTCTCCGCCATGCGACGGCAAATGATACACAAAAAAAGCCGGCACGCCGCAAGGCCGTGCCGGCGCCCACCAGCGAGGGGGAAGGTACCGGCGTCAGTGCTTCACCCCGCGCGCACCACGGCGAGTTCGGCGTCGAGCTTGGCCTTCAGCTCCTTGTGCCGCTCGCTTGCCGCAACCCAGGCCTCGCGGACGGGCGCCAGCAGCTTTTGCGCCTCGTCGAGCTCGGCTTGCGATGGAATTACCACTTTGTTCTTCGGGTCCTTCCTCAGCTTGCTGAGATTGTCTTCGTTGTAGCTGCCGACCGAGCTGATCCACGTCTTGGCGAGCGCTTCTCCCGCGTTGTGCTGAATCGACGCGCGCGCGGGCTCGGGGAGCGCCTCGAATTTTTTCCTGTTCATGAGCACTGTGACCGGAACGACCCCGAGCCCGATGAAGAAGTGATTGTTGGTGACTCGGTCGAGCCCGAAATCGAAGAACGGCGACATATGCGAGGTGGTGCCGCTGATCGTGCCGCGGCTGATCGCTTCCGGGATTTCGGTCACCGGCATTCCGATCGGCACGGCGCCGAAGGCGCGCAGCGCGGCGCTTTCGTTCTTGCTCGACGCGCGGATCGTCTTGCCCTTGAGATCCGCGATCGAATTGACCGGAAAGTTGGTGTGGATCGAGTAGGGCGCGGTGCCCCACAACCCGATCACGTAGAAGTCGTCGTAATCGCGAAGCACATTGCCCGCGGCAAGCCGCGTCGCCACCAGGGACGCCTCGCGCAGGTCCTTGAACAATCCGGGAAGCTCGAGGACCTCGGTGTCCGGGAAGCGGCCCGGCGTATACGACGGAATGACCCAGGCCAGATCGGCGACGCCGTCGATCACCATTTGCGGCTGTTGCGCGGGATTGCGGCCGAGCGCGCCGTTGGGAAAAAGATCGAACACCACGGCATTGTTGGTTTCCCGCTGGACCGTCTCGGCGAACGGCTTCATCACCGTGCGGAATGTCACCTCGTGGTCGGGCGTGAACACCGCCCATTTCAGGTGCTCCTCCGCCCGGACGCGCTTGCTGCCGATGATCGCAGCCGCCGGCATCGCCGCAGCGGTCGCAAGAAACCTGCGCCTGTCCATTCCGTCCTCCCTGTCGATCGCTTTGTTTTTCATACGCACTTTAGAGCCCATTCCGATCGCTCTGAATCGGGAGTGCCCTAGCTTCATAGATTCGGTCGCTTTTTTTCTTGGCGAAAGATTGGAATCCACCCTCGGGTCGAGCCCGAGGCCTTTTCCGGAAAATGCTCAGGCGTCAGCGCGCTCCCGCTCCCACGTGATCGGAAAGACGTCATCGAGAATGAGTGGATCGCCGGCGTGAAGCTTGCTCTCCGGGTCGCCTTCGATCTTCATCACATTCGGGCGTGGATCCCATTGCGCATCTCGGCCCGCATAGCGCACCGAGATCGCGGCGCGGCGGGTTGAGGACGGATTGCCGCCGGCCCCGTGCACGGTCAGCGGATGATGACAGATGACGTCGCCGGCGTCGCATTCCCACGACAGAAACCGGTATTTGGGATCGCCCTTGAGCTGCGAGAAATCAGGACACGGCTCCAGCGCGGCATTGCTGAACCGGACGTCCTTGTCGGGGGTGACCGCCTGGTAGAATTTGCCCCATTTGTGCGAGCCGGCGACATATTCGACGCCGCTGCCCTCCACCGTCACCGGTGTCAGCGCGACCCAGAGCGATACGATGTCATTGCCCAAGGCGGGCCAGAACGAAAGATCCTGGTGCCACTGCGTTACCTCGCGCGTGCCGGGCTCCTTTATGAAGGCCTGATCGTAGAACAGCGAGACGCGGTCCGCGCCCAACAGACTGGCGCCGAGCTCCGGCAGCGGCGAATGCAGCGCGAAGTCGCGAAAGTCCGCATCCCAGCGCCACATGAACGCGTTCATGTGGAACCGTCCGGAATCCCCGGGTTTCGTCGCCTCGCGCGCGCGCTTTCCGGGATTGAGCAATAGCCGTTCCACGGCGACGTTCATTCGCTCGCACCAATCGCGGTCGAGCACATTGCGTATGCAGATCGCCCCGTCCTGCTTGAAGCGGGCAACGTCGTCTTGCGTGACCGGACGCAATGGATGCTTGTTCATGCCGTTTCCTCCGCGCGAACTTTCTTGCGCTTGTCCGCTGCTGGAACCCTGCGCCGGCGGTCCCGGCCGCACAATGTCGGTGCCGGTCGAGTCCGAGGGGCGGACAAATGGGAGAGCGGCGCTCAACGCGGCTGCGTCGGCGATTCGCTTGCGCGGCCTCATCGCGATAGGGTTGCAGCCAACGCCTCCGAGGCGTGCTTGAGGGTTGGTTATTCATTTTCTCGGAAGGAGCTTCCCATGCCGCACAATAAGGGTTTCGTTCTTGCTTCGCGTCCGAAGGGCGCGCCGACCCGGGCCAATTTCCGCCTCGTCGAGAGCGAGACGGCAGAGCCGAGCGAGGGCCAAGTCCTCGTCAAGCATCTCTTCATGTCGCTCGACCCCTACATGCGCGGCCGCATGGACGATGCCAAATCCTATGCGGCGCCGCAGCAGATCGACGCGGTCATGGGTGGGGGCACGGTCGGTGAAGTCGTCGCCTCGAAAAACCCGCGCTTCAAGGTCGGCGATCACGTGGTCGGCATGGGCGGCTGGCAGCTCTATTCGTTGAGCGACGGCCAGGGCCTGATGAAAGTCGACGGATCAAAAATCCCGCTCTCGGCCTATCTCGGCGTCGTCGGCATGCCGGGCGTCACCGCCTGGTACGGGTTGAACAAGATCATCGCGCCGAAGAAGGGCGAAGCGGTCGTGGTCTCCGCCGCGACCGGCGCGGTCGGCTCGGTCGTCGGACAGCTCGCAAAGCTCGCCGGCGCGCGGACCGTGGGAATTGCCGGCGGCCCCGAGAAATGCGCCTATGCCAAGAGTGAGCTCGGCTATGACCTCTGCGTCGATCATCGGTCGGCGGATTTCGCGGCCGAATTGAAGGCGGCCCTGCCGAACGGCGTCGACGGCTTGTTCGAGAATGTCGGCGGCGAGCCCTTCAAGCAGACCATCCGCAGGCTCAATGCCTTTGCCCGGATTGCCATCTGCGGCCTCATCGCTTCCTACAACGGCGAACCGACCGCATTGCCCGACATGCGATTGATTCTCGTCGCCCGGGCGCGGATGGAAGGCTTCATTGTCTCGGACCACCTGAACCTCTGGCCCGAAGCCCTCGCCGAGCTGGCCGGCCACGTCGCATCCGGCAAGCTCAAATACCGCGAGACAATCGCGCAGGGGATCGAGTCAGCGCCCGACGCCTTCTTGGGCCTGCTGACCGGCAAGAATTTCGGCAAGCAGGTCGTCAAGCTGGCGTGAGGGCGGGGACGGAAAAGCACGGCGAATTGCAGCGTGTTGGGGCTGACCGGCGACCCCATGCGCCGGATATCCTTGTTCACGTACCGAGCAGCTTTTCGAAGTTGGTGCTCAGGATCGCCGCGGCTGCCTCCGCGGGCAGCGATCTCTTGACGAAATTCAACGGGTCCGGCTCGCCGAGCGGAAACGGCGCATCGCTTCCCATGACGAGATGCTCGACCGGCACGACGGAGGCGGCGTAGCGCAGAATGTCCGGCTCGAAGCAGATGGTGTCGAAATAGAGCCGCCGCAGATACTCCCCCACCGGCTGGCGCAAGGTCCCCGATAGCGCGCGATTGGTGTCGACCTCCCGCTGCATGCGCGCGCGCAGGACGAGGCTGAAGGCGCCCGTATGTGCGCAGACGAGCTTCAGCCGCGGCCAGCGATCGAGGAAACCCGAGCAAATCATCTTGAGAATGTTGATCGTATTGTCGAACAGATAACCGGCCACGACCGTCAACTCGTATTCACGCGTGCGGTCCTTTCCGGCGGGATCGGCAGGGTGCACGAACAGCGGCACGTCGAGATCGGTCGCCGCTTCGAAGATCGGCTGAAATGCATCCGCATGCAAATAGACGCCGCGCACATTCGAGGCGACATGGCCACCGACGAAGCTGTGCTCGCGCACGCAGCGGCGAAGCTCGGCGGCCGCCGCATCCGGATCCTGCATCGGCAGAAAGGCCCAGGCGCCAAACCGCCTACGCTCGGCTCCGATCTCGCGTGCCAGCGCATCGTTGAAAATGCGCGCCGCTTCCACCCCCAGCGCCGCATCGAGATGATAGTCAATGAAAGGGGTCGCCAGCGAGAGGATGGTGCGCTCGATCCCGAGCTCATCCATGCGGCCGAGCTGACGCCGGAGGTCGAAGAAGGTCTTGTTGAGCTCAAAATGGACACCGCGGATGTCGAAGTCGATTTCCTCGCCTTCCGCTCGCTTCCGCCGCACCGCATACTCGGCGCGATTTTGAGCGAAGCGCAAGAACTCGTCGGGAACGAAGTGGCAATGCACGTCGGTGATCATCTCAAAGCCCCAATCATTGTAGCCCCAATCTTATAATCCCAGGTAGGCGACCTTGAGGCGCTCGTCGTCGAGCAGCGCCTTGCCCTGCCCCTCCATGACGATGCGTCCGTTCTCGAGCACGTAGGCGCGGTCGGCGCGCAGCAGGACCTGATGCACGCTCTGCTCGACGATCAGAATGGTGAGGCCGGCTCGGCGCAGATCGACGATCAGGTCGAACAGCAGCTTTACATAGATCGGCGCGAGGCCCTCGGTCGGCTCGTCGAGGAGGAGCACCTTCGGACGCGCCATAAGCGCCCGGCCGATGGCGACCATCTGTTGCTCGCCGCCGCTCAACGAGCCGGCGCGTTGCGCCTGCCGTTCGCGCAAGAGAGGAAGGAGCGCAAAGGTCTGCTCGAGCGTCGCGCGCACATGCGGCCGCGCAGCCAGCGAATAGGCGCCGAGCTCGAGGTTCTCCAGGACAGTCATAAACGGGAACAACCGACGGCGCTCCGGCACCAGCACAAGGCCGCGCCCCACCCGGTCATAGGCCGGCAGCGCGTCGATCGGCGCACCGCCCAAGACGATGCGGCCCGTATAAGTCGTGCGCAGGCCGGCGAGCGAGAACATCAGCGTGCTCTTGCCGGCCGCGTTGGCGCCGACCAGACCGACGATCTCGCCGGCGGCGACCGTCAGATCGAGCCCATGCAGCACCTGCACCGGACCATAGAAGGCGTTGAGCTTCTCCACCCTAAGCAAGGCTCATCTCCTCGCCGAGATAGGCCTTAACCACGGCTGGGTCGCGCGCGATGCGCGCCGGAGGGCCGCTGGCGATCAGCTCGCCGCGATTGAGAACGATGATGCGGGTCGCCGATTTCATGATCGCGTGCAGGACATGCTCGACCCAGATCACCGTGATGCCGCGCGCGGGCAGCGCGGCCACGATCTTGGTCATGGCACCGACCTCGGTCGGCGTGAGCCCGGCCATGATCTCGTCGAACAGGACAAGCTTCGGTTCCATGGCCAGCGCCCGCGCCACTTCCAGCCGCTTGAGCAGACCGACCGTCAACGTGCCGACCGGCGCCGCCGCATAGGGACCAAGGCCGACCTCGACGAGCGTCGCCTCGGCGCGCCGCGCGGCCGCCTTGACCGAAGGCTCGCGCGCAAAGGCCGTCAGCATCACATTTTCAATCACCGACAACTGGCGGTAGGGTTTGGGGATCTGGAAGGTGCGCGCGATGCCGAGCCGGGCGACCTGATACGCCGGCTTACCCGTGATGCGTTGCCCGGCGAACGCGATCTCTCCGGCGGTCGGCCGCAAGGCGCCTGCGATCAGGTTGTACAGCGTGCTCTTGCCGGCGCCGTTCGGACCGATCAGACCGAGCAACTCGCCTGCCTCAACCGTGATGCTGACGTCGCGGACCGCCCAGAGCGGCCCGAAGGCGCGGCTCACCTTGTCAAGCGCAAGGATCGCCGTCATCCACCCTTCCCCCGCGTCCGAGAGAATAACTTATCCAAGGCGGCGGCCAAGCCGCCCGGGAAATACAGCATGACCACGATCAAGGCCGCGCCGTAGACGACGAGATGCAGGCCCGCGAGCGTGTTGCCGACGAACGAGCGCAACAACTCGGAGACCGGTGTGATCAGGAAGGAGCCGAGGACCGGACCTATCGCCGTCCCCAACCCACCGACCGCGGGCAGAAGCGCGAATTGAAACGACAACTCCGGCGAGATCACATAGGTTGGATCGAGATAGAGAAAATACTGTGCAAACAACGATCCGCCGACGCCGGTGAGGAAGGCGCTCAGCGCCATGGCGGTGGTGCGGATCAGCAACGGATTGACACCGGCGGCAGCGGCAGCGTCCTCGTCGTCGCGCACGGCGAAGAGATAGAAGCCGTAGCGCGAGCCCTCGACGATCTTGGTGACGGCATAGACGATCACCAGGAAGGCGAGCATCAGGACCATGTAGGCGCCCTTGGAGGCGAACACCATCGCTGAGACGCTGGCGACCGGAGGGATCGACAATCCTTCAGGCCCTCCGGTCAGCGTCGCCCAGTTCAACGCACCGATGCGGATCACTTCCGCCGCAGCAAGGGTGGACAGGATGAAGAACGGCCCGCGCAGCCGGGCGCAAATTATCGCCAGCACCGCGCCCATGCCGGCCGCGAGCAGGCCGCCGCACCACAGCCCAATCCACGGCGAGAGCCCCAGCCGCAGCAAAAGGATGGTCGAGGTATAGGCGCCGACGCCGAAGAACGCCGCGTGCCCGAACGAGATCAGGCCGGCGTAGCCCCCGGCAATGTTCCAGGCGAGCGCCAAAGCGGCCCAGAGATAGGTCAGAATGACGACATCCTGCAGATTCTGCGGCAGCCGAACCACGATCAGCACGACGCTCAACGCAAATAGCGCGAGTTCGAGCAGCGAAATCGTTCCGCGATTGGGCATCCGCGGCAATCGGAATTTCTCTTCGCCAGGGATTAGGGCGGTCGACATGGGTTGGATCTTTGTGGGGTCAGTCGTTCATGCCGATCATCGCCGTCCCCTTCTGTCCCAGCAGTCCATTGGGGCGAAAGATCATGACCAGCAGGAATAAGATGAAGAAAAACATCTGCCCATAGGCGGGAGCAATGTAGTAGCTGCTCAGCGACTGCACGACGCCGAGGCAGATTCCGCCGATGAGCGCGCCGCCGATGCTGCCCATCCCGCCGACCACCACGACCACGAAGGCGATCAGGACGAAATTGAGCCCCACCGTCGGGAAGACCGAAAATAGCGGCATCATCACGCAGGCCGCGAGCCCGACCAGCGCCGACCCGCCGGCAAAGGTGATCAGAAAGATGCGCGGGACCGGAATACCCATCAGCATCGCGGCTTCACGGTCCTGCACGGTGGCGCGGATCGCCTTGCCCAGATAAGTCGTCTTGATCGTCCACTGCAGCACGATGGTGCAGAGGATGGTGATCAAAAAGCCGAGCAGCAGCTCAGGCTTGAAATAGAACGGGCCGAGCGTCACCGAGTTGTCGAACACCGGCGGCACATCGCGCAGGTCGGCGGTCAGCAGCATCAGCGCCGCGTTCTGCAGGAAGATCGACAGCCCCATCGTCACGAACACGACCACGAGATGCGGCTTGTCGAGCGACGGCGCGATCATCAGCCGATGAATGATGCCGCCGACCAGAAACATGGCCGGCACCACCGCCACGGCGGCGACGTAAGGGTTGAGGCGGAAGAGCGTCGTGATCGCCCAGACGCCGTACATCGCGATCATCAGAAACTCGCCATGGGCGAAATTGACCACCCGCAGCACGCCGAAGATGAGGGTCAGACCCATGCTCATCAGCGCGTAGACGGCGCCGATCAGAATGCCGGAGAAGACGAGTTGCCCGACAGTGATCATCATCCGGGCGGCGCGCGAACCAACCCGTCGGCAACGCCGCTGCCGGCGCGCAGTCCGGCGCAGCGCCGGATCAACGCTGGCTCCAAGGCGGCAGCGGCACCATGCTGGGCTCGTGCGTCATGAGCTTGACCGGAAACACCTCCTCGTTGCCGCCCTTCGTCCATTGCCAGACGCCGATGGCGGCGCGCAGGTTCTGTCCGGCGTCCTTGGGGTCCGCGGCCCAATCGAAGTTGGTGAACTTGATGCCGCTGCCGTTGACGAGCGACCCTTCCGGCAGGTCAAGCGCGAGCGCGATCTCGCGCAACTCGTCGGGCTCGAACGTTTTCGCTTTCGGCAGCACGTCCGTGAACAGCGCCCAGATCGCGGAGAAGCCCGCCGTCGCATGACCGGCGGGCAGGCGCTTCAATTTCTCTTCATAGCGCCGATAGAATTCATCGGCGACCTTGCGTACCTCGGGCTTCAGCACGGCCGGATTCACGCGCGGCGGGAAGTCGGCCACGAAGATGCCGTTGACCATGTCGGTGATTGAATTGCGCAGGTCCGGCGACGAATAGCCGGCACTGACGCCGATGAAGGCCGCGACGTTGAAATCGAGCTCCTTTGCCTTGCGCTGGAACAGGATCGCGTCGTTGGGAAACGAAATGGCGATCAGTATGTCCGGATGCGCGTCCTTGAGCTGCTGCACGATCGGGGTCATGTCGGTTGCGAACTGATCATAGCCTTCGTCGTAGACGAGTTTGATGCCCTTGGCTTGCGTGTAGGCGCGAATGCCGTCGCCGACCGACTTGCCGAAGGCGCGGTTCTCCCACAACAGGGCGATCCGCTGTTCGCTCGCCGGCTTGCCGAGCCGCTTCGCGAGGTCGTCGACGATGAAATCGACCGCCGCCTCGCCGTATTTCCGCGCCGGCGGGCCGACCTGGAAGGTGTGCTTGAAGCCGCGCCGGGTGATGATTTCCGCCGCGCCCGTGGTCTCCCAATGAAAAACCCCATGCCGCTCGGCCGCCTGGCTGACGGCGATCGCCAGCGGCGAGGCGAACGATCCGGTCGTGATCTTGATATCCTCCTTGGTGATGATGCGCTCGGTTTCGCTGATCGCCGCGCTGGGATTGGTCGCGTCGCCTTGCAGGTATTCGATCTTGCGTCCATTGATGCCGCGGCGCTCGTTGATCATGTCGCGGGCGATCTGCAACGCCTCCCAGTTCTCGATCCCGTTCTTTGCGAACGGCCCGGTCAGCGGCAGCAGCACGCCGATCCGAATTGCATCCTGTGCGCGAACGTCGACGCTCCCGGACAGCATAGTGATTGTACCGAGAACGACGGCACAGCAGCGCAGCCAAACTTGCATGATGCTCTCCCTGCCCCGCAAATGTTTCGAGGCGCCTTCCGCCGGAAGGATAGCAAAATTGGTGCCATGGGATTTGAGCTCGCGTCAATGATCGAGAAGACGGGTTCGCCGGGTGCGAGCACGCCCGCGCGTGCATTCAGCGGGAAAGCGAGCGCATTTCGTGCGACATTTGTGCGATGATGAGCTTCACCGCGAATGGATCAGGAGGAAGCCGTCGATGCCGAAGACCGTTGAGCATGTGCACTGGCCCGATGCGCCCAAAATGTGGATGCCGTACGCCCCAGCCATCAAGGTGAAGGGAGGCACGACCGTGTATCTCGCGGGCGTCACGGCGGCGCCGGTCTATCATCACCATCCGCACCGGCCGCAGGAATTCGACAGCATGCCGCGCGACATGGCGGGACAGGCGCGCGCGGCGCTGGAGAATCTCAAACGCGGGCTCGATGCCGTCGGTGCGAGCTTTGCCGATATTGTCAAGGCGGATCGGTTCGTCACCGACCTGTCGGATCAAGATTCGCTCAACCGGGCCTGGGCCGACTATTTTCAGGATGCCAGGCCCACGACCACGACCGTGCAAGTGGTGCGGCTCGCGACCGATCCGCGCTGCCTGATCGAGATCAACGCGGTCGCCGTGATCGATTAGGGCCTTTTTCCGCTCAAGTTGGTCCTCCGCCTGACAGGGCGAGGTTAGGAAGCGGTCGCATGACGCCATTTCGCGTGACCGCAATATTGAACAACGCGCGAAAAAGGACCGCGTCGACGCGCGGCTTCCCCCGGCAAGAAGGGCGAAATCAAGCGAACGCGCATCGAGCTCGGTCGATGCGCCTGGATAGAACAGGTATGCCAATCGGATTGTAGGGCACCAACGCCGCGTGTGGCCGCGCACCTGTTATCGATTCAATTGCACTGACATGGTTCTCCTGCGGCGCGCGCATGGGCGGCGTCACCTCGATCGAAATGATCGAATCAAATTTCAGGAGATTTGGGCATGCTGATCAAAAACACTATAGCCATCACCGTCGCAGCTCTGCTCGGCTTTGGCTCCTCGGCGATGGCGGCTGAGACGATCGATCCATCGGAGCCTTGGACCGTGCTGACGGTGGCGCCAGACGGCTCGTGGGGTGTGGCAACAGAAATGGATACCGGTCGGGCAATCGCCGGCGCGATCGCCAATTGCAAAAAGATGTACCAAAAGGAAATAGGGTGCGGTGCCAGTCTCGCGGCCATAAACTCCGGTTGGAGTTTGGCCATCCGGTGTGGAGGTGAAAACATCATCGTCGCTGAAAAAACGCTTGCTGGTGCGGAAAAGGCCGCCGCTTATCGCGAAAATGAGCTCAGGGTGAGTTATGTGCCGGACATGCCGGCGTGCAGGCGCGTGCTGACGGTGGATCCGCGTGGCGCCGTTCTGATGCCTGATGACGAGATTGGCGCGGCGGCGCTCCTCGTGACGCGGCGGTGAGGCGCGAGCCACTGTCACTGAGCCCGCGCGTGTCCGTTTCGTGTTTGCCCGCCCTCGCCGAGGCGGCACTTAGGCGCCGCCTCGGCATCCTGAAGACCAGGTCGGACCGCGTGCCGATGCGCGCGTCAGCCTTTCAGCGGCGGATAATCGCGCGAATATACCGGCTGTTGCAAAAGCCATTTCGGATCATAGGTCCAAAACTGGCTCACCTTCGGATAGGTCTTTATCGGCACATTGACGAGCTTGCCGTTCTTGCGCTCGACGCGGCAGACATAGATGTCGAACACAGCATTGCCATGGTCGTCGAAGCTGATCGGGCCGCGCGGCGTGTCGGTGAGGGCGACCGAGCGTATCGCCTGGATCAGCTGCGCAGGGTTATCCGACTTGCCGCCGGTCTTCTGCAGCGCCGCCTCGATGATCAAGCCGTTGACGTAAAAGCAGGCCGCGTAGAAACCGATCGGCACGTCGGCGCCGTGGGCTTTGCGCATCGCGGCGACGAAGCGCTGATTGGCTGGGGTATCCAGCGCCAGCGTGTAAGGTATCGTGTTGATTAGGCCGACTGCCTCGTCGCCGAAACTGCCCAAGATGGTGTCGTCGGCAATCGTGCTTCCCCCCACTAGGGCTTGCTTCAGCCCAAGCTCCTTATATTGCTTGGTGAATCTGAGCGGGTTGGATCCCGCCAGCACCTCGCACACGACGTCGCAATCTTGAATCTGGGCAACATAGGGAACGTAGTCGGGAGTGCCGAGCGGCGACCACAGTTTCTTGACTACGCGGCCGCCGCCCTCCTCGAACACACGCTGGAAACCGCCGACTTGCTCGTGGCCGTACGCGAAGTCATCCGCCATGGTGATGGCGCGCGTGAGCTTCAGCTCCTTGATCACGTAGTCGGCGAGCGGGTAGAGGCATTGCGCAGAGGTGTATGAGGCGCGCGCCAAATAGGGGTTGCTCCGGCGTTGCGTTACGTCCTCGGCCGCCGCGAAGGCGAGCACCGGCATCTTCTTTTCGGCCAGATAATCGACCACCGCGAGCAGCTCGAAGGCCGCGAACGGCCCCATCACGAGATCGACGCGCTCGCGCTCGACAAGCTCCTGCGCTTTGTTCTTGGCGCCGGCCGGATTGCCGCCGGTGTCGGCGACGATCAGCTCGATCTTGCGGCCCGCCAGCGTGGCGTTGCGCTCATTCAGGAAGGCGGTAATACCCTCTTCCAGGTGGACGCCGCCGGCGGCGAGCGGGCCGGTCTTGACTGTCAGGAGGCCGATCTTCAACGGCGCGTCCTGCGCGATCGACGGCGTCGGAAGGCCCGCCGTGCCCGCGGCAATTGCGGCGCCGGCGCGCGCCAAGAACTTGCGCCGATCGAGTGGCAGCGCCATCGCATCCTCCCTCGAGGGTGACCGTCTTGCTCGCGGCCGAATATTTTTCAGGCAAAGTCAATCACAAAAGTCCGATCGAAGCAAAAAATGCGTTTCCTGAGCCGCAGCGCTGCCCACCTTTTCCAGACCGGTCGATCTTGGGAGCCTGCACATGCCGAAGTCGCAGCGATCTGCTAAGAGACCCTGGCAGACCTCTCCCCAGCAAGAACCTCGATTGCCCATGACCACGACCAGCGAGACCGCGACCCGCGGAAACGAAGCGCCGGAGACGATGCTCAAGGAGCTCAAGCAACGCCTGCTCGAGATCAATGATCTGGGCGCCGCCGGCGCGCTGCTCGGCTGGGATCAAGCGACCTACATGCCGAAGGGCGGGGCGCCGGCGCGGGCGCGGCAAAGCGCCACCCTGAGCCGGCTTGCGCATGAAAGGCGCGTCGATCCCGCGCTCGGCAAGCTGCTCGACGCGCTGGCGCCCTACGGCGAAAGCCTCCCCGACGACAGCGATGCGGCGAGCCTGATCCGCGTGGCGCGGCGCGACTTCGAAAAGGCGATCAAGGTGCCGGCGGACTATGTCGCGCGCGCGAGCGCGTTCGGCTCGGCCTCCTACGACGCCTGGACGCGGGCGAGGCCTGCGAACGATTTCGCGACCATGCTGCCGTTCCTGGAGCAAGCGCTCGATCTCAGCCGCGAGTATGCCGGCTTCTTCGCCCCCTACGACCACATCGCCGACCCGCTGATCGACGACATGGACCAGGGCATGACGACAGCCTCGATCCGCGCCCTGTTTTCAGGGCTGCGCAGCGAGCTCGTGCCGATCGTGCGCGCCATATCCGAGCAGACGGCCGCCGACGATCACTGCCTCCATGGCTTCTTTGGCGAGCCGGCCCAGCTTGAGTTCAGCCTCGCCGTGATCAAGCAGATCGGCTACGACCTCGACCGCGGCCGGCTTGACAAGACTCACCATCCGTTCTGCACCAAGTTCTCCGGCGGCGACGTGCGCATCACGACCCGGTTCTACGAGAGCGATGTCGGTCAGGCGCTGTTCTCGACCGTCCACGAGGCCGGCCACGCGCTCTACGAGCAGGGCGTCGGCTCGACGCTCGAAGGCACGCCGCTTGGATCGGGCGCCTCCGCCGGCGTGCATGAGAGCCAGTCGCGGCTCTGGGAAAACGTGGTGGGCCGCAGCCGCACCTTCTGGGAGCACTTTTATCCGCTGCTGCAGCGCACCTTTCAGGATCAGTTCACAGGCGTGACGCTCGAGACGTTCTATCGCGCCATCAACAAGGTTGAACGATCCCTGATCCGCACCGACGCCGACGAGGTGACCTATAATCTCCATATCATGCTGCGCTTCGAGCTGGAGCTGGCGCTGCTCGAGGGCCGGCTGCAGGTCAGGGACTTGCCGGAGGCGTGGCGCGCCGCCATGCAGGCCGATCTCGGCCTCGCTCCGCCCGACGATCGCGACGGCTGTCTGCAGGACGTGCATTGGTATTCGGGCGGCATCGGCGGCGGCTTCCAGGGCTACACCATCGGCAACATTTTGAGCGCGCAGTTTTATGCCGCCGCCGTCAAGGCGCATCCCGAAATTCCGCGGGAGATCGCAGAAGGCGCGTTCGGCACGCTGCATGGCTGGTTGCGTGAGCATCTCTACCGGCACGGACGCAAGTTCGAACCGAATGAGCTCGTCGAGCGGTCGACCGGCGGGCCGATGAGCACGGCGCCCTACCTCGCCTATATCCGCGCGAAGTACGGCGAGTTCTATCGCTTGCCGATCAACGCAGACGCGGGTGCCCCGCGCCGCGCCGACCTGAATTAGGTTGCCCTGCAGAGCTTTTCCTGCGCAGGGGCCACCCCGACGCGCGCCCGGGAAAAATGAAGCGCATCATCCGTTCGGGAGGTACGCAGCTCCTCCAAAAACGCGATAATCATAGAGGAGCTCTTCGCCGGCGTTGATGTCGCGCGCCGCGATATCCATGCCCTCCTGCTCGCCCTCGACCGACGTGCTGATGACGTTGGGGTCGTCCGAGTGATTGAAGAAGCGCGCGTCATCGGTGCACAGGATATAGTTTCCTGTGGCGGGGCTGATGTAGGTGTATTTCAAGAACTGCCGGCGTGCGGGTTCTGAGAGCGAGAGGGGGAAATCGAGCGGCAGCTCGAGGTCGAAGCCGCGCAGAAATTTCCAGACCGGCGTACCCTTCGCAATGAAGGTATCGGCGAAAATGCCGATCCCGTGCACGGGACTGGGCGTCAGTCGCGTTGCGACCAACAACATGCGGTCAATCTCCTAATAATCGAGGCCGCCGCGCAACTCGCCGACGCATACCCGCGCGATCCAAAAAAGGGTGATTATCCCGCTCTTGACATAGGTAGAAAATCCTCCTGCGGATGGCTCCGACAGGCCGGTGCGCGATGCTGGGCGCGGTTGCCGTATCCGCGCCGTCATGTCCTTTTGACGGCAGCATCAGCTCTCGCCGTAACTTGCTGTGGTGTATTCCACCTCAGGGATAAGCGAGAAGTATTCACCTTCGGTCTTGTTTTTCTTGATGCTGGAAGACCAAAAGCGAAATTGAACGCCACAAGTCTTACCGAAGATATCGACATAAGAAATCGTGCCCCAAACCCACACTCTTTTTTCCCTATTGGTGAGATGCTCTATCAAACCGGAAGTATCTTCCCCACCTTTGACGGGGCAATGTCGTCGCCAACTTATGGCGGGCAGGATGACGCCCCCCTTTCCGACATCCTCAATGGTGTCTGGCATTTCCCAGGCAGGTGGATTGGTGCCATCGAAAACCTTGGCAGACATGCGCAAATCAACATCAAACGCTGGTGTTTGACCAGCGATTTTGTAATCCACGAAGCCAAGAAGCCTCCTATGATCAATACTGATCTCCGAGTATACAATCCCGACAAAGGCCCGCAATTGACGAGTA
>JBKQHQ010000142.1:0-13045 GCA_052148715.1 Xanthobacteraceae bacterium | reverse complement strand
GCGATCCTCAACGTCGTCATCAATCGCTGAACGGTCTTGCCCCTACCTTCGCTTCGTTGGGGGAGGTGAAGATCGCGCCTCAGTTCTTGGGCAGCTCGATCACTTTGTTCACGCCGGCTTTGGCGTCGTAGACGGCCACTTGCACGATGGGGTGGTTTTGCTTGACGGCGAGCCCCGCCGCTTCGGCGGCTTCATAGGTCGTGTAGGACGCTTTGGTTTGCCTATCCACTTGGAGGCGAAATTGATTTTCCGGCTGCTCGCGCGGCGTCGGAGCAATTGGCGTATCACCAGAAACTGAAACCGCGCGATCGTCCTTTGCTTGTCGCCCTTTCAGACCGAGAATTGGATTCCACCCTCGGCTGACGCTCGCGGGCGGACTTTTCTCCTGAAGATGCCCCAATTGCGCCGGCGCAAGCTCCGCCAAATCCGGTGACTTCCGAATGGTCTTCATCACCCCTCGCGCCATTGCGTCATGCTCCTTGCTAAAACCGTAACGGTCGCACGCGGCGGCGTGAGGCGCAGCTGCGCGCTCTAAAAGAAAGCCCCGCCGAAACGGGGCTTTGAGTCGGGAGGAAACATGTTCCAAGTAGCATTCATCTGCGAGCCTGTCTGTGCCCGCGCGGACACGCTGGTGGAAGAAACGCCGTGGACCGGGCCGAGCAAAAACTGCAACGCGGAGGCTATCAGGTGCGATGATAACGAAACACTAACCCGGCACCTCATTATGAATGCATTCCCTATCAAAAT
This sequence comes from Xanthobacteraceae bacterium, assembly GCA_052148715.1. Classification (GTDB taxonomy): domain Bacteria; phylum Pseudomonadota; class Alphaproteobacteria; order Rhizobiales; family Xanthobacteraceae; genus JBKQHQ01. The sequence goes on along the minus strand of JBKQHQ010000142.1, from coordinate 12,298 downwards.
ACCGTCAACGTCATCACTGTGCTTGTGCCCGGAGTCGGGCGCCCCTGACTCGGCCATTGATGCTTCGTTGCGGTCCACGACTCTGCCGGCGGATAGAAAGGACGTGGATGGCCGCAACAATTCCTGTCACGACGATTTTCCAGGTTCGCAAGGAGAAGACATTGATTAAGCTGCGAGTTTAAGATCGCTATGCGATCGGGTTAACCATTTGTTAAGGAAGATGCCCACGCGCGGAAGTTTTCGGATATAGTTCGTGACGGTTGCATCAGACGGAGGAAACGATGTTCAACCGCCAAGCACTACCCGACAATGCAAAGGAAATGATAACGGCTCGGCGCCTGGAGCATTTCAGAGGCGACCAAGGATGCGGGCACCAAGCCGCCCTACCACGGCTGACGCGAGGGATCGAAGCAAATGCACGCGATGCACTCCAAGCCTCTCTCATCCTTCAACGCACCTATCCGCCACCACCACTCGCCGCGACGAGGGCGGAGCACGCAGCCATGAAGCAGCGTGGCCCGGTGCAGGACGAATGCGGCACCCTTGACCCCCTCGATCGCGCCGCGATGGATGCCATCGAGGGGCGCCCACCAGGGGTCGAAGTCGAGAGCGCGATCCCGCTGGCGTACCCCGAAGTTGCCGACGAGTCGCCGTGGCTCGCGGTCGATGCCATACACTTGCTGATCTGAAACTAAAAACGGGAGGCGAGCGCGGCGCCGGTTGAGTCCCTCCCGGCGCCGCGTCCCGAGGGACCCCCTCCTGCCCAGTTCCGCGAGCTAAAACCGCGCACATCGTCGCTGCGCTTTGGTGGCGCATCGCAAATCACTTCGGCTTGTGCATTGGCCTGCGGCGGCCCATATTGGCGCGACCAGTCCGGCGCCGCTCCACCCTTCAATCGGGCAATTCAGCTGAACGCCTCGCATGTCGTTTTCGCACCATGACCTCATGCAGCTTGTCTCAAGCTACGGCTATTGGGGCCTTGGCGGCATTATCGCGCTTGAGAGCATGGGCATTCCGCTGCCCGGCGAGACCGCACTCATTGCCGCGGCGGTCTATGCGGGCACTACCCATGAATTGAACATCTGGTTTGTCATCGCCGCGGCGGCCGGCGGAGCAATCGTTGGCGACAATGCCGGATATTGGATCGGGCGCGAGGCCGGGTACCGCCTGCTGCGGCGCTACGGCCGCTATGTCGGACTGAACGAGAGTAAATTCAAACTGGGGCTCTATCTGTTTGCCCGGCACGGCGGGGAGATCGTATTTTTCGGCCGCTTTATCGCAGTGCTGCGGGCGCTAGCGGCCCTGTTGGCCGGCGCAAACCGCATGGGTTGGCCGCGGTTCCTGCTCTTCAATGCAGCAGGCGGCATCGCCTGGACGGCGCTCTACGGCACGGCGGCCTATCACTTCGGCAACAAGCTGCACCATCTGAGCAAGGAAGCCGGATTAGGGCTATCCGCTGCGGCCGTCGTCGTTATCATAATTGGGCTGATCTACCTGCGGCGCCATGAGGCGCAGCTGCAGGCGCGGGCCGAGTTGGCGATTCCCGGGCCGCTTCCCGCCAACCCAACGGCAATCCATCGGCCGGCCGGACCGCGATCGCATCAATCGCAATGACCCGGCCAGCGCTTCTTACCGCCTAGAGCACGATCCCGAAAAAGCCTGCCCTCGGGCTTGACCCGAGGGTGGATACCGGTTTTCGGAAAATGATCATGCTCCAACAAGAAAAGTCATCGTGCTCTGAGCGAGGCGAGCTTGTCGATCAGCTCGCGCCTGATATCTTGCGCCCGGGCATTGTCGATCTGACACGTGCCGGCCGCCTTGTGTCCGCCGCCGCCGTAAACGAGACAGACCGCGCCCACGTCGACGGGCGAGGTCCGGTCGAGGATCGATTTGCCGATGGCAAACACCGTGTTCTGTTGCTTGACGCCCCAAAGGATGTGCACCGAGACCCTGGCCTGCGGAAACAAGGCGTAGACCATGAAGCGGTTGCCGGCATAAATGGTTTCCTCGGCACGCAGATCCAGGACCGCGACGTCGTCGAAGAGTTGCGTGCAGCGCAAAATCTGCTCGCGGAACTGCGGCGCATGCTGGTGATAGAGTTGCACGCGCTCCTGGACGTCCGGCAGTGCAAGAATTTGCTCGACCGTATGATCGCGACAGTAGTCGATCAGCTTCATCATCAAATCGTAGTTGGAAATCCGGAATTGCCGGAACCGACCGAGCCCGGTGCGGGAATCCATCAAGAAATTTAGCAGCGTCCAGCCCTCGGGCGCCAAAATCTCATCACGGCTGAATTGCGCCGCGTCAGCCTTGTCCACGGCGGTGAGGATGTCCTCGTCGATGCGCGGAAAGCGCGGCTGACCGCCGAAGTGGCGATAGACCACGCGCGCCGCGGAGAATGCATCGGGATCGATGACGTGATTGGTCGGAAGTCGCTGTCCGGCGCGGCGCACCTCGCTCGAATGATGGTCGAACGCCAGATGGCAGCCCGGGACATAAGGCAGGTTGGTGGTGATGTCGCGCGCCGATATGGGGATCTTTCCATCCTGCATGTCCTTGGGATGGACGAACGTGATCTCGTCGATGAGGTCCAGCTCTTTCAGGAGAACCCCACAGACCAAGCCGTCGAAATCACTGCGGGTCACCAAACGAAATCGCGTGGTCGCGCCCATCGTCCCCTCCCAGATACGTACCGGGGCGTGTATTAGCCGAAAACGCTAAACATCGCGTTAGCACGGCGTTGGGATTGACAAGGCAAAAATTTGCGGCCGTACATTTGGCAAAGATTGGCTAACCAGATATTGCGGCAAGGCGCGGGCGAACCGATTGACCCTGCCTCCGCTGGCGTGGCGCGTCGGGGACTGGCGGTCCCCAACTGCGGGGTGCTCCTTAAGACGCCGCGGGCCGCACCAGGCCCGGCCCGGCCATCCCTGCCTTCTGGCGTGCCCCCATGCTCGACGGACGGGCCCCCGACCCCGCAGGCCAAGAACTCACCAAAGGCCGCTTGGCGTGAAGACGCGCGGCGCGTGTCACTTTCAACACACCCCCCCGCAGAATGTAGTTATTCACAGGCCCTACACTTCTCGGCAGCTCCAAACCTGTGCCAATCTTCGTGGCGCATGAGCCGCCATGCTTCAGGGGGGAGCAGCGGTTTGAGTGCTAAGTTCAGGGGGGCGTTCATGTCAGTCGGGTCACGGGATTTGGCGTCAGATGCTGGCAAAAGCACCGCATCGTTGCTTGACCGAGCCAATGTCACAGTTTTTCTGAGCCCACAGGTGCGCGCCGCTGTCGAGCCGTTGCGCGAGCACGTTGAGGCCCTTTTCCAAGAGGCGGACGACGCTTTGTCCGGCCTGCAGCAACAACTGGTGGCCGCACGCCGACGGGGTAAGGCCGTCAGTTAACCCTGTTTGCTCCGAAGTGCGGGCCGATCGACGGGCGCCCCCATCATTCATGGCGGATAAGCCCGGTTCTCCAGGTCCGCGCATTGCCGGTGCCAACAATGCTTGGCCCGTTTTTCGCTCGCTCAATTCGTATCGTCCTCGGTTCTTGACAAGCGATCTTGTCGCGGGGCTCACGCTCGCCGCCATCGCAATTCCGGAGCAGATGGCCACGGCGCGGTTGGGCGGATTCCCCCCGGAGATTGGATTTTTCGCCTTCTTGGCGGGCTCGCTGGCTTTCGCTATCTTCGGAAGCAGTCGCTTCCTGTCCTGCGGGGCAGATTCGACCATTACGCCGATCTTTGCCGGAGGTCTCACGCTTCTCGCCGCGTCGTCCGGTGCAGCCGATTACGCGCCGCTCGGCGCCGCGCTGGCGCTCATGGTTGGTCTCTTGCTCGTCGCCAGCGGAATTTTCCGTCTCGGCTGGATCGCCGACCTCCTCTCGATACCGGTGACGGTCGGCTTTCTGGCGGGCATCTCGGCGCAAATCCTCTTCTCCCAATTGCCGACCGTCCTCGGACTGCCATCGCCGGACGGCATCTTGCTCAAGCGCATCGCGATCCTGGCCGGGCATCTGGACGAAACGAACCCGTTCGCGCTTTGCATCGGCTTCGGAGTCCTGGCGATCATCGCCGTGTCCGAGCGGGTCGACGCCCGCATTCCCGGGGCGTTGATCGGGCTCGGCATGGCGACAGCGGCCGCGGTGCTGTTCGGGCTCGAAAGCCGGGGCGTCACCGTTCTCGGACCTCTTTCGACCGCGCTGCCGACGCCGGCGATCCCGGACATTGCGCCGGGTCGATGGGCAGGCCTCCTGCCGCTGAGCCTCATCATAGCAACCGTGATCATGGTGCAGACGGCCGCCACGACGCGGTCCTTCCCGTCGGATCCCGACGAGCCGCCGGATGTGGACCGCGATTTTGTCGGGGTCGGAGCCGGCAGCATCCTGTCCGGCCTCTTCGGCGCCTTTCCGGTCGACGCCAGCCCGCCGCGCACCGCTGTCGTGTCCGAGACCGGCGGTCGATCACAACTCGCCGGCCTCGTCGCGGCGGCCATCGTTCTTGCATTGGTGGCATTCGGGGCCGCGCTGCTACGCCATGTTCCGCATGCGGCGCTCGGCGGCGTCCTGCTGTTCGTTGCGCTCAAAATCCTCAAGGTTCGTCAGGTCGTCGCAGTCTACCGGCAGTCATTTGGTGAATTCCTGCTGATTTGCTCGACCGCCGCGGCCATCATCATCCTCCCAATCGAGGAAGGGGTGGGGATCGGCATCGCGCTCTCGCTGCTGCACGGCCTATGGAGCACCACGCGCGCCCGCGTCCTCATATTCGAGCGTGTGCCGGGAACCTCGGTCTGGTGGCCGCTCAGCCCGCAAATCCGGGGCGAGCGAGAGCCCAACGTCATCGTGCTGGGATTTCAGGCGCCATTATCCTTTCTCAATGCCTATCAGTTCCGGCGAGATATTTCGGATATTTTGCAGTCCTCCCCACAGAAAGCGCGGCTGATTGTCCTGGAGGCGACGGGCATTCTCGAGATCGACTTCACCGCCGCCCAGGTTCTGGGCGAAATCATTCGTCGGTGTCATGCGGACGGCATCGCTTTCGCCATCGCGCGGCTCGAGTCGATCCGCGCTCAAGACGCGGTGGCGCGGTTCGGCATCGATAAGCTGTTGGGACCGGGTCACATGTTCCGCAGTGTGGAGGAGGCCATCCGGGCGCTTGGCGGCGGGACGGAGGCGGATTTGCCGGCCCAACCATCATCACGCGGGTAAAGCCCACGTGACGATGGGGTTAACGATGCTCACTCGGCGGCTTGCACGACCGGCGCCGCTTTCTCGATGGCGTGGAGGTACACGTCGAGGAGGGAGTCCCGCTCATCGCGCTCGTTTTGGTCCTGCTTTCTGAGCCGGATCACTTCGCGCAGGATCTTCACGTCGAAGCCGTCGCCCTTGGCCTCCGCGTAGACGTCTTTCTTGTCGTCGTTCAGCCCTTTGATGTCCTCCTCGATACGCTCGATGCGCTCGACGAGAGAACGAAGCCGGTTACCCTCAACTCCAACCATTCCACTCATGGTTTACTCCTGGTCAATATGGCGGCCCAATGTCCGCGACAGGGGTAACCACATCGTTAAGCATCCGGGCGACAGCGGCCGGCTTGGTGAATCGGGCGACGCCTCGGCGGAATCCGGCCGGGAGCCGCGGCGATTGTCGGACAGGTGCCCCGGGCTGTGCCGAGGCACGCGTTCTGCAAAGATTGCCGCCGGGTTTCCAGGCGCCGCGGAGAGTGCGGTTAGGCGTCGAGCCGGGCTGCGGTGGGGCTACTCAGCCGCTTCAATGGCAGGCTCGTCGTTGGCCGCGTGTATATGCTTGGGCGCGCCGTGCGTGTTGGGGATCTTGTCGGCGAACACTTGGACGAAATGATCCTCGACGCCGGTGGCGGTCACCTGCAGCGCCTCATCGACATAGCTGTTGACCGCGGGGTCGGCCTCCACGCGCGCCATGATCCGGCGATAGCGCGTGATCACCCGGGCCCACTCAAAGGCTACCTTAAGGAAATCCATGACCCGCCACGGGTAGAACACGAAAGGATTGACGATCGGCATCCCGTGGCGCCGCTGCGTGCGGATCTTGCGCCGCAGATAGCCGAATTGCAGTGGATGCACCCCCTCGATGCGAGCGGAGCTCGAGAACATGATCAGAGAATCGAGCACCTTCGTTCGGTTTATCCCCGACACGATGGCGCGCCGCATCACCGTCGCAACGTGATCGTCGGAGTAGTAGCGGGTCCACGCATCGGCGTAGGCCTTCATCCAGGTCTCCTTGGACATCAGCGCGTGCCCGGCGCAGGCATGCTCGAGGTCGTACTTGTTCATGTCGGGGTCCATCGGCACGCCCTGCAAGTACAGGTTCTTGTGATCCTCGGAGCCCGGCAACGGCGTCAGGAAAAAGAATTCGAGAATGTCGATCGGCAGCTCTTTCTTTATGATCTCGATGTCGCGCGCGATCGTCTCGGGCGTGTCGGTGGGGAAGCCGAGGATGTAGCCGGCGTAGGTCATCACCTTGGCGCGGCGCCACGCCTGCAGCATCTCGCGATATTCCCAAATCTTGTTCTGGCGCTTCTTCGTGCCCATCAGCGACTCGGGATTGATGTTCTCGAGCCCGATGAAAACCGCGGTGCAGCCCGCGCGCGCGGCTTTCTCGATGAAGCCGGAAATGCGGTGGCACAGCGTATCCACCTGGAGCAGAAGCCTGATCCTGAATCCGTCGCGCTCGCGCAACTCGATCAGACGGTCGAGGATCGCCTCCCAATTCCGGTTGCGCGCGAAATTGTCATCGGTGATGAAGAAGCGGGTGATGCCCTGCGCGGCGTTGAGGCGCACCACTTCCTCGACGTCGTCCGCCGTGCGGTAGCGGGATTTCCGCCCCTGCACATTGATGATGGTGCAGAAGCTGCATTGGAAGGGGCAGCCGCGCCCGGCGTCGAAGGTTGTGTAATGGCCCGCGATGCGGGTAACCGTCGCGCGCGGCAAGATCGGCAGCGTCGCGGCCGCCATCTCCGGCATGTCGCTCAGGTAGTTGTAGATCGGCTTCATCGTTCCGGCCTGGATGTCGCGCAACAGCTCGGCCATGCGGCCTTCCGCCTCGCCGGCATACAGCGTCATCCCGAGATCAAGGGCGGCCTGCAGCTCAGGCGGCCGGTTGGGCAACATCGACAGGCAGCCGCTGGCGTGAAAGCCGCCGATCACGACCGGGAGCCCCGCCGCGCGGAATTGGCGGCCGAGATCAAGCGCACGCGGGAATTGGTTGGTTTGCACGCCGACAAGGCCGACGAATCCCCCCGCCGCCGCTTGGATCTTTCGGATCGTGCCCTTGACGTCGATGAGGGTGTTGCACTCGTCATAGGTCTCGATCTCGATGTCGATGTCGTCGCCGAGCACCTTGTCGGCGGCGCATTCGGCCATCAACCCATACACGCTCGCGAGGCTGTTGGAAGGAACGAGCGAACGCCACCATTGGATGACGTATCCGTCCGCATCATAGTGCGACGGCTTGATCAGAATGACCTTGAAGCTACGGTTCATAACACCCTCGGCATAGGCGGCTGCCTCCAGCGGGGAGCGGTGATGGCGTTGGATCAAAATCGCTCCCGGCACGACCCGCGACCGCACATGCTTAAACCCTGTCCCGCTAGATCATGCCTCCGCTTGCGACCCCAATTCTCATCGTATTATCGCATTATATTCGCCCAAGATACTACCGGCAATCGAGGCCTCTGTACCGAAAAAGCAACAGTTGACAACTTTTCCTGTGCATTCGATCGATCGTCTTACCGCCGCCCGGTATAGCGGCCGCAAACGGTGCGCCCGCGATCGGTGTTGCCTCGAATATTATGGCACGACGGCCTCCCATAAGGGTTCACCGCCAGCCTTCCGCACGCGCGGTGGCCCAGCCGGGTGACAAGGCTCGATCCGTTGCATTAAGGAAAGCAGCCGTCTGCGGCACGAAATCGAAGCGGGGCCGAAAAAGTGCAGCAGCCGCGGCCCGGCGCTCCCGGGCCCGTTCACGCCTCCACCGGGTTGGAATCCGCCGCTCCGCGGCGAGCGGGGTCGTAAACGAGGATCAAGATGGCAAAGCGCGTTGCTCCGGCGGATGCCGCGCTACTGTTGGCGTCCATCTTCATCAGCTATTTTCTGGTCGAGGTCGGTTACCGCTATTTTCAATATCACAACCTGCTGGATGAAATCGTCGCCGCGGCGGTCGTGCAGACGCCGACGGACGGCGAGGGAAGCTCGATCGACGACCCGCATGTCGGCTATCACTACCGGGCCAACATCGAGGTGGGTCCGGCCGCACGCCCCTTTCCGGTGCACTACCGAACGAACAGCCACGGTCTGATCGCGCGCGAGGATTTTCCGCTCGCCAAGCCCGCCGGCGAGTACCGCATCGGCGTGATCGGCGATTCCTTCACGGCGAATGTCACCAGCACGTCGCGTTGGACCGACGTGCTCGAGGACAAACTCGCAGCTTCGCCGGAATGGTCGGCAATCGTCGGAGGCCGCCGCACGCGCGTGATCAATTTCGCGCTCGACGGGATCGGCACGATTCAGTTCGGCGCGATCGCCGAATTCATGGCGCCGTCCTTCGACCTGGATCTCCTGGTCGTCAACATGCTGAAGAACGACGTGATCCGCAAACCCTACCTTCGCCGCCGCCAAGGGGTGGTGACGCCGCAGGAGATTTCCGCCTTCGTGCGCGATCACGTCATGACCGAGCTGAACTGGTTCGAGCTCCATCCCGAGGTGCTGGCGGTGATTACCGGCGGCCGGCTCGGCCTATCGCCCCACCTCACGATGCAGGCGATCGAGGCCGCCTTCTCGAAGGACTATTACTTCATGGAGGCGGACGTGGGCGCCGCGGCGTCCGCGGGCGCGATCGAAACAATTTTGGATAATTTTCCCGCGGCGATATTTCTCCTCGACCGCTCCTACGCGGAGTACCGGGACCCGGCCGGGCTCGAGCCGGAACGCTCGCTGGAGGAGAAGGCCTTTGCGGCTCTGCGGGCGCAGTTCCCCGCGATCCGCTGGCATGAGGTCCTCGAGCCCGATCATGCGCCGAAGTCGCTGCGCGAAGTCGATAGCTGGTTCAACGTTCCCAGCGATCAGCACAAGAACGATTTAGGAGTTCGGATCTACGGTGAAGCGGTGGCCGCGTTTTTGGTCGCGCAGTGCACGGCCACGACCGCCTGTCGAAAGTGATCGGCGGCGAAAAGTTTGCCGACGAAATCCAGGGTTAGTCGAGTTGACGTTGTCGGATCGCCGGCTGGGACAATTATAGCATGTTCCGGTGAATTTGATGCAGCGACCTACTTCACCTCTCCCCGCTTGCGGGGAGAGGTCGCCGTCCGAGCGCCAGCGAGGATGGCGGGTGAGGGGCGCTCTCCACAGGCTCGGACTCGCGGAGAGTCCCCCTCACCCGGAACAAGCGCAAAACTGCGCTAGCTCCGACCACTCCCCGCAAGCGGGGAGAGGTGAAGTGTGTCGTTTCGTCGATTTGACCTGAACGTGCTCTAAGCCATAGCGACGGTCGACACATTCGATGACCCCAAGAGCTGCGCCTGCATCTGGATCAACCGTTCCATCAGATTGGCGCTGCTCCGGTTGCTCGAAGTGGAGCTCGCGGATCCGACGCTCGATGCGCCGGAGCTCGAGGGCGTGGAACCTGAAGAGCCGGTGCTCGACGCCAGCGTGGTCAGCGTCACCGTGGACCCGTCGGCGTAGGTTATGGTGGTCGTGGTCGAGCCGTTCGGGTTGTTCGTGCTTTGGCTGGTCGCCCCTTGGCTGCCGGAGGTCAGCACGTCGAGCAGCGAGTTGCCCTCGCTCGATCCGTTGCCGGACCCCTGCGCTCCGCCGCCGTGCATATGGTGGTGATGACCATGCGAGCTGTGCTGCGTCGACGTAAGCGGGTTTTGATCGGCCGCATCGTCGCCGTTCGGCGCGGCGGCCAGCGTCGGATCGCTGGCACCGGCGACCTGCCCGGTCGCGCCACTGGCCGACCCCGTCGCGGACGTCGCATTGCTGCCCGGCTGCTGGCCTTGCGCCGAGATCAGCGCCCAAAGCGTGCCTGGCGAGAACGGCGAAGAGGTGATGCCCGAGGCCGGCGCCGTGGTCCCGGCGGAGGCTGGCGCGCCGCTGCTTGCGGTGGCCGCAAAGGATGCAAACAGCGACGCCGGAAAATTCGCCGAACTGGAGGAACCGGAGGTGCCGTTGCCGGCGCCGAGCAACGACTGGCCAAACAACGACTGCAGGTAATTTAATGGATTCGCGGACGCGTTCTGCGAAGACACGGACATGATCTTACTCTCGATCCAACTCTTAGCCCTCGGCGGCCGGGCCGCCGGCTCACTACTCTGGCGTTATTGAAGCAAATCGTGGGCCAGCTCGAAAACTATGAAATAGCTGGCGAAACGCAGCTGTTGTGGCGGCAGGAATTGCAGCTTTTCGATCGACATCGGCAATTCTTGCCGACCTGCCCGCCGGCGAGTTCACATTCGCCGGCCGATCACGCCGGCACATCTGTTACGTGATTTGTTTGGTGCCCAGGGGCGGAATCGAACCACCGACACCGTGATTTTCAGTCACGTGCTCTACCAACTGAGCTACCTGGGCGCCTGGAGCCCGCCGGGGCGGGCCGCAAGAGCGCGGGTTTATAAAGGCTTGGCCGGGACGTGTCTAGACACGGAGCCCTGACGGACAGCGGCCAAGCGCGACGGCGTCGCCGGCAATCCGTCGCGCGTCATTCATCCTCGGTCGCGCGGCCGCGGTCGTCCGCGTCTTCCGGCGTCTCTTCAACCGGCACCCTGTAGGCGCCGGTGAACCAGCGGTTGAGGTCCACGTCGGCGCAGCGCTTGGAGCAGAACGGGCGATACTTTTGCGCGGACGGCTTGCCGCAGATCGGGCACGGTTTCTAGGGGCTCGGCGACGGCTCGGACATGGCGTGTATGTGAGGGCGCGGCGGCGCGATCGCCAGAGCTTGCGCCCGATGCGGGCCGCCGCCCGTCGCACCGCCCGTCAAGCGGCGTTGATCCAGCCGAAATGGATCGGGTAGCCCTCCCCGCTCAGCAGCGTCATGGTCTCGTACAGCGGCAGGCCGACGACGTTGCTGTAGGAGCCGACAAGCTTGATGATGAAGCTGCCGGCGATGCCCTGGGCGGCATAGCCGCCGGCCTTGCCGCGCCATTCGCCGGAGGCGAGATAGGCTTCGATGTCCTGCTCCGAGAGCCGCTTGAAGCGCACCCGGGTCTCGACCAGCCGCTGGCGATAAGTCTCCTTCGGCGTCACCACGCACACCGACGTGAAGACGCGGTGGTTGCGGCCCGACAGGAGCCGCAGGCATTGCGACGCCTCGTCGAGGAGCTCCGCCTTGGGCAGGACGCGCCGGCCGACCGCGACCACCGTGTCGGCGGAGAGAATGAAGGCGCCGCGCAACTCTTCGGCGCGGTTGATGGCGTCGAGCGCCACTTTTGCCTTGGTGCGCGACAGGCGCGTCGCCAGCGCGCGCGGCTGCTCGCCCTTCCTCGGCAGTTCGTCGATGTCGGCGGGCTGCAGCGAATCCGGCTCGATGCCGGCCTGATTGATGAGGGAAAGCCGGCGTGGCGAGCCGGACGCGAGCACGAGTTTGGGCCGGCCGATCATGATCTCACTACGCGAATGGTTGGAATGGGAATGGCCTCGATGTGAACAGCTACTTGAACCGATAGGTGATGCGCCCTTTCGTCAGATCATAGGGCGTCATCTCCACCAAAACCTTGTCGCCGGCGAGCACGCGGATGCGGTTCTTGCGCATGCGGCCGGCCGTGTGGGCGATGATCTCGTGCTCGTTCTCGAGCTTGACGCGGAAGGTGGCGTTCGGAAGCAATTCCGTCACGACGCCGGGGAACTCCAGCTGCTCTTCTTTCGTCATCGATGTCCGTGCTGCTGCATCTCACCCGTCGCCGCAACAGCAAAACCGCCCCCACGATCGTGACACTCCGCGACGGCGCCGAAACCTAGCGGATGCGGCCAATCTTCACAACAGCTTCGCATGTTGCGCCGCGGTCGGAATTCCAGGTTTGCATCATCGTGAGGCCGTGATCTGCGGCACACGACCCCTCCTAACCTTCCCCCTTTCGGGGGCCCTGAGGAGCAAGGGCAATCGCATGCGGATCGCCCCCCTTTCTTCACCTCCCCCCTCGTGGGCCTCGTGGGGGAGGTCGGATCGCCGCGCAGCGGCGAGCCGGGAGAGGGGGTTTCTTCGCATAACTCTTGCTGGGTATTCAGTTCGAGAACTATCGACTCGAAATCGTCGCCGACAAAAGGATTTTGCGAAGCGA
>JBKQHQ010000141.1:0-22054 GCA_052148715.1 Xanthobacteraceae bacterium | reverse complement strand
GGCCGCTCGCCAACCGCCCAATGCGCTCCCGAAACGTCCGATAGCTGTGCCGCCTCAGGTCGCGATACACGATCTCCTGGTCGGGCGAGTGCACCAGCGGATAGTGAAGCAGATGCTTGATGAGCAGCGGATATTGGTAAGCGGACGGAGTGAATTCGATAAGACTGGACGACATGACGCACCTCCCTTGTTGGTGTCCGTGTTGCTCACGACGAGTTTAAGATTTTCATTAACGTTGTGCCGGTCGCACGGGGCGGCATTGATCAAGATCAATCGGCGCGAGAATATCCGACGTTATTCGCGACGATCGCCGCGCGGGGGTCCGGCTGCGTCGCCTGCCGGAATGACCGTCTTGCGCTTGCCGGAGCGCGGTCGCCTGACGACCGGTTTGCTCGACGTCGCCGCTCGCTGCGGGCCCGCGCCCGCTTTCGGCTCGCGACCGGCCGCGATCTCGATGGTCTCGATGGAGTCCGCCAACGTTTCGGTCGCGCGCTTCAGTATTGCGAACTCCGCAACCAGATAGTCGGCGATCACCTGCACGTTCGGCACCGTCGATCGACAGGCGAGCAGCCCGAACTCGAGCTTATCGACGTAGCTTTCGACCGTTATGTTCAAGGCGCCGCCGTGATACGGGATCGAGAGCGGAAAATAGTGCACGGCCGGCGCGCCGGCGACATACATCGGCGTGCGCGGACCCGGAATGTTGGAAATGACGACATTTGCTAGAACCGGCAGCAGGTCGGCGGCACCCGTCATCCGCCACAGCCAGGACAGCCCGGCCAATATCGCCGGCGCCCCCAATATCGATACCTCGGTCGTCAATATGTCCTTGACGTCGAGGAACACCCCCTTGGTCTCTCGCGCCGCAGCGACGATGGCGGCAAGCCGCTGGAGCGGATCGGCAATGTCGGTGGCCAGCCTGCTTAGGGTGAACACCACCTGATTGTTCATCCGGTTGTCGCCCGGCTCGCGCAGCGAGGCGGGGACGGCAGCCATCAGGGGCTTGTCCGGCAGCGCCTTGCGATCGATCAGGTAACGGCGCAGCGCGCCGGCGCCGACCGCCAGCACGACCTCGTTGATCGTCGCGTGCCTGGCCTTGGCCACCGACTTGACGTCGGCCAGCGACAACGATGACGTGCCGAAGCCGCGCTCGCGCGAGATCGACGTGTTGAAGATCGTCCTCGGGGCTCCGATGGCGTCGACGAGGTAGCGGACGTCCCTGAGCGGCGCTCGTGCGATCCGCGCCAGCGTGCGCCCCGCCGTCGGCAGGGATGTGAGCACCCGAAGCCCCTGGCGCAGGAAGTCGGCGAGCGCCGTGCCCATCATTTCCGGGACGTCGGGCTGTTGCGCGTTTGCGATGCGCGTCGCCGGGGAATTGAGCGGAGGCGGATCCGGCGCGAAATCGAAGATCAACGGCAGCGTTGCGATTCCCGCCACGCCGTCCATGTCGGAGTGATGGACCTTGATGTAGACGGCGAAACCGCCATCCTCCAGGCCCTCGATCACGTAGTATTGCCACAGCGGCCGCGAGCGATCGAGCGGGATCGCGTGCTGCTGGGCGACTAGGCTGCGCAGTTGCTCCATGGTGCCCGGCCGTGGCAGGACTACACGGCAGATGTGGTAATCGACATCGACGTCATCCTCGTCCACCCACACCGGATGATCGATGCCGAGCGGCATCATCTTCACTCGCCGGCGGTAGGACGGCAGCAGATCAAACCGCGCCACCGTGTGATCGCGGAAGCGCTGAAAGACGTCGTCCGGAGCCGGCGGAGCAAAGATCGTCAGACTGCCGACATGCATCGGGGTCTCGGGCGTCTCCAGATAGAGGAAGAGAGCATCCACTGCCGAGAGCCGGTTCATCGTGTCCTCCGGATCGACGGGGCGACGGCTCGGGCAGCCGACCGGTCCGCGCTGCGGCAATGCTCGGCGATTGCATCGACCAAAATCGGCACGAGCCCTCCCGGCAGGTCGTGACCCATGCCGGGAATGATCCGCAACTCGGCTCCCGCGATATGGGCGGCGGTATCCTTGCCGGCCTCGACGGGCACCAGCGGATCGTCGGCGCCGTGCATGACCAGCGTCGGCACGCGAATGCCAGACAGCATCTCGACCCTGCTGCCGGACGCCATCACGGCGAGCAGATGGCGCGCGAAACCCGCGGGATAGTAACAGCGCGAGATGGCGCGCTCGACCTTGGCGCGCAGGTCGGCGTCACTGGTCGGGAAGCCCGGGCTGCCGATCAGCCGATAGAAGTCGATCGCTTGGCGAATGGCGCGCTCGCGATCGCGCACCGGACGCGGCCGCATTAGCGCCCTGAGCACCTCCGCGTTGCCGCGCGGGAGGTTCGGATTGCCGCTGGAGGACATGATCGAGGTGAGGCTGCGGATGCGCTCGGAATGCTCGGCCGCGATAATCTGGCCGATCATCCCTCCCATCGATACGCCGACGATATGGGCCCGATCGATGCGCAGCGCATCCATCAGTCCCACGGCATCCGCCGCCATGTCGCGTAGCGTGTAGGGCGGTACAACGCGCAGTCCGGCCAGCGCGCGGGCGAAAGCCGCCGCTAGCGCGATGGCGCCCATCTTCCGGATTTTCGTCGACTTCCCTACATCGCGGTTGTCGAAGCGGACCACGTGGAACCCGCGATCCGCGAGATCCGCGCAAAATGTCTCCGGCCAGGCGATGAGCTGCATGCCCAGTCCCATGATCAGCAGGATCGCGGGTGCCGCCGCATCGCCACTCTCGGCATATTCGATCTGGACGCCGTTAGCCGCAACACTCGGCATGGCAGGTTCCCCGATGATCAGGCAGTATTGCGGGCGATCAGGCCACCGACCGTGCGCACCAGCCATCGCGGCAGAAAGCCCACTCCGCTGATCGCGACGTCGTTCGCCAGTCCGGCGACGTGCACCGCCTTCCCGGAGAGGCAGGCCGCATAGCCTTGTTGGGCCACGGATCTCGCATCCATGACAACGAGCGATGGCAGGCGCCGGCCCCGCGGCGAGCCGCGCACCATGTCGGTATCGGTGAAGCCGGGGCACAGCGCCGTCGCCGTCACGCCGGTGCCTTTCAGCTCTTCGGACAAGGCCTCGGTCAACGACAATACAAAGGCTTTCGAAGCCGCATAGGCGGCAAGACTTGGGATTGGCACGAACGCGCCGGTCGAGGCGACGTTGAGGATACGGCCACTGCTGCGACGCAACATGGGCTCGAGCAGCAACCGCGTGAGCGCCGTGAGCGCGACGACGTTCACCTGCAGCAGCCGCAGGTGATCCTCAAGCGCGGTATCCGCGAAGTCCCCTTCGAACATCAGGCCGGCATTGTTGACGAGAATCTCGACATCGACGTCCTGCCCCTGCAAGGCATCAACGATCGCTTGTGGCGCTCCCGGATCCGCAAGATCGGCCGGCAAGACCGTCGCCTTCACGCCGTGCGCCGCCTCGAGATCTTCGGCGAGTTCGCGCAGCCGATCCCGGCTGCGGGCCGACAGCAGCAAATGCCACCCATGCCCCGCGAAAACCTCGGCGAGCTGCCGACCAATACCTCCCGATGCGCCCGTAATGAGGACGCAACCGGGTGCGGCGGTGCTCTTTCTGGCCATCCGACCCTCTTGATGCCCGCCACTGGCGATCTACATTCAAGGCCAGCGAGGCTTCGCCTCACGTCGCAAGGACTTGACACGATACATTTGCGACGAGTTCCTGATGCACGTTAGCGGGGTGAGATCGGGCCACATTGATCTTGCGCAATTGCCGCGGTGCAACATCGAAGCCCCGGCTGGCGCATGTTTTCGCCGATTTCCCAAACACACGCGAACATCTGTTTTGCTATCCTTAAAACTGCCGCGATGCGATTCGACGCAATCGAGGCGCCCGTGCAGGAGTAACCGATGTCTAAAGCAAACAGGCTCGTGCCCCCGTCCCGGCGTCTGCTGCTGGCCGAGGCACGGGCCGTTTACGAGCTTGCGGCGTTTCTGTGGGCCTTTCCCTGGCTTCGCCTGCTGCCCGCCGGCGACGGGCATCCGGTCATGGTGTTTCCCGGCTTGGCGGCAAGCGACGTGTCGACCGTTCCGCTGCGAACCTTCCTCCGCGACCGCGGCTACGCTGCGCATGGCTGGGACCTCGGCCGCAATCTCGGCCTGAAGCCGGGCCTGAACGAGTTCAAGCTCGATCGCTTGCGTGAGCTTCGTCGCCGCTATGGCCGCAAGGTCAGTCTGATCGGCTGGAGCCTCGGCGGCATTTTCGCTCGCGAGCTCGCCAAGCGGGCGCCGGAGGACGTGCGTCAGGTCATCACTTTGGGGAGCCCAGTCAAAGGCAGCCCCCGCGCCACCCATGCCTGGCGGCTCTACGAGCTGCTGGCCGGCCACAGTGTCTATGCGGCAAAATCGGGCTCGCACCTGCACCTGCCCCCGCCGGTGCCGACGACCGCGATCTTCAGCCGCAGCGACGGCATCGTCGCCTGGCAGTGCTGCGTGGAGGACGAGCGAACCCACACCGAGAGCGTCGAGGTATGGGCGAGCCACTGCGGCCTGGGACACAATCCGGCGGCGCTCTACGTGATCGCCGATCGCCTGACGCAGGAAGAGGGAAGCTGGGCGCCGTTCGATCGTAGCGGCCTGCGCAGCCTGGTGTTTCCGGACCCTCGGCGCGGGACCGGGCAGGACGAGGACGCAGCCGACACGCCCGATCAGGTTCGGCGAAGGGCATAGGGGCGCCGAGCTCCGGAGCGGCGTAGACGACGGCAGTCGGCGGCGTTCCCCGAAAGCGACGGGCGGCCTGTTCGAACAAGGACGCACGACGCCGGCGCCAGAACGCGGGCGCGGATCGCTCTGCTACATTGGCGATTGGTTATTTTTGGCTGTTACGTGTCGTCACTGGCATGTGCGCGGACGTAGGCCCAGAGATTCTCGATCTGCTCCGCTGTCAGCACGCCTTCCCATGACGGCATCGCATTCTTGCCGTGCAGCACCGAATTCACGAAGCGGGAATGCTCGCCCGCCTTGAGGCGGCGCAAATCGAAGGCGATGCTCGAATTATTCTGCAAGTCGTCGCCATGGCAGGTGGAGCAGTTGTTTTCGTAAATCTTTGCCCCCTTCCGAACCGCCGCCTCGTCCGCTGTCGCTGTCGCCGAAAGCGCGAGCAGTATAAAGAAGGGCGTCGCCCGCCTGATCGTCATTCCCAATGCTTCTCCTCTCAGCAAGAGGCCGCCCGCGTGCGGGGCGGCCTCGCTGAAAATCCATTTCCAGTTACTGATCGATAAGCTTGAAGGTCCACAGGGTGCCGCCCGGCGGTACGTGGGCCAGGTTCGGGTCCGGCGTTTTCAGGACATAAACGCCGCCGGTGCCGCTGGTGATGGTGACGTATTGCTTGCCGTCACGTTCCCATGTGATCGGCTGTCCGATGATTCCCGAGGGGGTCTGAAACTGCCAGAGGATCTTGCCGGTATCGCTATCGACGGCGATGAACTCGCCGGTGAGCTCGCCGGTGAACACGAGTCCGCCGGAGGTGACCAGCGTGCCGGCCCAGTTCGGACTCTTGAAGGGAATCGACCACTTCGAGACGCCCGTCATCGGATCGATTGCACGCAAGTGTCCGCGCATGCCATCCTCATTGAAGATGGGCGTGATCTTGACGGCTCGGTGCGAGTCGCCGGGCTTCAGGTTCTTGATTTCTTCGGCCGGATCCGGCCGATACTTCATCCCGTAATCGGCGGTATTGACATAGGCAAGCCCGGTGCGCGGGTTGAAGGAGTTCGGGAACCAGTTGGTGCCGCCGGTGATATGCGGCCAAGTCTGGATCTCCTCGCTGTAGGCGATTGCCTTTTTGGTCGTCTCGGTCCACTCGGGCCGGCCGGTTTCCTTATCGATATGGGTGGCCCAGGTGACCTTGACGTAAGGGTTCGCGGCGATCAGCTGGCCGCTTTTACGCTCGATCACATAGAAGAATCCGTTGCGCGCGGCCTGCAGCAGAACCTTGGTCGGTGCTCCGTTTACGCTGAGCTCGGCGAGAATGATCGAGGTGATGTTGTCGTGGTCGAACGGATCATTGGGCGACATCTGGAAATACCAGACCATCTCGCCGGTCTTCGGCCGAACCGCGATGATCGAGTTGGTGAATAGATCGTCGCCTTTGCGTAACAGCGCGTTCCAGGGCGCGGGATTGCCGATGCCCCAGAAGACGAGATCAAGCTCGGGATCATAGGTACCCGTCGTCCACGAGCTTCCGCCGCTCGCATTGACCGCGTCGTTGGGCCAGGTGTTGGCGCCCGGCTCGCCGGGCCGCGGGACCGTGTAGCGCCGCCAAAGCCGCTTGCCGTCGTTCGGATCGTAACCCTCGATATAGCCGCGGCTGCCATATTCCGCGCCGGCCATCCCGGTGATCAGCACGCCGTTGGCGATGATCGGCGCGCCGGTCATCGCCACCCCGTCCTTGGTTTCGCCCGATTTGGCGCTCCAGACTTGCTTGCCGGTCTTCATGTCGAGAGCGATGACACGCGCGTCGAGCGTGGTGCGGAACACCTTGCCCTCGTAGATCGCCGAGCCCCGGTTCACGATGCCGCAGCAAACGACACGTGTGGTGTCCGCGGGATACTCGACGGGCGTGTTCCAGATCTCCTTGCCGGTCAGGGCATCGACGGCAACCGTCTTGTTCTGGCTGGTGACGTACATCAGGCCGTCATAGATGAGCGGCTGCGATTCCTCGCCCGTATTGTTGTTCATGCTGTACGACCAGGCCGGCACCAGCCGTTTCACCGTGTCGCGATTGATCTGGTTGAGCGGACTGAAGCGCTGCTGGCTGTAGCTCATGCCATAAGTGAGCACGTTCTGGGGCGCCTGCGCGGCGTTTTTGATCTCGTCGGCGGTTTGCGCCAGGGTCGCAACAGGAAACGCGGCGCCTAGCAGCGCCGCATAGAGCACAGATTTCATATATTCCTCCCGAGTGGGATGCTTTTTATCCAGCGCTCCGGCGTGATCCGACATTCTCCAGACCATCCCTGACGCTGCGCGGATGATAGCCATTTCTTGCGAGCCGCGGAAGCCAACGGCGTCCCATCGGCATGATCGAAGACGGCGGCCGCTTCGCCCGCCTCCCAGGATTCACCGTACCTCCCCCGCCGGGAAGTCTGCCCCGATATTCGGCAATTCCGGGTGGCTTGCCCATACTCTCTTCCCTTTCGGTACGGCTTCCGCCAATATTGCGCGTGTATGTGGGGTAAGTATGCGTGGGGCTCTCGACGTCGCCGGTCGGGCCGGCTCCTTTGGGCTTGCGGCGACGCTCCGGCGTTTTCTGAGTGGGATCAGCCTCGCTGCGCTGATGGCGCCGGGCGTCAGCAATGCCCAGGAGGCCAAGGGAACGAATCTTCCTGAAATCCGAGTCATCGCCCCGACGCCGCTGTCGACCGTCAGCCCGCGCCTGGTCTCCAAGCCCGCCCCGGTCACGCCGGCCCGGGCTCGCGCCCGTTCGAGGTCGCCGGCTCGCAACCAAAGCGCGCAGGCTACACGAGGCATCGCCGCCACCGACCCTTCACTGATCGACCGCGACAAAATCCCGGCCAACGTCCAGACCCTGGCGGCAGACGACTTCGGCCATACGAAAGCGCCCGGACTGCTGGAGGCGATGCTGCGCGGGTTGCCGGGCATCTCGCTCAGCGATCAAACCGGGAATCAGTACCAGCTCGACCTCAATTACCGCGGCTTCACCGCCTCACCGGTGATCGGGACGCCGCAAGGAATAGCCGTCTATCAGAACGGGGTCCGCATCAACGAAGTATTCGGCGACACCCTGAATTGGGACTTCATCCCGGAAAAAGCCGTTAAAGGGATGACCCTCGTTCCCAACAATCCGGTCTATGGCCTCAACGCGCTGGGCGGCGCGGTATCGATCGAGATGAAGAACGGATTTACCTATCAGGGCGTCGACGGCGAGGTGAACGGCGGCTCGTTTGGCCGGCGTTCCGCCTCGGTGCAAGCCGGTGGTGAGAACGGAAATTTGTCCGCCTATGTGACCGCCGACGCCGTCAACGACAATGGCTGGCGCGACGACTCTCCCTCGCAGCTGCGCCGCGTCTACATGGATGTGGGCGCACGCGGCGAGCAAACCGAATTCCACGTTGCCTTTACCGGTGCCTCCAACCAGCTTGGCGCTGCGGCGGCGACGCCGGTCCAGCTGCTCAATCAAAATTGGGCAAGCGTCTACACCGTTCCGCAAACCACGCAGAACCAGCTTGCATTCCTTACGGCGAACGGAAGCTGGAAACCGAGCGATACGCTGTCGTTCCAAGGCAATGTGTACTATCGAGGATTCTGGCAACGCCACGTCGACGGCAACGGCACCAACGTCGCCAATTCCGGATGCCCCGACCCGGCGGTCTTGTGCTTTCCGGATCTCGACGGCACCTTGCAGAATCTCACAACGACTGCCGGACAAACCGTTCCGGCGACGGGCCCGCTCGGAACGAGCGTGCTCGGCGAGATCGACCACACCCAGACCGCGGCCAATAGTTTCGGCGGCTCAGTGCAAGCCGCCACCTCGGCCAAACTCTTTGACCATGCCAACAACTTTGTCCTCGGCGCCACCCTCGACGATGGCCGCGTGCAGTTCTCCACCACGAGCGAGTTGGGAACGATCAACGCCGATCAGTTCCCGTTCGTGCAAGGCGTCGGGGTTTTCATCAATCAGCCTGCGGGCGACGTCGCGCCGGTCGGATTGCTGGCCACGACGCTCTACACCGGTGTCTACGCGACCGACACGTTCGACATAACCTCCAAGCTCTCCGTCACCGGCGGCGGCCGGCTGAACGTAGCGCAGATCAGCCTGCAGGACCTTTTGGGCAACGATAGCGCGCTCAATGGCAATCACGACTACAATCGCCTCAACCCGGTGCTCGGCGCGACCTACAAGATCACACCCAATTTAATCGCCTATGCGGGTTACTCGGAAGCGAATCGCGCGCCGACGCCGCTCGAGCTCGGATGCTCCGATCCGATCCGGCCTTGCTTGATCGATAATTCGCTGGTCGGCGATCCGCCCTTGCAGCAGGTCGTGTCGCACACCTATGAGGCCGGCCTGCGCGGGCATTTCGACATTGGCGACAAGAAGGCGCTGCTGTCCTGGAGCCTCGGTGCGTTCCGCACGCTAAACACCGACGATATCATCAATGTCGCAAGCCCGCTGCCCGGGCACGAATTCTTTCAGAACGGCGGCAACACGCTGCGTCAGGGGATCGAGGCGAGCGCCTCCTATAAGGACAAGAGCTGGAACGTTTATGCCAACTTCAGCTATGTGGATGCCACCTTCCAGAGTGCGCTGACCTTGTCGTCGCCGAACAACCCATTTGCCGATGCGAACGGAAATATTTTCGTGGTCCCCGGCGATCACATTCCGGCGGTGCCGGACTATGGGTTCAAGGCAGGCGCCGAGCGCGAAATCACCGATGCCTGGAAGCTTGGGGCCGATCTGAACGTGATCGGCAGCCAATATCTCGCCGGAGACCAATCCAACCTCAATCCGAAAGTGCCGGCGTATTGGGTGGTGAACCTGCATTCCTCCTACCAGGTGACGAAGAACATCGAGTTCTTCGGTTTGGTGCGGAACCTATTCAACCAGCACTACTATACGTATGGGACTTTCTTCCAAACGAGCTCATTCCCCTACCTGAATTTGACCGATCCGCGCACCTTCGTGCCGGGAATGCCGCTTACGGTCTTCGCCGGCTTACGGGCTGCGTTTTAGGGTCATTCGGACACGACGGTGCCCCAATTCGCGAAGGTGCCGTGGGCAAGCCAGACGGTGGGGACGGCGCGTCTAACGTGATTGCGTCGGAGGTGCTGGTTCTGCGCGCAGCGAAATCTGCTGGCGCCGAAGGCTCTTGTCGGCGAACAGCACAGCGTCACGGCGCAAGCGATCGCCGCCACAAGGCGCATCGTATGCCTCCCGAGCGGGAATTTTACGCGCGCATGTTGCCACAACGCCGATCGGGCCGGAAGCACGCCCGGCGGTCCGGGCCCCAAACGGCTTGGAACGCGGCATCCGACATCAGCACAGCTCCGGCGAACTGTTGGTGCCGATGCGGGTGCCGCCGCGCGCCCCCCGTCAGTAGCCTCTCCGTCGTTCCTTCTTTGCCGCCTTGCGTGCCGCGTATCGAGCATCCCGGGCCGCTTTTTGCTCGGCCTCCAACGCTGCCGCACGTTCGGCCTTCTCGGCCGCGATCAGAGCCTCGGCTTTCTCTGCTTCCTGCCGAGCCTGAGCAGCGAGTTCAGCAGCACGGGCGGCTTGTGCAGCCAGTTCGGCGTCACGGGCTTGCTTCGCAGCTTCGCGCTCGGCCATGCGAGCTAGCCGCGCCTCGTTCACGGCCACCCTGGCAGCTTGCCGCTGCGCGGCGGCGGGGTCCTCGGACGCCGCGCGAAACCTTTCCAACATTGCTTTCTTTGCCGCGGCGGCGTCGCTCTGACGCTTTTCAAGATCAGGGTCTTTGTAGCTGCTCATTCAATCTCCGGTGCAGTGGGGAAAGAGCGGGGAACGGGACGCTGCCGAACCTGACGCCCCATTCACGATGGCGTCTCGGCTCTCAAGCCACCCATATATATGGCGTCCATGACAAATTCTTCAACGTTGCACCCGGGCCACGGAATATACGGGGTTAAGCGGCTGCCGTTCGTCGCGGGGCGAGTTCCGCGCAGGTCATCGGACCGACCTGCCCCTTATCGGTACGGTTGGTTCACCCGTCGACGCGGCCGGCGGGACCGGATAGGGCCGCGCCCACTTGCAAATTCCCCGCGCAGGCCTGATGTTGGGCGCAACGACCGGGTATCCCGGCGATACTGCCCAAAGGGAGGAAATGTGATGAAGGATGCTTACTCTCGCCGCGCATTTGCTCGCGTCGTCGCGGGCGGTCTCGCCGCTCCGGCGCTGTTGCGTGCCGCCTGGGCCGACGACTCGATCAAGCTGCGCTGTTCGCTCGACACGGCACCTTCGCACCCGCGCAACGTGGCGATCGTCGACTTCCTCGGCAAGGTGGATGAGGCGACCAAAGGCCAGATCAAATCGGAGGTGTTTCATTCCGGGCAGCTGTTTGCCGACCTCAACGTATCGAAGGCCCTGATCCAGGGGCAGATCGACATGGCGGCCCCGGGCCTGTGGACCATGACCGGGCTGGTGCCGGATTGCGACTTCGTCCAGCTCCCGGTGCTTTACGGGCAAACGATCGACGTCGTGCACCGCGCGATGGATGGAGCCGCCGGTGATCTGATCGGGAAACAAATCGAGGGCAAGATCAAATCGCACATCCTCGGCAAGTGGATCGATCTCGGCTACCAGAACTGGTACACGACCAGCAAGCCGATCCAATCCCTCGACGATTTCAAGGGCCTCAAGATCCGCAGCCCCGGCGGCGCCGGCATCTCCTGGCGCATCGCATTCACCGGCGCGATCCCCAACGTCACGCCATGGCCCAACGTGCCGCTGGCGCTGTCGCAGGGGACGTTCGACGGCCTCGTCAGCACGGATGAAAGCTGCAACACGGCCAAGCTGTGGGAGGCCGGCGTCAAGCACTCCTACGCCGACCACCAGTTCATGGGCTGCTACGTCCCGATGCTGAGCGACGGTTTCTGGGGCAAGCTCAACGACGATCAACGCAAGATCATGCGCGACCTCTGGGCCGCCAATATCGATGCCTACCGCGCCAATGCAGCCAAGCTCCAAGCCGGCGGACGCAAGGCCATGGAGTCGAACGGGGTCAGCTTCGTCGACCCAACCCCCGACCATCTGGCGGCCGACCGCAAGCGGATGATCGCGGACCAAGACCAGCTGATCAAGGACGCCAAGCTGTCGCCGGACATCGTCAAACTTGTGAGCGACGCCGTCGGCACGGCCGGCTGAGCAACAAGGGGGCGTCCCGTGCGGGACACCGTGTGGGACAAGCTCGAGCGGCTGTCGATCGGCCTGCTCGGCGCGCTCGCCATGCTGGTCGGATTGACGCAGGTGCTGGGGCGGTACATCGCGCCCCGCTTCGCGATCTCCTGGGCCGAAGAGGTGATTGTTTACCTCATCGTCTGGGGCGTTATGATCGCGTCCTCCCAGCTCGTGCGCACGGACGGCCACGTACGGCCCGATCTGGTGCTGCGCGCGGTTCCGCCACAGGTGCAGCGCTGGATGGAAGCGCTCAACTGCCTCGTCGCGCTTGCCTTCTCGGCCGGCATGGCCTGGTACGGCTGGATCATCGTCAGCTCATCGTGGGCGCTCGATGAGCGCAGCTCGACGGGCCTCTCGTTCCCGATGTGGCTCTACTACGCGGCCTTGCCCACCGGCGGGCTTCTGATGGCGGCGCGCTATCTGATCCGGCTCTACCGCTTTGTCTTCGCGTTCGATCCCGCCACCATGACCGTGGGGGCACATAGCCAGCCGTGAACCGCCGGGCGGCGTCCTCTGCGCCGTCGCGGGCACCCTGAGGGGCTGGCGACAATTCCATGTGGACCCTCCTGTTCCTGCTGATGTTCTTTGGCCTACTGGCCGCGGGCATGCCGATCTTTCTGGTGCTCGGCATGTGCGCGGCCGTCCTCTACGTGGTGTCCGGCGAGCCGCTGATCGGGGTGGCGCAAGTCATCATCGATCAGCTGAACTCGCCTACCCTGATGTCGCTGCCGCTGTTCGTCATGGCGGCGGCGTTCATGCGGCAGGGCGGCGTCGCCAAGGCGCTCGTGGACGTCTCGGCGGCATGGCTCGGCGGCGTCCGCGGCTCGCTCGGGCTCGTGACGGTGGTGGCCTGCACCCTGTTCGCCGCGATCTGCGGCTCCTCGGTCGCGACGGCGTTGGCGATGGGCACCATCCTGCTGCCGACGATGCTGGAGAAGGGCTATCCGCGCAGTTTCGCACTCGGCGTCGTCGGCGCCTCCGGCACGATCGGCATCGTCATCCCGCCGTCGTTGGCGCTGATCCTTTACGGCATCGTCGCCGAGCAGTCGGTGCCGCGCCTATTCCTTGCCGGGATCCTGCCGGGGCTCCTGCAAGCCGCCGCCTTCTTCGGCTGGGTCTGGTTTGACGCCCGGCGGCGCAAGTTCCCGGTCGAGCCCAAGCTGCCCATGGCGGAACGGCTGCGCGTGACCTTCCGCGCGGTGCCGGCACTCGCCGTCCCGGCCATCGTGTTGGTCGGCATCTACGGTGGTCTGGTCACGGTGACGGAGGCGGCCGCCATTGCCGCCGTCGCCTCCCTGCTGGTGAGCCTCGTCTTCTATCAAGGCTTCCGCTGGACCCGCACCCTCGACGTGATCGCCGACGCCCTCAAGAGCGCCGGCACGATCATGCTCATCGTGGCGACCGCGCTCGCTTTCGGGCATTGGATGACCGCCTCCGGCGTGCCGGCCGAGCTCGTGAAATGGGTTCTGGCGCACCACCTGGCGACCTGGCAGTTCCTGCTGGCGATCAACGTGCTTCTGCTCGTGCTGGGCTGCTTCCTCGAGGTGGTCGCGACCCTGCTGTTGGTGCTGCCGATCCTGGCGCCGGCGCTGCAGCTGTTCGGCGTCGATCCGGTCCATTTCTCGATCATCTTCACCCACAACATGGAGATCGCGCTGGTCCATCCGCCGGTCGGGCTCAACCTCTATGTGCTCTCGACCATCTCGAGCGCTCCGGTCGGCGAGGTGATCCGCGGCATCCTGCCGTTCCTCATCCTGCTGTTGATCGTGCTGATGATCATCACCTACGTGCCCATTCTCACGCTGTGGCTGCCGCACCTGATCTACGGGTCCTGATGGTCGCGTCGCTCCGTCGACCGGCTAGAGCAATGCTCTAACGCCATCCGCCGCCGCCATTCACATAGACCGTATCCGCCGTCATGAAGGTGCAAGCATCCGAGCACATGAACAGCACGAGCTCGCCGATCTCCTCCGGCTCACCGAAGCGCTTCATCGGTACGTCATCGAGGAACTGCTGCAGAAGCTCCGGCGAGGTCTGCGCCGCGCCCTGGAAAGGCGTTTTGACCGGCCCGGGAGAAATCGAAAGGCAACGGATCCCGAGGTGCGCAAACTCACGCGCAACCCCGAGCGTCATCGTCACGACGGCTCCTTTGGCGGCGGCATAATGCACCGAAGACCCCGGCCCCCCGCGCCGGTGCGCCATGCTGGCCATGTTGACGATCACGCCGGACCGGTTCGCTTGCATGTGCGGCAGAATGGCCTGCATGCAATAGAACGTGCCCTTCACGTTGAGCGCGAACGTCCTGTCGAACAGCGTGTCATCGATGTCGAGGAATTTCGACCGGCGCAGCGCCGCGCCGGCCGAGTTGAACTGAAATTGGACATTCCCGAATGCATCGATGGCTTGCCGTACCATGTCATCGACCTGCGTCCGCGACGTGACGTCGGTCCGCAGCGCGAGCGCCCTGCCCCCTTGCCCGCTGATCTGCTCGGCCGTCTGTCGTACACCATCGTCGTTGATGTCGGCGCACACAACATTGGCACCTTCGCGCGCAAAGATCCGTGCCGCGGCTTTGCCGATGCCGCTGGCGGCGCCGGTTATGATGATCGTCTTGCCAACGAAATAATCCGGGGTCTTCGGCACGGTATCTCTCCTCACGTGCGTCTGGCGGGTAGCAGGCGGGCGAATTTTAGCACAGCGATCCGCCGTGCGCCCGCGGAGGCCGACCTTGCATATTCGGCGCAACCGCGCCTGCTGCCTTCCCACGCGAGCTCAGAGCGCCCCTTCGGGACTATTGGTCAATTTTCAGTCCGGCAGGCGCCGCACGAACGACCTGTCTTCGTTCAGGATGCAGCCAGCCGCCTCGGCGCGGCGCAGGCTCTCGACAGCGTCGGGATCGGCCGCCAACCTCTCGCGGTATCGCTCGTAGGCGGCAAGGTCCGGAAAATCGATCCGACCGGTTGCCGCATTCGTCGGCCCTGCCAGCTTGGTCGGCAGATAGTAGGCCACGTATTTTCCGCCGCAGCGCCCGACCGGCGCTGCCAGGCTTCGGGCGTAGGCCTCGAAGTCGGCGAGCTTGTTGGCATCAAGCGTGTAGCGAATGTAGAGCGTGATCATCGTATCCTCCCGACCGCGCGAGATGGGCCGCTTGAGCAAAAGTAGGCGGCCAACCTTTCCTCGGCGTAGCCAGGATATGGAACAGATTTTCACGCCAGCCAATAATCGACGCTTCGGTGCCGACCGAAGTCTTGCCGGCCCCTGGACTCAGTTATCCGATTCGCGAATCCTCCCTGAAAGCAAAAGGTTAAAGTGGGTCGCGTGCCACAAAACGACGGCTCGCGAAGTGGAGGGCCCTCCCCCTTTTTTAGGGGGAGGGCGTGAGGGATCGCCAGCTCGATCAGAACTTATGCCTCGAGCACCGCGACGATCCTGTGATCGCGCGGATCAACGATCACGATCTCATCGCCGACGAGGAAAAAGTCGTAGCCGCGCCAAGCCGGGTAGATTTCCACGATCGGAGCCGGAAGCCCGACGTAATGCACGGTGTCGGGCACCACGGTCCCGACCGAAACCGAGAAGTTCGCACGCGCGACCCGCGGTGCATTGCTCTCCTTCAGCACCGTCTCGCGGATACGGGTCCTCTGCTCGGTGCTCAAGTTAGCAGCGGCCCCGGAGCCCTTGCCTTCGGTTTCGCCACGCGGCGCTTGCCGCTGCATCCCTCCGTTGCGCGGCTCGGTGCCCGGGGCTTGGCCCGTGGTCGCCGGCCGTTGCTGCTGCGCCGCGGGCCGGCCGCCCTGCCCCTTCTCCTCACGCAACTGCTGCCTCTCGCCGGAAGCCTGTCCGGTCGTCCCTCTCTCCTGGCGCTGCGCCGCCGCCGGCCCTGATCCCGTCCCTTGATGCTGGGCGGCGGCCGGCCCGCCTTCGCGGCGCTGCTCTGTGCCCGGAGATTGTCCGACAGTTCGTGTCTGATCGTGCTGCGCTGCGCCCTTGTGCGGCTCGTTCACGCCCTGGCCGGAGGCCAAGCTCGCTCCTGCCAAGATGGCCGCAACCGCGGCACTCGCGTACAGTATGTTCGTTCTCATGCGGATACTCCTCCAGAGAGGTTGCCTCCCTTCACGCCCGACGTTCGCCCTTGGGTAACGCCCCGAGCCTTTCCCAGTTTCAGCTTGGCAAAAAAGGCGAGTATCGCGGAACATTTCGGCTCGACGCTCGCGGCGGCATTTTCTGAGATCTGCAAGTGCCGCTGACGCTCATCGAATCCTCACTGCTCGTGACCCACGATGGATTTAGATGGGCGACTCGACACAGAAACAAACGGAGCCGCGCGCATCACTTGGGCCCCGGCCGAGGGCGGCGGGGAACCCGTATGCTTACCGCACGTTATTTTAATGAACAAAATTAGCGCCTATCCCGAAGGACTTGCCCGAATCAACCGGAGGGTGCCGACGACACGCCCCGGCGCTCGGCGTTGGGACCGGGAGCCCATGGGCGCCAATTGAGGCAACCCCAGCCAAAAAGGACCCAGGCGATCGTGCCACCCAGGAAACGAAACTCGCGGGCATCAGCGGATCTCGACTGCTACGGCCGGGCCAAATCAGCCCCGCGAACCGGGAGCGTCAACGAGGCCCGCATGGGGGCCGGCCCGGCTCCGGCGGACGCTCCGCAACCCAACGGAGTCGTTGATCCGGTCGCGATAGTGGCTCGCTCCAATGGCCAAATGGCCGACGGCGAAGATGCGTTCCACGAGTTGTCCGGCAGCGATTTGCTTAGCGCGATGCCGGTTGCCGTTTACACGACCGACAAGGTGGGCCGGATCACATTCTACAACGAGGCCGCGGCCGCCCTGTGGGGTCATCGCCCCGAGCTTGGCAAGGACGAGTGGTGCGGCTCCTGGCGGCTGTTTCGGCCGGACGGACGTTCCTTGCCGCACGACCAGTGCCCGATGGCGGTGGCGCTGAAAGAAAGGCGACGGATAAGCGGCGCGGAGGCGGTGGCCGAGCGCCCCGACGGCGTGCGCGTGCCGTTCCTTGCCTATCCGACCCCGCTTTATGACGGGTCGGGTGCGCTGGTCGGGGCCGTGAACACGCTGGTCGACATTACCGAGCGCAAGCGCGCCGAGCTCGCCAGCCGGCGACTCGCCTTGATCGTTCAGAACTCCAATGATGCGATCGTCAGCAAGGATCTCAACGGGATTATCACCACATGGAATCGGGGAGCAGAGCAACTCTTCGGCTACAAAGCTGAAGAGGTGATCGGTCGGTCGATTACGATCCTTATTCCCGAGCAATATCGCGACGAGGAAACCATGATTCTGGCGCGCATCCGGCGCGGCGAGCCAATCAACCATTACGAAACAGTTCGCCGGCGCAAGGACGGGACTTTGGTCGAAATTTCGCTGAGCGTTGCGCCGGTCACGACCTCCGCCGGCGCCATCATCGGCGCCTCCAAAATCGCCCGGGACATTACCGAACGTAAACGAGCGCAAGAGCAGCAAGCTCTCCTGCTTCGAGAGATGAGTCATCGCGTCAAGAATCTATTGGCGGTCGCGAGCAGCGTGGTGGCGCTGAGCGCCCGCTCCGCGGGCACGCCGCAGGAGATGGCGAGCGCGTTGCGGGAGCGGCTCGGTGCCTTGGCGCGCGCCCACGAGCTGACGCAGCCGAGCCTGGCCGACGCCGTCGAGAGGAAGAGACAAAATACGGCCTTGCACGTCCTCATCCGCACGATCCTCGCTCCCTACCTCGATGCGCGGGCCGGTTCGGCTCCCTCGAGAAATGATGACTGCCTCACCACCGACGGCCCCAACTTGCCGATCGGCGGCAGCGCCGTCACGAACTTCGCCCTCATCCTGCATGAGTTTGCGACAAACGCTGCCAAATATGGCGCGCTATCCTCGGCGACGGGTCGGATCGACGTCACTTGGTCGGCGGCGCTGGACGAGTTGGTCCTGCGTTGGACGGAGCGAGGTGGACCCCCGGTCGGCGAACCACCAATATACGAAGGGTTCGGCAGCTCGCTCACCCGTCGAATCATAACGAGCCAGCTCGGCGGCCGAATCTCCTACGACTGGCGGCGCGAGGGTCTGGCCATCAGCCTCGCAGTTCCGGCTCAGTGCCTGGTGAAGTAGCGGACCAGGCGGGTTTCGCCGGTTGGGGACGAAGAGCCTGAACGAAGCCGTCCCATCGGCCCAGAGGAACTATTCAGGTGACCTAGCGTTTCCCCGACAAGCTGACAGATGCGGATATCTGCGATGACTAAGTCTTCCCCTCGACAAAGGAGAACCATGGGTCGCGTCATGCATGAGTTCAAGCACGGTGAGCTCACGAGCGGACCCAGCGGCACGGGTGGCAAGGTCAAAAGTCGGCGTCAGGCCGTTGCCATTGCGCTCAATGAAGCTGGGGTGTCAAAGTACGAGAGTGCGAACGAGAACGCGAAGAATCGCGCCAAGACGAAGCAAAAAGAGGCCCACGGCAAGACCTACCAGCAGGAACGCGAAGGCAAGTCTCACGTTGGCGCGGCCGGGCGCCGCGAAAGCACGCGTGCCATGAGTGGCCGCAATTCCACCAAGACGGGCGTGCGCGGCCGTAAGGCTTCCCGCTCCCAAGGTTTGAATAAGAGCCTCGACGAGGGTAGGTAACGGGGGACAAACAATCCTCCGCCCTTGGTTATCTTATGTGTTTCGGCCCCCAACTGCTGGCTAGCGCCTGCGTGAGCCGACTTGGGCGGTGTTGTTGCCGCAGCACGCGGGAACGCCGCGGGTGAGATCAAGAACAGCCGGAGCCGCGTTCGCGGCCCCAACCTGGCCCCAAGCACTCGCGCGCCGAAGCTTCACCAACCCCAACCGTAGTGCGCGGGGCTGTAACAAGCACCGCCGACCATTCCATTCCCCATTCCTCATCGGTGCGGCAAATTACAGTAAGTGGCCGAGCCGGCGTGCCGTGGGTGTCAGTTTCGCCGTCCATGCCGCAATGCAGCGACGAGTCAGGGAAGCGTCGGTGACCGGCCGCGCACCACCGCGACAATCGCGGAGATCAGGAAAAGCACGATCGCCACGAAAAAGATGAGTTTCGCTATCTCGACGGCCGTGCCGGCGATGCCGCCGAAGCCCAGCACCGCGGCAACGAGCGCGATGACCAAGAAAGTAACCGCCCAGTTCAGCATGGTGCTTGTCTCCGTAAGTCGTTAAACAATTGCTTGTGAAACGCCAAGCCGCGAGCAATTGTTCCGTGTTGGTAGTTACCGCCGCGGGCAACAGCGGCGCATTTTTAACGTCGGCTGATTTCTAGGACGATCGGTGGTGCCGGGCGTGCAATCTAAGCGCGGGTCTCGGCCATAACGCCTCCATTAAACGATGCGCCGGCAGCCAGCACCAGAGATTTGTGGAACTCAAAATACCGACGCGACGTTTCTCCAAAGGACTCCACACGCGTTGACGTTGTCGATGGACGGCGCGGACGCGCAATGAAGGGCACGTATCGACATGGCTCTCAAGAGGAAGGCTTCAACGGCCGAAGTGATCGGAAACGATTTAGAGGTCTTGCGCGAAGACGTGGCGCGTCTCGCGGATCACGTCGGCAACGGCCTGGGCGCGGCCGGAGACGACGCGCTCAATGAGGTAAAAGCACAAATCGGGCGGATCACGGACAACGTCAACGGACTCCTGTCCAGTACGGCGGAGAAAGGGCAGGATGCAAAGCACGCGGTGCACGCCGCCACGACGCATTTCCGTGGTTCGCTTACCGACGTTACCGATTCGGTGGAGGAATCGCTGCGCGCACGCCCCTTGACTACGCTCGGCCTAGCCGTCGGGGTTGGGTTTCTGCTCGGCACGGCCCTGCACCGCTAAGCGGGACAAGCTAATCCGTCGCCGCGACTCCGATCCGGGGTCATTCGGCCAAATCGCCGGCGCGTGAATCCGCCAAAGAGGGCCCTCCGCGATCTGGTACTCCAACGCGGCTCGTCCGTCTGCAAAGAATGTCGTTGAGGACGCATACCTTGGGATGCTGTCGAATCCAGCCGAAGTTGGGGCAAGACTGCCTCGCGCAAATGAGCGAAGGCGTCGGGCCGCGGTCGCCAAGAATGTGCTGCTCGCCGTGTTGCGCAGGATCTCCGAACACCGCTTGCTCACCCTCGCGGCCGGGGTGACGTTCTACATCATTCTTGCCATTTTTCCGGCGATCGCGGCGCTGGTCTCGGTCTATGGGCTTTTCTCCGACCCCAGCACCATCGCCAAGCAACTCGACGCCCTGTCGACGGTGTTGCCGCCAGGCGCCGTCGAGGTGGTCGGCAACGAGATCGATCAACTGGTCGCGCAGGGCAATAGCGCCTTGAGCCTCGCCTTCGCCGGGAGCCTGGCCATTTCAATCTGGAGCGCCAACGCCGGCATGAAGGCCCTGTTTGACGTGTTGAATGTCGTTTACGACCAACGCGAACGCCGCGGACTCGTTAAGTTGCACGTCGTTTCGCTTACCGTTACGATCGGAGCCTTGATATTGACGCTTCTGTTGCTTGCGACGGTTGCGGTTTTGCCGGCCGCGCTCGACACTCTCGGGCTGAGGCCCGTACTGGATCAATTGCTCCGCGTCGCGCGCTGGCCGCTCCTCTTTCTGGCAGTGAACACCGGGTTGGCCATCCTCTACCGTTACGGGCCGAGCCGGGTCAGCGCGCGCCTTCCCTGGGTGACCTGGGGTAGCGCCTGCGCCACGGTGGCATGGGTCGCAGCTTCTGTGCTGTTCTCCTGGTACGCGACGCACTTCGCCAATTACAACAAAACCTATGGATCGCTCGGTGCCGCGGTCGTGTTCATGACCTGGATCTGGATCTCTACGATCATCGTGCTGGTTGGAGCGACGATCGACGCAGAATTGGAGCGAGCGCGCTAACGGCACGCATGGGAACTAAACAATTACGCGGCCGTTATATTGATTAGACAGACCGATTACTACAAGTACCTCAGCTTAACAATAAACACCAGGGAGCACGACATGGGACGCTATCTTCTGCTTTGGTTGATCGGGATTCCTATCCCAATCCTCCTTCTCATTTGGGTTTTCGGCGGACTTCACTAATCAAGAATGCGGTGAGCTTGCAATCCCTGCGCACTACCCGCGCCGTACGCAAACTCCACGCGATCTATACCTCATTACAACACTGGACCCCTGCCATCGGACGGCCGTCGCCGGACGACGGGCCGTTTCGTTGGTGAAACCATGTCAATCAAGCCACTTCAGGCCGGTGCGTCCTTCAATCCTGAAGTCATCACCCTCATGGCGGTGGCTATTGAGCGGACCTGCCGGTCGGGCCAGCTCGGTCCGCATCCAGCGGCCGCGGAAGCCGTCGCCCGCAAGGTTATGGAGCTCGCGCAAGGCGGCGAGCGTGATCCGGTCCGCATGAGCGAGCAGACGCTGAAGAGCTTGCGGATCCGAGACTGAACGCGTGCTCGGTTGCAGCTCAAGGGGCGTGCGGCCTCCCTTCCAGCTCCATATCAGCTGAGTTGCCTGGCCGGGTTCCCTCTCCGTTCGTTCTGACGTCGGTGGCTCGACAGACCCGCCGCTGGAAAGCTTACAGAATCAAACCAAAGGGGTTGCGGGAAGGCTCGGCCTTGATGTTCCTTAGCGGGCGGCACCATTGCGTTGGCCCAGCGTCGTGGTTTTGGAACTCTCGTTCATTTGACGGCGTTACCTATCGACACCAAACAAAGCACAGGGGCAGGCGCAACCAAATCTGATGGTTGCACAAAACGAGGCAACACCATGTCACTCGGAACTATCTTACTTATCATTCTAGTCATTGCGCTGCTCGGTGGTTTTAGCGGCCTCGGCGGCGGCCCCTTTTACGGCACCGGCTACTATGGCGGCGGCGGCCTTGGGCTCCTGCTGGTCATCGTGCTGATCTTGGTTCTGGTTGGCCGGCTTTGAGCCGTCGCGATGCGACTTGGCCATCTTAGTGCTTTGCACCAAATGACATCCTTGACACCATCCAACGTTTGCGTCGGTTGCAGCGGCCGACACTGAATGATTTTATTCGTCGTCTAGAATTGAGCTGGTCCCGGTTGTCTGAACAGAATTTCCGCGTCGGTAAGTGGAGCGTCTGCCGGGGTTAGGCTGCCATGCGGATGGGCAGCGGGCCGAAGTAGGCTTGAT
>JBKQHQ010000140.1:0-51207 GCA_052148715.1 Xanthobacteraceae bacterium | reverse complement strand
CGCTTGGACAACGCAAGCGTTGCCCACATGCCCACAGCCTCAACAGTAGCAGAAACAACAAAGGGCATTGATCGAAATTGACAAAAAATAACCCACACGACTTCGCGATGAAGCATTCAATATTGTAGTGGTGCACGTCGAATGCGCTGGTCGCGCGCGTATCGATCGGCATCAGCCAATTCTGCTCCTCGAACTGCATGGCGTGGCCGGCGTAATACATCAGCGCCACGTCGGCGCCCTTGGCCTTCTCGCGGAAGGCATCCATGATTTGCGCGAAGCCGGTGAGCGACAGATCGGTGCCGGTCACTACCTCGAACCCGATTCTCCGTAGCGCCGTCGTTACGTCGGCCGCGTCGTTCGCGGGGTTCGCGAGCCCGCCCCGGATACGCCGAATTGCCGATCACCAGCGCCACCCGCTTCTCGGCGGCGTCGCTGGGCAGGAGGCCGAGGCAAATCAGCATCACGGCACAAGCTAACGCCGCCAAAAGGCGCATGATGCCCCCCGAACCGAGCGTCTGACCCAGATTCTAATCCAGATAGTCTGCCACGGCGCGAGGCGGGCAGGAAGGGGACGCATGACCCTCGTCGCCACCCGGGCGCCAAAAGAATTGGAGTTCGGCTGCCGTGCCCGGCTCGACGCTCGAGATTGCTTCGCTTCGCTCGCAATGACAATGGGAGACTGTCATTCGCGGACGACCCTACGGCCGTCGCAGCACCAAGGTAACCCAACCGTCAAGCAGCAAGCGGCGCTCGAGCCTCAGGCCTTGCGCGCGATAGGCTGCGATGGCGGCATTCGCATGGGATGGCAGCAATCCCGACAGAACAAGGTGCCCATGCGGGGCCAGCAGCCGCGCTAGCGGCCGCGCGAGCCGCTTGAGCGGCAACAGCAGAATGTTGGCGAAGCCGATATCGAACGGCGCCCGCAAACGAAACAACCGATCCGTAACCCCGTTCGCGCGGATCAACTCGATGCGGCCGCCGACCCGGTTGAGCCTGGCATTCCCACGCGCCGCGTTGACCGCGCGCGTATCGATGTCGCTCGCGAGGACGCGGGCGCGCAGGGCCTTGGCGGCAGCGATCGCGAGCACACCGGTGCCGGTGCCAACGTCGATAGCGCGGAGACCCGATCGGTCCCTGCGGTTGCGCGCCAATGCAACAGGCGGGCGCGGCGCGGCTCCCTTCGCGATGCGGTCGAGGGCAAGCAGACAACCGCGCGTGGTGCCATGGTGGCCGGTGCCGAAGGCAAGCGCCGCCTCGATTTCGATACCGACGCGATTTTGCGCGACCCGGGCGCGGTCGTGGCCGCCGTGAACTACGAAACGGCCGGCGGCGACCGGCCTGAGCCCTTCGAGGCTCTCCCTCACCCAATCCTTGGCGCCAATCCGCTCGAACACGAGCGCCCGGGCAACGATCTCCCCCGCCACAAGGGCGACCAGCGCCCGCACCGCGGTCTCGTTCGGCACGGCCTTGAAGTGGACATCGACGCTCCAGCCGCCCGGGGCCTCGTGCGCCGAGCAAGCAAGCTCTTCCGGCTCCCAACATTCGCAAAGCTGATCGATGAGCCGTCGCGCCGCCGCCTCATCGGCAATTTGGAGCCGCGCGACGACACTACCTCCGGGCCACGTTCTTGACGACGAAACGGCGTCTCCCTCGCCGGAACCTGCGCTGGCGGCGTCGGTTTCTTCCATCGATCCATCCCTCTGTTGTACCCGGCGCGCCTTCGCCTATTCGGCTTCGCAGCTTTCCTGCAAGGCGCCGCGTCCCTACATGAGGGGCCTTGAATCTCACCGGGCAGTTCGACCATGTCAAAACCCCTTGTCGTGTCCATTCCGCACCGCCTCGGCAAGGAGGAGGCGGTCCGCCGGATACAGGCCGGCCTCGGCAGAGCGCGCGCCGCATTCGGCCAGCACCTGACGCAAGTTGGGGAGACATGGACCAACGAGCATCTCGATTTCCGCCTCGTCGTGCTCGGGCACCCTTTGAGCGGCACGATGGATGTGGCTGACGATCATGTGCGGCTCGAAGTGATGCTTCCTTGGCTGCTCGCGCTGCTGGCCGAAAGGGCCAAGACTTTGATCGAGCACGAAGGCCAACTCCTGCTGGAGAAGAAATAGACGGTCCCGCTCAGACGTGCTTTCGGCCCCGGTGTAGCCGCCGGATCGCCTGATCAAGGGCGGCCAGAAAGGCGGATCGATCGCGCGCCGAAAATGGGCGCGGCCCCGCCGTCACAGTTCCGGCCGAACGCAGATCGGTCATCAAGTCGCGCATGGCGAGCGCCATCCCGATCACGTCCTTGGTGAAGCGGCGCCCGTCCGGTGCGATCACCTCGGCACCGGCCTTTACGCAGCGGGCCGCGAGCGGAATGTCGGCGGTGATCACAATATCGCCCGGCCGTGCGCACTCGGCGATCCAATTGTCGGCGGCATCGGACCCGCCGCCGACGGTCATTCGCTCGATCAGCGGGTCCTTGGGGACGCGGATCGGAGCATTCGCCACAACGGTCACCGGCACCTGGTGGCGCTGCGCCATCCGATAGACCTCATCCTTTACGGGGCAAGCATCCGCATCGACAAGAACGCGGACGTCGGTCGGATCGGGCATCTAACGGCACCAATGGGATCTAGATCCAATCGCCCTTCCCTATGGGAACCCGGCTGTTTTTTTTGCGGAGGATGCTCACAGCAAGAAGGGCCGCCCGTAAGGGCAGCCCTTCCACTATCAGACCGCGGTCCAGCTCGGACCGGAATGCGTCGCATTACACGGCGCGGACCTCGGTAGAGGCGAGGATCCAGTTCACCGATGCCGACGACCGCGGCGATAGACAATGAGACACTGGATCACCTCCTTTCGATTGGTTGACGATGACGGGCAATGTAGGGCGCGCGAGCTGATTCGATAAGAGGCTGTTGGAGCGAATCCGCCGGAATCGGCGTAGTAACAAACCCTTATCGCCATATTTTTCGACCACGGCTCGGGGCCCGGCCAATCCACGGACACCACACGTGGTTGTGGGTAAGGGTGGTATTGACGCCACTTCGCATATGTTAATTTGAGTATGGGTGTTAATTTGAGTACAGGGTGATTCGCGTTGAAAAGGGCTCGCTTCCCTTAACAATCCGACAGTTTAGGACCGCTTTGCCATGAATGTCATCGTGATCGCTTCTCGCAAGGGCGGCTCGGGCAAGAGCACCCTTGCCGCCCATTTGGCGGCTTCCGCCCACAAACCCAATGAAAGAGCTTTGTTGATCGACGCCGATCCGCAGGCGTCATTGACGTTATGGCACAAGGTCCGGGGCACCGGGGAACCACCGCTGGTGAACGGCACGCGGGGTGTTTCCGAGATTGTCAAGGCGGCCAAGCGTGAAGGCTATGCGTGGGTTTTTGTCGACACTTCGCCGGACATGTCACCCACGGTCACCGAAGCGATCCGTTGCGCGACGCTCGTGATTATTCCAGCGCGCCCTACCTTGTTCGACCTCGCGGCGGTACGCGAGACCATCGGGATCACGCGGGAGCTGAACAAGCCCTATGCAGTGGTGCTCAATGCCGCCCCCCCGCGACGCGACACCAGCGAGGCGGCGATTGTTGGGGAGGCTCGTCACGGGCTGCAGCGGCTGCAAATTCCGGTTTGGGCCGGCCAGATCACGCACCGCATGCACTATTCGAGCGCGCTTGCCTCCGGCGAAGGCGCGAAGGAATATGCGCCGAGCTCGGTCGCAGCCGACGAGATTAGCCGACTTTGGACGGCGATTGAAAAATCGGTCGCGGCTATCAACGGCGCCTACGACAATGCGCGCGTCATGCACAAGGCGGCCGCCTGATCTTACTGTTGGAGCATGATCTTTTCCGAAAACCGGTGCCCACTTTTCGGGATCATGCTGCAGTCAGTGCTGCCGCGCTTGCACGAGGAAGCCGACAATCGTCTCCTCACCAAGCTTGCGGCAAGCTTCGAGCCGATGCAGGCCTTCGACCAGCACATAACGCTCGCCGTCGCGACGCACCAGGATCGGGGCTTGCAACCCGATCTCGAGGATGCTCTCGGCTATTTCATCAACGACCTTGGGATCGAGCGTCGCACGCCGCTTGACCGGCACGTAGACATTGGCGATCGCGAATGTCTCGCGTTTCATCATGACGCTACACATTTCGAGCGGTCGCCGTTCCGCGCGAAGCAGAGAACCGCTCGTGAAGATGCGGCCGCCGCGACGCGGATCCGTTTCGCCGCATAGGGCTCAAGGGCCGGACAACATATCTGCGTTCGACCTGGTCCGCTCGTAAGCGGACCAGTGTCTTGCGGCACGAACATCGCACCAAAAGGTCGGCCGCGATCTTGATGCGCTAGTGAGGGTTTGCCTGGCGCGAAGCCGAGGCCTCTTGAAACGCATAAAGTCCGCGGCAGGCCGGCTGCTACACCGGGCCGTCAAGTTCCTTCGGCTGCGTCGTCGTCTTATGTGACATCGGAAGCTCTTGCGACAACAGGCTCCGATTCTGAAAGCGTCCGGCGAAAACGCCAGGATAACGCGTTACTTGACCTTTAGATTCTCCGCAGAAGACTTGCCGCGGTTGCTGACAATTTCGAACTCGACTTGTTGACCCTCGTTGAGCGTGCTCAGCCCAGCCCGTTCGACAGCCGAGATGTGCACGAACACGTCTTGCCCGCCGCCTTGCGGCTGAATGAATCCGTAGCCTTTGGTCGGATTAAACCACTTCACTGTTCCGGTAGACATCGTTAGTCCTTGAATCTTGCGTGGCGCAGAGGGCGGGACCATGCACGTTTGCGGCTCTCGCCGCAACTGCAATCACGCAAAATCGATCGGAAAATCGGAACCTGTTACAATAAACAATTCGTAAATGATTCGTGCCGCAATCTAGTGCGCGCGTTTTTACCCGCCGCCGCCGAACGGCGCAGCCGACGGGAACCCGATCACCGGTCTCGTCGTTTTGGTCCCGGTCGACATCACGCCAATCGGAGACGCATGTGAAGACCATTCTGCGCCAATGCGCCTATTGCAATCAGCCGTTGCCCTCCTGGAAGGCAACCAACGGCCGGTTCTACTGCAATGAGTTCTGTGCATGGGATGGAGAGGCCGCCGCCCGGCGACACATCCCGGCGCCGTCGGTTGTGCCCAGCCTCGTGCAGGCTGTCGCGCAAGATTCAACCGGCTAAGCTTCGCGCAAACGATTGCAATATCTAAGGAAAATCAATCACCGCGTAGCCAGCCATGACCTTTCCCCGCGGACGCGGATAAGGCCGCAACTCCGGCGGTCCATCGCCGGCGGTTTGGTTCCGGGCGCGCCGCATGCATAATGCTTGGCCCGGCGGTCCATCACAAGCGTCCGACCGATGTCAAAAGCCCTTGCGTTGCCGACTGCACTGATCTTTGCGCTTTGCCTCGCGACGTTTACCGCGCTGCACAAGCAGGCGCCCGCACAACCATCGGCGGCGGCAAATGTCGACCTGCTGCTTGTGCTGGCCGTGGATGTCTCGGGAAGCGTGGACCGCACCCGATTCGACCTGCAACGACAGGGGTATGCGGCGGCGTTTCGCGATCCGAACGTGCTTGGCGCCATCCGGTCAGGCCCGCTGCAGGCGATCGCGGTTGCAATGATGCAATGGACAGGGCCCGCGCTGCAGGTGCGCGCGGTCGACTGGTCGCGGCTCGGCGACGAGCCGTCGGCGAAAGCTTTTGCCGATGCGATCGAGCAGGCCCCGCGTGCGCTCTACGGCGGCGGGACGTCGATCTCCGGCGCCATCGATGGCGGCCAGGCGCTGATGTTCGAGAGCCCGTATGAGGCGGCACGGCGCGTCATCGACATCTCCGGCGACGGCTCGAACAATCGCGGCCGCTCGGTAACGCTCGCCCGCGACGAGGCGGTCAACGCTGGCATCGGCATCAACGGCCTGCCGATCTTGGCGCTCGAACCCGATCTCGACCGCTATTACGAGGACAACGTAATCGGCGGTCCCGGCGCCTTCGTCATTGCCGCCAAGGACTACGAAAGCTTTGCCGATGCGATCCGCAAGAAGCTGATCACCGAGATCGCACAGTCGCTGACGCCTTCCTTCGCGCAACGTTGACGCGCGGTCCGCAGCTCAAGCCGAGAAAGCCCTCGTCGTGACGTCGTCGAACGAGTAGGGGCACTTGTCCGGAAAGTCTGCCTCGTCCAGCCCGGTCTCCTTCGCCGCCTCGATGCGCGCTTTGCGGTGGGCGCGCGCCAACGCCTCGCCGATGCGGGGCTTAAGGCCGGGATTGTCCGCCAGCACGTCCTCAAGCTCGATGCGTTGGGCCTTGATCGACAAAGCCCAGCTGCGCGACCGCCGAGCCGGCTGGTGATCCCACTTCAACATGTGCAACACCAGCACGCGGATCGCGCTTTCAAGCTTGTTGAACTGTTCGCGGCCCAAGGATTCGATCTCCTCGGCGACGTTATCACGATCGACATCGGTCCAGCGGCCGGCGCGTAACAACTGAGCCTGCTCCATCGACCAGGAATAAAAGTCAGCGTCGTAGTCGACGCGCATGGTCTGCTCCGATTTGGCCTTCCGGGTCGTCTGCCGGGTGACACGAGGCGCCATGGGGCCCGCCGCAGTTTGTTGAAGTTACGATAGCACGCTTTCTTGTCCCGGGCTAATTGTCGACGCTAAAGCTTTGGATTCGGTCGCTTTTTCTTGCGGAACACCGGTGTCCACGCTCGGGTCAAGCCCGCGGGCAGGCTCTTGCCGGAAAATGCTCCGCGTATGCGCCGCCGGTCACGCCGGTTCGACAAAGCTGTCGACGACCCGCTTCTCGCCCGCCTTGTCGAAGGCGATGGTGAGCTTGTTGCCGTCGACCGTGACGACCCGGCCGTTACCGAATTTCTGATGAAAGACGCGGTCGCCGACCGCATAGGCCGAGAGGGCGCCGGTCGACTTCGCCACCAGTTCGCCTTCAATCGTGAGCGGACCTTGGCGCAGCGACCGACGGGACGCACCCGCCGAGCGCTCTCGGCCGCCAGCACCGACCCGAGGCAAATCGCCGATGCGTGGCGCGTCATGCTCCTCGTCGAAACCGTCGTTCCGGCCGCCGCCGCGGCCGCGGTTCTGGGCGCGCTGCCAGCCGGGGGTCGCGTAGCTTGAGCCAAAGGATGTAGCGCTGTCGAACCGCGACGCGCCATAGGCGGTGGAGCCCCAGCCGAAGCCGCCTTTCGACTCCGTTACCTCCACATGCTCCTCAGGCAGCTCGTCGAGAAAACGCGAGGGGATGTTGGTCTGCCACGTCCCGTGCATGCGCCGGTTGGTGGCGAAAAAGATCTTCGCCCGCTTGCGTGCACGGGTGAGGCCTACATGGGCGAGACGGCGCTCTTCCTCGAGCCCGGCATGTCCCTGGTCATCGAGCGCGCGCTGATGGGGGAACAGCCCCTCCTCCCAACCCGGCAGAAAAACGGTGTCGAACTCGAGCCCCTTGGCCGAGTGCAGCGTCATGACCGAGACCGCGTCGACGGATTCGCCGCGGTCGCTATCCATCACCAGCGAAATGTGCTCGAGGAATCCTTGGAGGTTCTCGAACTCCTCCATGGAGCGGACCAGCTCCTTGAGGTTCTCCAGTCGCCCCGCGGCGTCGGCGGAACGGTCCTTCTGCCACATCTCAGTATAGCCCGATTCATCGAGCACGAGCTCGGCAAGCTCGGCGTGCGGCAGCGCATCGCGTTGCTGGCGCCAACGATCGAAGCTCGCGACAACCTCGCGTAGCGAACCGCGCGGCTTCGGTTTCAGCTCGTCGGTCTCGACGATCATGCGCGCGGCCTCCATCAGCGACACGCGGCGCTTGCGCGCGTGATCGTAGAGGCATTGGACCGTGGCATCGCCGAGCCCGCGCTTGGGCACGTTGACGATCCGCTCGAATGCGAGGTCGTCGGCAGGCTGATTGACGACGCGAAGATAGGCAAGCGCGTCGCGGATCTCGGCGCGCTCGTAGAAGCGCGGGCCGCCGATCACGCGGTAGGGCAGGCCGAGCGTGACGAAGCGATCCTCGAACTCGCGCATCTGAAACGAGGCGCGCACCAGGATCGCCATCTCATTGAGGCTGTGGCCACCGCGCTGCAGTGCTTCGATCTCATCGCCGATGGCGCGCGCCTCCTCCTCCGAATCCCAGGCGCCGGTGACCGTGACCTTCTCGCCCGGCACGTCCTCGGTCCGCAGCGTCTTGCCAAGCCGATCCTTGTTATGCGCGATCAGGTGGGAAGCGCAGGCCAGAATATGGCCGGTCGAGCGGTAATTGCGCTCAAGCCGAATCACGATGGCGCCCGGGAAGTCGTGCTCGAAGCGCAGAATGTTGTCGACCTCGGCGCCGCGCCAGCCGTAGATCGACTGATCGTCGTCGCCAACGCAGCAGATATTGGCGCGCTCCTTCACCCCTTGCGCCTCTTGCGCCCCCGCTTCGCTCCGCGCTGCGGCGTCTGCCGCCGCAGGAGCGTCGAATTCGTGCGCAGCGCCGCGGGTCACCCGGCTCGGCCGCTGGGCCAACAGGCGCAGCCACAGATACTGGGCGACATTGGTGTCCTGATATTCGTCGACCAACATGAACCGGAACCGCGCCTGGTACTGGCGCAGCACCTCGTTGTGCTCGCGGAACAGACGGATATTCTCCAGCAGCAGGTCACCGAAATCGGCGGCGTTAAGCACCTTTAGCCGATCCTGGAAGGCAGCGTAGAGCTTGAGGCCGCGTCCGTTGGCAAAGGCTGCCCCCTCGCCCGCCGGCACTTGGCTCGGGGTGAGGCCGCGGTTCTTCCAACCGTCGATCAGGCCGGCGAGCACGCGCGCCGGCCAACGCTTCTCGTCGATGTTCTCGGCTTCCAGCAGCTGTTTGAGCAGCCGGATCTGGTCGTCCACGTCCAAAATTGTGAAGTCCGGCTTGAGATCGACGAGCTCGGCGTGCCGGCGCAAGATTTTCACCCCGATCGAGTGAAAAGTGCCAAGCCAAGGCATGCCCTCGACGGCTTCGCCGACCATCTGGCCAACCCGCTCCTTCATCTCGCGCGCCGCCTTGTTGGTGAACGTCACCGCCAAGATTTCCGATGGGCGAGCGCGGCCCTTGGCAAGGATGTGGGCAATTCGCGTGGTTAGGACGCGGGTCTTGCCGGTTCCCGCCCCCGCCAGCACCAGCACCGGTCCGTCAAGCGACTCGACGGCTTGGCGCTGCTCCGGATTGAGATCGCTGAGGTAATGGGTTGCCGCGCCAGGCATCGCCCGCGCCGCAATGCCTCCGGGGCGGGGCGGCCTCGGCGTCAGGTCCTGTGGCAACGGGTTCGGTTCAGCCAATTATCGGGTCCGTTTCAAAGTGTTCCTGCGCCGCCGTTCGGCCGATCAGCCCGCGCAGGACATGCGCGCCCAC
Organism: Xanthobacteraceae bacterium; assembly: GCA_052148715.1. Classification (GTDB taxonomy): domain Bacteria; phylum Pseudomonadota; class Alphaproteobacteria; order Rhizobiales; family Xanthobacteraceae; genus JBKQHQ01. The sequence continues at coordinate 41,836 of JBKQHQ010000140.1, read as the reverse complement.
GGCTCATGTTGCAAGCGGCAAATTGGCAGGATTTCGCCGACGATCTCATCAGGCAGAGATGGTGTCGCCGACGCCCGATCGGGAGAGGTCGGTATAACGCCGACGGACGACCTCAGCGCCGCATCGCGACGCGGCAGCCGACTGCCTCCGGACGCGGTAACTTCGCATGCGAGGCTTTCATCTCGGCGAGGCAGGCCGCCACTTCCCTCGGGAACGGTGCCGTCTTATTCGCCGCCATATCGACATGCAGCGACATATTCTCCGAGGTCGCCGATACCCAGCCCTCGGTGGCATGGAATAGTTGCTCGAAATAGTGCATCCGCTTGGCGTCATAATCGAGCAATTGAAAGGTCACCCGTACGGGATCGCCGGCATGCAGCTCGCGCAAGTAGCGCAGATGCACTTCGGCGGTATAGCAGGAGTGCCGACGCGTCTTCACATAATCGGCGCCACAACCAAGCAGCTCAAACGCTTCGTCGACGGCGCGGTCGAACAAGACATTATAGTAGGCCATGTTGAGGTGGCCGTTGTAGTCGATCCAGCCCCGCTCGACTTGCATGACCGAGGAGACGAACGGGGCGAAAAACAAGGGCTCAAGGTCAAGCCGATCCAGCAATCTCGCCCTCCCCGCGTTCGGTCTCCCCTTCCCCGGCAGACCGGTACAGTTTGCCGGATTCGCCCTCAGGGCGGCAAGTCACTTGCCGGTCACTTGGCTTTGATGGGATAGACCGGCGCCTCTCCGCTCAGCACGCGCGCGTCCACTGGCCAAGCACCGGCCAAGCCGAGGACGCTTGACCTCGGCCATGGCGCTCGCCACGTTGCGAATGAACCCCCCCAGGATCAGCCTATGCCCGCACGTGCCGAAGCCATGTCTACGCAACCATCGCGGCGCGATCCGCGCGCCGTCGCGGCGGTCGTGCAGGCGCTCGCGGCGCGGTTCGGGAATAGGCTCGTCACCTCCCAAGCGGTGCGTGATCAGCACGGCAACACGCTCACCTGGATCGCTAACCAGCCGCCGGACGCCGTCGTGTTCCCGCAAGACACTGCCGAGGTGCAGGACATCGTCCGCATCTGCGCGGCGCAACGCGTGCCGGTCATCCCATTCGGTACCGGCACGTCGCTCGAAGGGCACGTCAACGCCCCTTACGGCGGCGTATCGGTCGATTTGCGCAACATGAACCGGGTGCTCGACGTTCACGCCGAGGATCTCGACTGCGTGATCGAGCCCGGCATCACTCGCAAGCAGCTCAACGAGCATCTGCGCGACCAGGGCTTGTTCTTCCCGCTCGATCCCGGCGCCGACGCATCCCTCGGCGGCATGGCGGCCACCCGCTGCTCGGGCACGAACGCCGTGCGCTACGGCACCATGAAGGACAATGTCTTGGCGTTGAAGGTGGTCTTGGCCAACGGCGAGCTGATGACCACGTCAAGCCGTGCGCGCAAATCGGCGGCGGGCTACGATCTCACGCGACTGATCGTCGGGTCGGAAGGAACGCTCGGCATCATCACCGAACTGACGCTGAAGCTGCACGGCATTCCGGAGGCGATCTCGTCCGGCAGCTGTCCGTTTCCTTCGGTGGAAGCGGCCTGCAATGCGACCATCCTAACGATTCAGACTGGTATCCCGGTCGCGCGCATCGAGCTGTTGGATGAATTGCAGGTCCGCGCAAGCAACGCCTACTCGAAGCTCGCGCTGCCCGAGGTGCCGATGCTGTTCGTCGAATTCCATGGCACCGATGCCGGCGTCGCGGAGCAGTCGCAACGGTTCGGCGAGATCGCGCGAGAGCTCGGCGGCGGTCCGTTCGAATGGACGACGCGGCCCGAGGAAAGGTCACGGCTCTGGCAGGCGCGGCATGATGCCTATTGGGCGGGGCGCGGCCTGCGGCCCGGCGCCGAGGCGCTGGCAAGCGACGTATGCGTGCCGATCTCACGGCTTGCCGAATGCGTCATCGCAACGCAGCAAGACGTGGCCGATGCACAGCTTGTGGCCCCGATCCTCGGTCATGTCGGCGATGGCAACTTTCACCTGACACTCCTCGTCGACATGAAAAACCCCGATGAAGTCGCGCAGGCGGAAAATCTCTTGCATCGGCTGGTCGAGCGGGCGCTGGCCATGGGTGGCACCTGCACCGGCGAGCACGGGGTCGGGCAAGGCAAGATGAAGTATCTGATGGCCGAGCATGGGACGCCTGCGCTTCACGTCATGCGGTCGATCAAGCGTGCCCTCGATCCGCAGGACATCCTCAATCCTGGTAAAATCGTAACCCTCGACGAAGCCAGACCGGCGACATAGATTCGCCGTGAAAATAAGGCCCAAGTTCGCGTGAGCATGGCATCGTGGGGGGCGGTCGCGGACCGTCGGGGAGCCGCGAGTTGCCTTGATCCGGCCTGATCCGATCAAGCAGTCGCGCAAAACTCGAATCAAGCTTAGAGCTTATTAGCTCGACACGCGCTCGGCGCCTGTGGGCATCGATTCGGGCCAACCGCACGGGAGAGACGTTGCAGAACACACTGCTCGGCTTGGCGATCGCAATTATCGTGGCGTTGATCGCAGCGCTGGTCGGGCCGCACTTCGTCGAGTGGAGCAATCACCGCGCCCAATTCGAGGCCGTGGCCAGTCGGCTCGTGGGTCTGCCGGTGCGCGTTACCGGACCGATCGACGTGCGTTTGTTGCCAACGCCGTCGTTGCGTTTGAACGGCATTGAGATCGGTCCGGCGTCCGGCGACGGCGCGGTGCGTGCCAAAGGGCTCGCCTTCGAACTCGCCCTCGGCCCCTTGCTGCGCGGGAAATTCCGCGCCGCCGAAACGCATCTTGTCGGCCCCGAGTTCAAGATCAGCGTGAATAAGGCCGGCAGCGTCGACTGGCCCGCAATGTCCATCGGCTTCAATCCCGATACGCTGTCGATCGATCACCTCAACATCGACGACGGTCATGCCGTGCTCACCGACGCCGCGAGCGGAGCTCGGCTGGTCCTGGACCAGCTCTCGTTCGATGGCGAGGTGCGGTCCCTGGCCGGTTCCTTCAAGGGCGACGGAAGTTTCGTCAGTGCCGGCGCCCTGTATGGGTATCGGATGGCCGCAAGCCGCGTGGAGGAGGCTGGAGGGTTGCATCTGCGGCTCGGCGTCTACCCCACCGATCCGCGATTGCTGGTTGATGCCGAAGGCACGCTATCCTTTACCGACAGCGCGCCCCGCTTCGAGGGAACGATCTCCGTCGCACGGCCGGCCGATCTCGCGTCGGCGAGGGAAAGGACGCCGCTCAAGGAAGCGTGGCACGCCAACGCGCAAGTCAAGGCGACGCCGACCTCGGCGCTGTTCGAGCAGACGGAATTCCAATACGGGCCGGAGGAGCGCGGTATCAAGCTGAGCGGGACGGCCGAACTCAAATTCGGCAATCGGCCGCGCTTCGACGCCGTCTTATCGGGGCGGCAACTCGACATTGACCGGGTGCTCGCGCCGCCCGAAGCAAGTGGACGGACGCCGCTCGCCGCCATTCAGGCGATTGCCGCAAGCCTTGGCGCTGGGCTGCGACCACCGGTACCGGTGCGGCTCGGCCTTAGCCTCGACACGGTCACGCTCAGCGGCACCACCATCCAAACCGTCCGCGGTGACATATCGGGCCTGGACGACACCTTGACCGTCGAGCAACTGGAGTTCCGCGCGCCCGGATCATCCCACGTGCAAATCAGCGGCCGCCTTGATCTGACGCCGCTTACATTCATTGGGCCTATCAGCATCGATACGCAGGAGCCCCGGACGTTCGCCGCCTGGCTTGCGGGCCGCCCCGACCCGCCCCCCGCCCCCAAGGAGCCTTTGCGCGCCAGCGGCGAAGTCACCCTGGCATCAGACCGATTGCAGGTCGAGCGGCTGAATCTCAAGTTTGGGCGTGAAACTATCGACGGGCGCGTTGCTTATATTTGGGCCACGACCGATCATCCGACACGGTTCGAGGCAGAAATTCGCGCGCCAACGCTCGATGTCGAGGCAGCCCAGTCCTTCGTTAAAGCAGCGTTGCGCGGGACGCAGTTCGATTGGCCAAGCGAGATTTCGCTGGCCGTCATGATCGGCCGCGTCACCATCGCCGGAACGGACGCGCGCCAAGCGGAGGCTCGTCTGCGCCTCGATCATGACGGTCTACACGTGGACCGATTGGCGTTGGCAGACCTCGGCGGAGCTTCCTTCGAATTGAGCGGCGCCGTCGACGGGACGGCGACCGCACCTCGCGGCCACCTCGCCCTCACGCTCGATGCGCACGACTTCTCAGGGGTGGCAGCGCTGTTGGCCAAGTATGGTGTCGATGCTGCGGAGCCCGTTCGTGGCCTGGGCCAACGTTTCCTTTCCCCCGTCCTCTCGGATGTGGCCACGTGGCTGGCGCAGTCCGCCGCCGAGGGGGCCGAGCCCTTACGTCACGCGGGTCAGCGTTTCGTTCCTGCTGAATTGCATGGAATGCTTGAACTCGAAGACGACGGGGTCGGAAAGGGTACCAAAGCAAGGCTCGGGCTGAATGGCCATTTAGGCGCCGTGCGCATCGCTCGCATGGCGATCGTCGGACAAAGCGGTGGGGCTGCCGCGGCGGAAGCGCAGGTCTTGCTTGAGGGCGAGTTCGCGGCGGACGACGGCAGCGCGCTTGCTGCCCTGTTCGGCATCGACCGCCTGGTCGCGGTCGACAATCGCCCGGCGCGGGTGAGCGTGGCGGCCAACGGGCCTTGGAACGGTGACATCTCTCTTGATAGCCGCGTCGTCGCTGGCGGTCTTGACGCCACTGCAAAGGGCACGGTGCGGCTGTTCGACGGGCACGCCCCGTCAGGCTCGTTCAAAGTCTCGGTCGTGGCTGCGGACGCGCGAGCCTTGCGACGAAAGCCGACCGGACCGAAGGAGGAGCCGCTGCCGCTCGCCCTCAATGCCCGCCTCGGCATCAACGCAAGCACGGTGACGTTCGACGACCTCTCTGGAAGGGTGGCGGGGTCCAACCTGCGCGGGCAACTCACCGCCATTTTGGGCCACCCGATTCAGCTCACCGGCACGATCGAAACCGATACGATCGATGCCTCCGCCGCGATTGCAGCCGTGGCTGGCCTGCCGGTTCAAAGCGGCTCGCGCGGCGAGCTCGCGCTGTGGTCGCCCGAACCGTTCGCGGCCTGGTTTTCTTCCGACTTTGCCGGCGCCATCAAGCTCAAGGTGGCACGCGCGAAATTCACCCCGAGCCTCGTCGTGCAACAGGCCCGGACGTTGCTCCGCTTCGGTCCGTCGGAATTTGCCATCGAGGACTTGGGCGGCATGCTGGCGGGCGGTCATTTGGCGAGCGAGCTATCGATCCACCGCGCAGAGCATGGGCTGGCTGCCCATGTCCGCGTAGCATTGACCGATGCGGATGCCACGGCCTTTTTCGCCGGTCGCGCCAAGCCACCGATCAGCGGCCGACTTGCGCTGCAGATCGACGGAGAAGGCGAAGGATTGAGCCCAATCGCATTGATCGGCTCGGTCACCGGCGGCGGCACGATCACACTCGACGGCGGCGCGCTTACCGGGCTCGGTCCGGAAGCCTTCGGTGCACTGACCCGAGCTGTTGATCAGGGCGCGATGCTCGACGCGCCTCGCATCCACGATACGATCAGCGCTTCGCTCGAGGGTGGCCACTTTGACGTGCACCACCTCGAGGCTCCGATCACGCTCACGCTTGGACGAGCGCATGTCGGCGCGACCGTCAAGCACGAAGACGTTGACCTCGCCGTAAACGCCGACGTTGACCTATCTCAGGCACGCCTCGATGCGCGCCTCACCTTGACCGGATCGGGCGAGGCAAATGCATCAGAACTGCGACCCGACGTGCTGATTACTCTCAAGGGGCCGATTGATGCGCCGCATCACGCGTTGGACGTCTCGTCCCTCGCCTCCTGGCTTACGCTACGGGCGGTCGAGCGTCAGACCCGGCGGCTCGAAGTGATCGATGCGAGCCGGCGCGAGCCCGCGCCGCGCGACCCGCAGGCCCAGACGGGCCCGCTTGGGCCGGCGCGAGACGAAGCCGCGCCGATCACACCGGAACCAAATCAAGCGCCCGGCAGGAACCAAAAGCCTGTCGCGCCGAGCGCTTTTTTGCCGCTTCAAGCCCCCGAGCCCCTGCCGAAGACGATCGAAACTGACCCGCTGCCGCTATCGTCGGAGCGCAAGCCGTTGCGTCCATCCGCGCGGACCGGGCTTCGTGCACCAAGCGCGGCCGCGACCTCGCGGCCGCGGCCCAAAACGCCGAGCGTGCTTCCGTTCAATCTCTGGGGGCGCCCCTGACCGGGGCAGGGTTCTCCGCGTCCAACAACGGGGGGGCCGAATGAATCGGCAAGCCGTCGCGCCTCTCGCTGTCGTCGTCGACATTCGCCGGAATGAGCGAAAGATAATGATCAAGCACGAATAGGCGGATTGCGGACGACAAATTGCCGTGCGCCCGCTCCGCATCTATCGTTGCCACCAACTCGGAAAGCGTCAGGTTGCGCTCCCCTGCAATGGCCTTCAGGCTACCCCAGAATTTGTCTTCAAGGCTGACACTTGTCTTGTGCCCGCCAATGACCACCGAACGCTTCAAAACTGCAGACTTCATTCGCCTCCCCTCATTTTCATTCAACGACTCACACGAAACTTCCCGCAACATTATGTGGCCCCCTTTTTGTTGGACCTGGCCGGAAAGGGCGCAGGCGTTCATTGCACTTTTGCACTCTACTTCCATACCAACCAACGAAGCTCACACATGTGCGTGCGCAAGCGCGACGGCTGGCCGTGTCGCAGGTCACCTTTGCGGCAACCTACGATCAGGTTCCCCCGGCTTTGGAGCCGGGCGGAATTCTTTAAAAAGACGACGTGCGTGGATTGAGGACGATACTTAGTCCATCGACATAAGCGACGGCGCGACGCTAACGGGCAATTGCCGGCGTTGATCCGGGGTTTCGGTCCGTCCCTCCTGCGCGTGCACCCGATAGTGGTTGAGCACGAAGAGGCGGATTGCCGATGACAAATTGCCGTGAAGCCGATCGGTATCGATGGTCGCTACAAGGTCGGATAGGGTGATGTCGCGCCCGCCGGCGATCTCCTTCAACCCGGTCCAGAACCCGTCTTCGAGACTGACGCTCGTTTTGTGACCAGCGATCACGATCGAGCGCTTGACAACCGGCGATTTCATTGTTGTCCCTCTCCGTTCTTGATCTGATGCCGGTCGAGGTCGCGGCTTGCTTTGGTGCGCAGCGCGGTACCGACCGCACGTTCCGCCTTCGACAACCCGTGGACAAGCCGATTTTCAGCCGCCCGCTGGGCGGCCCTTTGGCTGCGCGCTCTCTTGCGAGCAACCCGAAGATTGACGACATTGCCCATTTATCGAACTCAACTATACTCAGATCTCGTACTCAAGACTCGGCGTTCAAAGCGGGGCCTCGCAGGACCCATCTGATGGCGCCGATTATGTTGATACCATGACGACCGATCCCCACAAACGCAATCGCCGTCACCGACGTGTCGTATCAGAGTGCCGCCGAACCCGAATTGCAATACACGGTTAGTTGACTGCCCGAACTAGCAACGCGCCTATATTCAATTATTTCCCATAAGAGCCAGGTAAATCTTGTGGTATCTTTGAAACTTACGACAGACATTCTGAATCTCCCCTTAGACACGCCATCATTTTATTATCCTTCGAACGTATAGAACGCTAGGTCATGTACCGCACCCGCCTTCGTAAAACCGTCGCAATCGATAACACTGTACCCCATTTTACGCACTTCACAGCTTGTCGAGCGCGGTAAATAATTGATCACGATTTTTCGATCTCGCCTCATAGATTGTAATTTTACAAAATTCTCGTATGATTTGTATCGAGCTAATCAGCCGGGCCGTGGTCAGGCGCGTTCAACCAATCGGGCGGCGCCGGCCGGTGGCCGCGTTCAACGCCTTGCTCGACCCCGGATCACTTCTTGCGAAATCGGTCGAGCCGCACAACCTCGCCCCCGCCGGAAGGTCTCTCGGGCTCCGTTTGCGGCTCAGCTTTGGCTTCGCCACGGCTCTCGACTGCGCGGGCGCCCGCGCTGGCATCGACGGGACGCGCCCGTGCGGCGTCCGCCCCTGTCGCGGATGGCTGTTTGGCGACAGTATCATCGCCCACCGCGGGCTTCGTCGCATCGTCCCCTTCCTCGGAAACGACTTCGAACCGCAGTCCGAACTCCACGGAAGGATCGACAAAGGATTTGACCGCTTCGAAGGGCACCACCAGCCGCTCCGGGACACCACCGAACGAGAGGCCAACCTCGAACCCCTCCTCGGTAACGATCAGATCCCAGAATTGGTGCTGCAGCACGATAGTCATTTCCTGGGGGTATTGCGCGCGCATGCGCGAGGACAGGCGCAACCCCTCAGCATTCGTGTCGAACGAGATATAGAAATGGTGCTCGCCAGGCAGGCCGCGCTTGGCGACATCGGTGAGCACCGCTCGCACCACGCCCCGCAGCGCCTGCTGCGTCAGAAGATCGTACCGAATATGATCAACGGCCATGGAGCCAATCCCGCTTGCGCTGTTTCTGATATGATGCTTGCAAGACGTCAATGGCACCGCCGGGAAACCGCCTGCCCCTCGTACAAACGTGATCCGCCCGATCTGCGCGACGGAAGTGAGGGCTTCTGTTGCCAGGTGCCCCCGAACCCCGCCTGACGCTGCTAAGACGCCAGGACTTTAGATCGGTCTATCAAACCGCGTTACGCGGCCTGAGCAACCGGAGCATAGTTGTCGTTGGCAACTATAGCTGTGGCCCGATAACGGCGGAACCATACCGAGCAAAAGTCCGCCCTTTACGCCCTCGTCGATCCTATTTCGCCCCCGCCAAAGCCCAGAACCCGACCACGGGCTGGGCTTGGGTGGAGGCGCCGGGTACCGCCCCCGGGTCCGATAGGTTTATTACGACGGCCGTTTATCGCCATATCCGGCTTGCGCCGGCAAACCCAATATAGGCAAAGAAGGTTGACGAAAAAAGAGGCGCCTGCCACGGATGATGGGCTTTGCCCCTGCGGATGCCCTAACGCCCAACTTCTGCACGGAAATTTTACCATGCGAAGGCAGTCCCGCTAGAGTGCCGGCCATGTTCGAGGCCCGCTTCCAGACGTTCGACGATCCGGCCGACCTTGCTTCGACGCCGGGCCGCGTTGCCAAGTTGCGTGAGGAATTGGCGCGGCGCGGCCTCGATGGCCTCGTCATTCCGCGCGCCGATCGCCACCAGAACGAATACGTGCCGCCGTGCGACGAGCGGCTTGCCTGGCTGACGGGATTTAGCGGCTCGGCCGGCACCGCCATCGTGCTCGCCGACCGCGCCGTCCTATTCGTCGATGGCCGCTACACGCTACAGGCGCGCGAGCAAGTCGACGGCAATATTTTCAGCATCCAGCCCGTGGCCGACCTGTCGCCGGAGGCGTGGATCGAGGCCAACCTGACGGCGCAAACAAAACTTGCCTATGACCCGTGGCTGCATACGGTCGAAGGCGCCGAAAAGCTTGCCAAGGCGTGCGCGACGGCGGGCGCGGCGCTGATTGCCATCGACGCCAATCCGGTCGACGCGATTTGGACCGACCGCCCGCCGCCGCCGCGGGGCTTGGTGGTGCTGCACGACCTGCGCTTTGCCGGCGAGGACGCGGCGGCAAAGCTTGAGCGCATTCGCGAGGAGATCCGCAAGCTGCGCGCCGATGCGCTCGTGGTATCCGATCCGCATGCGCTCGCCTGGGCCTTCAATATTCGCGGCACCGACGTGGCACACACGCCGATTGCCCTGGGCTTCGCGCTTATCCCGAAGGAAGACTCGCCGCTCCTTTACTTCGATGCCGGCAAGCTGACGCCGGCGGTACGTGACGCCCTCGAACCGTTGGCGCTGCTGCGTGACGGCTCAGCGCTCGTCCCCGACCTGACGGCGCTCGGCGGCAAGCAGGCGACAGTGCGTCTTGATCAGGCAACCGCGGCCGACGCGCTCGCGCGCCTCGTCACGACGAGCGGCGGCAAGGTGACGCGCGGAGCAGATCCCATCGCGCAAATGAAAGCGGTGAAGAACATAACCGAGATCGAGGGCGCACGCGCCGCGCATCGGCGCGACGGCGTGGCGCTGGTACGCTTCCTGGCTTGGTTCGAGCGGGAAGCGCCGCACGGCCGGCTCACCGAGATCGACGCGGTTGAAGCATTGGAGACCTTTCGCCGCGACAGCAACCTGCTCAAAGACGTATCCTTTCCGACCATCTCCGGAGCAGGCCCTGACGGAGCTATCGTTCACTATCGCGTCACGCGCCGAAGCAACCGGGACATCGCCCCGGGCGACCTGTTCCTGATCGACTCCGGTGCCCAATATGAGGACGGCACCACGGACGTGACGCGCACGCTCGCGGTCGGCGCGCCCAGCGCCGAGATGCGCGAGCGCTTCACGTACGTGCTCAAGGGCCACATCGCGATTGCCCGCGCCGTTTTTCCGGACGGCGCCAGCGGCGCGCAGCTTGACTCCTTTGCCCGGCAGTATCTGTGGGCCGCAGGGCTTGATTTCGATCACGGCACCGGCCACGGCGTCGGCAGCTATCTCTCGGTGCATGAGGGACCCGCGCGTATCTCCAAACTCGGCAGCGCGCCGCTCAAGCGCGGGATGATCCTGTCGAACGAGCCTGGCTACTATCGGACCGGCCATTACGGCATCCGCATCGAGAACCTGATTCTCGTGGTGGAAGCGCCATCGGTTCCCGGCGCCGAAAAACCGCTCAACGCCTTCGAGACACTCACGCTGGCACCCATCGACCGGCGTCTGGTCGAAACTCGGATGCTGAGCGCGGACGAGACCGCTTGGCTTGATCGCTATCACGCGAGCGTTGCGGCGACCCTGGCGCCGCTAGTCGATACCGAAACGCGAGCCTGGCTCGAGCAAGCGACCCGTCCGCTCGCGGCTTGAGCCGCGCAAGTCAGCGCCCGACCAGCGCGAGCCATTCGTCCTCGGTCAACACCTCGACGCCAAGCTCCTTCGCTTTGCCGAGCTTGGAGCCCGCGCTCGCGCCGGCCACGACGTAATCCGTCTTCTTCGAAACCGAGCTGGCCACTTTGGCGCCCAGACGCTCTGCCGAGGCCTTCGCCTCCTCGCGGGTCATTTTTTCCAGCGTGCCGGTGAAGACGACGGTCTTGCCCGCAACGGCGGAATCCGTGCGCGGCTTCTCGGCCTCGCGGATGCGCACCTGCGCCACAAGCCGGTCGATACGCCGACGATTATGCGCTTCACCGAAATACTCACCCAGACTCTCGATCACCGTGTCGCCGATCTGATCGAGCGCATCCATTTCTTGCTTCGTCTCCTCGTCACCCTTGGCAAGCTTGAGGCATGCTTCGTGGAAGGCGTCCCAGGTGCCATATCCGCGCGCCAGCGCAGCCGCTGTCGTCTCGCCCACGTGGCGAATGCCCAGCGAGTATATGAACCGCTCTAGCGGAATTTCACGCCGCGCTTCGATGGCGCTGAACAGATTACGCACCGAGGTTTTGCCAAATCCTTCCACCTCCTCCAGGCGGATTTTGTTGTTGCGCTGTTCCAGCGTGAAAATATCGGCCGGCTCCTTGACCCATTCCTGCTTGTAGAACAGATCGATCTGCTTCTCGCCGAGCCCCTCGATATCGAAGGCGCGGCGGGAAACGAAATGCTTGAGATGCTCCACCGTCTGATAGGGACAGGCGAACTCGCCGGTGCAACGGGCGACCGCGCCCTCCTCGCCCGTTGCCGTCCGTTCGCGCACGATTTCCGTGTGCAGATGGCACGGACACCCTTTCGGAAACTGATACGGCTTGGCGCCGTGCAGACGCTTCTCCGCGACGACGCCCAGCACTTGCGGAATGACGTCGCCGGCCCGCCGAACCGTCACCGTATCGCCGATGCGGACATCGAGCCGCTCGATCTCGTCGGCATTATGCAATGTCGCGTTCTGCACCACGACGCCGCCGACCGTAACCGGCTCAAGCTTGGCAACCGGCGTGAGCGCTCCGGTGCGGCCGACTTGAATCTCGATGTCCTTGACGATAGTGGTTGCCTGCTCAGCCGGAAATTTGTGCGCGATCGCCCAACGCGGATTGCGCGACACGAAACCGAGCCGTTCCTGCCAATCGAGGCGATCGACCTTATAGACGACGCCGTCGATGTCGTAGTCGAGCGTTGCGCGCTGCGCCTCGATCTGGCGATGAAATTCCAGCAGCGCCTCGACCGATTGGCACATCTTCGTCAGCGGATTGGTCTTGAAGCCGCATGCCGCGAACCACTTGACCATGCCCGACTGCGTGTCGGCCGGCATCACGCTCATCTCGCCCCAACCATAGGCAAAGAAGCCGAGCGCCCGCGAGGCCGTGATCGATGGGTCCTTCTGACGCAACGAGCCGGCCGCGGAGCTGCGCGGATTGGCAAAAATCTGCCCCCCGATTTCCGCTTGGCGCTTGTTGAGCGCGAGGAAAGCGTGCTTGGCCATGTAAACTTCGCCACGCACCTCACACGCGGCCGGCACGCCCCGGCCTTTCAGCCGCTGCGGGACATCCGCCAACGTTTTCACATTGGCGGTGACATCCTCTCCCTCGCTGCCGTCGCCACGCGTCGCCCCGTTCACAAGCTCCCCGCCTTCGTAGCGGAGCGAGAGCGACAGCCCGTCGATCTTCGGCTCGGCGCTGAACGCAAGCGGCTCGTCGTCGGCAAGGCGCAGAAACCGGCGCACCCGTTCAACGAACTCGACGACATCGTCCTCAGCGAAGGCGTTGCCGAGCGAGAGCATCGGCACGCGGTGGCGCACCTTGGCGAATTTGGCCGCCGCCGGCGCGCCGACGCGGCGCGAGGGCGAGTCGGCGCGGATCAATTCCGGAAATCGTGCCTCGATCGCGTCGTTGCGCCGTCGTAGCGCGTCATAGTCCGCGTCCGACACGGTCGGCGCGTCCTCCTGGTAGTAGCGGCGGTCGTGCTCCGCGAGCTCCGCGGAGAGCCGCTTGAGCTCGGCCTTGGCCTGCGCCTCGTTCAGCTCACCGACCGCCGTTTCGCTCCGGTTGTCCGTCTTCATGAGTCCAATTTTGCACCAAATGCCTTTGCGCCGGAGCGGTTCGGACAAGACCCTTAATCAACCACGCCCGCTTTCGCAACGCGCCGCGCACCACGAACATGGTGAAGTTCAGTTTTAGGAACGACCCAAGCGGCCGAGCACTATCCAAGAAAATCGGAGGACAGCGCCCCACGCAAAGGTCTCGATGTCAGCCCGCCGCGGCGCTGATCAGGCGCTCGGCCGCGGCGCGCGCTTCGGCCGTGATCTCGGCGCCAGCGAGCATGCGGGCGATCTCCTCGCGGCGGCGCTCGGCGGCGACCACCGACACGCGGGTCGCGACGCGGCGTCCTTTGTCGAGCGGCGCCTTGGTGATCAGGAAATGGCGATCGGCGCGGGCCGCCACCTGCGGCGCGTGGGTGACGGCGAGCACCTGCACGCCGGTGGCTAGCCGCGCGAGGCGCTGGCCGATGGCGTCGGCTACGGCGCCGCCGACGCCGGTGTCGATCTCGTCGAACACTAGGGTGGGCGCCGAGCCGCATTTGGCGAGGACGACCTTGAGGGCGAGGAGGAAGCGCGCGAGCTCGCCGCCCGAGGCGACCCGCATCATCGGCCCGGGTCTGGTGCCGGGATTGGTCGTGACCCAGAACTCGACGCGATCGATACCGTGCGGCCCGGCCGCCTCGGCATCGGTCGCAACCTCGGTCGAGAACCGGGCGCGCTCGAGCTTGAGCGGCTTGAGCTCGGCATTGACGGCCTTGTCGAGCGCCAGCGCCGCACGCCTGCGCCCCGCCGAAAGCGCGGACGCCGCATCGCGGTAACGGACCTGCGCCTCGCGCGCAGCAGCCTCGAGCGCATCGAGACGCTCGGCGCCGGCATCGAGCAGCGCCAGATCGGCGGCATAGCGCGTGCGCAACGCCGCGAGCTCGTCGACCGGAACATGAAATTTGCGGGCCGCCGCGCGCAATGCGAACAGACGCTCCTCGATGCGGTCGAGCTCGCGCGGATCGTAGGCGGCAAGTTGCAGCGCCCGCTCAAGGTGATCGCGCGCTTCGCCGAGCGAAGCGAGCGCGGCATCGAGCGCCTTGACGGCCGGTTCGACGAGGGCAGGAACCTGGCCGGATCGGCGTTCCAGGCGGCGGATCGCGGCCGACAACGCCGGGATCGGCGACTGATTGCCGGCGACCGTCGCATGCGCCGAGCGCAGATCTTCGACGACCTTTTCGCCTTGCATCATGCCTGTACGGCGCTCGGCAAGCGCGGTCTCCTCGCCGATCTGCGGGGCAAGCGTTGCGAGCTCGGCCACTGCGTGGCGCAGCCATTCGGCCTCGTTGCGGGCGCGCTCGACATTGGCGCGGTGTGACGCCAGCTCCTCCTGAGCGCGCCGCTGCTCGCTCCATAATCGCTCAACCGCATCGGCGTGCGCCTCCAGACCGCCATAGGCATCGAGCAGCCGGCGGTGGGTGGGCGCGTCGACGAGCGCGCGCTCGTCGTGCTGGCCATGAATCTCCACCAGCGCGGCGCCGAAGCTTTTCAAGGCCTGCACGCTGACCGGCTGGTCGTTGATGAAGGCGCGCGTGCGGCCATCGGCAAGTTGCACGCGGCGCAGGATCAGCTGGTCCTCAACCGCGATGTCGGCTGCAGCAATCAGCGCGCGCGCCTTGTGGTCCGGCGGCAGCTCGAACACGGCCGTGACTTGGCCCTGCTCGGCCCCCTGACGCACCAGCGAGGCATCGCCCCGCGCGCCCAGCGCGAGCGCAAACGCGTCGAGCAGAATGCTCTTGCCAGCCCCTGTCTCGCCGGTGAGGACGGCAAGTCCGCCGGCGAAGTCGAGATCGAGCCGATCGATGAGAACGATGTCGCGAATCGAGATACGGGCCAACATGACCCTTGGAGTCTACCCGATGCCCTGTTTCTTGAAAGCCCAACCGACGCCGAGCTTCTTGAAAGCCCGGCTTATCCAGGAGCCTTTGTCTTCGTTCGGCTCGACCCCGCCGGACCGCACCAGATTGTAGGCATCTTTATACCAGCGACTATCAGGGAAGTTATGGCCCAGCACGGCCGCGGCGGTCTGCGCCTCCTGCACAACGCCGATCGCCATGTAAGATTCGGTTAAGCGCTCCAACGCTTCCTCGACGTGGCGCGTGGTCTGATACTGCGTCACCACCACCTTGAACCGGTTGATGGCGCCCGTGTAGGCGCGCTGCTGCAGGTAATAACGTCCGAGTTCCATTTCCTTGCCCGCAAGCTGGTCGCGAGCCACATCCACCTTCTTCTTTGCGCTGATGGCATACTCAGTATCGGGATATTTGCGAGCCACTTCCTCGAGGGCGTTGAGGGCTTTTTCAGTCCGCGCTTGATCCCGTGTCACGTCCGGGATCTGGTCGTAAAACGAGGATCCGATCAGATACTGGGCGTAGGCAGCGTCCGGGCTACCGGGATGCAGGGTGACGTAGCGCTTGGCCGCAGCGATCGCGTCATCGTACTTCGCGCTCTCATAATAGGCGAACGCCGACATCAGCAACGCCTTGCGCGCCCAATCGGAATACGGATGCTGGCGGTCCACTTCCTCGAACTTTTTCGCCGCTTCACCGTAATCCTTCTTGTTGTTCAAAAGGTACAAGCCTTCATTGTAGAGCTTGTCGGCAGGCTCGTCGGGGACCTGCACCTCTTTCTCGGCAAAAATGCCGGCGCAACCGCCAAGCAGCGCCAGGGCAAACGTCATCGTCAGCAGGCGCACAACTGGACGCCGCCGATCCCGGTCAACCGACGCGAAGATACCAAAAAACATGGGTGTGATGGATCCCGTCCCCGAGCGAGGTTCCACAGCGGCCACCGCTCCCGTTACCGGATCGATCGCAAACCGGAACAGGTCGGCCGTCTTCTGCGTTTATGCCGGCAATCGGCCGGGAATGTGGCGGAAACGTCTTATCCTCAGGACACGTCCGGCGCGTATGCTGGCGCCACAAGGCCGGTGGCGACATCCGCGCGGCCGCGGACACGGCGTGGAGTTTCGGCTTCAGCCCAGCGCCAAGCCGAACGATCGGCCATTAACGCGGACAGCACCGCATGGTTGAGCTTGTGGCCGCCGCGGAATGACCGATAAACGCCAAGCAGCGGCGCGCCCGCGAGGGTCAAGTCACCGACCGCATCCATAGCCTTGTGGCGAACGAATTCGTCCCGGTAACGCAGGCCATCGGGATTGAGCACCCGATTGTCGGAGACGACGAGCGTATTCTCAAAGGAGGCGCCGAGCGCATAGCCTGCGCTCCAGAGCTTCGTAACATCGCGCAGGAAGCCGAACGTGCGCGCGCGCGCCAGTTCGCGGCGGTACGGATCAGGCTCGACATCGGCGGCCAACGATTGGCGGCCGATCAGCGGGTGGTCGAACTCGATATCAATTTCCACGCGAAAGCCGCTTCGATTCGGAGCGATTTCGCCATAACAGCCGTTCTTCGCCACGCGCACCGGTTTGAGAACCTGGATATAGCGACGCACTTTGTTCAACGAGACAAGACCGACTTGATCGATCGCCGTAACAAAGGGGGCAGCGCTGCCATCCAGAATGGGTACTTCTGGACCATCAACGTCGATCACGACATTGTCGACGCCCAATCCATGCAAGGCCGACAGCAGATGCTCCGCGGTCGACACCAGCGGGCCGGAACCGTTACCGAGCACGGTAGCAAACTCCGTCGCCGTGACGGCATCGACGTTGGCGCGCACTTCATGCTCGCCATCGGGGCCGGAGCGAACGAAGACAATTCCCGTATCTGCATCGGCCGGGTGGAGGTTTACCGTGACTGGTAAACCGGAATGAACGCCGATCCCTGAGATCGTGATGTCGTCGCGGAGCGTCGTCTGCCTGGCAGCTTTCATGCTCTCATTCCGCATCCGGGTCGGCGGGCGCTGAGCGCGCCCTGTCCCCCAATAGGTTATCGGGTCTTCTTCTCGCCATGGACGGGGAACAAGGGCCTAACCGGCTCGATCCTTAAGACCGCTTCGTCCCCCCGACGAAAGCCCGTTGTGGTCAGAACCTTAACCACGAGCGCCCCTTAAGACCAACTCACGCTTTTTTACCAAGTGTTACCTTCGTCCAGCCTCAATCATGCCCTCGCTCAAGCACGATTATACTAGGTGTCAACATTGCGTCGTCCGAGCTGATGCGGGCCACCGGTTAATCTCCTTGCCCTTCGCACCGTCGGCGGCCTGCGCACCTTTGAGGAATATAAGACATATCAATAAGTTACGACTAATATCTGCGCCGCCATAGGAGGGTTGTCGCGGGCGTTGGGGGGGCAGGCTATAGCCATGAACAGCAGCCCCCGCTTGCTCAATTTGCCTGGCGTCGCAGGAATGCCGGGATGTCAAGTTGGTCGTCCTGTACGGAATTATACACAGGTGTCTGTCTACCGTTTTGATCGAGACCCTGGGGCGTCCCGCGCTTTGCATATTCCGAAACCGGGTCCGGCGCGCGTGATTCGGGCGGGCGATTCGGCGCACGCGGCGGTTGCGGACGATTGGCCGGCTTCGGCGCCTGTCCAACCGGCGCCGGACGCGCCGGCTCTTCGACCTCCTCCTCGCGCCGGCCTAGCCCAACTGACGCCAACCTCTGCAGTAAGCCCATTCTCCGCCTTTCCGGGTGCTCAGGTTCTTGCACCTCGCCGCGCTTGGCGCGCAGCTCGTTCTGTGCCGGCATCGGCAGATCCTCGATCCGCGGCATCCGCGGGGCGCTCTTGGGGATGCGCTCCGGGTGCGGCGGGATGAAGGTGTCCGAGTCCGGCATCACCGAGGGCTGCTTGCTGGCGCTCGGCTCTGGGAACAAGGAGGGCTTCGGCGCGATCGGCCGCAGCGTAACATCCTCGGCCCCCGTTTGTGGCGGCAGCAGCGCCGCCGCCACCGCGGCCTTGGCGGCCGCCTCGACCGCTTCGGTGGAGTGCGCCGAAGCCGAGGGCGAGGACTGCGCCGCCGCCGGCATCGTTGGCCGCGCCGGGCCCTCATTGCGCTCCATGCGCTCGGCGAGGCGTTGGGTGTCCGCGCGCAGCTTTTGCGTCAGCTCCGTCAGGCGGGCCTCGGGAGCGGCTGGCGCCGGGGTCGCCATGGTGCGTGCGGTCGTGATCTGATCAATGCCGGTCGCGACAACCGACACCCGAATGATGCCGTCGAGGTTCTCGTCGAAGGTTGCGCCGACAATGATGTTGGCGTCCTGGTCAACTTCCTCGCGAATGCGGGTGGCGGCCTCGTCCACCTCGAAGAGGGTGAGGTCCTTGCCCCCGGTGATCGAGATCAAGAGCCCGCGTGCGCCCTTCATGGACGAATCGTCTATGAGCGGATTGGCGATCGCCGCCTCCGCTGCGGTCAGCGCCCGCTTCTCGCCGGACGCTTCGCCGGTGCCCATCATCGCCTTGCCCATCTCGCGCATGACCGCGCGCACGTCGGCGAAATCGAGATTGATGAGCCCCTCCTTCACCATCAGATCGGTGATGCAGCCAACGCCCGAATAGAGCACCTGATCGGCCATGGCGAAAGCATCGGCGAAGGTCGTCTTGTCATTGGCCACCCGGAACAAGTTCTGGTTGGGGATGATCAGTAGGGTGTCAACGACCTTGTGCAGTTCCTGAATGCCGGCCTCGGCGAAGCGCATGCGGCGCTGGCCTTCGAAATGGAACGGCTTGGTGACAACGCCGACTGTCAGAATGCCGAGCTCACGCGCGATCTTGGCGATCACCGGGGCAGCGCCGGTTCCGGTGCCGCCACCCATACCCGCAGTGACGAACACCATGTGCGCTCCCGACAAGTGATCGCGAATTTCGTCGATCACCTCCTCGGCCGCCGCGCGCCCGACCTCCGGCTGCGACCCGGCGCCGAGGCCTTCGGTCACCTGCACCCCCATCTGGATGATGCGCTCGGCCTTGGACATGGTCAGCGCCTGGGCATCGGTGTTGGCGACAACGAAGTCGACGCCTTCGAGCCCGGCGGCAATCATGTTGTTGACCGCATTCCCCCCAGCGCCGCCGACGCCCAACACAGTGATCCGTGGCTTCAGCTCGCGGATATCGGGAATCCTAAGGTTGATAGTCATGGGTGCCTCGTTGCTACGCGAGCATTTGGGACGCCGCGAAGACGGCCGGTCCGCCACCGGCCGCATCGTGGATCGGGTGTGGGGGCCATCAGAAGCTCTCGCGAAGCCATCGTCCGACCCGTGCGATATAACCATCCGTCCCTGTCACCGAGCGCCGCGTTGCCCGCGGTTTGAAATGTTCAAGATGCGCCGCCTGCGGGTAGACCAGCAGGCCGGCCGCGACCGCGAAGGCCGGGCCTTTCGCAGCGTCGGGAAGCCCGGCCAGGCCGAGCGGCCGTCCGATGCGCACCGAGCGGTTGAGAATGCGCGAGGCGAGGTCGCTCAGGCCATTGAGCTCGCTCGCTCCGCCGGTCAAAACCACATGCCCGCGCGCTTGCGCCGCGAACGGCGAGGCGGCAAGGCGATCACGCACCATCTCCAGAATCTCTTCGACCCGCGGCTTGATGATCCGCACGACCTTCGCGCGCGAGACGAATTGCGGCTGCTCGTTTTCCTGATCGCCGACCGGCGGTACGGTGATCATGTCACGCTCATCAGATCTGCCCGCCAACACACTGCCATAAAATGTTTTGATTCGCTCCGCATCTGAAATCCGTGCATTGAGCCCGCGCGCGAGATCCCGCGTCACATGTTGGCCGCCGACCGCGAATCCATCCGCATGCAAGAAACGGCCCTTGGAGAAGACCGCCATCGTCGTGGTGCCGGCGCCGAGATCGACTATGGCAGCGCCAAGATCGGCTTCGTCGTCAGCGAGCGCCGCTAGGCCGGCAACGTAGGGGCTCGCCACCATTGCCTCGATCGCGAGATGGCAACGTTCGACCGCCAACATCAAATTGCGCGCCGCCGCGATGTCGGCGGTGACCACGTTCATGTCCACGCCGAACCTGTGCCCGAGCATGCCGCGTGGGTCGTCAATGTCCCGAGTCTCGTCGAGCGTGTAGCCGGTCGGTAGCGAATGCAGGACGGCGCGGTCCTCGCGCACCGAATGCCGGCTGCCGGCGCTCAACACCCGAGCAATATCGCCCTCGGCCACCGCCTGGCCGGAGACATCAACATCGGCATGGAACAGCTCGCTGCCGGGCCGCCCAGCCGACAGCGACACCACCACGGATTCCAGCTGCACCGCAGCCATCCGCTCGGCGAGATCAACGCAGTGGCGGACCGCCTGCTCCGCCTCCGCGAGGTCGACCACCGAACCCGACTTGACCCCGCGCGCGAAGGTGTGGCCGATGCCGATCACCTCGACTGCATGGGTCCGCCGGCACACGGCTTCCTGCTGCTCGAGCGGCTTGAGCCGGGCGATGACGCACACGATCTTGCTGGTGCCGACGTCGAGCGCGGCAACGAGCTTTGAGCGATTGCGTGCGATCGGTTTCATTTTCGGGGTTAGGCGCAGGGAACTCATGCGTCGGTTCCCTTGCGCTTCGTCTTTCGTTCTTTGAGCGCTTCCTCGCGGGCCTTGGCGGCGGCCTCGGAGAGCCGCACCGTGACGCGGTCGGCGAGGCGCAAGTCGACGGC
Organism: Xanthobacteraceae bacterium; assembly: GCA_052148715.1. Classification (GTDB taxonomy): domain Bacteria; phylum Pseudomonadota; class Alphaproteobacteria; order Rhizobiales; family Xanthobacteraceae; genus JBKQHQ01. The sequence goes on along the minus strand of JBKQHQ010000140.1, from coordinate 21,201 downwards.
GGTGATGTCACGCGAAAGCAGCTTCTTCTCATGATCGAGCGCAACGAGCGCCGCGAGCGCCTTTTCGACGTTGAATTCCGGAAGGCGCACGTCGACGCCGTTCTTCAGGCGCAGATTCCAGCGCCGCTCGGCGACCAGAATGGAGGCACGCACCGCATCGCGGATATCAGGATAGCGGTCGAGCAGCGCGAGAAATTCCTTTGCCCTGAGCTCGGCGCCCTCCCCGACGACGAGCGGCATGAAGGCGAGACGCCGCGTCACGTAAGGCTCAAGCACGGTGCCGTCCTCAGCGATCACCGACACCTTGCCGTCCTTCTGCCACAGCGCGAAGGGGCGGCGTTCGGTGACGGTGATCTGCAGGCGGCCGGGATAAAGCTTCAGCACCGTTGCGTCGGCAATCCACGGATTGGCTTTCAGTTTGGCGCGGGCCGCCTCTACGTCGAGGAGCAGGAGCGAGCTGCTCGCGCTGACGCCGGCGCCGGCGAGGATGTCATCCTGGCTAAGTTGGTTCTGCCCACTGAGCGCGTAGGTCGTGATCCTAAATCCCAGGCCGTTGGCAACGGCGTCGGGCGCTTCGCTCAAGGCCGCGATGAAGGAACGCATGTGGTCGCCCTGCACCATTCCGTAGAGGCCGGTGACGACCAGGAACAGAACCGACGCAGCAATACCGGATCCGCGCGGGAGCCGTAGCGCAAATATCGAGGAGAGGGCTTCATGCACGTGAGAGCGCCATCCAGCTAGCGCGCCGAAGCGCGGGTTGCGAGGGGCCAGTGGGCGGGGCGCATGGACGCACGACGCGGCGGCATCAGCGCCCGCCGGCTCGCGTGATTGCCTCGTCCGCTTCAGCGGTTGAGCGAGGCGTCCTCGACCATCCATCGCACCAGCTCATCGAACGTTATGCCCGCGTGGGCCGCAAGCTCAGGCACAAGCGACGTCTCGGTCATGCCTGGTTGGGTATTGACCTCGAGGCAGACCAACTCTCCCGTCACCCCGATGGTGTCGTCGTAGCGAAAGTCCGCACGGGTCACACCCCGACAGCCGAGCGCACGATGTGCCTCCAGCGCCATTCTTCGTACCCGTTGGTAAACATCCGGTAAAATTTGCGCGGGCAGCACATGCGTCGAGCCGCCGGGGGCATATTTCGCCTCGTAATCATAGAACCGCTCGGTCGGCATGATCTCGATGACGTCGAGCGCCGTGTCGCCCATGACCGCGCAGGTCAGTTCCTTGCCCGGAATGTAGCGTTCGAGCAGGACGACCTCGCCGAATGTCCAATCCTCCCGAAAGAGCTCCTGCGGCGGGTGCTCGTGCGACGGCGTGACAATGAACACGCCGACGCTCGAGCCTTCGGCGATGGGCTTTATGACATAGGGGCGCGGCAACAGGTGCTGCTTGGCGGCTTCGTGGCGGGCGGCGGTCAGTCCTTCGGCAACCGGCACGCCCGCCGCCTGCAGCAGCGTCTTCGCCACGTCCTTTTGCATGGCGACCGATGAGGCAAGCACCCCGGAATGCGAATAGGGGATTCCCAAGATCTCCAAGAGGCCCTGCAGCGTGCCGTCCTCACCCGGCCGTCCGTGCAGCACGTTGAGGACGACGTCGGGCCGGACCGTCGTAAGCACGGTCGCGATGTCACGGCCGACATCGATGCGGGTCACGCGATAGCCCAACCGCCCGAGGGCGTCGGCGCATGCCCTTCCCGAACGCAGCGAGACCTCGCGCTCGGCCGACCAGCCTCCCATGAGGACGGCAACATGCTTGCCCGTATTCATCTGACCTCCGCCCTCGGTATGGATTCTTGGGACCCGATAACCTTTGTACGGCAATCCTTAATCTTTTGCCGGAAAGCGGCGTTCCCCGAATCGCCGAGCGCCCCTTAATCGGCGATGCGAAGGGGGTGGTGGCGCTCACAATGTGATGCAGGGCGTTGCAATCGGCATGTCTCGCCGGCACAGCAACGACAAGCGCCTCATTGCGGTGCTTGCTTGATTCCCACGGCTACATCGAGCACCCGTTCGGCCACCCCGATCCGCTTGATTTCCCACTCGAGCTCGACGCCGGTCCTTTCCCGCACGCGCTCCCTCACCGTCTCGCCGAGGCGCTCAATATCCACCGCCGTGGCACCGCCGCGATTGATCAGGAAATTGCAGTGCATCTCGGACACCTGTGCGTCACCGACCACGAGGCCGCGGCAGCCGGCGGCGTCGATGAGCTGCCAGGCCTTTTGACCCGGCGGATTCTTGAAGGTCGAACCGCCGGTGCGGCTCTTGATCGGCTGCGTCGCCTCGCGCGACTCCGTGATCTTGTCCATCTCGGCCGCAATGGCGGCTGGGTCGCCCGGCGTCCCTTGCAACAGCGCCTGCGTGAAGATGAGATCCTCGGCCGCGCCGCAATGGCGATAGCTATAACCCATGTCGGCGTTTTTCAGTACGCGGATATGCCCCTTTCGATCGATCGCGCGTGCCTCGACCAATGCATCCTTGGTCTCGCGGCCGTAAGCGCCACCGTTCATGCGCAAGGCGCCGCCGATCGCACCGGGGATGCCGCGCAAGAACGCGAGGCCGGCGACGCCCGCCTGCTGCGCGGCCCGCGCAACTTTGACGTCGGGCACGGCGGCGCCGGCGCGAATGCGCGCGCCCGCCTCCACGGTGATGCCACCAAAACCGCGTCCGAGCCGGACAACCACGCCCGGCACGCCGCCGCCGCGCACGATCAGATTCGAACCGAGGCCGATAACGGTGACCGGAATGTCGGTCGGCACCCGCGCCAGCAGATAAGCAAGATCGTTCTCGTCCTCTGGCATGAACAGAACCTGCGCCGGACCGCCGACACGGAACCACGTGAGCTCGGCAAGCGGCTGATGGGCGAGCAGCCTGCCGCGCAGCTGCGGCAGCCGCGCCTTCAGGTCCGGCGTTAGATCCGAGAAAGTCATTGACGCCGCCCCTGAGGCGCCCTCCCCTCGCGGCGCCCTGTGGCGACACGGCGTAGGGCGGGCAAAGGCGGCCGAGGCGTCAACACGTCGGCACGGCGCCAGGTCCGCCGTGCCCGCGCGGTGAGGCCCGACCTCAGATGCTTTTTGGCCGCGCCCGACCACGTGGGCACGGCGGATCTGGCGCGGTGCATCAATCGAAGCGTCGGGGCCGCCTTTGCCCACCCTACACGCGATCCCTGTCGATTGAGATCCACTCCAGCTGTCCCCGTCACGGCACGACACTTGATCACGCTGCGGCCCCGAGCGCCGAAAGCTCGCCGGGCAGCGCGTAGGCCCATTGCGTGATATTGCCGGCGCCGAGGCACACGACGTAGTCGCCGGCGTGGGCAAGCTTTCTGATGATCGGTGCGAGCTGATGCGGCCCATCGAGCGCAATCACGTGGCGATGTCCGCGCGCCCGCATGGCCTCGACGAGCGCGTCGCGATCGGCACCGGCAATGGGCGCTTCGCCGGCCGAGTAGACATCGGCCACGATCACGGCGTCGGCATCGTTGAAGCAAGTCGAGAATGGCTCGAACAGCGAGGCAAGCCGGGTGAAGCGATGCGGCTGCACGACGGCGATGACCTGGCCTTTGGTCGATTCCCGCGCCGCCCGCAGCACCGCCGCAATCTCGATCGGGTGATGGCCATAGTCATCAATGATGTTGACGCCGTTCCATTCGCCGGTCCTCGTGAAGCGCCGTTTGACGCCGCCGAAGGCCGCGAGCGCCTTGCGGATCGCTTCATCCGCAACGCCGAGCTCGTGGGCGACCGTGACGGCTGCCGTGGCATTGAGCGCGTTGTGGCGGCCCGGCATCGGCAGCGATAGCCGCTCGATGGCATGAACGGTGTCGCCTGCGCGATCGCGGAACAACACCGAAAAGCGTGATTTGCCGTCGGCATGTTCGACTTCGACGAGGCGCACATCCGCCTGCTGGTTCTCACCATAGGTGATGATGCGGCGGTCCTCGATGCGGCCGACCAGCCGCTGCACGATCGGATGATCCGTGCACATGACGGCAAACCCGTAAAACGGGACATTTTCGATGAACGCGCAGAAGGCATCCTGAATGGCCGCAAAGGTCTTGAAGTGGTCGAGGTGCTCGGCGTCCACGTTGGTGACGATGGCGATGTCGGCGGGAAGTTTTAGGAAGGTGCCGTCCGATTCGTCGGCTTCGACCACCATCCAGTCGCCGGCACCGAGCCGGGCATTGGTACCGTACGAATTGATGATGCCGCCATTGATGACGGTCGGATCCAAATTACCGGCATCGAGCAGCGCCGCGACGAACGATGTCGTGGTGGTCTTGCCGTGCGTGCCGGCGATGGCGACGCAACTCTTCAGCCGCATCAGCTCGGCCAGCATCTCGGCGCGGCGCACCACGGGCAGGCGCAACGTCCGCGCGGCCAAGAGCTCCGGATTGTCGCGTTTGATGGCGGAGGAAACGACGACGACGTCGGCGCCGTCGAGGTTTCCAGCGTCATGACCGATGGCGACGCGGATGCCCTTGTCACGCAGGCGCTTGACGTTGGCGCTGTCGGCTACGTCGGAGCCGGTGACCGTATAGCCGAGATTGACTAACACCTCGGCGATGCCGCTCATGCCGATGCCGCCGATGCCGACGAAGTGCACGGGACCGATATCGCGCGGCAGCTTCATTTCGCCTGCAACTCCTTCGTTTGCACGTTGGCGACGCGCAGCAACAAGTCAGCCAGCCGGTCTGCGGCGTCGAGCGCACCGATCGAGCGTACGCGCTCGGCCATGCCGGTCAGCCGTCCCGGCTCGGCCGCCAGCGCGGAAATCTCGGCTGCCAACCGGTCGGGCGAGAACTCGGCTTGGGCGATCCGAATCGCCCCGCCCGCCTTCTCTAGCACGGTAGCATTGGCAAGCTGGTCCTGATCAAGGGCATGCGGCAGGGGTATGAGAATCGCGGGGCGCCCGATCGCGGCAAGCTCCGCGACCGTCGATGCGCCGGAGCGCGCGACGACGAGGTGGCTTGCCGCGATCCGCGCCGGCAGATCGGCAAAAAATGGCGCCACTTCGGCCACGACTTTCAGCCGCGCATAGACCGCCTTCACGCGCGGCATATCCTCTTCGCGCGCTTGCTGCACGATGTTGCGCCGCGCCCACAGGGCCGGCTCAAGGCGCTCGACCGCCGCCGGCACGATGTCGGCCATGATGCGCGCCCCTTGGCTGCCGCCAAAAATAAGGAGCCGCAGCGGCCCGCCGGGCTCCGGCCGGGCGTAAGGCAGCGCCGCCGCAGCAACCACCGCGGGCCGCACCGGGTTGCCGACCCGGGTTTCCTTGGCCGCAAGGCGGCGATCGTCTTTCAAGACCCCGGCAAAGCTCGTTGCAATCGCGCTGACGCGCGGCGCCAGCAGGCGGTTGGCGCGACCCATCACGCCGTTCTGCTCGTGAATGAGCGTCGGAATGTGGCGCATGGTGGCGGCGAGGACGGTGGGAATGGTCGGGTATCCGCCGAAGCCGATCACTGCAGCGGGCTTAAGCCGGCCGAGCAGCAGCCAAGCGCGCGTGACGCCGAAACCGAGGACCGACGCGGTCTTGATCAAGGACAGGGGCGTGCGCGCCCGGATCGTCTCGCTCGGAATGACATGGGTGGCGCGGGCGGGGAATTTGCCGCCGTAGCGGGTCGCGCGCACATCGGTCGCCAAATCGACCAAGATACCGCGGCGCGCGAGCGCTGCGCTCAATGCCTCCGCCGGAAACAGATGCCCGCCGGTCCCGCCGGCGGCGACGACCACGAGCGGAGCACGGCGCGGCTTGGCCATCAGGCCGGGCTCCGCGCCGGCATGTAGGCATTAGGGTTCGCGAGCAGCTCTGCGCGCGGGCGCTCACGGGTCAGCGCCAGCAACATGCCCATCCCGTAGGCGACTGAGATCATGGAAGAGCCGCCGTAGGAGATGAACGGCAGCGTCATGCCCTTGGCTGGAATCAGGTGCAAATTAACCGCCATGTTGATGGCGGATTGGGCGCCGAACAGGATGGAGAGGCCGGCCACCGCAAACCGCGTGAATGGATCGTTGCTCTGCATGGCGTGCCGCAGCCCCCGCAGCACCACGAAGGCAAACAGCGCCGCCAACACCAAGCACAGCACGATGCCGAACTCCTCGGCCGCGACCGACAACACGAAATCGGCATGGCTGTCAGGCAAGATACGTTTGACCGTGCCCTCGCCCGGCCCTTGGCCAAACCAGCCGCCGCGCATGAACGATCCGATGGCGTTGTCGATCTGAAAGGTATCGCCGGAGGCGGGATCGAAGAAACGCTGGATGCGGGCGGCCACGTGCGCAAATGTGAAATACGCGCCGACCAACCCGGCCAAGGCGGCGCCGCCAAGGCCAATCACCCAAATAAACCGCATGCCGGCGAGAAAAAACAGCGCGGCCCACACCAGCAGGATCAGCATGGTCTGGCCGAAATCGGGCTGCTTCACCAACAGCGTGACCACGAGCAGAAGCAGCACGAGCGCCAGCGTATTTGCCGGCATCTCGGGACGCTTCGCCGCCTCGCCGAACAACCAGGCAATCAAGATCACGAAAGCCGGCTTGAGGAATTCAGAGGGCTGAATGTTCATGCCGGCAAGCACGATCCACCGGCGAGCGCCTTTGATCTCGATGCCGAATACGAGCGTGGCGGCCAGCATCGCCAGGCTGACGACGAAGACGACAAGCGCCAGGCGACGGATCTGCCGCGGCTGCAGGAACGAGGTCGCCAGCAACACCGCAATGGTTGGAACGAGATACATGACGTGGCGGCTGACGAAATAAAACGCATCGAGTCCAAGCCGCACCGCGACCGGCGGGCTTGCCGCCAGCGACAGCACGACGCCGGCCATGATCAGCGCCGCAAGCGCCGCCAGCGTCAGCTTGTCCACGGTCCACCACCACTCGCCCAAAGGCGTGCGTTCCGCGCGCGAGACCATCAGGAAGCCTCCTTCATCGGCTCGATGCCATCGAGGGTGCGGACGAGGTCGCGAAACCTGGCGCCGCGAACCTCGAAATTGCGAAACTGATCGAATGACGCGCAGGCCGGCGACAGCAGCACGATTGGCTCGGATGCAACGGAGCGGGCCGCGTCACGCGCCGCGTACTCGACCGCCCGCTCCAACGTGCCGACGACTTGATGCTCCACCCGTCCATCAAGCGTCGCTGCAAAGTCCTCAGCCGCCTCGCCGATGAGGTAGGCCCGGCGAATGCGCGGGAAGTAGCGCTCGAGGCCCGCAATTCCGCCGGCCTTCGCCTTGCCTCCGGCAATCCAAAAAATCTCGCCCGGAAAGGAAGCGAGGGCTCTTTCCGTCGAATCCGCGTTCGTTGCCTTGGAATCGTTGACGAAGAGCACGCGTCCGGCGCGGCCGACCTCCTCCAGTCGGTGCGGAAGGCCGGGAAAGCTGCGCAGCGCTTCTTGCACGACGCTCGAATCAAGCTTTAAGGGAAGCAGGGCGGCAAGCGCCGCCGCGGCGTTCTGCGCATTATGCTGGCCGCGCAGCGTCCGGATCCCGGTCAGATCAGCCAACACGGCGTCGGGCGCACCGTCGCGGCGGATCAGGGTCGACGTCGATCGGGCAACGTAGATTGCGCCAGACCCGGGGTTCTTTTCGGCGCTGAAATAAACCTTCGGGCCCTGCAGCTTGGTCGCGATCGCGACCGAATACGGATCGTCGAATCCGACCGCGGCGAAGTCCGCGTGCTGAACGAGCCGCGACTTGACGCGAGCGTAATTCTCCATGCTCCCATGCCGGTCAAGATGATCGGGCGTTATATTCAGGAGCACGCCCACGCTCGGCGTCAGCGAGGGGGTAAGGTCGATCTGATAGGACGAGACCTCGATGACGTGATGGCGGCTGTTCGCCGGCGAATCGAGCGCGAGGATCGGGATCCCGATATTGCCGCCGAGTTGTACGTCCGCGCCGGCGGTGCGCAGGATGTGCGCAATGAGCGCAGTCGTCGTCGACTTGCCGTTGGTGCCGGTGATGGCAATAAACGGCGCTTGCGGCGTGTGGCGCTGGCGTTCGCGGCTGAACAACTCGATGTCCCCGATCACCTCGACGCCGGACTTTTGCGCGAGCGCAGCGGCCCAATGCGGCGCAGGATGCGTCAGCGGCACGCCGGGTGACAACACAAGCGCGGCGATCACCGACCAGTCGGCGCGGCGCAGACCTGCGGTCGTAAAGCCGGCGCCGCTCGCCTCAGCGAGCTTTTTCTGATCATCGTCATCGACGATGATGCTCGCCCCGCCGGCAGCAAGCGCGCGACAGGTTGCAAGGCCGGACGCGCCGAGGCCGAACACGGCGACCGTCTTGCCCGAAAATGTCGTGACCGGGATCAAGGCTCACCTCAGCTTCAGCGTCGACAGCCCGGCGAGCGCCAGCACAACGGAGACGATCCAGAAGCGGATGACGACCTGCGCCTCGGTCCAGCCCAGTTGCTCGAAGTGATGGTGGATCGGCGCCATCTTGAACACGCGTTTGCCGGTCAGCTTGAACGAGACCACCTGCACGATCACCGAGACGGCTTCGAGCACGAACAGCCCGCCGATCACCGCCAGCACGATCTCATGCTTAGTCGCGACGGCAATCGTGCCGATCATTCCGCCGAGTGCTAGCGAACCAGTGTCGCCCATGAAGATTGAGGCGGGCGGCGCGTTGAACCAAAGAAAGCCAAGGCCCGCCCCGAGCACGGCCCCGCACAGCACCGCGAGTTCGCCGGTGCCGGCGACAAAGTGAATGTTGAGATAGTCGGCGAACAAGGCATTGCCGGACAAATACGCGATCATGCCGAAGCTCGCGGCCGCGATCATCACCGGCACGATGGCGAGCCCATCGAGGCCGTCGGTGAGGTTCACCGCATTGCCGGCGCCGACGATGATGAAGGCGCCTGAGACGATAAAATACCAGCCGAGATCGACCATAAATTCCTTGAACAGCGGAAAGGTCAGCGACGTGGCGAACGGCGGACGCCCGAGCTGCATCAGCGCCCAGCAGGCCGCGGCGGCGATGAGCACCTCGATGAGTAGACGAATAATGCCGGGGAAGCCTTTGTGCGTCTGCCTGATGACCTTGAGGTAGTCGTCGTAGAAGCCGACGAGGCCGAAGCTGAGCGTGACCCCAAGCACGATCCAGACATAGGGATTGGCCGGGTTGGCCCACAGCATGGTCGAGACCACGAGACCGGAGAGGATCATCAGCCCACCCATGGTGGGCGTGCCTTTCTTGGTGACGAGGTGCGATTGCGGGCCGTCGGCGCGGATCGGCTGCCCTTTGCCCTGCTTCAGGCGCAGCTTGTTGATGATCGTCGGGCCGAACCAGAATACGAAGACCAAGGCCGTAACGACGGCGCCGCCGGTGCGAAACGTGATGTAACGGAAGACGTTGAGGACAGAGATCTTGTCCGAAAGTTCGGTCAACCAATAGAGCATCGGATCTCAGCCTTGCGCGGGTGCGTCTTGGAGCGCCCGACGCAGCGGGTATTGTCGCTCCAACGCTTTGACCAGCGGCCCCATGCGCGAGCCGAGGGAGCCTTTGACCATCACGGCATCGCCCGCACGCAACTCGCCGATGATTCGCGGCGCGAGCGCAGAAGAATCATCGGCATAGCCGCCCCGGCGTTCGGAGGGAAGAGCGTCCCACAGCGCGCGCATCAACGGCCCGCAGCAGAACACGAGGTCGATTTGATGGGCGGCAATCGGCTCGAGCAGGTTCCGGTGCAGGTCGCCGCCGAGCGGCCCCAGCTCCAACATGTCGCCGAGCACGGCGATGCGCCGGCCGCCGCCGGCGACCGGCATTTGGCCGAGCAACGCCAGAGCCGCACGCATCGAGGCCGGATTGGCGTTGTAGCTCTCGTCAATCAGCGAAGCGGTTCCTTGGTCGAGCGACAGGGTCATCCGCGCGCCGCGGCCAGCCGGTGGCTTCAGCTCGCAAAGCGCCAAGGCGGCAAGTGCGAGATCGGCGCCGACAAGCGACACGGCAGCGAGCACGGCAAGCGAATTGATGACCAGATGGCGTCCCGGAGCGCCGATCTTATAGCTGAGATCGACGCCGAGAATGCGGGCGCTCACGGTTGAGCAATGCGGCTGCAGCGAAAGCTTGCGCAGTGCCGCGTCCGCCTTCGCCTGCTCGCCGAAGGTGACCACCCGCTCGACGCCCGCCGCCTTGGCGTGGCGCTTGAGCCGCGCGAACTGAGGATTGTCGCAATTGATCACCGCCACTCCGCCGGGCTCGAGACCCAGAAAGATTTCCGCCTTGGCATCGGCGATGGCCTCGACCGAGGCGAAGAATTCGAGATGCACCGGCTCGACGGTCGTGATGATCGCTACATGCGGGCGCACCAGCCGGACGAGCGGCGCGATCTCGCCCGCGTGATTCATGCCGAGCTCGAATATGGCGTAGCGCGCTGTCGCCGGGCACCGCGCAAGCGACAGCGGCACCCCCCAATGATTATTGTAGGAGGCGGCGGAAGCGTAGGTCTCCCCGTCTTTGGATAGCGCGAGCCGCAACGCCTCCTTCGTGCCGGTCTTGCCGACCGAGCCGGTGACGGCGACGACCTTGGCAAGCGAGCGCGCACGGGCGGCATGCGCCAGCTCGCGTAGACCATCGAGCACATCGGGAACGACCAGCAAAGGCGCGTCGGCGGGGAAATCTTGGCGCCTCGCTGCCGCAACGACCGCAAGCCCGGCCCCGGCCTTCAGGGCGCTGGCGACGAAATCATGTCCGTCTCGGTTATCGCCCTTGATGGCAAAGAACGCGTCCCCGGGCGCGATAGTGCGGCTATCGATCGAGATCCCCGAAATCGCATCCGGCACGCCGGCGGTTTGTTGGGCGCGCATGGCCGAGACCATGGCGGCGACGGTCCATAGCGCGCGATCGCTCATGCAACCGTCTCCTTGAGAACAGCAGCGACAGCCTCGTGATCGGTGAATTGTAGTACTCGGTCGCCGATGATTTGGCCGCTTTCATGGCCTTTGCCGGCGATCAGCAGCACGTCACCCGGTTGCAGCTCGGCAACGGCCGCCCGGATTGCTTGACGCCGGTCGCCGATCTCGGCGGCACCCGGCGCCGCCCGCAGAATCGCGGCACGGATCGCTGCCGGATCCTCACTGCGCGGATTATCATCGGTGACGATTACCCGATCGGCGTCCCGCGCCGCAATTGCGCCCATGATCGGCCGCTTGCCGGCGTCACGATCGCCGCCCGCGCCGAACACCACGATGAGACGGCGCCGGGCGTAGGGGCGCAGCGCCTCGAGCGCCTTGGCGAGCGCGTCAGGCTTGTGCGCGTAGTCGACGAAAATCGGCGCCCGGCGCGACTCGCCGACGAGCTCGAGCCGGCCTTTGGCGCCCTTGAGATGCTCGAGCGCGGCAAACACCCGATCGGGATCGCTGCCGGTCGCAATGGTGAGGCCGGCGGCAACGAGCGCATTCTCGACCTGGAAGGCGCCGACGAGGGGCAGAAGCAAGCTTGTCTCGCGCCCCGCATAGGTAAGGCGCAGGCGCTGCGCAAAGCCATCGATCGTCGTCTCGATCAGACGAAGGTCAGACGCTGCTCTGCCGACGGTCAATACGTGCACCTGGCGATGTAGCGCCGCGTCGATGAACGCTTGTGCGTGGTCGTGGTCGACCTCGACCACCGCCGTGCCGGATTGCGGCAGCAAATCGGTGAACAATCTGAGTTTGGCGTGCAAATAGGCATCAAAGCTTGGATGATAATCGAGGTGGTCACGGGTGAGGTTGGTGAAGGCGGCAGCGGCAATGCGCACACCATCGAGCCGATGCTGATCGAGCCCGTGCGAGGATGCTTCGATCGCAAGATGCGTCACGCCCTCGCGGGCAAGAGCATCGAGCGAGCGGTGCAGGTCGATCGGATCGGGCGTCGTCAGTGATCCGTAGGTCTCGCGAAGGGGCGCGACGATGCCGATCGTGCCGATGCTCGCGGCCGCCTGTCCAAGCGCGTTCCAGATCTGCCGGGTGAACGCCGCGATTGAGGTCTTGCCGCTCGTACCGGTCACCGCCGCGATCACCGGCGGCTGGCGCGGATAGAGCTGCGCCGCGGCAAGCGCGAGCGCGCGGCGGACGCTGCCGACTTTGACGAACGCAACGCCGTCCGGCAGCGCCTCGCTCGGAACGCGTTCCGCGGCGACCGCAACGGCGCCGGCGGCGAGCGCTTGCGGCACGAACGTCAAGCCGTCGGCTTTCGCCCCCGGCACGGCGATGAACAGATCGCCCGGCTTGACCCGGCGGCTGTCCGCCGCAATCCCGGTGATCTCGATTTCGGCAAGACGCGAATCGAGCTCGGCTTGCTCAATGAGGACATCGCGAAGCTTCATGGTGCCAACGGTTCAGATCGGCGCGAACCTACAAGCCCGCGCCGCCCTCACCTGGTCTCCTTGGCAAGGATCAAGCGCTCCGACGCAGGCAGATCGAACCGCGGCTCGACGCCGAGCATGGGCGCGATGCGTTCGATGATCGTGCCGGCCGCGGCGCCGGCGTTCCAGGCAGCGGTCGTCGAGCCGTGCGTTTCGGGCGTTCCCTGCGGTTCATCCATGATGATGGTTAGCAAATATTGCGGCTGGTCAGAAGGCAGGACAGCCATGAAGGTTGTGAACACTTTGGTCTTGGAATACGTCCCGTCGACCAGCTTTTCGGAGGTTCCGGTCTTTCCGCCCACATAGTAGCCGGGGATATCGGCCTTCTTGGCCGATCCCTTTTCGGCATTGAGACGCATGAGGTAGCGCATCATGACGCTGGTTGCAGGTTTGATGACTTGCGTACCGAGCGCCTTGGCTTCGGCCTGGCTGCGTTTGAGAAATGTGGGCGGAATGAGCAGCCCGCCGTTCATCAGCGCGCCGACCGCCATCGTGGCCTGCAGCGGCGAAACGGCGAGCCCGTGCCCATAGGAGATGGTGACGGTGTTCAACTCGCCCCAATGCCTAGGCATCATCGGCTCGCGGCTTTCCGGCAATTCGGTTCGCAGGCGATCGAGCTGACCCATCTTGCGCAGGAACGCTTTGTGATACTCAACGCCCATCAACCGCGCGATGCGCGCGGCACCGATATTGGACGAATAGGTGAAGATCTCGGGGACGCTCAGCATCCGATTTTGCGCGTGAAAATCATGGATGGTGAACCTGCCGACATGGAGCGGCTTGCTCGCATCGAACGTGGAATCGAGCGTGACCTTGCCTGAATCGAGCGCCATCGCCAGCGTGAGCGCCTTGAAGGTCGAGCCCATTTCATACAGGCCATAGGTGAGGCGATTGACGCGAGTCTTGTCCTGCGCCTCGCGCGGATTGCTGGGGTCGTAGTCGGGGATCGAGACCAGGGCGAGGATCTCGCCGGTACGCACATCGGTGACGATGGCGCCGGCGGCGCTGGCCTTGAAGCGGTCGCGAGCGAGGATGAGCTCTTCGCGCACCGCTTGCTGAACGCGCAGATCGACGGCCAGCTCAACCGGCTCCTGCAGCCGGTCGGTGGCAATGCCGGCAAGGTGCAAGTCGGCAAGGCCGTTGTCATCGAGCCACTTCTCAATGCCGCTACGGCCCTTGTTGTCGACGTCGACATAACCGATGACATGCGAGCCCAGCGGCCCGCTCGGGAAAACCCGCATGTTCTCCTTGAGAAAGCCGATCCCCGGCAGGCCGAGCCGGTAGATATCGCGTTGCTGTTCGGCCGTGATCTCGCGTTTGAGCCAAACAAATCGCCGCTTCGACGCAAGCCGATCCCGCAGTTTCGAGGTGTCGAGATCAGGCATCACGGCGGTCAGCAACTCGACCGCCTCGTCGATATCGATGATACGGTTGGGCTCGGCGAAGAGCGAGGGAGTCCTGATGTCGGTTGCCAGAATCTCGCCGTTGCGATCGTCGATATCCGGCCGCGCGGTGGCCAGGCGATCCTGCGGGATGGTCACGTGCGCGTCATGCGGATGCGCCGTCATCGCCAATATCACGAGCCGCGCGGCGATGACCGCGTACACGAGGGCAAAGGCGGCGATGACGAGGCCCACGCGCGCCCGCGATTTCGTCGCATGGTCGATGTCGCGGCCATAGAGCAAGGTGCGCGTCAGCCGGCGCCGCCATGGCTCCGCGGGTGTCTCAGGGGACGCTTCGGTGTCGGCCGGTTGCATTGCTTCACCTGGCGGCATAGGGCGCCAAATCGCTCCCGGCCCTGCCGTTCGTGCGCGCCGGGGTCTTGGGGGCCGGTGTCTTGGGATCCGAAGTTTTGGGATCGGAAGTCTTGGGCGCCGTCGTCTTGGGCGCCGACAGGCTGCCGGTGGTGACATTGATGCTGTCGGGATTTGCAATCATGGCGCCGATCAGATCCCCGCCGTCCGCCTCGCTCGGGCGTTCGGGCAATTGCGCGAAATCATCGAATTGATTGGGGTCCTCCGGCTGCAACGGCAAATGCCTTTTTGCGAGGCCTTCGATGCGAGCCGGATCGTCCAGACGGAAATACTCAAAGCGCAGACTCGCAATGGCATCGCGCTCTTGCCGTATGTCCCGGCGCAACTTGGCGAGGCGCTCGCCCTGCAGGATCGAGGCGAATTTGATCCGGTAGACATCGGCCGCCGCGAGCATCAGCGCGGCGATGACGATGAGATTGACAATACGCATGACCGCTAGCGTCCCTTCAGCGCATCCGTGAGCGAAGGCAACCGCGGCAACAGGTCCGCGGGCACGCCTGATCGGGGGGCGGCCTCGGTTCGCTCGGCCGCGCGCAGCTTGGCCGAACGGGCGCGCGGATTGTGCGCAACCTCGGCCGCATCGGCGACGACGGGACGCTTGGTAAGGACGTGAAAGGTCGGCGCCTCTTGCGCGGGCTGCGGCCGATGGCGCGAGCCGCCGCTAATCCGGCTGCGGTCGGACAGGAACGTCTTCACGATCCGGTCCTCGAGCGAATGAAACGCGACGACGACCAGCCGTCCGCCCGGCTTGAGCACACGTTCGGCCGCGGGGAGCGCCGCCGCCAGTTCACCGAGTTCGTCGTTGACGAATAATCGGAGCGCCTGGAAAGTCCGCGTCGCCGGGTGAATGTCGCCCGGATGTGTACGCACCACCCGCGCGACGAGGTCGGCAAGGGCACGGGTACTCCGGATCGCGGCCTCTTGCCGCCGCGCCACGATCGCTCGGGCCACCGCGCGCGCATGTCGCTCTTCGCCGAGCAAGGCAATGATCGCCGCGAGGTTGCGCTCCGATGCGGCGGCGACCACGTCAGCGGCGCTCGGACCCGATCCGCCCATACGCATATCCAGGGGCCCATCGAGCCGAAACGAGAAGCCGCGCTCCGCGTCATCGAGTTGCATCGAGGATACGCCGATATCAAGGACGACGCCGTCGGCGAACGCCACACCGGCGCTGTGCGCAACGTCGTCAAGTCGGGAGAAGCGATCCTCGACAAGAACGAGCCGTCCTGCGGCTGCCGCGACGAGGTCGGCACCGAGCGCGATGGTCGTCTGATCGCGATCGATACCGATCACTCTCGCATTGGCGGCACTCAAAATGAGCCGCGTATAGCCGCCGCCGCCGAAGGTTCCGTCGATGTACACACCGCCGTCGCGCACCTGCAGGAAGCTAAGCGCCGTGCTGCCGAGCACGGGAATGTGACGGACCGGTCCGCCAGCGACAGCCGGTTGCCCGCTGTCGCGGCCCGTCATCATTCCCGTGCTCCGGGCGGGTCTTGCGCCGCCGCATGGGTTCCCAGCTGCTTTTTGAGCGCGCGCACCTTTTGGGTGGCCTCCGCGAGCTCGGTCCGAAAGCGATTGGGTTCCCAGATCTGGAATTTGTGGCCAAGCCCCACGAACGTCGCCGTATCCGTGATCCCGGCATGCTCCTTCAGCGCCTCGCTCAGGATCACCCGACCTTCGCCGTCGATGTTGAGCGTCTCGCTGGTCCCGTAGAGCGCGGCCGCAAACTGCTCGCGCTCGTCCGAATAGGGCGGAAAGCGCGCGATCAGCGACTCGATCTCGGCGAACAGCGCCTTGCCGCCGGCATCGAGCGCGGGCCGATCGAGCGTGGGGTAGCAATAGAGCGAAGCGACGCTCTCGCCGGACAACACGCCGCGAAACGGTGCCGGAATGGACACTCGTCCTTTGCTGTCCAACCGCAACGTATAATTGGACACGAAACGGTCCATGCCGCCCCTTGCCGATCCGCGCGGATCGAACCCGCTCTGCCCGGATCATCTTCTCATTGCGAACCCGCCGGATTCGGCTGGTCCACCCGTCGGCCGTCCAAGGGACCGATAAAGCTGGCGCCGCGCCATTTGGGATAGAATGGGTTACCATGGGAAAATATGGGCGTCAATGGAATCCTGACCAATCGCCACGACCCGGGCTACCGGGTGAGGCGGCGCATGAGCCACTAACAGGGGTTAAACTTAAGGATCCGTTGCCGTGGGTCGCGGAGCTTGCGATGCCGGAATGCCACAGTTGGCCGGGTGGAAAGTCCGAGCCCGCTTTATTTTTGCCCGTTGATCCCCTATTCTCGCACCTCAGCCCGTCGGTTCAGGTTGCGTCGGCGAAATTGCGGATTATGCATCCTACTACCTGAACCATGAGCTTTCAGACCGATTCGTCCGTTGTCTCCGGCGTGCGCTATTCGCCCAATCATGGCGAGCGCAAGCCAGAGCGCGCGCCGGACATGATCGTGCTGCACTATACCGGCATGCCGGACGCCGATGCCGCGTTGGAGCGACTATGCGCGCCCGACAGCGAGGTCTCGGCTCATTATTTTGTATACGAGGACGGGCGGATCATTCAGTGCGTTCCCGAGGCGCGACGCGCCTGGCATGCCGGCAAGGCCGGATGGGCGGGGGAGAGGGACATCAACTCCTGCTCGATCGGCATCGAGATCGCCAATCCCGGACATCAGCACGGCTATCCGGAATTTCCGCGCCGGCAAGTCGCCGCGGTCATCACGCTATGCCGCGGCATCGCTGCGCGCCGCCGCATCCGGCGCGACCGTGTGCTCGCCCATTCCGATGTGGCACCGACGCGCAAACAGGATCCCGGCGAGAAATTTCCCTGGCCGCTCTTGGCCCGCTCGGGCGTCGGCTTGTGGGTCGAGCCGGTGCCGATCGTTGCCGACAGCCATAAGCTCACCGTCGGCAAGGCCGGCGACGAGGTGAAGCTGTTCCAATCGAAGCTCGCCGAATACGGCTACCCAGTCGATTTGAATGGTAACTACGATACGAACATGCGTGACGCGGTCGCCGCCTTTCAGCGCCACTTCCGCCCAGAACTCATCGACGGGGTCGCCGATGAATCCACGCGCGAGACCTTGCGGCTCCTCTTGGCGAAACGGGATCGGCTCGCGAAGGCAGCGCCGACCTCTTGACCTGCCTAGCCGGGTCGCCCATGCCTATGCGGTCAGTCGGCCGGACGGCCGCTCCGGCAAGAGCCGAAAGGCTGCCGGGGAGGAAAGTCCGGGCTCCATGGACATACGGTGCCGGATAACGTCCGGCGAGGGTAACCTCAGGGACAGTGCCACAGAGAACGAACCGCCGTGGCTGCGGCCGCGGCAAGGGTGAAAAGGTGCGGTAAGAGCGCACCGCGCGACCGGCAACGGCCGCGGCAGGGTAAACCCCACCGGGAGCAAAACCGAATAGGGACGGCGCGGAGAGGTTCCTCTCCAGATCTGCGTCCGGATCAGCCGTCCGGGTAGGTCGCTTCAGGCATCGGGCAACCGGTGCCGCAGAGGAATGGCCGTCGCGCGCCTGGGCGAGCCATGCGCCCTACAGAACCCGGCTTACAGGCCGGCTGGCTCGTGAGGGGGCGCTCGACGGACACGTCGGGCGCCCCGCCATATTTTTGGGCCGGGGGGCTCGACGGGAGCCGCTTCGCGCTACGTGCCAGGCCCTATTATAAGGTGGCATTTGGAGGAGCAGGATGGCGGCGGAAGGCGGATGGGAATTCTGGATCGACCGCGGCGGCACATTCACCGACGTGGTCGGACGCCGGCCCGACGGCGCATTGGTCGCGCATAAGCTCCTGTCGGAAAATCCGGAAAGCTACCGCGACGCCGCGGTGCAAGGCATTCGTGAGCTGCTCGGGCTCAAGTCCGGCGAACCGATTCCGCCGGGGCGCATCGGGGCCGTGAAGATGGGCACCACGGTCGCCACCAACGCGCTCCTCGAGCGCAAGGGCGAGCGCACGCTGCTGTTGATCACCAAGGGCTTTCGCGACGCGTTGCGCATCGGCTACCAGGCGCGGCCGAACATCTTCGCCAAGAAGATCGTGAAGCCGCAGATGCTTTACGAGCGCGTGGTCGAGGTGGACGAGCGCGTGCGCGCCGACGGGACCGTGGAGCGCGAGCCTGATCTCGATCAGGTGCGCCTGGCGCTCACTAATGCTCGGACGGACGGCATACACGCGATCGCCATCGTCCTCATGCACGCCTACCGTTTTCCCGAGCATGAGCAACGCATCGCCGCGCTCGCCCGCGAGCTTGGGTTCCCACAAGTCTCGGTGAGCCACGAGGTGTCGCCGCTGATCAAGCTTGTCGGCCGCGGCGACACCACGGTCGTCGACGCCTATCTCTCGCCGATCCTGCGCCGCTACGTGGGACAGGTGGCCGATGCGCTGCACGGGCGTGGTGAACAATCTTCCCTTTCGATGGAAAGGGGAGAAACCCGGTTGATGTTCATGATGTCGTCGGGCGGGCTGACGGCGGCGGAACTGTTTGCGGGCAAGGACGCGATCCTGTCGGGGCCAGCCGGCGGCGTGGTCGGGATGGCGGAGACTGGACGAGAGGCCGGCTTCTCCCACCTGATCGGCTTCGACATGGGCGGCACCTCGACCGACGTCTCGCACTTCGACGGCGAATATGAGCGCGCCTTCGAGACCGAGGTCGCGGGTGTGCGCATGCGGGCGCCGATTATGCTGATCCACACGGTCGCCGCCGGCGGCGGCTCGATTCTGCATTTCGACGGCGCGCGCTTTCGCGTGGGACCCGATTCCGCCGGCGCCAATCCCGGACCCATTAGCTACCGCCGAGACGGGCCGCTCACGGTCACCGACGCGAACGTCATGGTCGGCAAACTCATTCCCGACTTCTTTCCGAAAATTTTTGGACCCCGCCAGAACCAACCGCTCGATGGCGGCGTCGTGCGCGACGCGTTCACGCGGCTCGCACACGAGATCGGCGACGGACGGCCGGCCGAAGAGGTCGCCGACGGATACATCAAGATCGCGGTCGAGAACATGGCCAATGCGATCAAGAAAATCTCGGTCCAGCGCGGCTATGACGTCACCCGCTACACGCTCAATTGCTTCGGCGGCGCCGGCGGCCAGCACGCTTGCCTCGTGGCCGATGCGCTCGGCATGACCACGGTGCTGATGCATCCGTTCTCTTCCCTTCTCTCCGCCTACGGCATGGGGCTCGCCGATATTCGCGCCACCCGCCAACAGGCGATCGAGCAGCCGCTCGGCGAGGCAGCGCTTGCCCAAGTCGCCGACATCGGCCGCCGGCTTGGCGCACAGGCGAGCGTTGAGGTCGTCGGCCAAGGCGTGCCCGAGCGGAGCATCGAAGTGCACGTCCGCGCGCACATCCGTTACGCCGGAACCGACACGGCCCTGGCGGTGAATGCCGGGACACTCGGGCTACGGCTCATCAACTCCTCCCTCGCCACCGTCGCCGAGCTGAAAGAAGCCTTCGAATCCTCGCACCGCGCCCGCTTTGGATTCATCGATGAGACGAAGGAGCTCGTCATCGAAGCCGTTTCCGTTGAAGCGGTCGGGGGCGGCGCCAAATTCGCCGAGCCGACCCTTCCGCTGGCGACGACCCCCCTCCCCGCGCCCGTGCGGCGCACGCAATTCTATGCCGCCGGCGCCCGGCATGACGCCGCGATCTACAGGCGCGAGCAGCTCGCGCCTGGGCAAAAGGTTTTGGGGCCGGCCGTCGTCATCGAGCCGCATCAGACGATCGTCATCGAGGACGGCTGGCAAGCCGAGGTAACGGCCAAGAACCACATGGTGCTGAGGCGCGTGGCGCCGCTCACGCGCCGGCATGCTATCGGCACCACGGCCGATCCGGTGATGCTGGAAGTCTTCAACAATCTGTTCATGTCGATTGCCGAGCAGATGGGCGTGTCGCTGCAGAACACCGCCTATTCCGTCAACATCAAGGAGCGGCTCGATTTCTCTTGCGCCGTATTCGACGCGTCGGGCTCGCTGGTCGCCAATGCGCCGCACATGCCGGTTCATCTTGGCTCGATGGACCGCGCGGTCGAGACCATCATCCGCGAGAATTCTGGCCGCATCGCCCCCGGCGACGTTTACGCCATTAATGCGCCGTACAACGGAGGCACGCACCTGCCCGACATCACCGTGTGCACGCCGGTATTCGCCGCGGACGGAGCCGAGATCCTATTCTGGGTCGCGAGCCGCGGCCATCACGCCGATATCGGCGGGATCTCGCCGGGCTCGATGTCACCGAACGCAACCACCATCGAGGAGGAAGGCGTCTACATCGACAATTTCAAGCTGGTCGAAAGAGGCCGTTTCCGCGAGCCCGCGCTCACCGAGCTGCTCAGCGGCGCCAAATATCCGGCACGCAACCCGCGGCAGAACATCAACGATCTCAAAGCGCAGATCGCCGCCAACACGAAAGGCGCGCAGGAGCTGCATAAGATGGTGGCGCAATTCGGTCTCGACGTGGTGCGCGCCTATATGGGCCACGTACAGGACAATGCCGCCGAGAGCGTGCGCCGGGTCATCGACCGCTTGCACGATGCCGAATTCGCCTCCGAGATGGATCAGGGCACATGGATCAAGGTGAGGATCGGGGTCGATCGGACAAAGCGCGAGGCCACGGTCGATTTCACCGGCACGGCGCCGCAACAGCCGAGCAACTTCAATGCTCCCGAGCCGGTGGCGCGCGCCGCCGTGCTCTATGTTTTTCGCGTGATGGTCGACGACGATATCCCGATGAATGCCGGCTGCCTGCGGCCGATCAACATCGTGCTGCCGGCGCATTCGATGCTGTCGCCGGAATATCCCGCCGCCGTGGTGGCCGGCAATGTCGAAACCTCGCAGGAGGTGACCAATTGCCTGTTCGGCGCACTCGACGCAATGGCGGCGGCGCAGGGCACCATGAACAATCTCAATTTCGGCAATGCGCGCTATCAGTATTACGAGACGATCTGCTCCGGCTCGCCGGCGGGGCCCGGGTTTCCCGGCACTGACGCCGTGCATACCCACATGACCAATACCCGGCTCACCGATCCG
>JBKQHQ010000139.1:0-5689 GCA_052148715.1 Xanthobacteraceae bacterium | reverse complement strand
AGACCGGGTTGCTGTTGGGCGTATTGCGTCGGCAGTTGTTGGGTACGGTGTCCCATCAGCTGTGTATGGGCTATGCGGGCTTAACTTAAGCGGGGTTGCCGTATCGGTCAGGACGACCGAGCCGTCGGCTAGTCCGCCGCCTTCGATAACGGCAGCCAAGCAACGCGTGCCGCGCGGCTCACAGGACGAGGCGCGGCGGCCTAGCAGCGAACTTCGCCAAGCTGCCAAGTTGCGGCGGCAGCTTTGAGTGCGGCGCATTTGAGAACCCGCTCGGCTGGTGCTTCGCGACCACCCGACTTTCAGCGGTCAACTTTACGAAAGCTTCGACATTCTCGGTCACCCCAGAGCACCCTGAATTAGGTCACAGAACTCGGTATTGAGGTGTGTAATCCTTCCCCAAATTTCGGCGGGCAAATACTCGCCGTTGCGGCTACGGATTGTGGTGGAAGGTCATGATCCGGGCGCCGGACCCGGAGAGCTACGTTCCGCGGGTGGCGCGACCTTAAATGTCGGAGCTGCCAGGCCGCACGATCGTAAGTCGGAATGGCGGCGAGGCAGCTGCGCATCCGGCCCTCGGCCTTGAACAGGCCCCGGCGGACGCCGTCCGCGAAGTCTTACTCGGCATGAGACTTGGCCGACGATCCTGCACCGTCTTGTCCTAACGGTGAAGAAGCACTTTCCCTTCTGAGTTCGACTCTATCTTGTGCCAACGGGCTGTCGTTTTTGCCAATCGCGGAATTGCCGGAACAGCGCTTCGCGATCCTCAGTTCGTTCGGGATTGTTCTTGGCCTCAAAATCGAGAAATTGCTGGAACAGCGTCCGCAACACCGCTTCACGATCATCTGTTCGTTCGAGATCGTTCTTGGCTAACGGCGGCGCTGTCGCCTTGTTGCGGTCCAGCCACTCCTGTGCCGGCGGGAAGCGGGTCCAACCCGCGAGCGGAGCGGACAGCGCCACTTCCCGCCATTTTGGATGGTATGGCGGCCGTTGCAGCGCTTTGACTTTGGAGAAGAATGTCTCGACAAAAAGTACCAAGCGACGGTACCGTTCGGTCCGCGGCGCCCAGTTGTAGACGGCGAGAACGGCCGAGGCGGCGACGGTATCGACACTCTGTCCCGGCGCAATCAGGTTCGGGTAATCCTGCGACGTGAGCTGTGTCGGCAAATAGTCTTCCTGGAGCGCTTTCTCGTAATTAACCGGCACGAAATGCAAGTTGTCCCCAGCGATCTGCGCGATTTCCTGTAACGGCTTGCCTTCCACCGCGACAACTGCGTCGATCTCCCCTTTCTTGAGCTTCTCCAAGGCCACCCGCTGCTCGATATAGAGCAAGTGAGGCTTGATATTGAGGCGATCGAAGATTGTGATGGCAGTAACGAATGTGCCGCCATTCGCCGAGCCGACCGCGACCGTCTTGCCATCGAGATCCGCAAGGCTGCCGATCGATTTGGCGGCGACCACATGCATCTCCTCGTTGTAGAGTTTGGCGATGATGTTGAATTGTTTCTTGATGCTGCTGGCATAGCCCTTCTTCTCAATATAATCGAGGGTGTCAGAGCGAACGATTCCAAGGTCGACGCCCCTGAGGAACAGGATGTCGGCAACGCCCTGGACCGATCCTCGGCCGACAATCGGCAGCAGCCGGAAATTGTCGCCATCGTCGAGCACCGAGGCGAGATCCGCGCCGAATTGCTCGTAGGTACCGCCGAACGCGCCCGTCATCATCGTCACGGTATTGGCGTTGAGCCGGTCGGCCGTCTTGTGGGTAGCCGTTCCGTATTGGAAGATCGCTCTAAGGCCTTCACTCACCGCTCCGGGATCGATGCCGCTCAGCACGGGACCGAACGGCTCCCAACGCTCGCCCGAGAATCGCATCATCTGCATCTGCTCGATCGGCGCGAAGTCGGTTGCACTAGTGTTAATAGCGATGCCCGGCAGCAGCATTCCGAGGCGCAGGCCCTTAAGATTTGATGCCTGCTTCATCACATTCTCGCGCGTGAGTTGATCGCCGCACTGCGTGAGCACCCGGACAAGGGTCTGAGCAACGGTATAGCCATAGACGCTCAGCGTGTTGTTCTTATCGCCTTCCGGGAAATAGCGATCCATGAAGTCGAGCCATTCGTTGTACGCCGGGTCATCCTTCCACAACGGATCGCCCGGCTCCTTCATGTAATTGGCAGCAAGGATGCCTTGGGCATTCTCGAACCCGGCCGGCTTGATCACTGAACCGACTGAGTTCGAGACGCTGTTGAGCATCTGCAGTGGTTTCCATCCGAGCTCTGCGCCCCGTCTTATGGCCTGGGCAGCGAATTTTGGGGTTGCCACGTTGAAGAAGATGTCGGCGTGTGAGGCCTTAAGCTTAACCATTTGCGCATCGACATTGGGATCGGTGGTCTCGTAACTGGCTTCGGCCACGACCGGAATGGCTTCGGCGAGCGAATCCTTCAAACCCTTCACATAGTCTTTGCCGTAATCGTCGTTTTGGTAGAGGATCGCGATCTTGCCTTGGGGGTGATTTTTCAACAGATATTGTCCGAAGATGTGGCCCTCGGTCTGATAGTTCGGTTGCCAACCCATGGTCCAGGGATAATCGCCGGGGTCATCCCATTTGCTCGCTCCGGAAGCGACGAAGAGCTGCGGCATCTTGCTGGCGTTCATGTATTTTTGAATTGCAGTATTCGACGGCGTTCCAAGACTTTGAAAGACCAGTAGAACTCGATCCTCCTCGACAAGCTTGCGCGCGGCCTCGATAGCCTTCGCTGGATTGTATGAGTCGTCATAAGAAATGAAAGTGATCTTCCGGCCATTGATGCCACCGTCGGCGTTGATCTTCTTGAAATAGGCGGCGATCGTCCTACCGATCAGGCCGTAGGCGGCGGCCGGGCCGGTATAAGGCATGATATTGCCAATCTTGATCTCGGTGTTGCTTGCGCCCGGATCGTACCTGGTTTGCGCGGGCACTGGCGTCGCCGCCAGACCGGCAATAGCGAATGCGAGTATCGGCATTAATTGCGGACGGTTGATTTTCACGACTGCCTCCCAATTTCGGCGTGCTGCTGCTGGGCCGGGCCGTATCACTGCATCAGGGCACTGAGTTGACCTGGGTCGCGAGTTGCTGAAGCCTTTGCGCCGCTTCGGCCGAACCCAATCGCGCGGCCCGCACGTACCACAGGCGAGCCATGGCGGCGTCTGCACCAAGTCCGTTGCCGAGCAGATTCGGGTCGAAGGTGCCGGCAAGCGCCAGTGCCGCATGGACATCGCCGGCTTCTGCCGCGCGCTGGAGCAGCAATCGTGCCGAAGCGAGATCGCCAGACATGATGAAGGTCTCGCCGCGCTTGACAAGCGACGTCACTTCATCGCCGTCTAGCTGCCTCGTAATCAAGTCTGGCGCAGTCGGCTGAGCCGATTCCGGCTGCTGGCGCGCAATCTCCGCTGGCGCCTGCTCGATCGCCGGGACTTCCACCAACATCAGAGAAGCCGGTCTCGTCGTATCGAGCCGTTCGCGTTCTGACGCCGACTTCTCAGCGATGCTGGCTGGCGCCTCAGGCTGCTCCGGTCGCGGCGACGTCGTGGTCAATAATGGCGCTACGCTGGCCAGTTGGTGGAAGTCCCGGCGATCAAGCATTTTGGTTGAAATCGAATTGCCTACAACGACAATACAACATGCGATGAATGCGGTAAATGCAACGCCGGTAAGGAGTGCCATGCTATCCGCCAGACGCGATCGCTTGCCGGAGGCCTCACGATCGCCGGTGAAGGCGCCGTCGTTTTCCTCGCGCGGACTCTCCAACGGCCATTCGATTGTCGTTACGGGTGGCATTATCGGCATCTGGCCGCGCTCATGCGGCGGCACGTATCCCAAGATGGGATCGAGAGTTTTGGCATCCTGGATCGGAGTATGTTGCTGGCCGACAAGCACTGCTTGAGCTATCTGGGTTGAAAGTCGGTCCAGCAATCGGTCACGTTCCTTACGGGCGTCGTGCGCGGCGTCGTCCAGGTCCTGCTCCATCGTTGCCACCTCGGCATTGAAACACTCGATCTCGGCCTTGAGCATTTCACACACGGCCGCCTCGCGCCAGGTCGACGGTATCGTCATCAGCTACTATCTTGTCGGGCTTTGGTTTCGGCTTCTCCTCGGACATCGGCGCGAATCCTGACGCCGCCATGGGGGTTTGTAATCAGCCCTTCCATCGGCCTTCAAAGTCGCTCAAGCCAAAAAGTTTATATTTTAAATTTGGAATGTTTGAATCGCACGCTCTCGCGCGACACGCTCCGCTCAGGACCGTTCACCGTCGGGAGGGCGGTGGCAAGACAAATGCCGATCCGCACAAGGAATTGGCCCATCGCCCCCGTCCTCGCCGGCCTCCGCGCAATGCTTCCGGCTTTAAACGCAAGCTTGTTAATCGCTGCTCCAAGGAAAGCAAGGTGTCAATATACCGAACGATATATGAGATAAGCCGCCAGATAATTGCCACGACGGGCGCTCGAAGGACAACGTCGGTCTGCATTCGTGAATGCGAGATAGTCAGTGTCTGGTCGCGGTTTTCCAGGAATTGTTCTCTTCCTGCGTCGCAAAAATCAACTCATCCAACTACTGCGATGCACACTTCACTTCCGCGTTGGGTCTTGTGTCACGAGTATCGCCGGTCCAAACGGCGATGCGTAACTGTACGAGAGATGAAGGTAGGTCCTTCGGGTTCGGCAATCAGGTGTTGATCTCAAGCCACCGCAAGCTGCTGTGGTCAAAAGCCATGGTGGTGAGCGTTGCGGAAAAGTCGGGACATGATCCCGTCAGGCATGGTTGAGGGAGGCGAGCGCCTGGCCGGTTGCATCCTTGACGACAAAGCTTTCTTGCAATTCCTCGATCGTCCAAGGCGGCGGGAAACGGCGCGGGTTTACTTGGGACGGCACTCGACGTTCTCCAACATCAGCACCAGGCGCAGCGCGATGACCGCATCGGCAGGATCGGCGGCGCCAGCGGCTGCCTCAGCGAGCTGTTGCGCGACGTAACGCCAGGTCGGTCGCGCCCGGCGATCTTCCGGCAGATGCCGCATCAGCTCGCGCAGGTCGGCAAGCGTCCTGAGCGTCATAACCGAGGGGATGACCAGCGGCTGCGGAAGACGGAGCGTCCAATCCAGGCGTCGCTGCTTTGGCTTCACGACGCGAATTAGCTGCGCCCAGTCTTTGTATGGAGCCGGACGTCGGAGACTGGAGCGCACCACGCGTGATGGCTGCTCTTACAGGCGTTGTTCATGACCGCCAGGGTGCTGCCGGCCCTGAGCACAACCACGGCCAGGACAATCAACAAGGGGGTCTTCATGGCGACCTCGCTAATGCGGACCCCCCCGACTTACCCCGATCCTCCGAACTATCGCCGCTCAAATGAACCCAACGTGAACGCGCCTGCCCCCGCTTTGCCGCCTGCGGGCCGCCCATGCGTTTCCGGGCCGGGATGGCCCGGGCATGGCGGGCAGGATGCAAAACGCGCTAGCGGGCTTCCTGCTTACCCGTTGCTTATCCGAGCCATCCTCTAAAACCGCCTTTGTGGCTAACTCGTTGATTTCTTTGGTGAGCCGGCTGGGACTCGAACCCAGGACCCCGTGATTAAAAGTCACGTGCTCTACCGACTGAGCTACCGGCTCGTGCGCGCACTGCATACTGAAAAGCCCCGGGCTTTGCCAGCCTCTCGCTC
>JBKQHQ010000138.1:0-16988 GCA_052148715.1 Xanthobacteraceae bacterium | reverse complement strand
GCAAGTCACCAGAATAGGGTCTTGGCATCGTTCCCCCTCGAAAATCGAATCAAGGCGGCTAGCCTCGCTCATTGACAAGCCGTTGGGAATCCTCCCGATTCAATCCGAGCGGAAAATGCTCTAAGATGCCCGTCCTGCGTCGCGAGATTCAGCACCATCGACATCTGCCCGCCCGCCATTCGTGGATAGAAATCCGCGAAGCGGAGCAAGGCGCCGGCCTCGTTAGTGGCAAGTGCGATCGCCCGGGCGCCGTCGCGATCGGTTCGCAGATCACCGGCGAGCTCGGCATCGCCTCCAAGCTTGGCCGCCAGGGCAAAATCGCGGATCTCGCCCCCTTGCGTAGACAGCCTGAGCTCCACCTCGCGGAGCGCCTCGCCGTTGAAACCCATCAGAACGGCGACCTTGATGTCCAGATCAGCGTCGGGCGCGAAGCCGCTCATGTCGCTTGCCGATGGGTTGCCGAATATGGCCTTGATGAAGCGACGACCGCCAAAAAATCTACCGCGGACCGTGCCCCTCAGCCGTCCGTCGGGTCCACGCGCCGCTTCGATCGGGCTCTGGTCGTCCGCGCCCGCGGTGATGGCCGAAGTAACCGCGTCGACAGAGGCCGCTTTGGTTGTCGGTCCACTCGCGATGGCCATGCAGGCAGTGAGCGCCGCACTCAACGCAATGTCGCGGACCCGCACGCCCGTCCGGATGAGGCGAAGACGCCGCGCGAAGGTTTTTCCACTGGCTCGGATCATTACATCACCTCAAAGCAGGGGGGCACCACGGCACGCTAACCGGCGTCACCCGAAGCGCTGCCAACGATTGAGCCTGGCGAAAGCGACCAAAGCTGGGCATCGCACTACGAATCTACCCCCATCAAAGAAATCGCCAGCAGCGCGCAATCCAACGCCGGCAACCCTCCAGGAAACCACCTCAGTCTCGGTTGTTTGTTACCGGCCGAAACTTAGGTAGCGGGATGAGGGTTAACTAAAAATTTGCATTCGTCTGCGTCAATTCTTTTCGGAACAGCGACCGACTCTGTTAGTTTGTTGATATAAGTGACGAATCATGCGAGGTCGTCGCGCTCTCGCTGATCGTCGGTGACGCGTGGTGCTGGGTATGCGCAGAACCAAGACCCTTCCAACCCCGTTGCGGGAAAAAAGCCGATGCTGCCTGATTTCCGTCTCGTCATAGCGTCGATCGCCACGGCCGTCATGGTGGTGACGCTAGGCCTCGGCACCATTGCGGCATTCCGCACCGGGGCGGTGAGCGGCCTGCAGCCGATGGCCAAGCAGACCGAGCCGTCATTCGCTGATCTCGGAATGCGTCGGCAAGTCCCCGATCCCGCCCCCACGCGGAGCGACCCCGGCAACGATAACGGGGCGAATAGCTCGGCGAATAGCCCTTGGACCGTGTTTGCCGGGCCGGACGGCAGCCACGTCGCTGCCAGCGCGAGGGCACCTGCGGTGCCGACGGATCCCGTTGTCACCGGCGCCCTGGGCCCGGTGACGGAATCGAAGGAAGGACGTAGATTCAGCGAGCAACGCGTCATCGTCGACGCGCCGAACGTCATAGCCGGCGATCCGAAATCACCTTCCGCTTCCGCCACTACACCTGCCGACCAGCGGCGCGAGGGCGCCACGGCTGCAGTCCCTTCCGCAGCGACCCTTGAGACCGCCGTGCGCAACGCGCTCAGCGCTACCGTTGCCGCGATTGTCGTGCCGCAAAAGGGTGCGTCCCTTCAGGCCGGCGCGCCAGGCAGCGGCGCCTCGATTGAGGCGCAAGGGCAAGGAACGAGCATCCACGAGGCTGCAGACCAAGACCAGTCGTCAGAGCTCACGGTGGCTTCGGTGATTCAGGCCCGCCCTCGCAGACACGGCGCCCAAACCGCGGCAAGGGCCGCGCATCCAAAATGGCCCATCGCGGGTCAGAGGATGCGAAAAACCCGGCTTGTGCATCAATTCAGGCCGATGAACGACAATTTCGCTGCAGACGACTACGTCCCGATATTTGGTCCCGAGCGATCTTTTGGACCGGACGAGCCGTTCACAAATGGCTCGGGGCAGCACCGATTCTAGCGCCCTATCCGATCGGTTGAACCGCCATGCCCTCGAGGGCGCAGGTTTTGGGCCGATACCTGTGCTGGACGTGAAAATTCTCTGATCTTTTTCGCTCCGGCGGCCGCTCGTTCGGCAAAAACCGCGGCGGGGAACCGTCTCTCAATCGGCAAGTTGTGGTATGACGCCGCCGCGTCTAGCACAATGCGGAGTGAGACATGCGCGAGTGGAAATCGGTGTTGCTCGCGGCGAGCGTTGCGCTGTCTTTCGTGCTCCTCGCCGCCGAAACCGGCGCGCAGACAGGCGGCGACGTTCTCACGGGCCAAGCCGCCTTTGGCGACTGGCGCGCCGATAAGCCGGGCGTGCGTCGGCACATCACCGCGAGCGACCTGCCGGCAGCAAGCCTCGCGCGATCGTCCAGCAATTCGGCGCGGATCGTCGCGCGATCAGACGAGCAAAAGCCCGCCGTCCCGGCAGGCTTTCAGGTCGAGCTCTTCGCCAGCGGCCTCGACGACCCGCGCCGGCTGCGCGTCGCGCCGAACGGCGACGTCTTCGTGGCCGAAAGCCAAAGCGGCCGCATTCGGGTTCTGCGGCCCGCGGATGGAGGCGGTAGGCCGGCACGCGCGGACGTGTTTGTCGCCGGTCTCCATGGGCCGTTCGGCATCGCCTTCTATCCGTCAGGTGACGATCCGCAATGGCTCTACGTCGCGAACACGGACTCGGTCGTTCGCTTCCCCTATCGCAGCGGTGACCTGAAAGCGAGCGGGCCGCCGGAAACGATCGTTGCAAAACTCCCGACCGGGGGACATTTTACGCGCGATGTCGCGTTCTCTGCGGACGGCGGCCGGATGTTTGTCTCGGTCGGCTCCCTGTCGAACGCCGCCGAAGGGATCTCCAAACTCGAGGCTGCGGCCCTTGCGCGCTGGCAAGCCGAGCACCCGCTCGGCGCCCTGTGGGGTTTTGAGACCAACCGCGCCGACGTGCTCGTGTTCGATCCTAACGGCAAGAACGGCGGCGTGTTCGCGGCCGGCATTCGCAATTGCGTGACGATGGCGATTGCGCCCGGCACCGGCGACCTGTGGTGCGCGACCAACGAGCGCGACGGTCTCGGCGACAATGTGCCTCCCGACTACGTTACCCGCGTGCGCGAAGGGGCCTTCTATGGCTGGCCCTGGTATTATATCGGCGCGAACGAGGATCCGCGTCACAACGGTGAGCGGCCGGATCTGAAAGACAAGGTTACGGTGCCGGATGTGTTGCTTCAGGCCCATTCGGCCCCCCTGGGTATGACCTTCTACGATCGCGGGCAGTTCCCGGCCGAATACCGCGGCAACATCTTCGTTGCCGCGCACGGCTCCTGGAATCGGAGCAAACGGACCGGGTACAAGGTCGTCCGCCTCATCGTGAAAGACGGCGTCCCGACCGGCGAATATGACGATTTTGCCACCGGCTTCGTGATCGGCGATTCCGCCGTCTGGGGACGCCCGGTCGGCGTGGCGGTCGGCAAGGACGGATCGCTCCTGATTTCCGAGGACGCCAACGGCACCATCTGGCGCGTGACCTATACGGGTCAGGCGGCACAGCGTTAGCGCGTGCTTGGCGCAGCCTGCCCTCGCAGCTTGACCGGCCTTGATCCCGCGCGCGATCCCCGGTTCAACAGTTGTAGGGCACGTCCTGTTCAAATACAGCGTGACATCCTCCACACAGGAGAGAGCGTGCGAGCGCATTCATTCTCACTGCTGACGTACCGTCGTCACACAGACGATGTAGCGTTGCTTGCTGCGGTTTTGGGGGTAACGCATGAAAGATGTGCATTTGGTAGGCGTTCAGAGTCCACGCGGGCGTACAGCGCTTGGTAAACCAAAGATTGGACGCAAGCCGTATTCTCCGTCCTTGTTCCAACCGGCTTGTATCCGGTGCACCACCAAGATGGAGCTTGCGTCACGTACGCCGTGCCAGACTCGGAGGCATCGATACGAACGGCACACCTTTGCGTGCGATAGATGCGGGAACAAACAAACCTACACAATGGGCACGAGCGAGGCGCGAGTGACGGAGATCTGGGGCAACAAGTAAGTTATCGTTGGACACGCGGTGCTTCGTCGTCTTCGTGCATGAGGCAGTTTTGTTAGGTCATCGTAAGCATCAATCTCATCAACTTCATGCCATGCGTTATCGCATTGAGGATTTCTATCCTGCCGTCAGGAACAGTATTGGAATGGCGTGCACTTGAGTCGAGAATATCGGCACCGAACGGCCCTACTCTACTCCCACTCGGGACCTGGCGACCCTCGGCGAGCTAAGCACCGTCGCAGTGCACCGCACGCCAGTCTCTGCGCTTGCTGCCACGGCATTTACGGGGAAAGCTCGGCAAATTGGCCGGCTTGATTTCGTCTATTGTTGTCCTACACTTGCCTGGCACAGGAAGGCAACGCTCAACAGGGTGGCGGTGGTTCATTCACGCGTTATCACACTTGACTTTTGCAGCTTGGACCGGACTTCCAAGCGGCCCCAACGGCCGCGTGGCGAGTGGCCCTGTCGTGCGGTCCTCTTTCCGCACATCATCCGGGCAAAAGGAGTAGCCGGTGCTTGGCACGACTGACCGCGTACGCACGACCTGTCCTCGCGACTGCTACGACGCATGTGGCATCGTCGTCGAGCGCCACGCCGGCAAAATCACCAAAGTCGTGGGCGATGCACAGCATTTCATGAGCCAAGGCACATTATGCGGCAAGTGCGCATTGGCTTATAATGGCGGATTTATCAGTCCGGAAGCCAGACTTCTTCGTCCTCGTCGCCGCGCCGGCAAGAAAGGCTCGGGCAAGTGGACCGAGATCGGCTGGGATGAGGCCCTCGAGGAGATCGCCGCGCGGCTGAATACATACATCGGAACGCCGCAAGCCCGACAAATTCTGCATGCCCACTACACTGGGACGGTCGCCCTTCTGTCGGGCAATTTTCCGCTGCGCTTCTTCAACGCGATCGGGGCAACCGAGGTTGATCCCGACACCGTCTGCAACAAGGCAGGGCACGCCGCGCTGCAG
This sequence comes from Xanthobacteraceae bacterium, assembly GCA_052148715.1. Taxonomy (GTDB): domain Bacteria; phylum Pseudomonadota; class Alphaproteobacteria; order Rhizobiales; family Xanthobacteraceae; genus JBKQHQ01. The sequence continues at coordinate 11,899 of JBKQHQ010000138.1, read as the reverse complement.
CTTGTCTTCGGCGACAGTCTTAGCGGTTTCGACCCGCGCACCGTTCAGAACTCGCAGTGCATTCTCGTCTGGGGCGCAAATCCGTCGTCATCAGCCCCCCACGAGGACCGCCATTGGCTCAAGTCGCAGAAGGCGACGCGGATTGTCATTGATCCGATCATGCACAAGACCGCGCAGGAGGCGGATCTCTATCTTCAGCCCTATCCCGGCAGCGATGCCGCGCTCGCCTTCACGATGCTGCATGTTATTCGGGCGAAGGGGCTTCTTGACCGGGAATTCATCGCGCGATTCGCCGGCGGCTGGCCGGAAATCGAATCACAGCTTGATTGCTGCGGGACAGAATGGGGAGAGGCCGTCACCGGCGTGCCCGCCGCCTTGATCGAGCAGGCTGCCGAAATTTATGGCCGAGGGCCTTCGCTCTTGTGGCTCGGTCAGGGCTTGCAGCGCCAACCGTTCGGTGGAAATGTTTTTCGCGCCTGTTCGCTCCTGCCGGTGGCGACCGGCAACCTGATGAAGCCGGGCGCAGGCTTCCTCTACATGAACGGCTTCGGCTTCCGCGGCGTCGATGTTGGCTGGCTCACCGGCGCCGGAATAGCGCCCGGCGGAGCGCCGGCGATCAGCCACATGGATTTGCCCGAAACTCTGAACGATCCGGCGCGTTCATCGGTCTTTTTCACGTGGAACTGCAACCCGGCGGCATCGAGCCCCAATCAAAGAAGGCTGGTCGAAGGATTGCGGCGCGAGGATTTGTTTCACGTCGCGATCGATCTATTTCCAACCGATACCGTGGACCACGCCGATATCGTGCTGCCCGCGGCGAGCTTTCTCGAATTTGACGATCTAGTTCTGCCTTACTTCGATTGGACGGTCTCGGCTCAGGTTCAGGCGGCGCCTCCCTTGGGCGAGTCCCTTTCAAACATGGAAATCTTCCGCCGGCTTGCGGCGGCTTGCGGTTTGCGGGAGCCCGCGCTGTTTGCCGATGATCGGGAACTCCTTGACGCCTTGGTCTCGGCGACGGGCATCCCGCTGGATTTCGACGGCCTTGCGAATGAGGGCACGGTTTTTTGGCAAGAGACGGTCGGAGCGCAGTTCGCGGACGCAAGCTTTCCAACACCCTCCAAGAAGATCGAGCTCTGCGGCACGCGGTTTACGTCCATAGGATTGCCGTCCGCGCCCTTTCCGCATGCCGATCTTCAGCCGGCCAAGGGACATTGGCGCGTGCTTTCGCCGGCGAGCAGCTGGCTGATGAACAGCAGCTACGGAAGTGAGGCGCGTATTCAGCAGCGGCTTGGCCCGCAGACGGGATTCATCAACCCCTCGTCAGCGCATGCGGCCGGGCTTAGCGAAGGCGACGAGGTCATTCTTCACAATGAAACCGGCGAGCTGCCGATGCGGATCGGCTTCGACGCGGGCGTGCCGGCGGCAACGATACTTCTGCACAAGGGCCGGTGGCCGAAGCACGAAGCTGCTAAGGCCAACGTCAACGTGCTCAATCCCGGAAGGAAGACCGATCTCGCCGAGAGCTCGAGTGTGCACGGGATCGACGTTCAGATCCGACCAAAGATTGCTGAAGCGGCGGAATGACCAGACGGATCTGCACTGTCATCGAGCATCTGGCGATCGAGCATGCCGGGACATTCAAGCCTGCTCTGGAGGCGTGCGACTTCCAGGTCGCGTCGATTCCGGCGGCCGCGGTCAGTGAGCGTCGCCACCAAATCGAACAGTCGGATTTGCTGCTCGTTATGGGCGGCCCGATCGGAGTCTACGATGCGCCGGAATATCCATTTCTCTTCACCGAGATGGATATTCTGCGCAAGCGGGTTGCCGCGGATCGTCCGGTGATCGGCATCTGCCTGGGCGCGCAGCTTCTGGCTGCCGCACTCGACGCCAAAGTATATCCGGGCACGGTTGGAGTTGAGCTCGGTTGGGCGCCCCTCGAGGTGACCCGGGCCGGCGCCAATCATCCGATCTCGGTCGCCGCAGCTGATTCAGCGCCGGTGCTCCATTGGCACGGCGATACCTTCGACTTGCCGACCGGCGCGCACCTGCTCGCTTCGACCGAGAAATATAGACATCAGGCGTTCTCCGTTCGCGACCGCGCGCTCGCCCTGCAATTTCATATCGAAACGGACGAAGCCGAGCTCGAGCAATGGTTCGTCGCCTTTGCGGGTGACATTCGCAAGCACGGCAAGGAATGTCTTTCCGAGTTGCGAGCGAACACCAGAAAATACGCAAAGGATCTTGCGCGGAGAAACGCTGAGTTCGTCAAGGTTTGGATCGGCCAGATTTGAGGCATGCGGCGGCTTGGTGTCCAGCCTGCAAGCTTTGCGACTTCGCGCCAGTGGACTCCTACACGCCGCGGTAGTAACTTTCGCTGCGGCTAAATTAATCGAGTCCTGCCAAAAAAATGATCCGCGCTGCCTCCTCACCGGCCTCCGGATGGTCCGACATGCTCACGTCTCTGATTTCGCCGAGCTAAGGCCCTGTATTGACGATTATTTCCGCCTCCGAAGTCGAGCAGTAGGAGGCGGGAGGCGCCTGGCACATGCCTTGCTTTTGTGAAATGAAACACGATCGATATCAGCGGGGTGTCGGCTATGCTCGCGCAGCAGATACTGAACGGCCTCCTGCTGGGCGGGGTGTATGCCCTGGTCGCCCTGGCCTTCACGCTGACCATCGGCATATTGAACTTTCTGAATTTCAGTATCCCTGCCCTCTTCATGCTCGGCGGCATGATTTCCTGCGCGCTGCTGGCGATCGGCATGCCGCTTGCGGTCGCAGTGCTCGGCGCGTTGGCCGCGGCCGGTGCGGCGTCTCTTGTCGTCGAGCGTTTCACCTTCCGATGGATGAAGCATTCCGATCCGCACCTGCCGTTGGTCAGCTCGCTCGGCTTTTTGCTCGTCTTCGAGAACCTCGTCGTCATCTATTTCGGCTCGGACGCACTGGGTTACCCCAGTCCGTTTGGAGCCGCCAGCGTCAGAGTCTTCAACCTCCTGGTGAGCCTTCCGCAATTGGCGAGTTTTTCCCTCTCGCTGCTGCTCATATCGGCGTGTTTCGCGATCTTGAAATTCACGAAAATCGGACGCGGCCTTCGCTCGATAGCTGAAAGCCCCTCCGTGGCCGAGATGCTCGGAGTTGATCTCAATCGTACGGTTCCGAGCGTGTATCTGATGTCGGGCCTGCTCGCCGGGGTCGGCGGGGTGCTGTTCGGCATCAGTTATCTTCAAGTCTCATGGGATATGGGATCCGAAGTAGCGCTGAAGGGCATTTCCGCCATGGTTCTCGGCGGAATGGGAAATGTCTGGGGCGCCCTGCTCGGCGCCACGATCATCGCCATGATCGAAGTCGTGACCATTGCGTTCGTAAATTCGGAGGCCGTCAACGTTGTTGTTTATGGTGTTTTGCTTGCACTGATCATAGTGGCGCCGCAGGGCCTGCTCGGAGACCGCGCGGTTCTGGTGGAACGGATGTGATGAGCGGGTATTGGAGCCAGGTTGTTGCGATCCTCCTGGTCAACATCATGATTGCCTACGCGGCCTACATGCCGCTGGCGTGCGGCCAGCTCAATCTCGGGACCGCCGGGTTCATGGCCATCGGCGCCTACACGTCTGCCGTTCTCGGTGCACAGGGCTGGTCTCTGCTCGGCTCCATTTTGTGCGGGACGGCGGCGGCCACGGTCGCCGGCCTTCTGGTTTCGTATCCCGTCCTGCGCGCGCGCGGCATCTACCTGACGATTGCCACGCTCGCCTTCTCCGAGGTCGTTGTCGCGTTGCTGCTCAATATCAGGGCCGTCGGCTCGGCAAGCGGGATGGTGGTCGTGAATCACATCACCATCTGGCCCATGCTGGCCGCGACCGCGGCGGTTGTCGGGCTCGTAGCCTGGCTCGGCAGCACGCGGTTCGGGCTGTCGTTGACCGCGATCCGCAACGACAATCAGGGCACGGCCGTCTTCGGCGTGGGTGTCCGTGGCGTCGAGGTGACCGCGTTCACCATCGGCTCCGCTTTTGCCGGCATCGCCGGTGCGATCTACGCTCACCACTTCAACTACATCGAAGCACAGCATTTCAACGTGGTGCTGAGCACCTACGCGGTTCTCTATGCGCTGCTGGGCGGATTGCAGACTCCGGCGGGACCGCTGCTGGGCGCTTCGCTGTTCACGCTGGCGCCGGAAATTCTGCGCAGCACCGACCAGTGGCGCTACGTCGGCTTCGGAGCGTCCATTGTCCTGCTTATGGTTCTACGCCCCGAAGGCTTGCTGACGCGCGCGCTCGTCCATGACTTGCGGCTGCCGCGGCTGTCAAGGCGGTTGGCGTGAACGCAATGCTGTTTCTCCATGGCGTGACGCTGACATTCGGCGGCCTGTCGGTGATAGAAAGCCTCGACTTCAAGGTAGCAAACGGCTCGCGCTGCGGTCTCATCGGTCCGAACGGCGCCGGGAAGACGACGATCTTCAATCTCATCAGCGGAGTTTATCAGCCGACCGCCGGCGAAATTCTCCTCGACAACGAATCCATCGGCGGCATTCCGCTCAATCGGCGGGCCCATCTCGGAATCGGGCGGACATTCCAAAACCTCCGCTTGATGAAGCACCTGACGGTTCTGGAAAATGTGCTGCTCGGGCAGAATTATCGCGTGGGCGTCCTGAGCCGCATGCTGGCGCCGCTTTCGTCGCGATGGAACAAGACGTACCTCGCGGAAGCCAGGCAGATCATAAAGGACGTCGGATTGGAGGACGACGCGAATCGGCTGGCTGCGGGGCTTCCTTACGGCGTGCAAAAAAGGGTCGAGCTGGCGCGCGCGCTGGCCACCCGGCCGCGCCTGCTCTTGCTTGATGAACCGGCCGCCGGCCTCAACTCCGATGAGCGAGGAGAGCTCGTCAAAATTCTCCGAGCGTCGGTCCCGCCGTCGATGGCCGTCCTGATCGTGGAGCACGACGTCGAATTCGTCGGCAAGCTCTGCGACCATGTCGTCGCGCTCAATTTCGGCCGCAAAATCGCGGAGGGGCGGCCCGACGCCGTTTGCAACCATCCTGCCGTCATCGAAGCCTACCTCGGAAGGGATGAAGACGAGGCGTTCGTTGCCGAAGCGAAGCGCAAGAAAGGCTCACCGCCACGTTTGCAGGCGGCGAGGAGCGAAGATGCTGCTTGAGGTCAGCGATCTGCATGTGTCTTACGGCAGTGTCCGGGCGGTCGCCGGGGTCGAACTGACCGCGAGCGATGGCGGCGTCGCTACGGTCCTGGGCGCCAACGGCGCGGGCAAGACGTCGCTTCTCAACACCATTATGGGCCTCACGCCGTCGAGCGGTTCCGTGCGGTTCCAGGGTGAGGAGGTCAGCAAATGGTCGACGGCGCGGCGCATTGCCGCCGGGATGATGCTCGTTCCGGAAGGGCGCCGGATTCTTTTGTCACTTTCGATCGACGAGAATTTGCTGATGGGCGCCTATCGACGCAAGGACAGATCGGTCGCCGGCGACCTATCCAGGATTTACGATCTGTTTCCCAACCTTGCGCGCCGGCGCAACGCGCTGGGCTCCGTGCTGTCCGGCGGCGAACAGCAGATGCTCGCCATCGGCAGGGCCTTGATGGCTCGTCCCCGACTCCTGCTCATGGATGAACCGTCGCTGGGGCTCAGTCCGCTGTTTGTGCGCGAAGTCTTCAAGCTTATCCGGACGCTGAACGAAGATGGCCTGTCGATTTTGTTGGTCGAGCAGAACACGCGGCTCGCATTGCAGACCGCAAGCTACGGGTACGTGCTGCGCCTCGGCCGCCTGGTCGCGGCGGCGGATACCGAAACACTGATGCGTTCGAACGAGCTAACCAAAGCCTATTTCGGCAGCGGGTCCAGCGCCGACTCCTGCGCCCACGCATAGAGGAAAGGAAGACATCATGAGACAGCCGTACCTGCTCGCTGCCATATTGGCCGTGCTGGCGACCCCGAGCCTTGCGCAGCAGCAGCTGACAATAGGCTATCTTGCTGCAACGACCGGGCCCTTCGCAGCCCTAGCCAAGCGCAACGCCGTCGCCATCGAGGTCGCGGTCGACGACATCAACGCGAAAGGCGGAGTCGGCGGCAAGAAGATCGTGCTCTCGAGCTTCGACACCGGCGGAAAGCCCGATCAGGCGGTCATCGGAGTGACGCGTTTTGGTCAAGACACGCCGGCGTTGGCGATCGTGGGACCCTTCAGCACGAGCGAGTGCCGCGTCTCCTTCCCGACCGGCGAGCGTCTCGGCATTTCGCAGATGTCGATGGCTTCCTCCGCGCCCAAGGTCGCGGCACCCTATACTTATGCGTTCCGCAACACGACCGACGAAGCCTACACCTACACGCGACTGTTCCGGACGATAAAGGCGAAGGGATACGCGCATCAGTCGGCCTCGATTGCCTATGCGACCGATGACGCGGTTTCGGAGGCCCTTGGAACGACGATTCTGCCGGCCACATTGAAGCAAGCGGAGGTTCCGCTGGTGGACACGGTTTCCTTCCGCGTCGCCGCCTTCGACCTCGCGCCGCAGGTGTCGCAGCTCCTGCAAAAGCCTACTGATCTCATTGCCGTCGGCACGCCGCCGGAGCCGATGCTCAAGCTCGCCGCCGAGCTTCGTCGGCAGGGGCACAAGGGTCGCATGCTCGGCGGCTCCACCGTCGCCGACGCGGAGCTTCCCGCCCGCATGGGCGCGAACGGCGAAGGGACGTTGATCACCTCGACGTTCTTCAGCGGCATGGACGATGACCACACGCGCGATTTCGTGAAGAAATTCAAAGCGAAGCTGCAGCAGAAGGGTGAGACCGTTCTTGAACCGAACCAGTTCGACGCGGCAAGCTATGACATCGTGTCCATGTACGCATACGCAATGGAAAAGGCCGGGGTCACCGGAGACCCCGCCAAGCTTGCAGCCGAGCGGGTGGCGGTGCGCGACGAGGTTCGTAAGCTGAAGACTTTCCCGGCTCTGGTGGGGCCGCTGTCGATCAATCAGGACGGCGACGCCATCAAGGTCGTCTACGTTCTCGAAGCCAAGAGCGGGCACTGGACGCTCGTCGACACGCACCCTGACTAGCGGTTGGCAAGTCATCGAATTTTTCCGTGTCACCCGTTAAGGGCCTATTGACACGGTGAATTCCCGGCTTATTGTGAAATGAAACATGAATTAATATCATGGCTGCCCTTGCCGTAAAGCTCGAAATACCTGCCGATTTTTCGATGGAGGAAAGGCTCCGTCATCCGACGCCGTTGCCGGATTCCAGCCAGCGGCTGCGCGCGCTCGAATCAAGCATCCAAGCCGATCGCGCGCTCCTGAAATATCCGCGCGAACCGCTTCCCTACATACGCAACGACAGCGTTCTGGAGGTGGCCATTATCGGTGCGGGCCAGACGGGGAAATCGGTCGCGTTCGGACTTGAGCGCTACGGTTATTACAGTGTGCGCGCTTTCGATCGTCGCCCGCACGGACGGCAAGGTCCGTGGCGGACTTATGCTCGCAATCATTTGCTGCGGACGCGGAAAAGTGAGACCGGTGGCCTCGAATGGGGCATTCCCAATCTGCATTTCCAGCGCTGGTCGGAGGCAAAGTTCGGTCCGGATTATTTTCAGAACGCGACGAGAATCCACCGATTAGTATGGGCGGACTACCTCGATTGGTATGGCGAAGTGCTCAACCTTCCGATCGAATACGAGGTCGACGTCACGGATGTCTCCTGGCGTCCTGATCTCGGACATTTCGAGCTTTCGACATCGAAGGGGCCCGTCCATGCGCAGTTCGTGGTCGTGTGCACTGGCATCGAAAGCGCCGGCCTGCAGCGCTTCCCGGATTTGGTTACGCAAGTGCTGCCGCGAAACGCCTACTCGCATACGATGGACGATCTGCCCGTTGACGCATTGATGGATCGCCACGTCGTCGTCGTGGGCGGCGGCGCGAGTGCGTTCGACACCGCGAACGCAGCGCTCGAGGCAGGGGCGCGCAGCGTCGACCTCATGCTGCGGCGTCGCGGCGGCCTGCCGCCGATACACCGCGTCTGCCTGGGCAGCCGCTGGAACGGGTATCATCGACATTATATCGAGCTTGCCGACGCGATGAAGTGGGCCTATTCGCTCGCCGACCTTGATCTCGGCGTGCCGCCGCCGCGGGACACGTATTATGAGGCGATTCGCGATCCCCGCTTCAACATCTACGACGATGCGCCGATTGAGGCGCTCTCATACGCGAATGGAAAGATTGTCGGAACCTATGGCGGATCGCAGTTCCGGCATGACTTCATGATCTGCGGGACGGGAAGCCGCAATTCGATCGCCGATCAACGCGAGCTGAAATCACTCCTGCCGTTCATCCGGCTTTGGCGCGACGGCTATATTCCCAACGGCATGGCGCGACACCCGGAACTCGAATCGAGCCCCTATCTCGGTCCGGCGCTGCAGTTTACGCCCAAGGATCAGCTGCACGATTTCGTCGGCAAGGCCTATTACCTTTGCTCCGGCGTGGCCCATCTGAGCGGGTTCCGCTGCAACATATCGGGGTTGCAATACGCGGCAACCCGGGTCTGCCATGATATCTCCAAAACGCTGTTCCTGGCGCATGCGGACGAGGTCAAGGCCGCATTCGACAGCCATTCGGCGTGGGAATAGGTTCCTTAAGCCAGAATATAGGTGGAATATGAACGTCGCTGCGAAAATAGGACCAAATCAGACATACAGCCCGGAAGAGTGGCAGCTGAGAGTCGAATTGGCCGCCGCCTATCGTCTCACCGCGAAGCTCGGAATAGATGACTTGATCTACAACCATCTCTCCGCGCGCGTCCCCGGGTCCGAGCTGCACTTCCTGCTCAACCCCTACGGCTTGCTCTTCGGTGAGGTTACCGCCTCGTCGCTGATCAAGGTCGATCAGAACGGCGACGTGGTTCAGAGTACCGGCGAATGGCCGCATAATCCCACCGGATTTGTCATTCACAGCGCCATTCATCGCTCCGGCGACGATCGTCGGTGCGTGTTCCACGCGCACCCGAAAAATGCGATGGCCGTCTCGATCCTCGAATGCGGTCTACTGCCGATCTCGGTTTGGTCGTTGCCGTACTTTAATCGCATCTCGTACCACGACTATGAAGGGCCGCCCGTCCGATTGGACGAACGCGATCGCATTCTCGCCAATCTCGGAAATACGCGCGCCATGCTGATGCGCAACCACGGAATTCTGACGACGGGTCGCACGGTCGCGGAGGCTTTCATCCTGATGTACTATCTCGAAAAAGCCTGCGAGGTGCAGCTGAAGGCGCAGGCGACGGGCGCCAAGATCATTTTTCCGTCCGAGGAAGTCTGCGAGTATTCCGCCCGGTTGCGGTACTCCGAGGAGCAGCTGACCGCTTCGCCGGGCGCCATGGAATGGCATGCGCTGGTCCGTCAGCTCGACCGCGAAGATCCGTCCTACCGCAACTAAAGCAACGAACCCCCAATCCAAGGAAAGTAATGACCCGCCCGACGACCATGTCGATGAACGGGATGGTGACGTCGCCTCACTATCTTGCCTCGCAATCCGGCTTACGTGTGCTCCAGCAGGGAGGGAACGCGGTGGAGGCAGCGATCGCTGTCGCCGCCACCCTCGCCGTCGTCTATCCGCAAGCCAACAGCATCGGCGGGGACAATTTTTGGCTGATCGCCAAGGCGGGTGCGCGCGCCCCCCGCGCCCTGAATGCGTCCGGCCGTTCAGGCAGCAAGGCGACGGTCGAGCATTATCGATCGCGCGGCCTGAGCGCGATCCCTGCGCGGGGTTACTTGGCGGCCAATACGGTTCCGGGCGTCGTCTCCGGCTGGGACGCGGCCTATCAATACAGCGCCGCGTCGCTCGGCGGCAAAATGCCGTGGGCCGGGCTGATCGCAGATGCCGTCGGTTACGCTCGCGACGGCGTGCCGGTTTCGTCCGATCAGGACCTCCACGGCCTTGTGGATTTTGACGCCGCGGACCGCGACTTCGGCAATTTGCAGCGCTTCGCGGAGGCAAGGAGGCTGTTCTGCAACGCTCGCGGTGAGCCGCTGCGTTGCAGCGAGGTCATGCGTCAGACCGATCTCGCCGATACCCTCGAGCTTGTAAGCAGAGAAGGATCGAAGGCCTTTTACCGGGGCGATATCGCCAAGACGATCGCGTCCGAGCTCGCGCAAAACGACGGTGTGCTCACCGTGCAAGATTTCGCCGACCATGCGGCGGATTGGGTCGACCCGATATCGGTTCCCTACCGGGGCTACACGGCGTTCAACCTGCCGCCGAACACGCAGGGCATGGCGGCGTTAGCGATTCTTAACATCCTGAACAATTTCGACCTCGCCAAGATCGAAGACTGTTCCGCGCCCTACTTCCATCTCATGGTCGAGGCCGTCAAGGCGGCGTTTGCCGACAGGGACGAATGGTTGACGGATCCGGACTTCGTCGACATCCCGCTCGCGCGGTTGCTCTCGAGCAAACATGGGCAGGAGCAAGCAGAACGAATCCGGCGGAGCAGCGAGGCGACCATGAGCTCGGCCGTCGTTCGTGGCGGCGACACCGTCTGGATCGGCGTGGTCGACAAGCAAGGCAATGCCGTCTCGCTGATCCAAAGCATCTGCGACGGCTTTGGCTCCGGAATCATTCCGGCTGGGACGGGTGTGGTGCTGCAAAATCGCGGCAAGTACTTCGTGCTGGATGAAACATCCGCCAACCGGCTCGTGCCGCGCAAGCGCTGCTTCCATACCTTGATTGCGGGCATGCTGTTCAAGGACGGAGCTCCGCAGCTCGTCTATGGAACCATGGGCGGCGAAGGCCAGCCGCAAACACAAGCCGCGCTGGTTACCCGCATCATCGATTACGGTCTCTCACCGCAAGAAGCGATCGAGGCGCCTCGCTGGCTGCAGGGCCGCATGCTCGATCTCTCTCAACCGGGCACGCAGCTGCATCTCGAGGGCCGCGTCCGGGATAGCGTTGTCATTGCGTTGCGGCGCCTCGGCCACCGCGTGAGCATCACCCCAGATTATTCCGCCCTGATGGGCCATGCCGGCGCGATTCTGATCGACCGAAGAAACGGCGTTCTGCACGGCGGCGCGGATCCCAGAGGCGACGGAGCGGCCGTAGGCTTCTGAATAGGCGAACCGGCTTATCGGGAACGATAGGCGATCACATCATCGAGCACGATGACTTTTCTTCGAGTCGTCATCATGCTCTATCTTATTGTTGGAGCATGATCTTTTCCGAAAGCCGGTATCCACCCTCGGGTCAAGCCCGAGGGCAAGCTTTTTCGGGATCATGCTCGAGCCGACCAAATGCGGTAAACGCGGCCGATCGATCCGTCGTGGTGGCGCTCGTACTTGAACAGGACACGGTTTGTCACATCGCGCAGCTGGCGGACGAAATGAACGAACTGTAGCGGCGATAGTTCGTCGATGATCAACTTTTCGGCCGCGATCAAGAACCGATAGCGTTCCGAGTCCCACCACAAGGTGACGTCGTTCTCGGCCATTTTTACGCTCTTGCTCGCTTGCGCGTTGAGCGTCTCACCGACATTCAGATCCCGAATGAAACCCCAGAGGCGTGCGTCTTCGGGAACTTTTTCCTTGCGCTTTTTTGCCGAAGTATCGGGGTTTCCGGACTCGGTGTCATCATCCCGGCCGATCACCGCCAGACCGCGACTAGAATCATCGTCGGCTTGATCGTCGCCGGAACCACTTTCTTTGGCGAAAGATGAAACTGCGGCAGCGCTCGATTTCGACATGCGACCCTGTAGATCTGGCTGTGGCGCAAGAATTATGTATCTCCAACAATAATCGCATCTCGAAATCGGAACATTAATTTCCGTCGATCAATTGAATCAAATCGCCGTAGTTTACCACGGATTTATTTGACGACAATAGTTAAGAATTTGTCTACGTCATTTCCGCGCCGTTCGCGGCCGG
>JBKQHQ010000137.1:0-43813 GCA_052148715.1 Xanthobacteraceae bacterium | reverse complement strand
TGTTGAGCGACAAAAGCCGTGTAAAATCGCACCTTCGGGGACCTCACTTGCGTATTATCGGCACTTATTTACCCAGACCCTGCAGAAATCCCCAATTTCGCGCATCAAAGTGCAAGAAAATGCCCATTTTATCGAGAAAATGGTTGGTCACGTCGACCCCGAATCGCCTATGCGAGGGGGTCACCGTGCTAACAAGCACCTGCTTTAGAGGAGGTCCGGCAAATGGCCAAGGCAGCAACAGCGGGGAAGCAGACGACCGTCACGATGCGAAATCTTGCGGCGACGCTTTCTGAAGACCACGAGCTTTCAAAGAAACAAACCGAGGCAGTTCTCGGAGATCTGGTTGGCCTGATCACCAAGCACCTAAAAAAGGGCGATCGCATCAGGATCGGTGGGCTCGGTATTCTGCAGGTCCGCAAGCGCGCAGCGCGTATGGGCCGCAACCCGGCGACCGGCGAAGCGATCCAGATCAAGGCCAGCAAGAAGGTCGCCTTCCGCGCGGCGAAAGAACTCAAGGAAGCGGTCTGAGTTCTGCGTGCCTGAGCCAGGTCGCAAAGGCTTGGCTCAGAACGCGGGTTGTGTCGCCATTGGGGAGCGCCGATCGCTTTTGAGCGGCCGGTGGAAGGCGCGTCCTCTTACCAGCCGATCTTATAGTTCAGCCGCCCCATCACGCTCTGCGACCTGAGACCCGTCGTGTAGGTCTCCGGCAGGGCCGGAGCAGGCGCGCCGATCGCTGGCGCATTAATGTCGGTTGTACGACCGAGGTCCGAATACAAGTATTCGAGCCCCATCGACCATTTCGACGTTACCTTGTATTCGATGCCGGCGCCGGCCGTCCAGCCATAGTGCTGGGATGAGCTTTGCGCGAAAGCCCCGGCGTTCTGCAGCGTGGTATCCAAATTCGCCGTCGCCAAGCCGCCTTTAACGTAAGGCAGCCACTGGCCCAAGGAGTAACCGACACGACCGGTCACTGTGCCAAGCCAATCGGCCCGCGACGACCATGTGCCCGTTCCCGGCGCGTAGGGGCTCAGCATCGTGCCGCTGAAATCGGCCCCCGAAAGCGAGCCTTCAAGGCCGAGGACAACATTTCCGGTCTGGTAATTGTACCCGATCTGGCCGCCGCCGATGACGCTGCCGTTGTGCTCGTGGGTGACAGATCCAGGCGGCGAAAACAGCTCGGACGAGCCGACATTCCCCCACCGCACGGAGTCGCTGCCGTAACCGAGCTGGCCGCCTAGATAGAAGCCGGTCCAGCCCCAACTCACGGGAGGCGCCGCATAGCCCGGTGTCGCCCCGAGATCGGCGGCCAGCGCGGCCGGCACGGACGCAAGGCCGAAACAGGCAACGGCAATCAATCGATGAGCAACGCTCTTAAGCATACCGCATCACCTTACCCCGCCGCCTGCCCCCTAGCTTTATTCCGCCCCGGTAAACAATCACTGAGAAAGGGTGGCGAAATAAGGGATAGGCGATGGTTGCCCCCTGACCATTTCGCGGCGTCAGTGAACACACCGCTACTGTCATCAGGGTCACCACCTGCGTACCGGATTTCGGTACCATACTCAATATGGGGATGCTAGGCTTTGAATCAATTGGTGGGCGGTGACGGACTCGAACCGCCGACATCCTGCGTGTAAAGCAGGCGCTCTACCAGCTGAGCTAACCGCCCTGCCCGATCATGTATCGTTTTTGCTCGAAGCGAGGCAAGCTCCCCGGGCCGCCCAAAGCAAACGGCGGCCCCATCGGGAGCCGCCGTTCTGGTGACGTGCGTATTGGCGCTTAGTGCGCCGTGAGCGTCGAGGAATCCTCCTCGGGCGCGGCCGCAGCCGCGGCGAGCTTGGCCTGCTCCTCGTCCCACACGATCGGCTCGGGCTTGCGCACCAGCGCGCGAACAAGCACCTCGTCCATGCGCGAGACCGGCACGATCTCGAGGTTCTTCTTGATGCTGTCGGCGATCTCGACGAGATCCTTGGCGTTCTCCTCCGGGATCAAGACGGTCTTCATGCCGCCGCGCGCGGCGGCGAGGAGCTTCTCCTTGAGGCCGCCGATCGGCAGGACGCGGCCACGCAAGGTGATCTCTCCAGTCATCGCCACGTCGCGGCGCACCGGAATACCGGTCATGATCGAAACGATCGCCGTCACCATGGCGACGCCCGCCGAGGGTCCATCCTTCGGGGTGGCGCCTTCCGGCACGTGCACGTGGATGTCGCGCTTGTCGAACAACGGCGGCTCGATCCCGAAGGCGACCGCGCGCGAGCGCACATAGGATGCCGCCGCCGAGATCGATTCCTTCATCACGTCGCGCAGATTGCCGGTGACCGTCATCTTGCCTTTACCCGGCATCATCGCCCCTTCGATGGTGAGCAACTCGCCGCCCACGTCGGTCCAGGCGAGACCCGTGACCATACCGATCAGATCCTCCTCCTCTATCTCGCCGTAGCGGAATTTCGGCACGCCTAGATACTCGGAGAGATTCGCGTCCGCGACCTTGATCGACTTCTTCTTCGAGATCATCAGCTCCTTCACCGCCTTGCGGATCAGGGTCGAGAGCTCGCGCTCGAGGTTGCGTACGCCAGCCTCGCGAGTATAGCGCCGGATGATCGTGAGGAGCGCGTCATCCTCGATCGACCATTCCTTGGCGTCGAGGCCGTGCTTGGTGACCGCGTGCGGGATCAAATGCTTGCGCGCGATCTCGACCTTCTCGTCCTCGGTGTAGCCGGCGATGCGGATGATCTCCATCCGATCCATGAGGGGCGGCGGAATGTTGAGCGTATTCGCGGTCGTCACGAACATCACGTTCGAGAGATCATAGTCGACCTCGAGGTAATGATCGTTGAACGCGTGATTCTGCTCAGGGTCGAGCACCTCGAGCAGCGCCGAGGAAGGATCGCCGCGGAAGTCGGCGCCCATTTTGTCGACTTCATCGAGCAAGAACAGCGGGTTCGACGACTTGGCCTTGCGCATCGACTGGATGATCTTTCCAGGCATCGAGCCGATATAGGTGCGCCGGTGACCGCGGATCTCCGCCTCGTCACGCACGCCGCCAAGCGACACGCGCACAAACTCACGGCCGGTCGCACGCGCAATCGATTTACCGAGCGAGGTCTTGCCGACGCCGGGAGGGCCGACCAGGCACAGGATCGGACCGGTCAGCTTGTTGGCGCGTTGCTGCACAGCCAGGTATTCGACGATGCGTTCCTTGACCTTCTCCAGACCGTAATGGTCGTTGTCGAGGGTTTCCTGAGCAAGTTTGAGGTCCTTCTTGACCTTGGACTTCTTGCCCCATGGGATCGACAACAGCCAATCGAGATAGTTCCGCACGACGGTGGCTTCCGCCGACATCGGCGACATTTGGCGCAGCTTCTTGAGCTCGTGCTGCGCCTTCTCGCGGGCTTCCTTGGAGAGCTTGGTGCGCTTGATCTTCTCTTCGAGCTCGGCGAGCTCGTCGCGACCTTCCTCATCGCCGAGCTCCTTCTGGATCGCCTTCATCTGCTCGTTGAGATAGTATTCGCGCTGCGTCTTCTCCATCTGACGCTTGACCCGCGTGCGGATGCGTTTCTCGACCTGTAGGACCGATATCTCGCTCTCCATGAGCCCCAGCACCTTCTCGAGGCGTTGGGTGACAACCGGGGTCTCCAGAATGGCTTGCTTGTCGGCGATCTTGACGGCGAGGTGGGATGCCACCGTGTCGGCGAGCTTGGCAAAATCCTCGATCTGCTGAACGACGCCGACGACCTCCGGTGAAACCTTCTTGTTGAGCTTTACATAGCTCTCGAACTCGGTCACGACCGAGCGTCCCATGGCGACCGCTTCGACCTGCTCGCCAAGCGAGTCCGCGAGCACCTCGGCCTCCGCTTCGTAATATTCGGCGCGCTCGGTATAGTGGCGCACCTTCGCGCGCTCGGCGCCCTCCACCAGCACCTTGACGGTGCCGTCGGGCAGCTTGAGCAGTTGGAGCACCGTAGCAAGGGTACCGACCTCGTAGATGGCCGCCGTCGCCGGATCGTCATCGGCGGCGTTCTTCTGGGTCGCCAGCAGGATGAACGTGTCCGAGCGCATTACCTCCTCGAGCGCACGGATCGACTTCTCGCGCCCGACAAACAGCGGCACGATCATGTGGGGAAAGACGACGATGTCGCGCAGCGGCAAGACCGGAAAGGCCCGGACTTCACCGGGTGCAAGTGGAGGGCGTGCTTTGGCTGTCATGGCCCGATATCCTTATTGCTGTGCCCCTCGACCGCAGCCCGCAAAGGCGCTGCCGCAGTGGAGTGCTGATGGGCCGGGGAAGGGAACACGCGGGGAGCCCCGAACGGGGGATACGAAACCTTGCCCGGAGTGAATTACGCGATTTTCGTACGCTCGTTTTAGTCGTTCGTCATAGGTGGCGTCGGGTGTGCAGCTAGTCAAGTTAACGCGCCCTTTCGGAGAAAGGCGCCGGCGCGTTTCGCCTGCGCCGTGTTGCGCCGAATGCTCGCCATTGTCCACAACTCAGGCGCTAGCGCCTGCGTCGCTCGCACGGTCAGCGCGATCCGCATAGATGTACAGCGGCCGTGCACTGCCCTCGACAACCTCGCGCGAAATGACGACCTCTTCGACGCCTTCAAGGCTTGGCAGGTCGAACATCGTGTCGAGCAGAATGCCTTCCATGATCGAGCGCAGGCCCCGCGCGCCGGTCTTGCGGTCGATCGCCTTGCGAGCGATGGCGCCAAGCGCCTCCTCGGCGAGGGTCAGGTCCACACTCTCCATCTCGAATAGTCGCTGGTATTGTTTAACCAGAGCGTTCTTTGGTTCCGTGAGAATCTTCTTCAGCGACGGCTCGTCGAGATCCTCGAGCGTCGCCACAACCGGCAGCCGCCCAACGAATTCGGGAATGAGGCCGTATTTGAGCAGGTCTTCCGGCTCGACGTCGCGGAATATCTCTCCGGCACGCCGATCCTCCGGTGCCATGACTTTGGCGCCAAAGCCGATCGAGGTCGAGCGCCCGCGCGCGGAGATTATCTTCTCCAGGCCTGCGAATGCTCCGCCGCAGACGAACAGGATGTTGGTCGTATCGACCTGCAGTAATTCTTGCTGCGGGTGCTTGCGGCCACCTTGCGGCGGCACCGAGGCGATGGTGCCCTCCATGATCTTCAACAGGGCTTGCTGCACGCCCTCCCCCGACACGTCACGGGTGATCGAGGGATTATCCGACTTGCGGCTGATCTTGTCGATTTCGTCGATATAGACGATACCGCGTTGCGCGCGCTCGACATTGTAGTCGGCCGATTGCAGAAGCTTGAGGATGATGTTTTCGACATCCTCGCCGACATAGCCCGCTTCCGTCAGCGTCGTCGCGTCCGCCATGGTGAACGGCACATCGAGGATGCGGGCGAGCGTCTGCGCGAGCAGCGTCTTGCCGGAGCCGGTCGGCCCGATGAGCAGAATATTGGATTTGGCAAGCTCAACGTCGTTGTGCTTGGTCTGATGGTTGAGTCGCTTGTAATGATTGTGCACTGCAACCGAAAGGACCTTCTTGGCATGATCCTGCCCGATCACATAGTCGTCGAGAACCTTGCGAATCTCCTTCGGGGTCGGAATGCCGTCACGCGATTTCACCAGCGAGGACTTGTTCTCCTCGCGAATGATGTCCATGCACAGCTCAACGCACTCGTCGCAAATGAACACCGTCGGCCCGGCAATAAGCTTGCGCACCTCATGCTGGCTCTTGCCGCAGAACGAGCAATAGAGCGTATTCTTTGAATCGCCGCCGCCGACCTTGCTCATTCCTCTCTCCGTCTCACCTCCGGGCGCAGGAGCACCCGTTCCGCGTATCAATGCCGCGCTAACATTCCGTAGCGCACCGGGCTAATGCGCCCCTTTCGTGGCGGCAAATCCCGCCGGCCGGTTACCGAGGCCTTAGCGAAGCATGCTAACGGCACGACAATCAAGAATTCATTAACAATAAACAACCCCATAACTCAGGTATTTTTCCGCCCTTCCCGGGCTTTTTACCCCTAGCCTCGCGTTACCCCTGGCCTAACGGACCCTATTGGGCCCGAATCGCGAAAAGCCGGGACAAGACGTGAACAATTCGGGCAAAAATTCAACCGACCCGCTCAGGACTTGCCTCAAGACTTGGCCATCCCGTCTTCGGGGCGTTTGTCGATTACCTTGTCGACCAGCCCGAAATCCTTGGCCATTTCTGCAGTCAGAAAATAATCGCGCTCCAACGCATCCTCAATCTTCTTGAGCGATTGGCCGGTGTGCCGCACGTAGATCTCGTTGAGCCGCTTCTTCAGGTTCAAGATTTCTTGCGCGTGCAGCATGATGTCGGTGGCCTGCCCTTGGAACCCGCCCGAGGGCTGGTGCACCATAATGCGCGCGTTCGGCAGCGCAAACCGCAGGTCCTTTTGTCCGGCTGCGAGCAACAGCGAGCCCATCGAGGCCGCCTGCCCGGTGCACAACGTCGACACCGGCGGACGGATAAACTGCATTGTGTCGTAGATGGCCAGGCCAGAGGTAACCATACCGCCAGGCGAGTTGATATACATCGAGATTTCTTTTTTCGGATTCTCGGCCTCAAGGAACAGCAGTTGGGCCACGATCAGCGTCGACATACCGTCCTCGATCGGACCGGTAATGAAGATGATCCGCTCCTTCAGAAGCCGTGAATAGATGTCATAGGCGCGCTCGCCTCGGTTGGTCTGCTCGACCACCATCGGCACGAGGTAGTTCATATAGGTATCGGTCGGATTTCGCATAAATCACCTACTCCGCTTGGTCACCGCGCCCGTGAAGCTTCTTCGAGACACCGTGCTCTCATCGCACTGCCGAATGTGCGATCCAGCTTTAACAAATATGAACGCCGGCCGCGACGACAAGACCGCCGAACTTGCGGGCGTTGCGCCAGCCCAGTCCGCCAAAATGGCGGCAACCGCCGGCGCAGCGCCATGTTTTGCCATCGCCCTATGATCGTTTCGGCTGCCGAACCCGCTACGCCGCCGGCGGCGCCTCGGTCTTTCCTTGTGCGACGTCGGCCTCGTCATCCTTAAGGAGCTCCTCGCGCGAAACCTTCTTCTCGGTCACGTCCGCAAGCTCGGTGAGGAAATCGACCACCTTCTCCTCATAGATCGGCGCCCGCAGGGACGCCAGGGCATTCGCATTCTTTCGGTAAAGATCCCAAACCTGCTGCTCCTGTCCGGGGAACTGGCGCGCCCGCTCGACCACCGCCCGACTGACTTCCTCGTCGGTAACCTTGATGTTGTTGCGCTCTCCGATTTCCGCGAGAACGAGGCCGAGGCGTACGCGCCGCTCAGCGATGCTGCGATACTCCGCTTTGGCCGCCTCCTCGTTCGTCCCTTCGTCGGCGAAGCTGCTGCCTTGGCGCTCCAGATCGGAAACGACGGTCTTCCAAACGTTGGCAAATTCCTCCTCGACCAGCGAAGGCGGCGAGTCGAATTTGTGCGTCTCGTCAAGCCGGTCGAGCAGAGCGCGTTTGAGTTTCTGTCGCGAGGCCGCTGCGTGCTCGCGCTGCAAGCGATCCTTGACCGCTTCCTTCAACTTATCGAGCGATTCGAGGCCGAGCGATTTGGCGAACGCGTCATCGACGGTCACCTCAGTCGGCGCCTCGACCGACTTCACCGTTACGGCGAATTCGGCATCCTTTCCGGCGAGCTTGTCATTGCCGTAGTTCTTCGGAAAGGTCGACGTGACGGTGCGCGTCTCACCCGGCCTGACGCCGATCAACTGATCCTCGAAGCCCGGAATGAAGGTGCCGGAGCCGATGTTGACCGGGATGTCGTCGCTGGTGCCGCCCTCGAACGGTTCGCCGTCGATCCTGCCGACGAAGGAGACCGTCACACGATCACCCTTCTCGGCCCCAGCACCTTCGGCCTTGGCCACAAACGGCCGGTTCTGCTCAGCGATGTTGCGGAGCGCCTCTTCGATCTCCGCATCGGCTACGTCGGCAATCGGCCGCTCGAGCTTGATGTTCTTGAAGTCGGCAAGCTCGATCTTGGGCACGATCTCGAGCGCCACCGTATAGGCCAGATCGCTCTGGCCGGCGATCATGCCCTCGACCACGCTGCTTTCCGAGGGCAGGGTCACTTTCGGCTCGGAGGCGATCTTATGCCCGAGATCGCCAACGATTTTGGCATTCGCCTCACGAATGGCCGCCTCGATCGTCTCGGCCATGGCGGCACGCCCGTAGACGCGCTTGAGATGGGCGACCGGCACCTTGCCCGGACGGAAACCGCGGATCTGCACCCGTTGTTTCAGCTCGACCAGTCGCTCGTTCACCTTGGCGTCAAGGTCCGAGGCAGGGACCACGACGCGATATTCACGCTTGAGGCCTTCAACGAGGGTTTCGGTCACTTGCATGGAATCTTCGTCTTTCATTCATCCTTGCGCGCAGACCGTCCAGGTGCGGTCGCAAGACTCGAAGCCAGCGAATGCCCGTGGTGCGGGCGGAGGGACTCGAACCCCCACGACTTTCGTCACGGGAACCTAAATCCCGCGCGTCTACCAGTTCCGCCACGCCCGCAAAGAGCATCTCTGGGCTGCCGGGCTTGAAGCGCAGTTAAAGGCAGCGTGCCAGCGAAAAATCAGGACCAGAGCCCAAAACCTGCGCGCGGGCGGCGCGGCTTATATCACGCCCTCGCCACCGCGCACGAAAAAAATGGGGAAATGTTTCCGTGAGGGCAACGCTGGGACGCGAAGCCACCGCGGTCCACGTGGCTCGCTTCCCTGCGAGCCCAACCGGCCCTGCGGACAGCAGGGACCGCCCCGGCAGACCGTCCGCATCGCTTTCGTGGCGGACAGTCCTGGTAAACGGGTGCTCCGCGATCATAGCCTTCGGCCGCAAGAGACCGCGCCTGCCGGCTGGTTCGAGGTGACGCAGAACGCTCATCACCGATGCGCAGCCAACCTCGCAAAAAGCTCGCGGTACACCTTTGGCAGCACCTCGGGCAGGTCCTCGGAGATCAGGCCTGGCCCGGCCTCGTTGCCGGTTTCACCATGCAGCCAGACGGCGGCCGCCGCCGCCTCAAAGCCCGGCATGCCCTGCGCCAGCAAGCCCGCGACGAAGCCGGCGAGAACATCGCCTGCGCCGGCTGTCGCGAGCCATGGCGGCGCATTCTCGGCAATTGCTGCTCGGCCATCCGGTGCCGCGACGACCGTATCCGGGCCTTTCAGCAGCACGATTGCGCCCGAATGTGCGGCGGCGCGACGTGCGCGATCGCATTTTGCCCCGGCAAGAACCTCCGGAAACGATCCGAACAGTCTGGCGAACTCGCCCTCATGCGGGGTCAGAACCACCGGCCGCGGGCGCTCCTTGATGCCTGCGAACAACTCGTCCGCCTGGTCGGCAAAGCTCGTCAGCGCGTCGGCATCGAGGACGACCGACCGCTCGCCGGCTAATGCCGCGAGCACCATCCCCCGCGTCGGCGGGCCGACCCCGCCGCCGGGGCCCAAGACCACGGCATTGAGCCGCTTATCGCCGAGCAGAAGGGCAAGCTCGCCGGCCCCGTCGACTTGGCGAACCATGACCGTTAGGCTTGCCGTCGCGTTGATGGCGAGAGCGTCCGCGGGGGTCGCGAGGGTCACGAGTCCGCCACCGGCGCGCAGGGCGCCGCGCGCTGCCAGCCGGGCGGCGCCGGTATGCGAGTCGCCGCCCGAGACCACCACGGCGTGCCCGCGGGTGTATTTGTGTCCATTGACCTTCGGCACCGGGAACACCCCCCGCCACAGGCCTGGGCCATTGAGGAAGGTGCGCGGTCGCACCTGATCGAGGACGGAAGGCGGAATGCCGATATCCGCGACGTGCACCGGGCCGCAATGGAGCCGTCCCGGCAACAGGACATGGCCCGGCTTGCGGCGAAAGAAGGTCACTGTGCGTGCAGCATTCACCGCCACGTCCATGACCTCGCCGCTCGTTCCGTTGATCCCGCTCGGGAGGTCCACGGCGACGATCGGCGCCCCGGAGGCATTCATCGCCTCGACCATGGCCCGCGCCGGCCCGGCGATCGGGCGATCGAGACCGGCACCGAACAAGGCATCGACCACCACCTCGATATCCCGCAGCGCGTCGGGGCTCGCCGCCTCGGTCGGTCCGTTCCAGCGTCTCGCCGCCTGCGCAGCATCGCCTTTGGCCTTTGCTCGATCGCCGACGAAGAGAACGCAAACCCCGCGCCCCGCCGCCGCGAGCGCACGCGCCGCGACAAAACCGTCCCCACCGTTATTCCCGGACCCGGCCACTACGGCAATGCGCGAGGCGCGCGGATAATGCGCCAACAGGTGATCCGCAACCGCACAGCCGGCCTTTTCCATGAGTTCGATGGACGCGACCCCGCCCGCAACCGCCAGGCGGTCCGCCTCGGCCATCTCGGCGTTGGACAACAGCTCGATCATTCGTTGGTACCCACTGTACGGCGAGACGGCGATGACCTGCTCAAAGCCAAAACCTCAACCAAACCAACGCGCCTGCCCAATGGACGATTCGCCTATCTTTTCGGCAGCCATTTCCGACCGCCCTGCCTAATATCAGCCCTCTTGAGCGGCAACTGATTGATCGGCCGTCAATTTTCTTCAACGCTAGCACGTTGGCACGGACCCTGCTAACCAACAGCGGTCCGCTTGGCGGCGTTCCTGCCGGCGCACCGGGAGGTGAGAAGGCAATGAAAAAAATCGAGGCGATCATAAAGCCCTTCAAGCTCGACGAGGTGAAGGAGGCGCTGCATGAGGTGGGACTTCAGGGTATCACCGTCACAGAGGCCAAGGGATTCGGCCGGCAGAAGGGCCATACCGAGCTCTACCGTGGCGCCGAATATGTGGTCGATTTTCTGCCCAAGGTGAAAATCGAGATTGTGCTGGGGGACGATATGGTCGAAAAAGCCATTGATGCAATCCGCCGGGCCGCGCAGACGGGTCGCATCGGCGACGGTAAGATCTTCGTCTCGAATATCGAGGAAGCGATCCGGATCCGTACGGGGGAGTCCGGAGTGGATGCCATTTGAGCGCTGGACATGCACGCTTCCAGCTCTGCGTCCAAATCCATACAGCAAGGGAATGATTCATGACGACGGCTAAAGATGTCCTGAAAATGATTAAGGACAACGACGTGAAATACGTCGATCTGCGCTTCACCGATCCGCGCGGTAAGTGGCAGCACGTGACTTTCGATGTCACCATGATCGAGGAGGATACTTTCGCCGAGGGGCAGATGTTCGACGGCTCATCGATCGCCGGCTGGAAGGCGATTCACGAGTCCGATATGAACCTGATGCCGGACCCAGCCACCGCGTGCATCGATCCATTTTTTGCCGAGACGACGCTGGTGCTCGTTTGTGACGTGCTCGAGCCCACGACTGGGGAGCCTTACAACCGCGATCCAAGAGGTATCGCCAAGAAGGCGGAAGGGCTGGTCAAGGGGTGGGGCATTGGCGACACCATCTTTTTCGGACCTGAGGCCGAGTTCTTCGTATTCGACGATGTTCGATACAGCGCCGAACCCTACAATACGGGGTTCAAGGTGGACTCGATCGAATTTCCGACCAACTCCGGCACCGAATACGAGGGCGGCAATCTCGGCCATCGCATCCGTACGAAGGCCGGATACTTCCCGGTGCCGCCGCAGGATTCGGCGCAGGACATGCGCTCGGAGATGCTCGGCGCCATGGCGCGCATGGGCGCCAAGGACGAGAAGCACCACCACGAGGTCGCCACCGCGCAGCACGAGCTCGGCCTCAAATTCGCACCGCTCACCTCGATGGCCGACCAGATGCAGATCTACAAATACTGCATCCAGCAGGTCGCGCATATCTATGGAAAGACCGCCTGCTTCATGCCGAAGCCGGTTTACGGCGACAACGGTTCGGGCATGCATTGTCACCAGTCGATCTGGAAGGAAGGCAAGCCGGTTTTCGCCGGCAACAAGTACTCCGATCTGTCGGATACCTGTCTTTCCTATATCGCCGGCATCATCAAGCATGCCAAGGCGATCAACGCCTTCTCCAATCCGACCACGAACTCGTACAAGCGCCTGGTCCCCGGCTTCGAGGCGCCGGTGCTGCTTGCCTACTCCGCGCGCAACCGCTCGGCCTCCTGCCGCATCCCCTACACGACCAATCCCAAGGCC
The DNA here is from genome assembly GCA_052148715.1 of Xanthobacteraceae bacterium. Classification (GTDB taxonomy): domain Bacteria; phylum Pseudomonadota; class Alphaproteobacteria; order Rhizobiales; family Xanthobacteraceae; genus JBKQHQ01. The sequence continues at coordinate 31,701 of JBKQHQ010000137.1, read as the reverse complement.
AAACGCGTCGAGGTCCGCTTCCCCGATCCACTCGCCAATCCGTATCTCGCCTTCGCGGCAATGCTGATGGCCGGGCTCGACGGCATCAAGAACAAGCTCGACCCCGGCTCGGCCATGGACAAGGACCTTTACGACCTGCCGCCACAGGAGCTCAAGGAGATCCCGACCGTATGCGGCTCGTTGCGGGAAGCCTTGGGAAACCTCGACCAGGACCGGGCATTCCTGAAGGCCGGCGGCGTGTTCGACGATGACTTCATCGATAGCTACATCGAGCTGAAGATGGGCGAGGTCATCCGCTTCGAGCATTCGCCGCATCCGGTCGAATACGAAATGTATTACTCGTCGTAGGCTTCCTCCCGTCATCGCAAGGTGATGCACCTGCCGGGCGCTCTCGCGAGCGCCCTTTTTTTCGCTACCCCGCAGGGAGTCGATCAGCAGGCCGACGCGGAGCCGAGACGCATCGCTTGTGCCACCTGGATCGCGGGGGCCATTATCGGGCTGGCTGACGAGCCCGGCGCCGCCACTTTGGCAAAAGGCACCACCTCTCCCGACGGCACCGCCTGCACGCGATTGCGGCCGGTCCCCTTGGCCCGATAGAGGGCCCGGTCGGCGGCTTCGAGCAACTGCGGGAGGTCGGTTCGACGCGCCGGCTCGCAGGCCGCGCCGATGCTGACCGTCGCGCCGATGACGTGCCCGCCAAGCGCACCGCCGGCGACTTCGAACGCGAGCCGCACGCGCTCGGCCACCCCAACCGCCTCGGCCAGGGTGCCGGGAAGAATAGCGGCAAACTCTTCTCCTCCGAGTCGCCCGATCAGGTCGCTGGAGCGCATATTCGCTTGCGTCGTCGCGGAAAAGAGGCGCAACGCGTCGTCGCCGAGCGCATGGCCGAAGCGATCATTGATCGATTTGAAATTATCGAGGTCGAACATTAACACGCTCACCAGCTGGTCTTTGCGGGCCTGATCGGCGATGAGCCGCTGGGCCGCCTCGAGAAACGCGCGCCGGTTGAGCAAACCGGTCAGCGGATCGGTCGAGGCCGCCGTCTTATGCACCTGCGCGGTTCGCTCTTTGGTCGTCATCAACATTATGAACGCGGTTCCGTTCGCGTAAAGCAGCGTCTCTAGCGCGAACAAGGCAAACCACCCATTGGCAAAGACCGATGCCGTGGGCTCGACGGGCGCCAACATCGCGATGGGGATCGGAAACAGGAAGATCGCGCCGTGCAGGATCGGGACCAGCAGCGCCGACCAGCGCGAGAACAGCGGCTTGCGTCGCTCGCGACAGAATTCGAACGCGGTCAGGAAGGTGTAGCTCGCAATGATCACCGAGCTGAGAATGATGTGTTGGGCGCCGCTATTGGCGAAGCTCTCGCTTTGCCAGGCGATCACCCAGACGACGGCGCCGGTGCACATCGCTAGCGGCAGAACCCGCCGCTCTTGAAACAAGCGTGCTCCGCTCCACACAATGCCGCAAGTGACGAACAACAAGGCGCTCGGCATGGCTGGCGGCAACAATAGCGCGCCGATGCCTTGGAGGTTCCAAACGGCGACCGAAACCCCGCCGATAAGATAGGCCAAGCCCCACCAGGCAAGGGCGCGGACGTGGCGCTCCTGCAACCATGCGAACAGGAGCACGAGACCAAGCTGTGCCGTTACGCAGGTGGAAATGACGAACAGGGTGGAAACGTCCAAACACGTCGAGAAATGTGCCCAGTCTATGGTCATGTGCGCGTTCCTGGCTCAAAGCCGCATCCGTGTTTCTCCTTGCGTATTTTTACCAACATTCACGGGCCGCGGACGGACAGATTGCTTGGAGGCTTTGCGAGCCGTTGCGGCGCCGCCGCGCGTTTTCAAAAAACACGCGGGATAGCTATGCTAAATTGTCTGCAGTGATATGGGGCTGTTGCAGTGTCTACGACACACAACGGCATACTGCGAACAAATTGATAGAGTTTAGAGATAACTAATTTCGGAGCTACAGATCCAATGAATCTATGGAAAACTACATCTAACAGTCCTCTTGCACATGCACAGAAAGCGATCCGTCGGGTGCCATGACAATTCATCCGCTCGCGCGGCTCAACAAAAAAAAGGCGCGCTCGTGCGCGCCTTTTTGAAGCTCTCGCCGCTCGTCGATCAGCGTTTGGAGAATTGGAACGAGCGGCGTGCCTTGGCGCGACCGTATTTCTTGCGCTCGACCACGCGTGAATCGCGTGTCAGGAAGCCGCCCCGCTTCAACGCGGAGCGCAGCTCCGGCTCGTATAGGGTGAGCGCCTTTGAAATCCCGTGCCGCACCGCTCCAGCCTGGCCCGACAGCCCGCCGCCGGAAACCGTGCACACGACGTCATATTGGGTCTGGCGGTTGGCTGCGACGAGCGGCTGCTGGATCAGCATGCGCAGGACCGGTCTTGCGAAGTAGGTCTCGACCGGCCTGGTATTGATGACGACGTGGCCGGCGCCCGGCTTGATCCACACCCGCGCCACGGCGTTCTTGCGCTTGCCGGTCGCGTAGGCGCGCCCCTGCTTATCAAGTTTCTGCACGTATTTGGGAAGCTCGGGCGTCGCCGGCTTAAGGGCGGACAAGCCTTCGAGCGACTGCATGGTCTCGGGCACGATTATGCGCTCCTCATGTTCTTGCGGTTCATCGCTGCTACGTCCAGGCTTTCCGGCTGCTGCGCCTCATGCGGATGTTCCGGACCGGGATAGACACGCAGATTGCTGAGTTGCTGGCGACCGAGCGCGCCGCGCGGCAACATGCGCTCGATGGCCTTCTCGACGACCCGCTGGGGAAACTTTCCTTCAAGGATCGACTTTGCCGTGCGCTCCTTTATGCCGCCAATGAATCCCGTGTGGTGATAGTAGACCTTCCGCTCGCGCTTGCGACCGGACAGCACCGCCTTGGCTGCATTGATGATGATGACATTGTCGCCGCAATCGACATGCGGGGTGTAAGTCGGCTTGTGCTTGCCGCGCAGACGCATGGCGACGATGGAGGCGAGCCGGCCGACGATCAGGCCATTCGCATCGATCATCACCCATTTCTTTTGGACGTCGGCCGGCTTGGCCGAATAGGTCTTCATTGCACGTGATCCATGGAAAAGGTGGGCGAGACGCATGCGCTCGCCGACGGTGCGCGGCTTCTACACGAGGCCCGGCGTCCGGTCAATGCCGGTGTTCCGATAATTATATAACAATATCATACGCTTGAAAGAATGGTATTTTCATGGGCCCACTGTATCTCCGGTCCCCGGAGGGATCGAATAGGTCAAGGTCGCATGCGCGGCGAGCTCGTCCTCGCCCGCGGAGCGGATCGCGACCTCGCCGACCGCGAGACGCGCGCCGAGCTTCAGCAGGCGAGCCTCGGCCAAAAGATCTTGCGGCTGCGGCCGCCGCAGGAAATTGATGGTGAGGTTGGTTGTCACCGCGAGCGGAACGGGGCCGATCGCGCCGAGCACAGCCACATACATGGCAAAATCCGCAAGCGCCATCATCGTCGGCCCCGAAATAGTGCCGCCAGGACGGATGAAGCGCTCCCGATAGGCTTGGCGGACCACGCAGCCGCCCGCCGAAACCCGGTCGATCGAAAGGCCGCTGTCGTCGTTGAAGCCTTCCGGGAACTCGACGCGGAGGAAACGGTCGAGTTCCTCGACGCTCATCACCGCCGATTGCATGGCCCTCCCCCGGCTTTGACCTCCCCGTCTGGGGTAACGCTTTTCACCGGCGCGGGGAAGAGAGGGTGAAGCGGCGGCCGAGCGGCCGGCGGTCACGCCCGCCCGAATTGCTTTCGTAACTCGTCCTTGGCGCGCATCAGTGTCCTACGCTGGGCGGCGCCGAGATTCGCGCCGGAGCGGTTGATGTAAAACGTCATCATGGACAGTGCGGAGCGAAACGGATCAGCCTTGCGTCGTTTGCTCGCCTGGGCCGACCGCTTCAGCGACGCGGCAATCTGTTTCGGGTCCTTGAGCGTGAATACGCCTTGCTCCAGATCGAGGGCGTTGCTGTGCTCGGTTACTCGTTGCGACCATCGCCGCGGCGCCTGCGTGCGGACCGTGCGGACGGAGACGGAGTTCGCAGTCCCGCTCGGTCGCGCATTGCTCGCTGCTCGTCCGGTTCCCTTCAGCCGTTCGGCCCACGGCGCCTTCGAGCGGCGCGACGCGCGTGGTCCGCTGGCCCGCTTCGGTTTGGGTGTTTTCCCGGCCATCTTTGCGCTCGCTCGACCGAGCATTCGATCGGGTTCCGTGTCTCGGACAACGTGGACCGAGGGATATCCGTTCCGCGTCATGAATCCGCTGCTGGCGCCGCTTGCGCAGCGCGTCGCCCCGGTTAAGCTTCGGCAAAGTCCTCTCGGAGACGAAGAGACCGAGAAATGAGCGCTCGATCGCCGGCCGCCCGTGTCGATGCCCCTGCGCCACCCGTCCTGTTGCGGGAGGACTGCGACGGCGTGTGCATTCTTACGCTCAATCGCCCACAGGCGCGCAACGCGCTGTCCGAGGCCTTGCTCGAGGCTCTGCGCCGGGAGCTTGCCGATCTCGCCGCCGACTCGACACAACGCGCGATCGTGATCGCCGCGAACGGCCCGGCCTTCTCGGCCGGCCATGACCTCAAGGAGCTGACCGTCCATCGGATCGATCCCGACCGAGGCCGCGCCTATTTTGCCCAGATCATGCAAGCTTGCAGCGAAGTGATGCAGCAGATCGTGCGGCTGCCGCAGCCGGTCATCGCCGCCGTGCAAGGTGTCGCGACGGCGGCCGGATGTCAGCTGGTGGCGAGCTGCGATCTTGCGGTTGCGGCTGCGGCTGCCACGTTCGCGACCCCCGGCGTCGATATCGGCCTTTTCTGCTCGACGCCGATGGTGGCACTGTCGCGCAACGTGTCGCGCAAGCACGCCATGGCGATGCTGCTGACCGGAGAGGCGATCACAGCCGAGGACGCCGTCCGTTTCGGCCTGGTGAACCGGATGGTAGCGACCGGAACCGAGCTCGATGAGGCGCTCAAGCTCGCGCGCCAGATTGCCGCCAAATCCGCGCACACGGTCAAGATCGGCAAGGCTGGCTTCTACCGGCAACTCGAAATGGATTTGACGGACGCCTACCGCTATGTGTCCGAGGTGATGGTGGAGAATCTTCTGGCGCGCGATGCCGAGGAAGGTATTTGCGCCTTCATCGCGAAGCGCACGCCCACATGGGAGGATCGCTGAAGCCTCCCGAATGGATCATGATTCCTATCCCGACAGTTATATCCGCGGCATCCTGAAAACGGTGAGGTTGATCGCCATGGTCGGCGTCTCGCCGAAGGAGAGCCGGCCGAGCTATTTCGCGTTCAAATACCTGCTGGAACGCGGATACCACATGATCCCGGTCAATCCGGGCCAGGCCGGCCAAGAGCTTCTGGGGCAGAAGTTTTTTGCGCGGCTAGCGGAGGTTCCCGAGCCGATCGACATGGTCGACATCTTCCGCGCCTCCCAGCACGCCTTGCCCATTGTTGAGGAGGCGCTGGCGCTAAAACCGTTGCCACGGGTGATCTGGATGCAACTCGGCGTGCGCAACGAGGAAGCCGCCGCCAAGGCGGAGGCCGCGGGCTTGAAAGTCGTGATGAATCGCTGCCCGAAGATCGAATACGGCCGGCTTTCCTCGGAAATCGGCTGGCTCGGCGTCAACTCGCGCACCATCACGTCGAAGCGGGCACCACTCACCGGGCAGGGCGTGCAACGAATGTCGCTCAATCGCCCGACCATCACCGGAGCCGCCACGCCGGCCGCGCAACGCGCCGAACGGGCTGACGAAGGGGGGCATTGAGACTTGGATTGATCGAGGGGGCGTTACGGATTTTTGGGTGCGGCGGCGCTATTGCCCCATAACTCGTCGTAGTTGGCGAATTGGCGCAGCGTTCGGTCGTAGCGCGTCGGCTCGAGCCAGGGCAGCGCCCGCTTCAAGACCGCGTTGAAGACGTTTGACGTGTGCCGCACGTAGAGGTCGATCGGATCGAGCAGGTACCTCAGATGCAGCTTCGGATCGTAGTTCAACCCGCTGCTGTGGAGTCGCTTATAGCCGTTCGCGATCGCCCAGCTTACCATGTCGCGAAAAGCATAGTGATAGAGGTGCAGATCGAGCGCGACGGCATAGTCGAGGCCGAGATATTCGGCATAGAAGGCGTCGTCCTGCAGCATGCAGGCGACGAAGGCGACGGTGCGGCCATTCTGGCGCCAGACGAAAAATTTTGCTTTGTCGGGCATCACTCGGCCCAGCTTGCAGAAAAACTCCCGAGTGAGCTTCTCGAAGTGCAGTTTCGATCGTTCGTAGACCTGCAGATAAAGCGGGTAGACGGCATCGATGATCGGCGTTAGGTCGCCGATGACCTCGAGCTCAATGGGCGCCGCCCGCGCCGCGGAGCGAAATTTCTCCCGCAGGTTTCGACGCGCCCGCTTGCTGAGCGCGCTCGTCATGTAATCCTCGAAGCTCGCATATTCGATGCCCAAGCGCACCATCGGCAAGCTCGGCACGCGGGCGAAACCGTGGTCGCGGAAGCAGTCGAGCGCCGCGCGGTAACGGGCGGGAAACTCCTTGAGAACGACGAGCGGCGCCTTCAATTGTCGGGCATGGGCGACGATCGCGGAGGCCAGAAGCCGCGCGTGCGCCCCGTTCACGGCTTCGTCGTCGCCGTCGAGGTGGCCTTCGCCGGCGACGCAGCCCACCATTAGCGTCCGTAGCAGCATCCATCGTGGCCAGAGGCGTCGAACGAAGCGCGTCAGCGCGCCGATCCGCGGGCTCGCACCGACGAGGAGATCCTGGTCGAGAATGAAAAACGGTTGGATGGCGCGGATCTCGCCGCTGCCATCCTTGATGACGAAATACCGGTAGTCGAATTCCGGGTGGATGGTCTCTTCGACGAGCTCATAGAAGCGGCGGTCTTTGCGCTCCGAGGCGAACGCGTTTGCCCAGCGAACGCACTGGACGAGCTGGCCTCGCGACCAAACGTCGACACTGCCGTCGGCCGTCGGCGCGCCGCTCGGCCAACACATATCCGCGATGTCATCCATCAGAAGCGCGCCATTTCGCCGATAAGGCCGTTGCGCATGGCTGCCATCGCGATGACGGCGGATGCTTTGAGTCCCCTCCCCATGTTTCACCCAAACGTGCGCACGGCCCAGCGTCGATCTTCAGCTAATGATCGATCTTTTCGCAGCAGCATGGCCGGTTTCGAGCTTGCAGACAAGCTGGAGATCGGCGGCTGGAGATCGGTGGTCGCAAGCCGCATAAACGGGTTGCACGTATCTGATGCGCGCCGCGGCAACCGGCGCGATGGCGGGGCCGGCGGAGACCACCGCGAGCTCCGACCGCATTGGTCTGCGCAGGCGCGCGCGCCCGGATGATGGGTTGCGTGACCCCGTGCCGCTGCGGCATCGGCGGGCGAAATGTCGCGATTCTTTCGCGGTCACTCTTTTTCCTCATTTTGCGGTAATCTGCGGTTCGTGGTTAGTCGGGGATATCGTCGGGGGTTGGGGAACTCGCTTACTTTTTTTGCCTGAGCTGGTAAGTGCGTGCGTTTCCGCCGTCGCCGTGGGCGACATGGCTGGCGCATGAAGGGCGTGTCGTTGTCGTATGCGTATTAGTGAGGAAGCTGCATTTGATGGCGCAGGTCAGTATCGTAACGAGCGAGGCGCGCTTTCTGGTTAGATTGCCCGCTTTGATTAATTTGCCTCCCTCATTCCGACAGAACGCCCTTTCCCTGACGCCGGCCATTTGTCGGGACCGTGTGCTGTGGGCGGCCGTCGGCGCCCTTGCGGCCGCGTCGATCGCCTTCGTCAGTCTCAATTATGGAGCCAGCCGGCAAGCTGCGCTGAAGGCCGACTTCACTGAGACTGTGGTTTATCGCGGGTCGGAGGAGCAGCCGAGCTTTGCCGACCGCTGGGAACAAGCGGAACGTGACGCATACCAGTCCGATGAGGCTTTCTGGAACAACCCTCCCGAAGAATCTGAGGCGAACCGGTTAGCAAGCGCGGACAACCAAGATATCACCGACGCGATCGCTGCAGAGTCTGGGGCCAAGGCTTCTGCCGCTCGCTTGTCGAGTGTCGCGACGCAATCTGGCGGAAGCGATACGAGCGTCAGCTCGCGCGAGCAGCGCGATGTCGTCCACTTGGATGAAGTCGAACAGTATTTGTGGGAAGTCTATCAGCGAGTCCCGACTAAACGGGATTCGTCGGGCGACTTCACCTGGAAGGACCAGGCAGCGGCAAAGCGCGTCGGCATGCCCATGCCGGTCTATGTGATCCGCGGCATGGACCGTGACTTCCGCGAACAGCTCTACCACGCCGGTCGCGCGATGGACGCGGCCGGGATCAAATGGTCGATGCTGAGTGCATTCCGCGATGACTATCGCCAACACCTTGCTTCCGGCTTCAAGGCAAGCGGCGGCAACTCGCTGCACGGCGGAAGCGCGCGAACCGGCGGTTATGGCCATGGTCGCGCGGTGGATGTCACGAGCGTAGGCGATGATGGAGAACCCGTCTGGCGATGGCTGGACGCCCACGGCGCGAAGTATGGACTCTACCGTCCGATGCCTGGAGCCGATCCGGCTCATGTCCAGTCCCGCGGCGATTGGCGTGAGCTTGCGGGCACCTTACGACAGGCTCGCATCAAGACGGCTCAGGCAAACGCATCGGCGGACGCTGCGTCGGCTAAGCCCAAGCTGGTTGCCAGCGCGTCGCAGTGACCTATCAGTTGGCGGTATTCAATAGTCCAGGTCTCGGCGGCGCCAAGCACCAAACAATTTGATGGTAGAAAGCCAGCGCGGGGACGTCATTGCAGCTGATTAAGAGCAGCGCCTTAGCTGGACGCAGAGGTCTTCTTTTTCGGGGTCTCCACAGCCTTTGCCGCCAACTCGGCCGCTTCCTTGGCCAGCCGGAGCGACCTCAACCGCGCGGTCTTCTCCCGAACCGCATAGATATTAGCTTCATACTCAGCCGCAGCCTTCGCGCCTTCTCGGGCACGTTGTTCCTTTTTGAAGCTGGCCTCGGCGCGAGCAACGGCCTGTTTCGAATTGTCTGCCAACTTTGCTCCAATTCAACGGTTATGGTTAGATGGATGGGCTATTCACCCGCTAGCAAATGTATGTCCTCCGCGGCGAAATACAAGAGCGGGTCTGCCAAACAGGTGGCTAGAGCCATCGATGTCCTCGCCGCGGCAACACAATGTTGCAACTGCAATTTTGATTATTGCTCGGCGGGATGGTGAACCATCTCCTATTTCACTACAGAAGATCAGCGAGGCTTGCCAACCGATCGGCAGCGAATGTGGCAAACCCGCCCCCTCCGAAGTGATTACTCGAAGGTACGTATCATGGAATTAGTCGGGCCGGCGTTTCTCTGCGCCGGCCCTAACCCTCGACACGGGGGGTCATGTCGCTGGCTGCCGATTCTCATACAACGAGTCTCTCACGGCGCGACCGCACAGGAGCACCTATCCCACGCTAGCATCGAAGACGCGCTGAACCGGTCCGCACCGACCGTCCTCCGATCCACTGAAGTCGCCGGCGACGAGAGCGGATGGCATGGTGAACCCTTGCGTTCCGGCGAGCGTTCTTGGTCGGCCCCATTTGTCGGCCGGCCCGCGGCGGCCCCGGACTTTTTGGGTTAACCAGAGCAATTCCGGACAACTGGACAGGGGTTTATCCGTCGAGAAAGCAACTAACGGGAGGAGCCCAAGGCGGATTTCGGCAATTTACCCCAAAACGCCGGGGGATTTCTGTACATTTTCTGTGAACTGTTGCCGGTTCGGCACGCTCCATCTCGCCAAAGCAAGTATGATGGTAGCCCGACTCTTGGGCGTGACGATTAGGAAACGAGCGTTTTGGTTCCGAAGTCCTGCGCCATCGAGCGGATGGAGCGGCCATAGTGATTACGGCTTGCCATAGCGCGGCGACACGGCTTGTACGCAAGAGCATTCCCTGGACGGCGCTCGCACCGGCCATCCTCGCCTTTCTGCTCTACGGCCCGGCGGCTGCCGAGGACGCTCGGCCGGCGCCGCCCGAAACCACGGCCGCGGCCCCCCCGGCCAACCCTCCGCCAGAGCGGGGTCCCTTCAGCGCCGTTGGCAGCTGGATTGATCAATCCATCGACCACCTCGGAACGGGCCTCAAGGCCACTCAGAAGACGATCGACGACTTGACCGCTCCGACCCGCGATGCGGTGCAGAGTGCCGCCGGCGTTGCCAAAGACGCCGCGACCGCCGTCGTCAACCTGCCGCGGGTCGGCTTCGTTTCCGGCTCCGAACGCTGCCTGACGGCGCCGAACGGGGCTCCTGACTGCCAGGCCGCAACCCAAGCGCTGTGCAAGGCAAACGGCTTCGAGACCGGGCGCAGCCTCGACACACGAACCCAAGCCTATTGCCCGCCGCCGCAAATCAAGATCTCGGGGCCGGTGCCGAAGCTTACTGAGTGCGTCTACGTCACGCGCGCGCTCTGCCGCTAGCCGCCGCAGTGCGGCCATAGCCTCCCGCCGAAGGGGCGGTGTCCGCTAAACTACCCTCTGGACCCTCTTGGACCACGTCCGTGCCCGTTAGACGACCTGGTTGCGCAGCTCGACTTCGCCGCGCCAAAGCCGCCCGAGATTGTCGAGAAGCAGGTCGATAAGGTTGTCTTCGTAGCGGCGGGTTTCGCCAGCCGTGTGCGGCGTGATGATCGCGTTGTCTAGCGCCCATAGTGGAGAGGAGGCCGGCAGCGGCTCTTCCACGGTGCAATCGATGCCGGCGCCGGCGATGCGCCCCTCTGCAAGTGCCGCGATCAGTGCCGCCTCCTGCACAACGCGTCCGCGCGCGACGTTGATCAAGAACGCCGACCGCTTCATTGCCGCGAGCGCGCGCGCATCGATCAGGCCCTCGGTTTGCGCGGTCAGCGGACAAGTAAGCGCGATCACATCCGCCTCGGGGAGGTGCTCGGGCAGACGATCCGGGGTAAATACCGCATCGGCAAGACCTTCGCCGGCCGATACGTTTCGCTTGGTGGCGATTACGCGCATGCCGAAGGCGCGCGCCAGCCGCGCAAGATGCGCGCCGATGCGCCCCAAGCCGACGATCAGCAGCGTCTTGCCGCCAAGCTCGTCCTCCCGCTGCGTCAGGTCGGAGATCATGCCGCGCCATTGCCGCGCGCGCTGATTGTCGCGGGCCAGATGAAGCTGCCGGGCGAGCGCAAGAATGAGCGCCATGGCGTGCTCGGCGACGGCCGCGGCGTTCACGCCCTGCGCACTGGCAAGCCGGATGCCGGCGATCTTGATGGCGTCGCGCGAATACTGGTCGACGCCCGCACTGATCGACTGGATGAAGGTGAGCTTTGGCGCGCGCTCGATCAATTCGTTGCGCCACAGCATCGAGATGCACAGCACGTCGGCTTCGCCGATGCGCGAGACGAGCTCATCGAGGGTGTTGACTTGAAAATGCTTGATGTCGGCACCGCGCTCGGCGAAGCGCTCGGCCATGCGATAGGCGGCGTGGGCAAAGCAGATCGTGAGGTCCTCTCGGCGAGGCAGCGGGCGCATGTCGGTGGATGCCGTCTGTCTGCTCACACGCGTACGGGCTTGTAGCTCGCCGCCGCGAGCACGCGATCGCGCGCTTCACTCGCGAGTCGGCCGAGCCGCTTGTAGTCGATGCCGACCATCTGACCGTTGCGCTTCAGCACCTTGCCGGCGATCAGCACCGTGTCGACATTGCCGGTCCCCATGCTGGTCACGACCGCACCAACGGCATTGTTCCACGGCATCACATTGAGCCGATCAGTGCGCAGCAGGATGATGTCCGCCTCCTTGCCGGGCGTGAGGCTGCCGATCTTGCGCTCAAGGGCATTCGCGCGCGCGCCTTCCACCGTCGCGAACTCGAGCACGTCCCGCGTCTTCAGGAGAGCCGGAAGATCCTTTTCGCCGGCAAGCCCCCGCGTCCAGATGGCGTTTCGTTGCAATGCCAGGATCGTCCGCATCTGCGTGAACAGATCCGACGGCACCGAGGTCTCGACGTCGACGCTAAGGCTCGGCCTGATTCCATGGGCGAGCGCCTTCTGCACCGGCGGCGTCCCGTGCCCCATCATCTCTTCCACGTAGCTCGCGATCGAAACCGTTGCGCCGGTGTCGGCAATCAACTTCCATTCAGTCTCATTGAGGGTGCAACAGTGGATGTAGGTCGTGTCGGATCGCAATGCTTTCGCTTCGTTCAGCTGCTGCAGCAGGCCGGCCTTGCCGCTCTCACCGACGCCGACATGAATGCTGATGCGGGCACCGACATCGCGCGCGGCATTCCAGCATTTCACGATCATGTCGAGGGGTCCTGATGGGCTAGCGAAGCACAGCGTCAGCAGCTGGTCGTCAGACGAGAAGTATTGGCCGCGCAGCCGTTTGATATCGTCAGGGAACCGATGCTTGGTATCTTCCCAGAACCGGCCGGAGGCGGTGTCCGGATTACCATAGCCGAAGACCGCGCGAATGCCTGAATCGTGCAGCGCCTTGATGTTAGCGTCGGAATGCTCCGGGCTGTTCTGGATATGCGACCAATCGAGCGCCGTGGTGACGCCGACATCGATCGCTCCCAAGGCGCTGATGAGAATGCCTGCATAAACGTCGTCGGGGGTGTAATGGGGACCGATCGTCCGTTGCACAGCCTGGAAGTAATCCTGCAGCGAAGCATCGGGCAGGATATTGCGCAGAATGCCCTGCCACATATGCCGATGCGTATCGATGAAGCCCGGCATCACGATTGCCTGCGATGCGTCGATGACCTCCGCGCCAGGCGCGTCGATGTCCGGACGCACCGCCGCGATGTGCCGCCCTTCGACGAGCACATCGGCCCGCTCGAAATCGCCGAGCGCGCGGTCGAGCGTCAAGACGCAACCGCCTTTGATCAGGAGGGGCCGTCCGGCCGAGCCCGCAACCGGCCCGGCTTCCTGCGCCTGCGCGGCGCCGGAAAGGCTTGCCGCGAGCGCCGGCGCCGCAATGGTCCCGATCGCACCGGAGCAGAGGAATTGGCGCCGCGACAGATCCCCGTGCAACGATCCGCAGGCATTGCACGAGCAGGCGCCGCTGTCGGAAACTGAGCCTGGGCGATCCCTCATGTTGTCCTCCCGCAGCCAATTGTATTGTCGCGATCCTAGTCGGCCGTGCCGAGAAGGCCAAGCGAACGCCAGCGCCTCTTTCCAACTCCACGGAAGCTGCCTCGAGTACGGCCCACCACGTCCTGTTGGCAGCCTCTCTGCTTTGTCACCCACCGAGCGAGGTTTCTCCCCATGACCGCTGCGATCGATGCGTCGACCTTGAAGGCTTGGCTCTCGGACGGCACCGAGATTGCCCTCCTGGACGTACGCGAGCACGGACAATACGGCGCCGGGCATCCGTTCTTTGCCGTGCCGCTGCCGTACAGCAGGTTTGAGGTCGGCCTGCCCGCGCTGGTGCCAAACCCGGCGGCGCGACTTGTTCTTTACGATGACGGCGACGGAGTCGCGGCCCGGGCGGCAAGATTGGCGCACGCACTCGGTTACGGGAATTTGCATGTGCTGACCGGGGGCGCCCGCGCCTGGCACGACGCCGGTCACACGCTCTATCGCGGCGTCAACGTTCCAAGCAAGGCCTTCGGCGAGCTCGTCGAGCAGGCGCGACATACGCCGCGGGTTTCTCCGCAAGCGCTCCAAGCCATGCTGGATCGCGGCGACAAGCTCGCCATCATCGACGGCCGCCCGCTTGCCGAATACCGCAAGATGAACATTCCCGGCGGCATCTGCTGTCCCAACGGAGAGCTTGCGCTGCGGATCAAGGACATCGTGCCCGATCCGGCAGCGACCATCGTGGTCAACTGCGCGGGCCGTACGCGCTCGATCATCGGCGCGCAGACCTTGATCGATTTCGGTATCCCCAATCCGGTCTACGCGCTCGAGAACGGGACGCAGGGATGGTTTCTTGCCGGCCTTGCGCTCGAACATGGCGCGACCCGGCGCTATGGCGATCGAGGGAAGCGCCAGGACATCATCGCGCTTCAAACGCGTGCGCGGGAAATAGCGCAACCGCATGGCGTCGCCTGGGTTGAGCCGGCAACCGCGCAGGCCTGGCTCTCCGAAACGTCGCGCACCACCTATCTCCTCGACGTGCGTACCGCCGAGGAGACTGCGGCGCAGGCCGCGCCGGGTTTCGTGCATGCGCCGGGCGGCCAGCTGATTCAGGCGACCGACCAGTGGGTGGGTGTGAAGGGCGCTCGTCTGGTTCTGGTCGACGACGAGCTTGTGCGGGCCCCCGTCGTGGCCGGCTGGCTGCGCCAGCTCGGCCACGAAGCCTGCGTGCTCGCCAGTGGACTGGCAGCGGCGAGGGCATTGGCCTGGATGCGAGATCTTTCGCCACCCGACCTGCCCGTGCCGCCGCCCATGGCCGCAAGCGACGTTGCGCGGGGACTTGCGGACGGTGCCGTGCAGATGATCGATCTGCGCCCGAGCATGACCTACCGCGCCGGCCACATACCGCAGGCCATCTGGTCAACCCGCCCGCGCATCGCGGCGGCGGTCGCGGACGGGCGGACGAAGCCGATCGTGCTTGTTGCCGACGACGCATCCGTGGCCGCGCTCGCCGCGCGCGATCTCGGCGAGGCTGGCTTCGACGACCTCCGCCTGCTCGCCGGCGGCTATGCGGCTTGGCGCGACGCCGGCCTGTCGATTGTCGCGACACCACACGATCCCGCGGACGCGGATTGCATCGACTTCCTATTCTTTGTGCACGATCGGCATGAGGGGAACGCCGACGCGGCGCGGGCATACCTTGCCTGGGAAACCGGCCTGCTCGACCAGCTCGACGCGCAGGAGCGCGCCGCTTTCCGCCTCACGACGAACTTATGACGCCTCAGCCGGCGTTTTGGCTTTGATGTTTGAGCGCTTTACGTTGTCGAGGTTCTCGCCCTCGATACGAACGAGCTTGGACGGCTTTTCCCGTCGCGGTGAGTGCACGTCGCCGATATCGTAGAAGTGCGCCTCGCCGGGCTTCAGCACATAGGTGCGGACCGGCTCGACCAGCGAGGGCTTGCCGGCACTGCCCAGCTCCACGATCGTCCAGTCGGTCATCTCCGTCACGCCTGCGGCCTGCCCGTAGATGGCCCAGCTCTGTCCGTGGTCATGCGGCGAGCCGTTGGCCGCGCCGGCGTAGACGTGGCCGCAGATGCAGAAGCCGAGCTGCGGGTCCTCGTAGAGGATCTCGCGCGGATTGGCCCCGGCCGGGCGCTCCCGCAGATGCGTCGCCACGAAGGCTGCGTCGTTCAAGGAGCGCGACACATACCGGCAGACCGCCGCCTTGCCGGCGGGGCCGGGATCGGCCGTCAGCGCGTTGCAGATATCGACGGCGAGTTGCTCCAGCGTGTAGCTCATGGCTGCGATCCTTTATCCGAGCGCCCTAGCCTCTTGGCGACGGTGCGTTCTCTGACCCGGCCGCGCCGTCGCCCGATGCTAGATCACCTCGAGCGAGCGGCCAACAGCCAGTGATTGCCATTGCGTAGCGAAAACGATCGCGTGATGCACGCGGTGGGTTGCCCGCCGGGGTAATCTGCATGGAGAGAATAGTCATCACCGGCGGTCACCTTGCCGCCGTGCGCAGCCGCTGACGGACCGTGAAGAAGCCTTCCCACGGGTCTTGTTGCAAGAAGGCCAGCCGGTGGCGCAGGTTGTCGAGCGTGAAATGGTCGGCGCGCAGGCCCTCGGAGAGTTCGTCCCACGCCACGGGTGTCGAGACCGAGGCCTGAGGCAATGCTCGCGTCGAGTAGGCCGCGACCGCGGTCGCCTCGCGGCCGTTGCGCAAATAGTCGATGAAAATGCGACCGGTCCTCGCGCTCTTGGCCATCGTGGCGGCATACCGATCCGGCCTACTCCTGGCGATCGCAACCGCGACCGAGCCGGTGAACGTTTTCGCCTCGTCCCAGGAATTCTTCGGTTCGATGGGAACGACCACGTGCAGCCCCTTGCCGCCCGAGGTCTTGACGAAGCTTTGCAGGCCGAGATCGGCAAGCCTTGCGCGCGTCTCCCGCGCAGCCTCGATGACCGCGTCCCACGGCACTCCCTCGCCGGGATCGAGATCGAAGATCAGCCGATCCGGCTGTTCGAGATGCTCGACCCGCGATCCCCAGGGATGGATTTCCACGACGCCCGCCTGCACCAAGCTGATGAGGCCCGGGAGATCGTCGATCGCGAGCATGGCTTCGTTGTCGCCCGTATCGACGCGGCGGACGCTGTCGCTTAGGCCATGCCACGGATGCTTGGCGAAGAAGCCCTTGGCGCTGACGCCCGACGGGGACCGTAACAGACTTAGCACGCGGCCGGTAATGTGCGGCAGGATCCATTCGGCGATGTCCGTGTAAAATTCCGCGAGCCCCTGTTTGGTGATCCCCTGCGCTTCCCAGAGGATCCGCTCCGGGTGGGTGAGCCGGATCGCGGACAGGTCGGGCTCGATCTTCTTGCCTTTCGGCGCCCTGGGGCGAGCAACCGCATGCTGCGCCTCGCGAAGCGACGCCACCGGGGTTTCGAGGACGACCTCCTCCGCCGGCATGTCTTCGCGCAATCCCTTGAATGCAGCCGAGCGAAGCAACGGCTCGTTCGTCCAGCCGAGAAATTCGACCTCGCATACGAGCTTGGGCTGCGCCCAGCGCGCGCCCTTTTCAGCCCCGGCCGGGAGCGGACGTGCAAAGGTCGGCCGCAGTGCATTGATCGCTTCGAGCTCGCGACGCAATGACTGGGCCTGGGTGCTCGAAAAGCCGGTGCCGGCGCGGCCGGCATAGACGAGCTTTCCCTGCTCGTAATACCCGAGCAGCAGCGAGCCGACCGAGCCGCTGACGGCAGTCGATGGGACATAGCCCACGATCACGAATTCTTGCTGCTGTACGCATTTGCTCTTCAGCCAATGGTCGCCACGTCCCGGGCGAAAGGCGAGGTCGGCGCGCTTCGAGATAATGCCTTCGAGGCCGAGGCGGCATGTGTGCTCCAGCATGGTGGGCCCGTCCGCCTCAAGATGCTCGTTGAAGCGGATTGGCGATAAGGGAGGCAAGCCGTCAAGGATTTGCTCGAGGAGATTCTTGCGATCGAGCAGGGCGACCTTGGTGAGATCAAAACCTTCGCAATAAAGAATATCGAAAGCGTAGTAGCGGAAGCGGTCTTGCCGACCGTCTTTCAGATCCGCTTGCAGATCGGGGAAGCTTGAGATGCCGCTGGCGTCCTCGACGGTGATCTCCCCATCGAGCCAGGCCGACCCGAGGCCGAGCCGCTTGACGGCGTCGGTGATGCTGGAAAACCGCTCCGACCAGTCGAGCCTCTTGCGCGTCAGCAGCCGCGCCTTGCCCGCATCGATGCGTGCCTGCATCCGGTAGCCGTCGTGCTTGATCTCGTGCACCCATTTCGGACCGCTCGGCGGCTTATCGCATGCGAGCGCCAGGCTCGGCTCGAGGAACGCCGGCAGCAGTCCCTTGCGGGCTCCCCGGATCTTGCTGATATCCGGGAGGACGAGCTTGCGTGTGCGCGTCGCCTTGGCACGGGCTTTGTGGTCCTCGCGCAGCTCGCCTTCAGCAGCGAGCTCCTCGGTGGTGCGGCCGCTGAGATAGGATGTGGGCTCCTCTTCGATGATCTCTGGATCGCCCGGATGCCGGGCGAAAGCGTCATCCGACTTCATGAGCAGCCACGGCTCGGTCTTCTCTCCCGGCCGCGGGCGAATACGCACCAGATGCCAGCGGCCTTTCAACCGCCTGCCCTCGAGCGTGAACGCAAGGTGGCCCTTGCGCAGTCCATAATGCGCGTCGCCGTCTGGCAGCCAGCGACCGCGATCCCACACGATCATCGACCCGCCGCCGTATTCGCCCTTCGGTATGTTGCCCTCGAAGGCGAGGTATTCGATCGGATGATCCTCGGTGCGCACCGCAAGCCGTTTCTCGCCGACGGTCAGGCTCGGTCCCCGGGTCACCGCCCAGCTCTTCAAGACGCCGTCGAGCTCGAGCCGCAGGTCGTAGTGAAGCCTGCGCGCGGCGTGCTTCTGGACAACGAATTCCTGGCCGGCGCTATCTGAGGACTTTGGCTGCGGCTCGGCGGTCTTGGCGAAATCGCGCTTGCGCTTGTATTCCTTGAGCGGTTCCTCGACCGGTTGCTTGCGCGAGCGCGCGGGCGGTGATTTTGCGCGCGGCACGATCGCTCTCAGTTCGAGACCACGATCTGCATTTCGCAATATTTCAGCGCGCGCTTGGCGCGCTCAGCCCAGGGCGAACTAACGTCGAGCGCCAGATAGCGCCGCCACCACGTCGCCGCCTCCGCATGCCGCTCTTGTCGTTGCAGCAACAGCGCCATGTTGAACATGGCGTCGGCGTAGTTCGGATCGGCGTCGAGCGCACGCTTCAGGGCATCGAGCGCCTCCGGGAGCCGTCCGGCTTCCTCAAGCATATCAGCGAGATTGTACCAGGCATGCGCAAAGCGCGGATCGGCCTTCACGGCCCAGCGATAGGCCGCTTCGGCTTCGACGACCCGCTTTTGCTCGCGCAGAAGGTTGCCGAGATTGAGCCCCGCGGCCGGCTCGTTCGGATCGAGCTTCATCAAGCGCCGGTAGAGATTTTCGGCGCCCTCCAGATCGCCGGCCTCCTCAGCGTCTTGCGCTCTTGCGAAGACCGCGTCGGGATCATCCTCAGCGCTGGCCACGGGCAAGACAAACTGGCCCTTCTGGTCGGTGCGCCCCTGTAGCTGATCGACCAGAATCCGGTCGCAGGATTCGGGAAACAGCCGCACGTTGGAAAGCCGCGCATCCGGCAGCCACTTGCGGATGTCATAGAGGCTGCGGGTGATCACGGAGAGTGCGGTTCCGGAGCCGAGCAGCTGGGCGACTTGGCGGGCGGCTGCGAGGTCACGGAAGCCGTAAAACCCCTCCCGCGGCTCGATCAGGCCGAACATGGACAGCTGATCGACGACGTCCGGCGGCAGCTTGCTCAAGGCGGCAAGCTGCGTGGCCGTGTACATCCTCGCCTGATCTTCCGGAAACGACTTACCGACCCATTCGAGGAACCGGCGCTCGCTGATGATCGGCACGCGGTAGGATTTCGCGCGCGCGAGGCTGTTCGAGGGGCGCCCGTCGTCGAGGAGCGGCCAGCCGAGCTCGCCGACGATCAGCAGACGCGTGTCCTTCGTGACCCCTTCGCGTGGAGCACCGCCGCGCGCGCGCACCAGTGCGAAGGCCTCGGCCCGTTTCATCGAGGCAAGCCGCCCCGTGAAGGCGATGACACCGCCCTCGAGCGACGCGGCGTCCGGGTCGAACGTTTCCCTCAGCGTCCCGTCTTCCTCGTGCCAGTGCCGCGCGCGCGGACCTTGGTGCTCGCAGCCGCCGGCTTCTTCTTGGTTTCAGCGCTGATGCTCGCACGCAACGCATCCATGAGATTGATCACGCGTTGCGGGGCGGGCTGCTCCTTGGGAGCCTCAATGACGCGGCCGGCCTGCTTCGCCCGCAGCATTTCAACGAGCGCCGTTTCGTAATGGTCCACGAATTTCGTCGGATCGAAATGCGCGGCCTTGCTCTCGATGATGTGTGCAGCAAGCTCCTTCATCTCTCCCGGCAGCTTGAGCTCCGGAATATCCTCGAAATAGGCCGCCTGATCGCGCACCTCATAGGAGTAGCGCACGGTGGTCGCCAGCAGCCCTTTATCAAAGGCCTCCAGCAGAACGACGTGCTCCCGGCGCGCCAGAACGACGCGGCCCAGGCCGACCATGTCCTTTTGCCGAATGGCGTCGCGAATGACCGCAAACGCCTCCTGCCCGACTTGATCGGTCGGCGCCACGTAGTAGGTGCCGTCCAGATAACGATCGTCCACTTCCGACCGCGGCACGAAGCTGTCGATCTCGATCGTGTGGGTGGTCTCGATCTGGATTTTTTCGATCTCGTCATCCTCGACCTGGAGATACTGGCCCTTGCCGATCTCGTAGCCGCGGCCGATGTCTTCCTTTTCGACCGGCTCAAGGGTTTCGGAGTCGATGAGCTGCTGCTTGAGGCGGTTTCCGGTTTTCTTGTTGATGCGGTGGAACGAGACACGCTCCGCCGTCGAGGTGGCCGGGTACATCGCGATGGGGCACGTGACCATCGACAGTTTCAGGTAACCTTTCCAATAAGCTCGAGGGGCCATAGGACGCTCCAGGCGCGAACAGAAATGCCGGACCGGGTCCGCGTTCGACGACCGGGCCGAGGAGCCCCAAGTATAGCCGAACCGCGTAATGAATCCGTAATAGCCGAGATTCGCGACCGTGGGTACCATTGCGCATCCGGCTATCTCAGCTCTTTCAGAGCATTGAAATATAACAGTTTTTCTACGACGCGGCCCTCCTCGTCGAGGCTGGCCGCGCACCCATGGGTTGCCATCATGTTCTCATCAAATCTTGCTCGACGTGACGGTTGCCTTGCGCTCGAGCTTACGCCGCGTTTGAGAAATTGCGCCCTCGCCGCCAGCCGCCGAACCGACGGCAGGAGATGGCGAACGTTTACGGTCTCCTTGAGGATTGCGTCGAGCTGATGCTGAAGCCCAAGAGGGGCGAATGATGCTACAGGTAGTGCCACCCAAATCGCCTCGACCACCCCTCGCCAGGTCCCACTGTGAACGACGCCTCCCCCAGGTTTGATTGTTGCCGCGATCGGCACCTCTTCGGCCCCGGTCGAAAGCGGGTGCTCGCGCTCGACGGCGGCGGCGTGCGCGGCGCCATCTCCGTCGCATTTCTGGAACGCATCGAAGCGTTATTGGCACAGAACGAAGGAAGGGAAGTCCGCCTGGGTGACGCCTTCGATCTCGTCGGCGGCACTTCCACCGGGGCGATCATTGCCGGTGCGCTGGCGCTCGGTTACAGCACAGCGCAAGTCAAGGATATCTACCTGCGATTGGCTCCCTTCGCATTCCGGCCGCGCTGGCACATCCCAGTCGTGCAGGCAAAGTTCGACGCCCGCGGGTTGCGTGGCCAAATCGACACCATTGTTCGTGACCGCGACCTAGGAAGTCACGAGCTCATCACCGGGCTCGGCGTCATCACCAAGCGCATGGACACCGGCGCCCCCTGGATACTGTCCAACAATCCGCGCGCCCCCTACTGGAACGACGGCATCGACCGTGACGGAAAGCCCTATATCGGCAACGAACATTACAAGTTGGCCAATCTCGTGCGCGCAAGCACGGCCGCGCCTCACTATTTTGATCCCGAGATCTTGCCGATCGGACCGCAGCCTGAGACCCTGCCCGACGCCATCGCCGCGCCGTTCCAACATCCTTTCTTCGTCCGTCTGCCGCTGACCTGGCTGACGCGATTTGGTTTGCGGCACAAGATGATCGACGAGGCCAACCACGGCCTTTTTGTCGACGGCGGGGTCACTCCGCACAACAATCCGTCGCTTGCGCTGTTGCAGATGACCCAACTCAAGCCATTCGGATTGGGCTGGCCGACCGGGCCGGAGAAGATCACCATCGTGTCGGTCGGAACCGGAAGCGGTCGAGCGAAACTCTCGTTCGAAAATCTCGGCTACCTTCGCTATCCGAAACTTGCTCTGCACGCGCTCCGATCGATGATGACGGACGCCGAAATGATGGTGCTGGCGCTGATGCAATGGTGGGGAGAGTGTCCGACGCCGTGGGAGATCAACTCTGAGATCGGCACACTTGCCGGCGACGGCCCGCCGGGAGGCAAACTGTTCCGGTTCTTTCGCTACGACGTCCAACTGGAGGCGAAGTGGCTCGCTTCGGAGCTCGACGTCAAGGTGACCGATCGCGATGTGGAGCGGTTCCGCCGGATCGATGACACCGCCATCGTCGACGAGATCTACCAGATCGCTCGGATCGCGGCCGAACGCCAGGTCAAGCCCGAGCACTGGGTCGAGAAGCGAAACCCGGTCTAAGACGCGCTTGCTCTCTCCGCCCCCCGCTCCGGCCACGCCGTCTCTGTCTCCCGAAAAGGTCACCTCGAAGAAGTAACCTCCCGACGGATTCCTCGGCGCCGTGAGCAATCGCCGATCTTCATCGCGTATCGCACGCCCGCCGTGGCTCTATGTACAATCCGACGTTACAATTGACCTTCGATACCTCCGACGCCTAATCAGTGCGGCAGGTCAGGTGGCCGAGCGCGATAATTATGCTGCAACGCGATTCTCTCGGACATTCGATCGCGACCCTCGGCGCGGCGCGGACTGCCTGAATGCTCACGGCCATGGTTCGTGCTGCACCGCGGCCTTCGCTTTCGCCGATGACACCGGTCACGAATAGACCTTCGGCAAGACGGCGCAACCGTTGTATCTTAGTCCTGCCGAGTAGCACCCCGACCAGCGAGGCACCATGATTATCGACTGTCACGGCCACTACACCACCGAGCCGCAAGCGCTCCATGCGTATCGGCAACGCCAGATTGCGGGCATCAAGGACCCGTCGCAGGTACCGACCAGCACCCCCGACATCAGCGACGACCAAATTCGCGAGAGTCTGGAGAATGCCCAGCTTAAGCTGCAGCGCCAGCGTGGCACCGACCTGACGATCTTCTCACCACGCGCGTCCGGCATGGGCCACCATATCGGCGATGCGGGTGTTAGCCTGCGCTGGTCGCAAATCTGCAACGAGCTTATTCATCGGGTGTGCGTGCTTTACCCGAGCAATTTCATCGGCGTATGCCAATTGCCGCAATCGCCCGGCGTCCCACCTGCCACCTGCGTTGGCGAACTCGAGCGCTGCGTCAACGAATTCGGCTTTGTCGGCTGCAATCTAAATCCCGATCCATCCGGCGGCTTCTGGAACTCGCCGCCCCTGACCGACCGATGGTGGTACCCGCTGTATGAAAAAATGGTCGAGCTCGATGTGCCAGCCATGGTTCATGTGAGCGCGTCCTGCAACCCATGCTTTCATACCACCGGCGCCCACTACATCAACGCCGACACGACGGCGTTCATGCAGCTGATCATGTCCGACCTGTTCAAGGATTTTCCGACCCTGAAGCTCATCATCCCCCATGGCGGCGGCGCGGTTCCGTTCCACTGGGGTCGCTATCGTGGGCTGGCGCTCAATAACAAGCGGCCGCCGTTTGAGGAACTGGTGCTCAAGAACGTCTTCTTCGACACCTGCGTCTATCACCTGCCCGGCATCGAGCTGCTCACCGAGGTGGTTCCCGTCGACAACATTCTCTTCGCGTCCGAGATGGTGGGGGCGGTCAAAGGCATCGATCCCGAAACCGGGCACGATTTCGACGACACCAAGCGCTACCTCGATCAGGTCTCCTGGCTCAGTACGCCCGACAAGCAAAAA
The DNA here is from genome assembly GCA_052148715.1 of Xanthobacteraceae bacterium. Lineage (GTDB taxonomy): Bacteria > Pseudomonadota > Alphaproteobacteria > Rhizobiales > Xanthobacteraceae > JBKQHQ01. The sequence goes on along the minus strand of JBKQHQ010000137.1, from coordinate 8,429 downwards.
ATATTCGAGGGCAACGCCCGCAAAGTCTATAGTCGCCTGAACGACCGGCTTGCCAAGCGACCGGCCGCAAGCGCGCGGTGACGGCTAGGGAGCGCAAGTTCCGAATAGTTGAACCGGAAAAGAACGTGCTCCCGGTTGATAAATCTGGTCGCACTTCCGGCTCGAACACCGACGCAGCCGGTTTCTGCCAAATGCGCAAAGCCCGACCATCAGGGCGGTCGCCGGTCCGTTGGCCGGCGGCCTGATCTCCAGCACGCCCTCCGCGGCTGTGTTGAATTGACGCAGGTGCAGCACCGGACGGCCGAGGGTACCTGTTAATGCCGAGTTGATGTCGGCGCGCCCGCGGAGCGGCCTTCTGATGGCCAGCTTGTCGCTTGGTCGGCAGCGGCGCCGAGCACTGGGTCAGCGATGGCCGACAATAATCCAAAGTCGTGCCGCCAGTTGAGTACACTCATCAGGTCTCGATGAACACCGCGTGCCGATATGTCCGCGATGTCTGTCTCCAAACAAACAGGGCCATTTTTGCCCGCAGGTTCCAGGAAGGGCAGAAAATGCCACGGATGCATGTGTTTAGGGCCTAATTTCGTATTTGCTTGGACATCCAAAGCTTGGCACGGTCCGCCGCGGGCCCAGATCCAGTCGGGACTAAACTGGTCCCGTGGCAGTCCGCCTCCTGCCTTCGTCATGAACTATGAACAACTATTACTGATTTTCTTTCTTGAAGTAATTGCCAAGAGGCACTAAACAGTGTTTTAGAAGCGCCACGGGCGGTGCCGCTCGCCGTTATGAGCGACGCGGCCTGGGCAGTGAGGGTTCTGAAGTCAAAGCCACCTCAAACAAACTTGTGAGTATCGAGCTGGACGCAAACGTGGTAGCAACCTACCTCGAATAGTGAGTACGCTAGGCTCACGCCCTGCGTTAGTGACAACCTTGGTGGTGTTCGCTATCAACACCGCCTTCAACAGCCGGGCCTAAGATGGTTCGTGCTTTTCCCAACGGAGTGAATTATGGCAAAGAAGGCATCGAAAACATCCAAGCGACGCGAATGGACCAAAGACGATATTCGTGAACTGAAAACGATGGCTAAGTCGAAGACCCCGGCGCCGAAGATCGCGCGCGCGTTGAAGCGCACGCTGGGCGCCACGCGGCAAAAGGCATTTAGCTTGGGGGTTTCACTCGATTCTCGCTCCTGAGGCCGTCACGGACGCCCCAGGCGGCTGCAGCACCGGACTTGGTGGCGCCCGCGTGGGAGTCCGAGCTTTCAGGATTGTCGAACCCCTCGTGGTGGGGGATTCCGGTCGAAAATCTGAAGGTTTTGACTGAATTTACTAGAAAAGGTTCGGCCATGCGGCCGGACCTTTTCTAGTTTGGCGTCGCGCCGTTAGGCTTGGATGTTGAGGGTGTTGCTCGTGGTTTGAGGCGGCGGAGGCGGTGGTGTCGTGCCGCCGGCGCCAGCATTTGTCGGCTGCTGACTTGGAATATTCGTCCCATTATCGGCCCCAGGCCCCCCGGCCCCCGATGGTCCGGGCGGCGGTTGCGTGACCTTCGGTGCGGACGACGTGACCGAAGTTGCCTGCCGGACGGGTGGATAGTTCACAGGTGGAATAGAGGATATCGTCACACTGAACTCCATTTGGCCGTCGCAACGCGAGTTGCGGTACATATAGAATCTAATAGCCGCCGGCGACAATGCTGTTTGTTCTGCTAATTATTTTCGGATGCAAAAGGTACAATTGTTGATTTAGTGATACCACGTATGGGATTTTCTGCCGGGCTTTCGGCTTTGTTAAGCACGTCTTTCGCGCCCACAGCGTATCGCCGCCCGCCCCAGAGGAGGCCTGTTCTTAGTTTGTCCACAAACCTAACTTGTCCGGGTCGCAGATCCGCGCCGCAGTCGCCTTCACTGTGTGTGCGATCGATTCGGCAACCCGAATTGCCAGTTCCGTTGATCGCGGCGGCAAAATCCAAGGCAGAACCAAGAGGGACCCCGTGATGTCGATGATCCCCTCCTCAAAGGCGAGCTTCGCGATGGGCCGCTGTGACGGCGCTGATACATCTGCGACCGCGTTGGCTTTATGAACGACCATGACTTGGCGGCGGCGACGCGCGCTAAGCCTCACGCGGCGTTGACGCGGCGAAAGCCGTTCGCTAGCGCGGGACCAGCCCCCGACATGAGGACCTTCGCATAGCGCATCTGCTGAAAGTCGCCGTTAAGCGCAATCCGCGGCAACGCGGTCAGATGCTCTCGATGCTCGTCGAATAGAACGCCGGGCCGCGTCGTCACCGCGGTCTTGTAGCCGAGCTCGGCGGCGATGCGGAATTCGCGCGGCCCGGCCGCCGCGCGATCGCCGACCGGATAGGCCAAATGAAACGGACGAACATTGAGCGCGGCCTCGATCACCGACCGGCTCATCTCGAGCTCGCGGCGGACCACGCGCTCGCTCGCCTTGCCGAGAATGACGTGGTTGACCGTGTGGGCACCGATGGTGACCAGGGGATCGGCGGCGAGCGTCGCGAGCTCCTCCCAGTTCATGCATAGACCCTCGCAAATCGCTGGGATCTGAACTTGGTAGCGCGCGCTCAAGTCTCGCACGAAATTGCGCAAGTCGTCTTCGTTATCAAGATTGCGCAAATACTTCAGAAGGTATCTGAATACTTCTCGCTTGGCTCCGAGCGTGCTGCAATCGATCTGAACGTCCTTGCCGGCGATCACAGCACCGATCCTGGTGTTCTTGGCGATTACCGCCTCGAGCGCCAGCCACCACAATTCCCCGAGCCGATCGGGGAAGCTTGTAGCCACATAGAGAGCAAATGGAACCTCGTGTTTCTTCAGGATCGGATAGGCAACCTCCAGCGTGTCGCGATACCCGTCGTCGAACGTCAGACTGACGAACCGGCGCTTAAAATCACCCTCGACCAAGCGCCGATGCATTTCATCGAGCGAAACGATGTCCATGGACGAACGGCGCAGCTTCCGGATGACGCGCTCAAGAAACCGGGGCTTCACTTCGAGGTGGCCGTTTGGCTGGAACCGCACAGGGCGAGGCTGCCGCACCCGGTGCAGCATGAGGATCATGCCGACGCCGCCGACGAACGGCCGCATCATGAGGTGGGCGCCGCTGAAATAGAGCGTCTCGAGCCCCGAGCGGATGATCGTATTTCTTATGCCAGCCAAGCTCTCAACCCCTTCCCCCGGAGATAATTCCATCCCTTCGTTTAGGAACGATTAAGTTCGTAAAATCAATAGCTTACCGAAATATGACCGATGCTCTGCATCGGATGGCGGACACGGCGCCCCCAGCGGACCTTCGGTTTTCGAGGGTGTCGGACCGCACCCGGAGCAAAATGCCCCTTTGCTAAGCGTAGCATTGACTTGCAGCACCCGCAATCGCCGGCGCATGGTTTCGTAGATCCTCTGTCGAATAAAAAGGGGAAGTCGCTAACCATACGCGAGCGTTAAGGTTTCAATCGTGCTCCATTTGAACAATAGTCTCGACCGTCCGCTGACGAGAGGATGTATTCGTCTCTGCGGGGGCACCCATATTCTTCAACTACGCTACCGGCAGGTTGGGCGGAACGGCCAACGCGCCCTCGTCGTGGCGCAGCTATTCCATGCGCTGCCATACCTTTTCTTATCGGCTCGCCATTGGGAAGAATCGCAGGGACATCGATGCCTCGCCCATATTGTACCGATTCGATGACGACCTGTTTTCGACCCAGCCCTTCCTCACGCCTTATTGAGGATTCTTTGGGATGATGCGTCGGATCAAACGCGAACACCGCGCGCCCGAGCCGGAATGAACGTTGCCGTCCGCCCACGTTCCAGAGAGTCCGATCCGGCGGCGAGCGACGCCCGGCCGGCCGGCCGCATCATGCGCGTCGATGTCTTCCAAGACCTCCTCGCCGTCGAGCCCGTATGGCGCCGGCTCGAGCGGGATGGGAGCGTTACCACGCCCTATCAGCGTTACGACCTCCTCGCGGCATGGCAACGTCATGTGGGGGTCGCCCAAGGTGTTACGCCGTTCATCGTGGTCGGCGTGAATGAGACGGGCGTGCCGTCGTTCCTTTGGCCATTTGGGAAGCTGAAACGCGGTCCGGTGCAATTACTTCAGTTCTTCGGAGGCAAGCACGCCAGCTTCAGCTTCGGGCTTTGGCGGCGCGACACCGCGCAGGCCATCGGCGCGGTTGAAATCGAGAGCGTGTTCAAGCGGATCGGCCGGGAGCACGGCATCGATCTCGTTGCGTTGTCGCGCCAGCAGGCGACTTGGGAGGGGCTTGCCAATCCTTTCGCGCTCCTGCCGCATCAGCCGTCGCCCGACGATAGCTATCGCCTGAACCTGGGCGAGACCGGCGCCGCGGCGCTCGACCGGCAGCTCAGCAAGGCGATGCGGCGACAATTGCGCAACAAGGAGCGCAAGCTGCAGTTGCTCGACGGCTATCACCATCTCAAAGCCTCGACGCCGCGTGATGTCGACCGGTTGCTCGACGCCTTCTTTGCGTTGAAGTCGGCGCATCTCGCTGCGCAGGGCTTGCACAATGTCTTCGTCGAGCCCGGGGTCCAATCCTTCCTACGCGACGCTTGCCATCGCGGTCTCGGCGATGGCCATCCGGTTCTCGAGATCCACGCGCTTGAAGGCGGTGGCGAGATCCTTGCGCTGTTCGCAGGCACCACCGACGGACGGCGATTTTCCTCGATGTTCAACACCTACACTTTGGGGCCGCAGGGACGCTACAGTCCCGGCCTGATCCTCCTCCAGCACCTGATTGCCGATTTGGCGCGACGCGGTCACCAAAGTTTTGATCTGAGCCTTGGCGAGGCCCGGTACAAGCGGATCTTTTGCAAGGAAGCCGAGCCCTTGTTCGATGCATTTCTGCCACTGACGCCGTTAGGTGCAGCGGCGGCGGTGGGAGCACAGACGGTCGGGTCGATCAAACGGTCGATCAAGCGCAATCCCGCCTTATGGTCGGCCGCGCTGCAATTGCGGCGCGCCGTGTACGGACGCAAGCCAGCCGCCATGTGAGTGAGTTGCGTAGTCCGGGCGCGGCTTACGCCGCCGCGACGGCAGGGGCATCGCTCGCTGATGCGACCAGAACGGTCACATCCGAGAAGCCCGCATCGGCCAGCCGGTCGCGCGCCGCCATGATGGCGGGATCATCAGGCGCGGCGGCGACCAACAAGGCCTTTGGCGCGAGGCCGACAAAGCGCTCGACCACCCCATCCCCGACTGCGCCGGCATCGACGACGACGTGATCGTAGGTGTGCGCCAGCGCCTCAATAATCATCGTCAGCCGTTGCGACGCAAGCAGGGTAGCCACGTCGTCGTGCGCAATTCCCGCCGCGACCAAGTGCACCGACGACAGCTTGTCGCGGGTGATGACGTGCCCGAAGGATGCAGCACCGCGAATGACCTCGGCAATTCCCGGGGCGTTCGGCTCCGACGAAATGACCGACAGGCTCGGCGCCTGCAGCGCAAGATCGACCAGGATGACGCGCGCGTCCTTAGCCAGCGCGCGCGCAAGCGTGACCGCGGCCTTGGTTGTTCCGACGTGTCGGGATGCACCCATCACGCTGACGCGCCGACCGGCCTCCCGGTCGCTGCGCAGGCCGTTTGCAAACTCCTCGATCGTACTGATCGAAGTCGGAGCCAACGGATGGATGTCGCCCGACGCTGGCCCAACGCCTCGAGATGCCGTCACCGCCGTCGGCTGAAACCGCGCAGCGCTCAGCAACTCGCCGGTCGTGATGAAGCCGGACGAGAGAATGAACGTCGCCAGCGTGACGACCAGGACGATCGGCACCTTTTTCGGGAAGGCCGGGGTATTCGAGACGACGGCGCGCGAAATCACGCGCGCATCCGACGGTGCCGCGTCGATATTCTCCCGTGTCGTCGCTTCCCGGTATTTCGCGAGATAAGACTCGAGCAGATCGCGCTGGGCCTTCGCTTCACGCTCTTGCGCGCGCAACTCGACGTCCTGCTCGTTGTTCGTCGCTGCCTGACGCTTGAGCGCATCGAGGTTCGCGCTCAGCGCGTCGACCCGTGCGCCGGCGATCTCGGCCTCGCTTTGCAGCGAGCGCACCAGCTTCTCCGCCTCGTCACGGATTTGCCGATCGAGATCGGCGATCTGCGCTTTCAGCTCCTTGATGCGCGGATGGCCGTCGAGCAGCGTCGATGATTGCTCGGCGAGTTGCCCCCGCAAGGTCACGCGCTGCTCCGTCAACCGCCGAATGAGCTCGGAATTGAGGATATCGGCCGATTCGATCGTCCCGCCCGAGCGTAGCGCCTCGCGGATTCGGCGCGCCCGCGCCTCCGCATCCGCCTTTTGCGCCCGCACGGCCGCCAATTGAGTGCTCTGGTCGCCCAGTTGCTGGTTCGAGAGCGACGTGTTGTTGCTGCCCATGAACAAATTCGATCGCGAGCGAAACTGCTCGACCTTGTCCTCCGCCTCCCGCACCTTGCCGCGCAGGTTGTCAATCTCGCCGGCCAGCCATTGGCTCGCGGATCGCGCCTGGTCCTTTTTCGCCGCCTGCTGATAATCGAGATAGGCGTCGGCGATGGCATTCGCCGCGCGCGCCGCCAGCTGCGGATCCTGTGACTGGAATTCAATGATGATCACCCGTGACTTGTCGACGGGGTAGACGTTCAACCGCTCGTAATACGAGTCCAGCACCCGTTCCTGCGGCGTCATACGCGTCGGGTCCTTGACCAAGCCGGACATCACCAGCAGGGTACGCGCCAGCGACGGCGGGCGCCGTAGCGGGTCGAACTCCGGCAGATTGCCGAGTTGCAATTGATTGATGACGTCGCTTGCGAGCTCACGTGAAAGCACCAGCTGAACCTGGCTCGCCACCGCGTCCGGATCTACCGCTCCGCGGTCGATCGTGGTCTTCTCGGCCTCTGGGCGCAAGAAGACGTTCTCGCGTCCCTCGAACAATACCCGTGCTTCCGATTTGTACTTCGGGGTGATCAGCTGCACCGCCACAAAGGCAAGCACGCCGGCGAGCACTGTCGGAACGATGATCCACCATCGCTTGCGCCACAGCGCGCGCCGCAGCGCCCGCAAGTCGAGATCATTTTCCGCGCTCATGGGTGCTAATGCATGCCGACCAAGAGACTGCACATCGACTGGCATTTGCGACTCCTAAGAACGCTACGAAACGCCGGCAATGATCACAGACGATTAAGGTTGCTACCGCGTTAATCGGAAGGTCGAATCTGGCGCCTGTGCGCTTGATGGTCAGGGTTTGTTAACTATCGGCGCCGTTAGCCTGGCGGATTCCTTGGCTTTTTGCTCCGGATTTACGCCATGCAGGCACCCTGCCCGGGGTAAATTCCGCTGGTCGCGATTGGGACGGTTTGATCATGGCCGACATGCGCCGCTCGTCGCTCAAGATTATCCACGTCACGCGGGCGCCGGTTGGCGGCATTTTCCGCCATATCCTCGATCTCGCCGAGGGTCAGGTTGCGCGCGGACATCAAGTCGGGATCGTCTGCGACAGCCTGACCGGCGGCGAGCGCGCCGAGGCCGCGCTCGCCGCCATCGCGCCGCGCCTTGCGCTCGGCGTGAAGCGGTGCGCCATCGCCCGTGAATTGAACCCGGCCGATTGTCTCGGCCTCATCCAAGTTCATCGTCACGTCAACGCTTTGAAACCCGACGTCCTGCACGGTCATGGCGCCAAAGGAGGCGCGTTCGTGCGGCTGAAGCGCGCATCGCGCGCCGTTCGCGTGTACACGCCGCATGGCGGATCGCTGCATTATGGTCCGGGCACCCTGCGCGGCATCGTTTACAGCCGCCTGGAGCGGATCCTGATGCGGCGCACAGACCTGTTTCTGTTCGAAAGCGCTTTTGCCCGCGATACCTATCACGCCCTCGTCGGCCGGCCGCGCGCGCCCGTGCGGGTCGTCCCCAATGGGGTCGGCGCGGCGGAGTTCGCCGAGGTGGTGCCGGCACTCGATGCGACGGATGTGGTCTATGTAGGAGAGTTCCGCCGCATCAAGGGCGCGGACGTGCTGGTCGAGGCGGTCGCCCGCCTGCACCAAGCGGGCCGCAAGGTCAGCCTCACCTTGGCGGGCGACGGCGAGGAGCGCGCGGCGCTCAACGCCCAGGTGGCCGCGCTCGGCCTTACGAGCCACGTCCGCTTTGTCGGTCATGTCCCTGCGCGCACGGGGTTCGCGCTCGGCCGCGCGCTGGTCGTTCCGTCCCGTGGTGATTCCTTGCCCTACGTGGTGCTCGAGGCCGCCGCCGCCGGGGTGCCGATGCTGGCGACCCGCGTCGGCGGCATTCCGGAAGTCTTCGGACCGCGCGCGTCGTATCTGGTGGCGCCGGAAAATCCGCCGGCGCTTGCCGCGGCGATCGCAGCCGCGCTCGACGATCCGCGCGCATTGCGGGCGGGGACCGAGGAGTCGCGCGAACGGGTGCGCAAGCTTTTC
>JBKQHQ010000136.1:0-4142 GCA_052148715.1 Xanthobacteraceae bacterium | reverse complement strand
TGACATTGGGTGCAGCACGACGTCGAGCATGAGCTTCTGAAGCTCGACGATTTCTGTCCGGACGCCGCCGCGAGTTTCCCACCATCGGTCCGGGTCAAAACTTGAGTAGCGCGCGGGTCGAACCGTGACGCGTGTCGGATGGCCTTTCATGACTCGATCGAGCATTCGCCGCGATCGTCGCGAGTGGTCCCTAGCGGCCACGGATACAATAGATCGGAACTGATGCTGGTCGCACCATGGCGGAAGCACCTGACCTTCACTTTCGGTTCCAACTTCGGTTCTGGGGATTTGAACGACATCCGTCACGCCGAGCCACCTCAGTTGGTGAATCTGCCTTGCGCTCGCATCCTCATAAGGGAGCCCCCGCCGGATGAACTCGTCGTCTTCTCCACTCGGAGGGTCGGCAAAAACCGCAACTCGCGTCGCGATGCCGCTTTGCACGAGGTCTGCCGCTTCGAGCGCCCCCGCGCCGTTGGAATCAAGCGTTATGACGATGATGTCGGCGGGCGCGATCGGTTCGTTGACAACGAGCGCCCATCCTGCGGTTCGCAGAACCGGCTCCCGAACGGAGGGAACAACAACGATGGCAGCCGCGGCCAATGCGACCACCACTAGAATCGCTGCCCACCTCGGCCGCCGGGAGCTCATGCTTGGATTGATCGAGTCACTACACGAAAGTGCCCTGAGTGTACGACTTCTGCCCCAAAACCATAATCGAACACACGGCTCACAGCCCAAGGAAATTGCCGGATTACCCGCTCTAACAAATCTTGGTCACGACGGCCGAAGAACGAGGAATTGCTAAGGCTTTGCATCAGGTTCAGAGCCCAAATTTCTTCACACATTGCCTTAGTTCGCGGGTTACTTAACCCATCACAAGGACTTTGTTCTTGGCTGAAGTCGGCATACCCGATTTACAGTAAAATTATTGCGCCTAGGCACAATACCGCAATCCTGAACCATGCGCTCGTAACCAGGAAATAGAGATCTGCCACCCGCTAACTCCCTGCGCCAGTGCCTCACCCGATAATTGCGATGCTCGCAACTGAGTGGTTAGACTGTGACAGAGGACCCGGTAACATCGTTTGCCGTTTTCAGCCATGCCCGGTGCGCTGCCCCGCGACGAGGCCCCCCCGCATGGCCGTGAACTTCACCAAGCTGCCGGAGCTCTTGCAAAGGCAGTAACCGGCCATGATGATCTCAGCGAGGCGTATCCAAAGCCTCCGGCTTTTGCCGCCCCATCATCAGATGACGACGTACTGGTGACATCAAGATTGTTACCGCAGAAACGATAGCAGAGCTCTTATCCCGTGCGGCCGCCTCGCCGCGCAAGAGGATGAACCTCAATCTCCATGCTAAGCCAACTGACCCGATTGCTCGGTTTCTTAATGCTGGAATTGCGGGGACTTATGTACGCCCGCACCGCCATCGAATCGGCAAGTGGGAACTCGTGAGCGTGCTCCAGGGCAAGTTTGATTTGGTGATTTTCACCTCGGACGGAGTGGTCAAAAACCGCGTTGCCCTCGGCTCTGAAGGCGCAAATGTAGCCGAAATTCCAGGCGGCGACTGGCACAGCGTTGTTTTTCACGCGCCCGCGGCAGTCGTCCTAGAGGTAAAAGCCGGTCCTTATGAGCCACGGCTTGACAAGGAGTTTGCCAGTTGGGCGCCGCCAGAAGATGACCCAGCGGCAGCGCTGTTCGTGACTTGGCTCGAGACCGCAGCGCCGGGGGAACGAGCGTTGGCGGCAAGCACATAGTGCTCGCCTGGTCAGACGATCGGACTATAGAGCAAGATTCCTGCTCACGCGGGACGCGGCGCGGCGGATGGCGGCGACATCAATATTGTTGCAAACTGTGCTCTTTTGGCCACAGTATCTCAGCATCTAACCCGATAGATTTTGAGAACAAGAGGCGGGTGAAATCGGAAGCATTCGATGAAGCCAATTGTTGTCGCTATATTATTGTCTCTCGTGACTGCCGGTCGAGCAGCGGCAGCCGACGTTGCGCCGCCGGCACCGCTTCCTCCGAGTGCGCCAGCGAACTACTATCCTGCCACGGCGCCAATTAATTGGGGAGGCATCTATCTCGGCATCAACGGGGGCTACGGTTTCGGTAGCAGTAACTGGACCAACGCGGGCGTATCGACCAGCGGCTTCACAACTGATGGCGCCCTTGTCGGCGGAACAATCGGTCTCAATTACGCTGGCTACGGCGGGTTAATGTTCGGCGTGGAGGGCGATCTTGATTGGTCCGCGCTGAAAGGCAGCAGCTCCACTGCAGCCTGTGCGGGTCTAGGAGTGACCACCGGCGCAGCTTGCGAAACCCAAAGCGAATGGCTGAGCACCGCGAGAGTCCGAGCGGGGTATGCGTTCAACCGCATCCTTATTTTTGCGACAGCCGGCGCGGCGATCGGCGATTTCCAAGTGGCCTTGAATCCGCCGGCAACCTTTCTCAGCGTTGGGCCGCAGCTCGGCTGGACCGTAGGCGCTGGCATTGAGTTTGCCTTTACCGACAATTGGACGGCCAAGGTCGAATATCTCTACGTCGATCTCGGCACCGTTTCCTGCCCAGCGGGTACTAGCTGCCCGCAAGCCAACGCAGCAGGGGTTAGTACCGCCTCGGTCTCGCTCACCGAGAGCCTCGTCCGCGCCGGCGTCAACTATAAATTTAGCTGGTGATCCTCGGATAGGGACAAGAGGATCATCCAGTCCACTTTTTTGCGTCACCGTGGCATTGGCGCACAGATGAGCTTGCTTTTTTCCTTCGCAATCAATCCATTTTACGGCTCACCAGGGACGAGGCGCGGCGGCTGGCGGCGAACTTCGCCAAGCTGGCGCCCTTGATTGGCCATCTCGAGGCCGAGCGCCGCGTGATCAGCACGATCGGTACCTGGGTTATGCCGAGGCGTCGCGCCGCCAACAGCCGGCCGATCGCTGCCGATCAGGACCAGGACGAAGCCGAACTTGGCGAACGAGGCGGCAATCTAGGCGATCTGTTCGCCCGAATGCGTGCGGGCATTGCGGGTGTAGGGGTCAGCTGATCGAGAGGTGGAGTCTCGATCGTTAGCATTTGATGCCCTGCCCGTTTTGGTGGTTGCTGGCGGATAGCGGCTAAGGTTTGGCAGCCACCGGGTGAGAAACGAGCGCGCGATCCGTTGTGAGGAGGCGCAGGCCCTCGATTTGGCATTGCGCTAAAAGCATCCTGTCGAACGGATCGCGTGTTTTCGGCTCCGGTTCGACCGCCGCAAGGGCATGGTGCTCGTTGATTGAGACGATTGCGATGCCTAGGCTATCAAGCAATTCAGGCAAAGCATTCAGGCTCGGTCTCAGGCGGAGCTTGCCCAATCGCGACTTGATCGCAATCTCCCAAAGACTGGCTGCGCTCAGATGATGCTCGTTAAGCGGATCTCTCAGCAAAGCCTGAACGCCTGTTGGCAGGCCGGCCATCCGGCGCTCGATCAAGGCAAGCAGGACGTGGGTGTCGAGAAGCAGCCTCATCGGTCGACGGGCAAGGGCCGAAGCAGAAAGTCCTCGGGCAGCGGCTCGTCGAAGTCATCGGCGATATAGGGTACGATGGCCTTGATGCGATGCTTCCGCTTGAATTCGTCGATCGCCTCAAGGCGAAGCCCCTTGCGCGTCTGGTGCGGCACGAGGTCGAAGGCCGGGCGCCCGTTGCGGGTGACGACAACCGTTTCGCCCCGTTCCACCTCACGGGCGAGCGCGGTCAAGCGGTTCTTTGCGTCACGGATCGATACGGTCTTCATGCCTGATATGTAGCTACAAATAGCCACAAAGTCAACGACCCTTGTGCCACCGATGTCCTGTGCGGTGTTGAGTTGCGAGACGCTCGACGGCGTGGCTGACGTCGGCGGTGTGTCGGCATCGCCGGTGATATCTGCGCTCCAGCCTTCTTCGTCGCTGGAGCGGCAGCCGGTAGAGCCTGTAGGAACATCCATGGCCGAGGGCATCGATAAGAGCCGATTGGCCCATCCCGAGCCGCGCCGCTTTCGCGACAAAGACCACGTCAAGTTCGTGGCCAAGCAACCCTGTCTTATTTGCGGACGCAGACCTGCAGATGCCCATCATCTTCGGTTTGCACAGCATCGTGCGCTCGGGCGCAAGGTGAGCGACGAATTCATCGTCC
>JBKQHQ010000135.1:0-36289 GCA_052148715.1 Xanthobacteraceae bacterium | reverse complement strand
TCCGTCCCGTGGTGATTCCTTGCCCTACGTGGTGATCGAGGCCGCCGCCGCGGGGGTTCCGATGTTGGCGACCCGCGTTGGCGGGATCCCTGAAGTCTTCGGACCGCGTGCGTCACATCTCGTGGCGCCGGAAAATCCGCCGGCGATCGCCGCGGCGATCGCCGCCGCGCTCGAGGATCCGCGCGCATTGCGAGCCGGGGCCGAGGGGTTGCGCGAACGCGTGCGCGAGCTCTTCTCCCAGGACGCCATGGTCGAAGGGGTGCTCGAAGCGTACGGACAGGCGCTCGTGCTGTTGCGAGCCTGACGCGCAGCGTCGTTGGCGGATTTCGGGGCCATCGCCTTCGTCGCCGGACTGCGACGGCCCCGCCACGGCTCAGAGTGTCGCTTTCTAAGCCAACACAACCCCTTACGCCGTGCCCGTCGGATGGTGACGGTCGAGATCAAACAACTCCCTGAATCGAAAATAGAATTAACTCCGCGTGGAGGGACCATACGAAGCATCCCGGTACGCGCTCGCTCGGTCGACGACCCGGCGAGCGGCACGCTTTCGTCGCGATTGCTCTCAATTGCCTGCCGGGCACCCATTGCTTCGATGGCGAACGCTCGGCCAGCACGGCTGTATTCTCATTAATCTTACTAAATCATCGAGATCACACAATAGTACTTTATTGAAGCTTCCCCCTTATCTAGGTCAGGCGTGATCTGTGCGCCGAGCGGCTCGCAGGGACTGCTGCGGGGGGCGATAAGGCGGGACGCTGGTTCGATGGGCAAATACTCTACGCGCGCTGTAATCGATGCGCCGGCGGCAGCTGCCGCCAGCACGGCGTCGCCAAACGTGCGATCCGCCGCTGAGGCTAACCGACTCCCGCCGGCCGCAGCTCAAGTTGCCGCGCAGCCGACGGCGCGAGCCTTCTCGCCGATCGTGCTTGCCGGCACCGTGCGCCTCATCGAGGCGGCGCTGATCGTCTTGGTCGGCGGCGTCATCTATGCTTTCTACGTCGTGCCGATCGACGGATTTGAATGGCATTACTTGGCGGCTATCGCGGGCATTGCCACCTTGGCGATGCTGGCTTTCCAAGCCGCCGACATCTACCAGGTGCAGGCGTTTCGCGGCTACGAAAAGCAGTATTTCCGACTCGCTTCCGCTTGGTCGATCGTTTTTCTCCTGGCCATGAGCATCTCGTTCCTCGCCAAGGCCGGGGACCAATTTTCACGCGCCTGGCTCGGCGCCTACTATGTCCTCGGCCTGGTCACGCTCATAAGCTTTCGACGGGCGCTGTTTCTCTTCGTGCGCTCTTGGACCCGCCAGGGGAGGCTCGACCGACGTACTGTCGTGGTCGGCGCCGATGCGAACGGACAGGCGTTGATCTCGGCGCTCGCCGCGCAAAGCGACACCGATGTGCACGTCGTCGGCGTGTTCGACGATCGCGGTGATGACCGCGCCGCTCCCACCTGTGCCGGGCAACTGAAGCTCGGCACTGTCGACGACCTCGTGGAATTCGCGCGCCGCACCCGCGTCGATCTCGTGCTCTTCTCGCTGCCCGTTTCTGCCGAAGCGCGCATTCTGCAGATGCTGAAGAAGCTCTGCGTGCTTCCCGTCGATATTCGGCTGTCTGCGCACAACAACAAGCTTCGGTTCCGTCCCCGCTCCTATTCGTATCTCGGCAACGTCCCGGTATTCGACATGCTCGACCGGCCGATCACCGACTGGGACGTGGTGATGAAATGGCTGTTCGACCGGCTGGTCGGCGGGCTCATCCTGCTGCTGGCATCGCCGGTGATGGCGCTGGTGGCGCTGGCCATTAAGCTCGACAGTCGCGGGCCCGTTCTGTTCAAGCAGAAGCGTTACGGCTTCAACAACGAGCTGATCGAGGTGTTCAAGTTCCGCTCCCTCTATGTCGAAGCGAGCGACCCCTACGCCGTGAAGGTCGTCACCAAGAATGATCCGCGCGTCACCCGCGTCGGTCGCTTCATCCGCAAGACTAGCCTCGACGAGTTGCCGCAGCTGTTCAACGTCGTGTTCAAAGGCGATTTATCCCTGGTGGGTCCGCGACCGCATGCCATCTACGGCAAGCTCGAAAACCGCTTGTTCGACGAGGCGGTCGACGGTTATTTCGCCCGCCACCGGGTCAAGCCCGGCATCACCGGCTGGGCGCAGATCAACGGCTGGCGCGGCGAGATCGACAGCGAGCACAAGATCCAGCGCCGCGTCGAATTCGATCTCTACTACATCGAGAACTGGTCGGTGCTATTCGATCTCTACATCCTGGCGCGCACGCCGTTCGCGCTGCTCAATACCGAGAGCGCCTATTGAGCGCGACCTTCGCCGACGTTCTTGCGCTCGATCGGGCCGCGGCCCGCGTGCCGCGGCTGCGCTATGCGGCCCAGCCGCTGCGCAACGGCCTGTTGTGGCTCACCGGAGCATCCGGCGCCCTCGTCTTCATCGAGCCGAGCCCATACGAGATCGTCTCGCTCATAGCGATGATGGTGTTCGTCGGCACGAGGCTTGGGCTGCGTCCGGGCCTCTTGCCGCTCGCCGCCTGGTTAGTGCTCATCAATATCGGCTTCTCGATCTCGGCAACGCCGTTCATGGACGACCGCACCGTCGTCAACTGGCTGCTGACGTCGTGGTTCATGGCCATCTCCGCCCTGTTCTTCGCCGCCGTGCTGAGCGAGAATACCGCTGAGCGCATAGCTTTTCTAACCCGCGGCTATGTCGTCGCCGGGGTGATTGCCGCACTCGCGGCCATCATTGGCTATTCCCGCATCTTTCACGGCCTCGATGATCTGTTGCTGCTCTACGATCGCGCCCGCGGGACTTTCAAGGACCCGAACGTGCTCGGTGCGTTTCTGGTGCTTCCGGCGCTGATATCGCTGCAGCGTGTGCTCATGGGGACGATCAAGGACGCGCTGCGTGGCGGCGTCCTGCTGCTGCTGTTTTCAGCCGCGATCTTCCTCTCCTTCTCGCGCGGGGCTTGGGGCGTGCTCGTCTTCACCGCGGCGCTGATGATGCTCCTGATGTTCCTCACCACCCGCTCGACCGGCCAGCGCCTGCGCATCGTCATGGTGGGATTTGCCGGCATCGCCGTCGTCGCCTTGTTCATCGCCGCGCTCTTGTCGATCGATGTGGTTGCCGCGCTGTTCAAGGAGCGCGCCCAGCTCGAGCAATCCTACGACATGGGGCAAACCGGCCGGTTCGGGCGCCACGCCCTCGGCGCATTACTGGCACTCGACAAACCGTTCGGCATCGGCCCGCTGCAATTCTCCCACTACTTTCCTGAGGACACGCACAATTCGTATCTCAACGCCTTCATGTCGGGCGGATGGCTCAGCGGAGCCGTCTATCCGACCTTGATCGCCGTCACGCTGCTCTACGGATTGCGCCAAGTCTTCGTCCCGACCCCTTGGCGCGCGACCTACCTTGCCTATTACGCCGCCTTCGCCGGATTGGCGGCGGAGAGCTTTGTCATCGACAGCGACCATTGGCGGCACTACTTCTTGTGCATCGGCGTGCTGTGGGGCCTTTTTCTCGCCGCCCGACCGTCGGCGAGGACAACATCCGACCCGCAGCCGGTCGGGGCGTTTGCCTGAGCCGGCAACGGCCTGGTCAGCGTGGAGCGCACGGTGCGATCAATCGTTGGAAGAGCGAATGAGAGTTACAGGGCCCAGCGTCTCCCGCAGCGAGTGGCTGCTCGATCCTGAGGTCACGTTTCTCAACCACGGCTCTTATGGCGCAACGCCGCGCGCGGTGTTGGCCGAGCAGGACCGGTGGCGTCAGCGCATGGAGGCGCGTCCGACCGCGTTCATGAGCGATGAGCTTCCGCGGCGGCTGCGCGACGCTGCAGGCGGACTGGCGGCCTTTGTCGGCGGCAACGGCGAGGACTACGGCTTCGTCGAGAACGCGACCGTCGGATGCAACGCGGTACTCAATTCCATCCGTCTTGCCACGGGTGACGAAATCCTTCTGACCGATCATGTCTATCCGGCGGTGCGTAAAGCGGCCGCCCATGTCGCCGGCCGAGCGGGGGCGAGCGTCGTCGAGGCGAGCGTGCCGTTTCCCTTGCGCGATGCGGGCGAGATCATCGGAGCAGTCGCGGAGCGGCTTGGACCACGCACGCGGCTCGTCATTCTCGATCATGTCACCTCGCCGACGGCGGCCATTTTTCCCGTCACCGAGTTGACGGCTCTGTGCAATGCCAAGGACGCCCGGGTTCTGATCGATGGCGCGCATGCGCCGGGAATGCTGTCGCTCGATATACCCGCGATCGGCGCGGACTGGTACGTCGGCAACTGCCATAAGTGGCTGATGGCGCCCAAGGGAAGCGGCTTTCTCTGGGCGCGGCGCGCCAGCCAGCAGGATCTGCATCCGCTGGCGATCTCGCATGGCTATGGCCGGGGTTTTACGGCGGAGTTCGATTGGACCGGCACCCGCGATCCGAGCGCCTGGCTTGCGGTCCCGGCCGCGATCGACTTCCACCTGCGGCTGGGCGGTCCATCGCTGCGTGAGCGCAACGCGGTCCTGGCGCGCGAGGCCGCCGGCCGACTGGCCGAACGGTGGAAGACGGCGCGCGGCACGCCGGATTCCCTCACCGGATCCATGGTCGCGGTTCGCCTGCCGCTGCCCGGCCCCGCCAATGACGAGCGCGCGCAGCAGCTGCGCGCATGGCTCTTCGAGGCGCATCGAATCGAGGTCGCGGTCGTTGCCTTCGCCGACGCCCTATGGGTGCGGATATCGGCGCAGGCCTACAACGAAGGCGCTGATTATGACCGCCTCGCCCGTGCAGTCGCCAGCATTCTTGATTAATTGCGCGCCGCACCTGGGCCATGCCGCCAAGATCGCCGGGCCCGCCCTTGCGCCGTCATGGCGTGGAGAGTAGATCTTCACCGCCACGGTGGCGGAGCGTAGCGCAGCCCGGTTAGCGCACTAGTCTGGGGGACTAGGGGTCCCGAGTTCAAATCTCGGCGCTCCGACCAACAACTCCCTTGAAATCAAAGACAACACGTCGACGCTGGGATGCGCGCTGCCAGCTGCGCCGGGCAGAATCGAATCAGTGGGCTTTTGCGGCTTCGCTAAAATACTTGGTATGCCTTTGTCGTCCCATGCCTAACAGTGCGAAGCTCGTCGGGATCAGCAAGAGATAGCAGGCCGCAGAGATCAGCAGGGTCACGTTGATGCCGAGCGACATGCTGAACATTACGCCGAGCACCGATGACAGAACGCCGGTTGCACCGTTGATGCCCCAGAACCACGGCGTGGGCTGCCGATCCACGGCCTCGACCAGCCGCATTCCCGTAGGAAAGGCGAAGCCGAGCAAGAAGCCCAACGGCATGATTGCCATCAGCGAAATCCCGATGCGCACCAGACGTTCCTGGTCCGTCGTGGACTGCAGTAGCGTAGGCAGAAACCGCTCCATGGCCAGCAGATAGACCACGACGATGATGCCCCACACCAGCAACTTGCCGCGGGCATCCAGCTTGAGCCAATCCGATGTCAGACTTCCGAGTCCGGAGGCCAGAATAAGGCTGAACAAGGAGACGCCCAGGGAATAAATCGGGTGACCCAGATAAACGCTAAAGCGCTGCAACAGAGCGATTTCGGCCAGCATGAAGCCCATGCCGATCAGCGAAAAGAACAGGCTGCCGACGACGACCAACGGCCGTGGACAATCGCGCGCCGCGCCCCTCAAGGGTACCAAGATCGTTGCTATCACCGCAATGATCGAGATGAACAAGATCAGAATCAGCACGACGGATGCGACCAGATTGCCCTTGATAACGCCGCCCTCCAGGGTGTGGTTAAGCTGACGTCGCACGACGTCAGGGATGTTGGAGAAGCGCAGCTGGTTGAAAAAGAACTTCCGGTTGTCGGTCGATACGGTGAGATCGAGGTAGGCGGCCTCGACAGCGCGATTCAATGCCGTGAGATCCCCACTCTCGGTGATCGCCTGCAGTAACTTGGATTCTGGCGGCTGGTCCGGCGCCAGCAGTACGCCAAAGCCGAGGTCTCGCGCCGTGTCTTCCAGCACGCGCAATTTTTCGCCAGGGAATGGCGCCCTGGAAAGCACGAGGGTAGCGATGTTAGTGGCGCGCGCTACGAACAGATGCGGACGGACATCCTTAACGCCGGCATCCAGCAAGGCGCTCGTTGCCAGAGCGATCATGCGGCCGGTCTCGTTGGCGTCGCCGGGATTGTACCAACGACTCACCGTGAATACGCCGTCGTCGTTGATCGCCTTGAGGAAGGCGCGCCAGCCCTCCAGCGTGTAGAGGCCGTTTTCGCTCAGGCTGAAAGCACCCGCGCCGGTCGCGGCCCAGGTGTCGATCATGCTCATCTGCACGAGGTCGAACTTCTCCTTGGTGCTCGCGAACCAGCTGCGAGCATCGTCCACGTGCAGCTTCAGATTCGCCACAGCCACCAGATTGGAAAACTCTTTGTAAAAGGGATCTTGCATGTCGAGAGTGATGAAAATGGGATTGAGCTCCACACCCGTGAGGTCGGACACCCCGAACAGATGCGCAGAAAGAAGATCGCGGCCGCCGCCGACCCCGATGACGGCGGCCTTGCGGATGCCGGGAAGGCGATAAGCCAGATTGACCAAATCGTATTGGAGGAAGGAAATGGACTCGCGCGTACCGTCGTAGTGAAACATGGCGGTCCCCGCCTCGCCATCGATATTCAATAGGGCGGCGGGAACGCGCGTGTCCGGCGGCAGCTTGGGGGAGGTGCCCCACAGGGGCGGGAACCGTATTTCCGGTCGATATGCACGGACGCGGGAATAGGAATTCCACTTTTCGTACAGGTTCAGGCCCGACTTCTCGAAAACGTCTTTGACAAGGATCGGGCGGATACCGATCGGCGCCAGCGAATTGACGAAGGCGAGCGCCAGCAGCGCCGTCGCCACCGGCGCCGGCCGTTGCCACCAAGGCCGTGATTGCAAGAGTTTCCGGTCTTCGCCGTCGGCGCTCGCGGCAAAAGCAAGCGCGGATAGCCCCGAGACGGCCCCGCACACGACGACGGTTGTGGGGCCGTCCAAAAAATTCAGAATCACAAGCACCGCTACGCACCCCAGTGCCGCACCGAGGAGGTCGACGCCGTAGACCTGCCCGGTCGGGAACGGACTGCGCGTAAGCGCCAAACTCACTACGACGCCCGAGAATACATAGGGCACGGCCATGGCGGTCAGCAGCAGGCTCCATGAGATCACTGTCGTGAGCGAAAGCGAAATCGTGGTGATCAGGCAAAACTGCACCATCAGTGACGCCGGCATGGCCAGTGCGGTTGCGAGCGCGAAGTTGGATAAGTTGACCGGCAGCGGTGCCGACTGGAAACGCTCGCGGCGCAGATAGACCCAGACGGCGCCCACGGTCATGCCGAGCATCGCGACACTGATTGCAAAGAAGGCCAAGTAATACCAGGCAATCACCGACAAAATGCGGGTCTGCGCAATCTGAAATACCAGCAAGGAAAAGGTGATTAGAAAAACGCCCAAGAGAAAAGGGCCTTTGCGCATGGTGTGGCTCACAATAGATCTCCAATGACCGGCCTTCGTCTGTGGTCCGGATCGAATATAATCGAATGATCCAGTCCCTCCCAGCCAGTTACCCACACCTCTGGATCGGGATTCACGCCGTGGATTACCATTGTTGCGATGGACTCTAGCCGGCGCGTTGCCGCCGCAGCCTGGTACGTCGCCCTGAGGCCGTCGCAGTGCTATGACGATCTTGTTGCGAGCGTTGTCAGCCAGCCGCCGACCACCTTCGCTTCGGCTGCATCAACCACAGGCACGGATGTGAAGCCCCGCATCGCGCCGAACCCAGGAAGCAAGACCAATGCGAGCGGCAATGCTATTAGTGCCCGTGGTGGCAATGTCTACCCAAGTTTTTGCGCAAGAAGTCGGCGGGGATATCGCAGCCGGTCAACGCATTGCCGAGCAGTGGTGCAGTGCTTGCCACAAGATCAACGTGGCGAGCACCGGCGGACTTGCACCCAGCTTTCCGGAAGTCGCTAACCTCCCGTCGACAACCGCCCTGTCGCTCAAGGTCTTTCTCCGAACAAGCCATAAAAGAATGCCCAACGTTCAGCTGACGCAGGCGCAGATCGACGCCGTCGTGGCGTACATCTTGAGCCTGAAGAGCAAATAGTCGAGCGCGTGGCAAATTCCGGGAAAGTGAGCAGCAAATGAACAAGGGCTCTGTGCTTGTTGCGACGGCGCTTACGGCAAATTTGGTGATGGCTCAGGCGCTCGCCGCCGATGCCGATCGCGGCCGGCAGCTGGCGCAGCAACGCTGCGCCGGCTGCCACGTCGTGGCGCCCAATCAACGCAACGAAGTGGCCGAGGCGCCGCCTTTCGATACGATCGCCAGAAAGCTCGGCTTTGGTGGCGACGCCCTCGCTTTCGCTCTGATGGGGCCGCATCCGAAGATGAACTTCTCGCCAACACGGCGCGAGGCTGACGATATCGCCGCCTATATGCGCACGTTGGCGAAATAGGTGCGGCCGGCGCTCCGCTGTGCGGCACGCTATTGCGTCCAATCGGTGGTACGTCTCGGCCGGCCTGCCTGGTGGCTAGAACATCCTGAGCTTGTCGAGTATCACGGCAGGAGGGCTGGTCTCGTTACAGGGCCGCTCTTCACCTCGTCCCTTGGTATCTCCTGGCAAAATCAACCAACGGGCGAACCGCCTGCGACACTAAAGGAGTGTGCAATGAGCGACACAAAAGATGAAACGATGGGGGAACTGTTCAATCGCGGTCTGGCTCTACGCCGTGAGGTTTTAGGTTCGGCTTATGTCGACAACTCGATGAATTCGGCGAACGAATTCATGATGACGTTTCAACATATTACGACCGAATGGTGCTGGGGTTACGCCTGGACGCGGCCGGGGCTCGATCGCAAGACCCGCAGCCTCATGAACCTCGCCATGCTGACCGCGCTCAACCGCGCCCCCGAGATCAAGCTCCACGTCCGCGGGGCGCTGAACAATGGCGTAAGCGTCGACGAGATAAAGGAGGCGCTTTTGCACGCGACGATTTATTGCGGCATTCCGGCTGGGCTCGATGCGTTCAAGGCCGCAAACGAAGTGCTCAAGGAAATGGGTCTCCTCTCCGATTCAAAGCCCGGCGGCAGGTCGGCGTAGCGGTCGCTGCGCCGCCCCGACAGATCATCGGAAAATTCTGAAAAAAACCGTGCTCCGGGCCGAGCCCGCAACCCCTGCTTGCGCCCATAAAGGCGCAAGCCCGCCGATCACCGAGGTCTACTGCTTTTCCTTTGGCATACGCTCCACCCGGTAGCGCGGCCGATCCGATGACCCGTACTGTCGCTCGTACAGCGCGAGATTGGCATCCGTCTGACGCATCGCCCGGAACACAGAAGCAGCGACGATCCGGTCGAGCGCGCTGACCGGTGGGTCTGAATTCTCTCTCACGCCGATCATAAGCATTTGTCCCCATCTAGGCGGCAAACCGCCCACCATTCCCTGCATGTTTATACGCCTGATTCTTATTCGCGGCCCGGTAGCATTCGACGTTCCCGCGTCTGTGGCCGCGTTGGCTCGCGCGTCGTGCTAGAATTGCAACAGTATTGGTGGGCGAGACTGGGCCATGCCTGAGTAGCGTGTTGGCATCGACCTGCGCATGATTCTCGATAAGATGTGCGAGCAGCCGCGTTACACGCGCCCTAACACTGGATGCTGACCGATGCTTTCGAAGCTCAAAGCCATCTGGGACCGTCTGGCGAGCGCGACGGGAACCGGTGAATCGGCCGACCCCCCCGCCGCCGCGGTCGATTACAAGGGCTATCGCATAAGGCCGATCCCCTATCGCACGGACGGCCATTACCAGACCGCCGGCATCATCGAGAAGGATGGCCCGGAAAGGGTGCGGGAGCACCGCTTCGTACGCGCCGATATGCATCCAAGCCGGGACGGCGCCATTGCGTTCACGATCGCCAAGGCTCAACAAATCATCGACCTGGAAGGCGATCGTATCTTCAAGTCATGAATTCGGTCGCACTTTCTCCGGAAAGCGGACGTCCACTGCTCCGGAAGATGCATCCGCTGGGGACAGCTATGGGCAGTCCGATCACGCGTGTCACGACCGCGAGCCTCGCCATCGGCGCGCTGCTGCTCGCGGCACCCGCTCCGGCCCAGCAATCACAGAGCGCGACGCGCTGTGAGAACAGGGGCGGTGCCTTCTCCCCCGACCTCGCGATCAGCGGCTGCACTGCCGAGATCGCCGCCGCTTTCAACAAGCGCGGCAACGCGCATCGCGCCAAGGGTGACGTGGATCGCGCCATCGCTGATTACGACGAGGCGATCCGGTTCGATCCCAACTATGCCATCGCCTTTGTCAACCGTGGCCTCGCCCATTCCGATAAGAAAGACTACGACCGCGCGATCGCGGACTACACGGACGCGATCCGGCTCAACGCCAACTTTGCCACTGCATTTCTCAACCGCGGCAACGCGCATCGCGCCAAGGGTGATCGCGACCAAGCCATCGCCGACTACGACGAGGCGATTCGGCTCGACCCCAAATATGCTGCCGCCTTCAACAGCCGCGGCATCGCCTATGCCGACAAGAAGGACCACGACCACGCGATTATCGACTACACCGCAGCGCTCCGGCTCAATCCGAACTTTGCGGCCGCATTCAACAATCGCGGCAACGCGCTTCGCGAAAAGGGCGAACTCGAGCAGGCGCTGACGGACTACGACGAAGCGATCAGGCTCGATCCCAAGCTTGCGGTCGCCGTCAGTGGCCGCGCTTTCGTGTACTATCTGAAGAAACAATACGACCGGGCGATTGCTGAGTTCGGTGAGGCGATCAAGCTCGATCCCAAGAACGCGCGCGCCTTCCAAAACCGGGGCAGCGCGTATCTCCAGAAGTTCGATCAGGACCGGGCAATCGCGGATTTCGACGAGGCGATCAGGCTTGATCCCAAGTCTGCTGGCGCCTTCAACAACCGCAGCAAAGCGTACCGCGCGAAGGGCGATCTCGAGCGAGCGGCCGCGGACCGTCGCGAGGCGATGCGGCTTGACCCCAAGATTGCCGCGGAAACCCTCGACTTCGACGGCAGCGGCACCGGCTTTTTCATCGCCCCCGAGGGTCAGGTCTTGACCAATGCCCATGTCGTGCGCGCTTGCGGACAGGTCAAGATCCGCTCCGGTGAGCGGGCGAGCGTAGCGCGCATCGTGGCGCAGGATCCGGCGGACGACCTCGCGCTGCTGGCGACCGACGTGAAGCCGGGCCGGGTGGCGACCTGGCGCGATTCGATCGAGGAAGGCGAGGATGTGATTATCTTTGGCTTTCCGCTGGGGCGACCGCAAGTCACGGTTGGTAAGGTCGTGAGCCTGATCGCGCTCGGCGCGAACAAGCTGCGGGCTTCGGCGCCGATCCTCGCCGGGGCGAGCGGTTCGGCCGTCGTCGATGGCAAGGGTCGGGTTGTCGGAGTCGCGGCCCTCGGGGTGTCGACCGAGCACGGCCATCCCGACGACACCGGCGCGGTGACGAGTGCGGCCGCCGCGCGCTTCCTTGACTCGCATGGCGTTTCCCGCCTGCGCAGCGACGGCAATGAGACGGTGTCGAACGCCGACGTGATCGCGCGCACCAAGGAGTTCACGGTCAAGGTGATCTGCGAGGACGCCTCGCCGGACGACTTAAAGATCTGCCAATACGCGTCGGGTGATACCGCCATCGAGGCGTGCGACCGGGCCATTGCGTCGAAGGAGTTTGCCGGGGGCACGCTCAGGGTGCTGCACGGAAAGCGAGGCGCCGCCTGGCAGGCCAAAGGCGACCTCGACCGCGCCATGACGGATTACAGCGAGGCGATCAGGCTCGATCCCAATTCCGCGTCCTTCAACACCCGTGGCTTCGCGTATTTCGCCGGCGGCGATTTCAATCGCGCGATTGCCGACTATGACGAGGCGATCAGACTCGATCCCACGAATGCCTACGCCTTCAACAACCGCGCCAATGCCTACTCCGCCAAGCGCGAGTATGATCGCGCGATTGCTGACTACGACGAGACCATCAGGCTCGACCCCAAGTTTGCCTTCGCTTTCAACGGCCGCGGGTTAGCCCATGGCTACAGGCAGGACTACGACCGCGCAATCGCGGATTTCAACGAGGCGTTGAGGCTCGATCCCAAGAACGCCTACACCTTCAACAACCGCGGCCTGGCGTATCGGAACAAGGGCGGCCTCGATCAGGCGATCGCGGACTTCAGCGACGCGATCAGGCTCGCGCCCAAATATGCCCAAGCCTTCAGCAACCGCGGCGACGCTTATTACCACAAACACGATCTCGAGCGTGCTATCGACGACTTTGATGAGCAATCGAGGCTCGCGCCAAAGAACGCTGAAGCCTGGAACTCGCGCTGTTGGGCACGAGCCCTCGCCGGGCAATTGCAGCAAGCCATGGCCGACTGCAGCGAGTCGCTCAAGCTCAAGCCCAATGCCGCCAATACCTTGGATAGCCGTGCGCTCGTCCATCTCAAGCTCGGCGATCTCGACAGCGCCATCGCCGATTACAGCGCGGCGCTGGCGTTCGACCCCAAGCTCGCGGGCTCCCTTTACGGCCGCGGTGTCACGAAGCAAAAGCAAGGAGACGCCGTCGGCGCCGAGGCCGACATGACCGCGGCCAAGGCGATCAAAGCCGACATCGCCGAGGAGTTCGCAACATACGGCGTCAAGTGAACGGAGTCGCCCGGTTCGCCTGCTCCGCGCTTCGCGTGCGAGGTCGGCGAATTGGATCTTACTTCGCTTCCGCCTCTTTGTCCGGCGTCACCGGGTTCGCCACGTAGCCGGCGACGATGATCAGGCCGGTGGTCGCGTCGCGTAGCGCGAAGACGAACGGCTTGTCGGCGACAAGCTTCACGAAGTTCGCCTGCATTGACCGCAGAGCCGTCACGGCGGTTGCCGCGCTTGCCTCGGTGCCTTCCTCGTCGACTTTGAGCTCGACGCGCTGCTGTGCCTTCGCCAGGCGGAGCGGTCCCGACGCGAAGCCCGGCAGGGTTGTCGGCGGCTTGAAGCCCATGGCGGCGAGCGTCGGCATCAGATCGATATTCGTCGTCGCGCCAAAACGCGGCAATTCGACCTCGCCGGGAGCCTCCTCGAAACCCGCGCCGGTGAGCCAGTCGCGTAGACCCGAAAAATCCTTGGCAGGGGCAGGATCGGTCTTGGTCGTCACCACGACGAGCGAGTAGCCGGCGCTCGCATAGGGAAGATCGACGGCGACGAAGCGCTGATCGGCGCGGAACTGGAACTGGCGCTCGCCGGCGTGCATGAGCGACACGTCGACGGTGCCGCCGCCGACGAGATGGAAAGGCCCGGGCTTCGTGTCTTCTTGTTTGAAGCGCCGCTTCCACTGATCCTTGAAGTAAACGGCGTTGAGAGCGACGAGGCCGGTGTCCTTCGGCAGTTCATCCAGGATGGTTGGGATCTTGCCCTTGGTGTGCTGGTTCACCCAGGCATTGATCTTGGCGAGCGTGGCGGGCTGGCTGAAGTCGTCGATGCTGACTTGCACCGCGGCCTCCGCCAGCGCCTCGACCGCATCCGGATAGGCCTCCAGGCTCGTATCGAAGAAGATGGCGTTCGCCGTCGTCAGCGGCCCGCTCTCGCGCGCGGCTCCCGTCGCCTTGCGTAGGTTCTCGAAATCGAGCCACGCCGTCGGCGACTTTTTGAAGCCCAACAGCTCGTGCAGCTTCAAATGCACTGCCGGGGTAACACCGCGGTCGATCACCGAGAGCGCGCCCGCCAGGCTTGCCGGCGAGACGACTACGTTTGCGCCGGGTTGCTTGGCCGCGAGCTTGTCCAGGAGCCGCAGCGCCAGCACGCTCTGCGCCGGCATCAGCCGGTTCGCGCTGGCGGTCGGGGCGGCAGCGACCGGGCCGCCGCCGAGCAAGACGACAAGGCCGACGGCTGCCGACGCCGCGCTGAACAGTGCTCGCTTTGCTTGGGGGGTCATCGGTGCGTCTCTCTGTGGATCACTGGACGATCGTATAGGGCGTGACGACCACCGACACGGTGGGCCGGTCCGCGCCCGCCCCTGCCGTAGGCCGATCTGCGGCCGCTGTTTCGGGAGGCCGGTCTGCACCCGGCCCGGCGGTAGGGCGCTCCTCGCCCATCGGCACAAAGCCGCGGCTGATGGCCCGGCCAAGCGCGGCAAGGAAACCCAGCGTATCAGCGCGGCTGTCGAAGCTGCGCGGCATATCCGGAATATTGAGCGACTTGGTCGGCCGGTCGCTGAGCACGGCGACTAGCCGCCCTTCGCCGGCCGGTCCCTCGACCTCGAAGGTAAAGCCTTCGTACGGGTTGGTGCGGTTGGGGACCACGAGCGTACGTCCCGGATCGACGCGGTTGGCGTCCGGCCTGATTCCGGTCGGCGTACGCAACGACGCCGCGGTCGGATAGATCTGGGTGAGGCTGCCGCCCGGCTGCACGTCGAGCAACAACAGATATCCGCTCTTCTTGGTCGTCACCCGGAACTGAGCCTCTTGCCCGATCTTTACGCGGGTTCCCTGCACGAAGTTGACGGCGAGGCCGGCTGCATTGTCCATCGCGAGCGTATTGTCGACCGCTTGCTGGCTTTCCGCCGACGGCTGGTCCTGCCGAATTCCGGTCTTTTCCCGCAACCATGCCTCAAACGCCGAGACGCGCGTGTAGACTCCCGGATAGCCCGCCCGCCCGCAGCCCACGCCCCAGCTCACCACGCCGATCTGCACGAAGAAATTCTTTTCATCCCGGGCGACCAGCGGACCGCCGCTGTCGCCCTGGCACGAGTCCTTGCCGCCTTGCGCAACGCCGGCGCAGAGCGTTCGCGCGTCGATCACGGCCGTGCCGGTGTTCTGATACACCTCGCGGCATTTCTCCCAGCCGATGAGTGGCAGCTCGACCTGCCGCAGCTTGTCGTCAAGGAATTCGCTCGCGTTCGCCTGTGTGATCAATTGTCCGGTCTGCGCATCGACTCGTTGGCCTTGTGCATCCAGCCCGATCTCGCGCAGCATTCCCCAGCCGGTGACGATCGCGTCCTTGCCGGTCTCCTCCAGCGCCGAGGTAGCGGCCCGTGCATACGGCACCGGCGTCGACTGCGCCGGTGCGGCGAGCTCCAGGAGCGCAATATCGTTCTCTTTCTTGGCCAAATCGTAGCCGGCGTGGACGATGACCTGCTTGACGGCCAACCGCCGGCCGCCGTGGCCGGCGTTTCCGTCGAGCTCGAGGTCGATCTGCATCGTGCGCTCGACGACGGCAAAATCGCCCGGACGCCCTGCCCCGCTCCCGATGCAGTGGGCCGCGGTCAAGACCCAACGCTCGGCGATCAGCGAGCCGCCGCACAGAAACGCCAGCTTTCCGCTCGTGTTTTTGCGGTACAGCGCGATCTGCCACGGCCAAGCCTTCGCGTTCGTGACGACTTCACCACCGAAGATGCGGAAATCCTCCTCGAACGGCGCCGAGCGATAAGAGCCTTTCGGGCTGCCGGAATTCGTTTGCGCGAGCCCGGGGGTGATCGCCGCCAGCAGCAGCAATCCGGTCAACCGCAAGCGCATCAGGTTCAACATGGGTCGCGCCTCGAGATCATGGAGCGGTGAAAATGTTCGTAAAGCCCAGTCGCGCCGCCGGCGGCGGCGGCAGCAGCTTCGCCAACCACTGCGGAACCTGACCGGCCGCGCGCCGCTTATCGAGCGACCGGATGGCGTTTTCCAGCGCATCCAGGCGCTGGTCGGAGGTGATGGCGACAACCGTATCGGCGCCGAACGGCGGCTGGACCTCGATCTCGCCGTCGAACCGCCATTCGGGTTTGTCGATCTGCGGTCGTTCGCCGGGCTTTGGGAACAGAAATTGCACCGTTCCGTCACCCGCAATATTGAAAAGGATGGCGTATTTGTTCTGCACCTCGGAAGCCTTGAGGTTCACGCGTTCGCGCAAGTGATGGAGGCGGTTGTCGGGCATCAGTACGAAGGTCTGCGGCGCCTTTTCGCTGAGCTTGGCGATCTCACTCACCGCCCGCACGCGGTCGACGACGGCCGGGATGTCGTCGGCACCGATGTCATGCGCGATGACGTCGCCGGCGACGAGGACTTCCTTCGCCCGCGCATCCCAGACGAGCTCGGGGTTGGCCGTGTTCCCGACCACCTCGAAAGGGGTCACGACGGGCGCGGTCCTAGCGAGCGCCGAGGCATCGCCGTTGATCATGGCAACCCGAACGGCGGGCGCGATTTTCACGGGAGCCGAAACATCGGAATCGAGAGAAGCGACACGGGCCGGCGGGGCGTCAGAGCGCCAAACCGGCACGTCGAGCGCGCCGGCGGCGGCGGTCGGCTCGGTGACGATGACTTGCTTGTTATTGGAATATTGCAATGCGGTTTGCCGCGCATGCGCAAACAAATCGCCGCGTGTGACCGCGCCCCCCGTTCCCCCGGCCATGCCGTCGATCGCCCGGGCGACCG
This sequence comes from Xanthobacteraceae bacterium, assembly GCA_052148715.1. GTDB lineage: Bacteria > Pseudomonadota > Alphaproteobacteria > Rhizobiales > Xanthobacteraceae > JBKQHQ01. The sequence continues at coordinate 19,846 of JBKQHQ010000135.1, read as the reverse complement.
AATAGCTCAGAGCTCCGCGCTTGCTCGGCTGGCCGGGAATCTCGACCTCGGGGGCGAGCGTGTTGCGATCGACCGCCGCCAAGAACGTCACTCGCTTGAAGGTACTCTCGTCACGAAAAGAGTCGGAGGGCTCTGCGACCGTTTGGGCCAGATTCTCGGCAGCCGCTTCAGCGCCGAAGTCGAAGGAACGGTAAGTCAACTCGCCGGAACGAGGGTCCCAGTTGCGCGTCATTCCCCCGCCGAAGCACGTGTCGTCGACGAACAGGACGTCGACTCCTTTGGCTTCCAATTGCCCGAGCCAATGCTTCATTTCCGGGCCGATGATGATGTCCGGTTCCCCGGTCGCGGCTAGGTCGAAGTTATAGAGAAGGTATCCTTCGTCCTTCCCGTCGGGTTTTGATCCCTTGATACGCTCGGGAAACTGCTTGCCGTGTCCGGCAAAAGTGATGAGGACGAAATCCTTGGCCTTGGCCCGATTAATGATCCGCTCCATGCCGGCTCGGACGGTTGGCCGGGTCGCCTTTTCCTCGAAAAGCGGGGTGATGTTCGCTTCCACAACACCGGCCCGCAGCAACGTCTCCTTGAAATCCTGCGCGTCCTGCAATGCTCCCTTAAGCCGCGGGGCATGCGGGTATCCGTTGATGCCGACGATTAGGGCGTAGACCTGCCCGCCGGCCGGCGCTTGTAGCTGGCGTGCCACGGCCGGCCTCCCGAACGCCAACGCAAGCGCCAAGAGTGCGATGCCGCCAGTCAATGTCCGCGAGTGCATGAATCCCCTCACATCAAGGCCGGCGCCATTCGACGCGCCGGTTGAGGGCCCAGATATCATCGGGCTCCTTCAGTCCGCTCGCGTTCTCAATCTTGAGCGGCTCGCTCGAGCCACGGCCTATCACCGTGATCTTCGCCGCCACCCCGTTCGATGTAAGATACTTGGCGACCGCTCGCGCCCGCGCCTCCGACAGGCGCTTGTTGGTGTTCTGATCGCCGCGCTGATCGGTGTGCCCGACGATGATGATTTCGGGGGGCTTCTGTTCCTTGACCGCCTGCAGCAACTCATCGAGCGCCTTGCGGCCGATGACGGTTGGTATATCCGATCCGGTCTCGAAATTGATCGGCATCGGAATGATCTTCGGTTTGAAGCCGCGCACGTCTTCCGAGAACGAGCCGCCAATGCTGCCGTCGCGAAAATCGCGGGTGGCGTTGGGGTACTGGGCCGCCCCGCGGTCCTCGTCGGCGGTCAGCTGGCGTGCCTCCATGGCTCGGTCCAAGATGGCCTTGATCGCCGCTTCGCTCGGCGCCCTCGGCGTCTTTGTCGGATTCTTGATGATCTCGATCGCCCGTTCGAAACCGCGCGCAGCTTCGCCGAAGCGGCGCTGCGAGAACCGCGTCTCGGCGAGCTCCGCCGCCGCCCCCCAAAACACGTCCGGCTCATCGGCGTCAATCAGGAGCCGCTCGCGCTCCGCCTGGCCATCGGGAGCACGGCCGGCGACCGTCGCCATGCTGACCTCCAGCGAGGCGCGCTGGCGCATGACATCGACGCCCAAAGACCCGCAAACGGGATCGGCGATGATCTGCGTCTCCACGGCCTTTGCGTCGGCGATATTCTTGGCCTGGATCGCCTGATTAAAGGCGGCGAGCCGCGGGCAGTCCGCCGCATCCGATGGCCCGCTCATCGCCATCACCGCCAGCCATGCCAAGCCGGCGCTGCGCAGATATGGGATTTTGGTCATATGGCGCGTTCTCCAAAAGCGCATCGTCTCACTGCCAAGCTATCCCGCAATTGCGGTCGGTAAAAGGAATACGCTTGCAATTCCTTTTGGTAACCGCCAATCGGATGGGAGGGCCAGCTCTTGCCATGGGGGCCGGGTCAGATCATGGATGATTTAAGCCTGTTTGGCGATCCAGCCGAGACCGAGAGGGACCTGTTCTTTCTCGAATGCGTGCGGTTGATGCGCGTCGAGTTCAGCGGGCGGGTCTGTGCACGCAGTAAATCGCAAGGAGAGCAAACGCTCGCGACGCTCCGGCTCGAAGCGACGTATCAAATGTCGGAGTTCTACTATCTACTACAAGCGCTAGACATAAAGTCCGCAGAGCAGATCGAAAATCTTACCAATATTCACAACGATGATATCATCAAGTTGACCAAGGATCCTGCAAGAATGGCGCGGATGGGACTAAGCAGTGACCGGTTGCTCAACGCAATATTCACTGCGGATACTTTGCCAAGACTAGTGGAGAGCTGGCGCGAACATCCGGGTGCCATCGACCAGTCGAATCTGGCGAGATTTCTTGCGGCGACGATGTCGACGGAAACCTGTCGCAAAGTCGTGGTAGCGTCGCAGGCGGCTGGTTTCCTGACCCGCGAACGGACCCACTACGGTACCGTCATGATCTCATCGCTGGGTGTGCTCGAAGAAATCTTTGGCCAATGCGTGCGCGATGCCCGCAAACGACTGGCGAAGAGAGGGAACGATGCGTAACAGAATTCTCTTGGCGATCGGGCTCGCGACGGCCCTGCCCGCTGCCGGGGCCTGGGCCCAGACCGGCGGTGAACCTCGCTCGTTCACGGCGCAGGAACAGACGATCATCAGCCGCAACGCAGCCCTCGGCGAGCTCGTCGACCGCGATCCCCAGCTCGTGCGCAAAGTGCTGGACGCCATAGCTTCGGCGGAAACGATGCGCGTTGGGCCTGGATTGGAACCGCTGAACGGCAAGTCCGGAGGCGGGCAGACACCCGACCCATCCCACAACCCCGACCTCCAGCAGCTCGAGCGCGTTTCGCCGGAGGCAGCCCTCGATCTCTTTCAGCGGATCAAGCGGGCTAGCCGAAACCGCTAGTGTTCGAACCTGACGGTTGATGCGCGGCCCTGACGGCGGCGAGATGGGCGTACGGCGCCTGGCGTTGCGCCAATCAGCGCCGTCGGGGGCAAGGCCCGCGCCCTGATCCTAACTGGGCGGGCGCTGTTGGCGGAGTTCATCACGTATTGCGCCGGCGTCTCGACCGGCAATGACGAGCAACCAGCTAAGCAATTGGTCCGATCGGCCACCCCCTCGGGGGCATCCCCGATCTTCCTTCAAACGGATTGCTGGGCGTGCCCTTGCTCCGAGAGGGCTCCAAGGGCCACACTTCTTCCGCTGGAACTTCGTCCATGGCATAAGGAGCACGCGCATGGGCGGGATGGCCTCGGAAGGGGATCTGATGCGCCTAACAACCCTCAGCTTGGCTGCCGTTCTCGCGTGCGGCTTTCTCACCACCGCTTGGGCAGCAGCCGGCCCGGCTGCGCCGCAAGATCCTGAGTGGACGGCATGCGACAACGGTCAAGACCATGACGGCAGCATTGCGGGGTGCACGCGCGTCATTGATCGTGGCATTCGTGAGCCCGCGGCGGGTCGGGCCCTCGCCTACCGCAACCGCGCCGACGCTTATTACCGCAAGGGCGACGCCGACCGCGCGATGCACGACGCCGACGAGGCGATCCGGCTCGATCCGAAATTGGCCGCCGCCTACAACACCCGCGGCCACGCCTATCTTAGCAAGGGCGACTACGATCGCGCGATCCTGGACTATAGCGAGGCGATCCGGCTCGATCCGAAATTCGCGAACTTCCACGTCAACCGTGGTTCGACCTATTACGACAAAGGCGACGCCGACCGCGCGATCCGCGACGCCGACGAGGCGATCCGGCTCGATCCGAAGTCCGCCCTTGCCTACCATCTTCGGGGCAAAGCCTATCTCGGCAGGCACGACTACGACCGCGCGATCCAGGACTATGGCGAAGCCATCCGGTTCAGTCCGGGAATTGCCAATTACTACGTCGACCGCGGCGCGCTCTATGGCCGCAAGGGCGACGTCGACCGCGCGATTCGCGACGCTAACGAGGCGATCCGGCTCGATCCGAAGCATGTCGCCGCCTACGACGTTCGTGGCACCGCCTATTTTCACAAGCACGAATACGACCATGCGATCCAGGACTATGACGAGGCGATCCGGCTGGACCCAATTGACGCCCGCGCCTTCGCCGGCCGAGGCGCGGCATACCGTGAAAAGGGCGACCTCGGACGGGCTATGACCGAGCTCGAGGCCTCCATTCGCATCAATCCGAATCTCCCGCGTACCTACTTTCACCGGGGCCTCATCTTTGAGCTGAGCGGCGATAGGGACCGCGCGATGGCCGACCTGCGTCACGCGCTCGAGCTGGAAAAGAACGAGGCGTTTGCCCTCGAAGCCCGCGAGGCGCTGGCCAGAATCGAGACCAAGAGCGGCGGGCAGGTATCCGCAACCTCGCCAACGTCAGCCGTGCCAGCGCCGCCAGCCCCCGAACGCCGAGTAGCCCTCGTCGTCGGCAATGCGGACTACAAGGCGGTGGCGGCGCTCCCCAATCCGCGGCGCGATGCCGAGGCCGTCGCTGCGGCATTACGAGGCGTCGGCTTCGAGGTCACGCTCGCGACCGACCTGCCCCGCGACCAACTCGTCGATGCCTTGCGCAGCTTCGCCGCCGCGAGCGAGAAGGCCGATTGGGCGGTAATTTATTATGCCGGCCATGGCATTGAACTGGGCGGCGTCAATTATCTCGTGCCTGTCGACGCCCGTTTGGTCGCGGATCGGGATGTTCAGTTCGAGGCGGTGCCGCTGGACCAGGCGCTCGGTGCGGTAGAAGGCGCTCGCAAGCTGCGCATGGTGCTGCTTGACGCGTGCCGCGAAAATCCCTTCGCGCGCCAGATGCAACGCACTCTCGCCGCGCGCTCGGTCGGGCGCGGCTTGGCCCGGATCGAGCCCGGACCCGGCACGCTCGTCGCCTATGCGGCCAGGGACGGGCAGGTCGCGCTCGATGGCGACGGTCAGAACAGCCCCTTCGCGACCGCGCTCGTGAAGCTGCTCAAGCGGCCAGGACTCGAGGTCAACAAACTGTTCCGCCTGGTACACGACGACGTGATGGACGCGACCGGCAACCGCCAAGAGCCCTACACCTACGGCGCTCTGCCCGGCCGCGAGGACTTCTTCTTTGTCGCACGATAGGTTTTAGGCAATCTCTCCAATGTGCCACCCCGCATGGGACGGCCAATGACCGACCCCTCGTTGACCAATCTTTTCGTTTATCTCGTGGGCTTCGGCGGGACGGGCAAGCTCACGATTGCGCGCGCATTCGCCCGCGCGGTCGGCGCCAAGGTGGTTGATAACCACTGGATCAACAATCCAATTTTCGGCCTCATCGATCCAGACGGTGTGACGCGATTGCCGGATGCGGTCTGGGTTCAGTGTGCCAAAGTACACGAGGCAGTCCTCGAGACGATCGCGACCCTGGCGAAGCCCGGAACAAACTTTGTCTTTACCCACGAAGGGGTCGAAGGCAACGCTAGCGATCTAACAAAGTTTCAGGATATTCGATCAACGGCCGCACGGCGCGGCGCCTGCCTCATCCCGGTCCGACTCGTGTGCGAAGAGGCGGAATTAGTGCGTCGCATCCAATCGCCCGAACGCGTGGGCATGCTCAAGGGCATCGATCCTGCCGCCGCGATAGCCCAGAGCCGCAACCATGCCGTGTTCGATCCAAGATCGCCCGATACTTTGACGCTCGATGTGACGCGGCTCAGTCCGGAGGAAAGCGTGGCGGCGATCGTCGCGCACATCAAAAGTCTCGCTGCCTTCCCCGCCGCGGCGGTCACGGCACCCTGAAGAATTGATCGGGCTGCCCCTCAATCAGCGGGATCGAGCCGTAAACGTAGGGGCGTTGATGGTTGCCGGTGGCGACCATGACGTCGCCGGTGATCAGGCCGAACAGCCTGTTGATCTCGACGCCGGGTTGCTGCAGGCGATGGATCAGCGCCGCTGCGAACGGGCTGTGCTCGCCGTTGCCGTCCTCGGCAACCTCGCCGTCCTTGGCGGCATAGACGACCATTGTGCTGCCCTCGGGGTCGATCCGGGCGAGACCCCGGCTCACGCCGCGGGATGCGGCGGTTCGCTGCATCTGCTGCGCGAACGGGTTGTCGCGGCAAGCATCGAGCAGCACGAGCTTCACCTTTTTTGCTCCCGTGATGGCGTCGAGCACGCGGTTGAGCGACACCGCTTCATCCTGCACATCGCGGTCCGTTTTGAGCTGGGCATCGATCGGAACGAGATAGTTGATCCCGCCGATTTCGAGGCCATGGCCAGCGTAATAAAGTACCGCCCAGTCGGACTTGTCCGCCTCATCTTGAAAGGCACGCAGCGCCCGGATCATCCCATCGCGGCTGCCGTCCGTGACGACCTGGACGGCGGCGAAACCGGCGCCCTTGAACGCCTCGGCGACGGCCTTGGCGTCGTTCTTCGGGTTTGGCAAGGCGGAAACTGCCTGATAGGCCGAGTTGCCGATCACGAGCGCCACCCGGCGGCCGAGCAACCCGGCGCCCGAAACATCCGTCAAGCTCGGCACCGGCCTCGCCGTGGAGGCAGAGGTGGCCTGCGGGACTGTGGCTTGCGTCGCGGTCAGCGCAGCCAGCCGCTCCTTGGCGATGGCCTGCGCCCGCAGTCCGATCGCAAAAAACCGATCGGAGGCCAAAGACAACGCCACCTTGAAGTCGGCGATGGCGTTCTCGCGATCGCCCTTTCGTTCGAACGCCAAGCCGCGGAAAGCATGAGCCGGCATATCTCTCGAATCGAGGCGGACCGCCTCATTCAGATCGGCGAAGGCCCGATCAATGTCGCCCTTCAGCAGATAAGCATACCCGCGATTGTTATATGCATTGGCGAGCTTCGGATCGAGGCGAATGGCCTCGTCAAGATCGCGAATGGCGCCACTGTAATCACCCTTGAAAATGGAGGTGGCGCCGCGGCCGGAGTAGGCGCCCGCCCCCTGCGGAGCAAGCCTGATCGCTTCGCTCCAATCCGCGGCCGCGCGGTCATAGCTATCCTTCAGGTTAAAAACCATGGCACGATCGTAGTAGGCAAGCATGAATTTTGGATTGAGCGTTATCGCCTGCGTCAAGTCGACGAGCGCGTGGTCGAAGTCGCCTTTGAGTCGGAAGGCGTTGCCGCGTCTGGTGTAGAAGAGCGCCGATTTCGGATCTAAATTAATCGCTGAGCTGAAGTCTGCGATCGCCCGCCCGTAATCTGCTTTGCCGAGGTAAGCGTTGCCGCGGTCCTTGTAGAGGGCCGGTTTCGGGTCGAGCCTGATAGCCTCGTCGTAGTCGGCGATCGCGCGCTCGTAATCCGCTTTGCGAAGGTAGGCGTTGCCGCGGCCGCCGTAGGCCACGGCCAAGTTCGGATTGAGTCTGATCGCCTCGCTGCAGTCAGCGATCGCGCGGTCTGGGTCGCGCTTGCCCTCGAAGGCCGAACCGCGATGGGCATAGGCGATCGCCAAGGTCGGGTCGAGCTTGATCGCGTCGTCGGCATCAGAGATTGCGCGGTCAAAATCGCCCTTCCCGACGAAGGCCCCGGCGCGGTGAGCATAAGCCAACGCGAATCTCGGGTCGAGCCGGATCGCTTCGCTGGCATCGGCGATCGCGCGGTCGTGCTCGCCCTTGTTGTTGAACGCAAAAGCACGGTTGTTGTAAGCGTTGACTGCCCGCGGATTGAGCCGGATGGCTTCGCTGTCGTCTGCTATCGCGTGGTCGTAGTCGGCTTTGGCGCCATAAGCGTTTCCGCGCTCAAGATAAGCGGCCGCGAGATCATTGCCCCGCAATTGACTTGAGCCGATCAGCCGAGAGCACGCCGCAATCCTGGTGTCCGCGTCGGCAGGCCCCCCGTTGCATAGCCGCAGGTCCTCCGGAAAGCCGGCGGCCGCTGGCGCCGCCAGCGGCCCGAGCAAAACCATGACTGCGGCAATAAACAATATCCGACGCGGCATATTTTCACCCCCAAACAGCGGCGATGATCGTCGATCGCAAGGGAATTACCATTGTAAGTTGGTTTGCCGCCGTTGACGAGCACGCTTTTGCGGCCGGCTTCCAATCGGTTTGGCACGCTTAGGATGAGTATCCGTTTGGTCGGACATCCTTTGGCCGCATGGTTTCCGTCTTGGTACCCACAAAATGACGCCCTCCCCTCACGCGAGCGCCGAATGGCCATGTCGCCTAGCCAACGTTTGACTGCTACCTATGGCACCTGGAAGTCCCCGATCACCTCGACGCTGATCACGGCGCAATCGATCGGCTTGTCGGAGGTGCTGCTCGACGACGGCAACATCTATTGGATCGAGCTGCGACCCCAAGAAAACGGCCGATACGTGGTCGTGCGGGGCGGAATGGACAATGCCGGGGCGCAGGACGTCAATCGGGAGCCCTTCAGCGTGCGCACCCGTGTGCACGAATATGGCGGCGGCGCTTGGACCGTTTCCGGCGGAACGCTTTATTTCTCCAACGACATGGCGGGCACCGGGCCAATTCCCGACCGCCGCCTGTATTGCCAAGACTGCGGCGAAAGCCGCGGGGCGAGCGTACCGGTGCCGATCACGCCGCTCGGGGCATGGCGCTATGCGGACGGCACCATCGACCGGGGGCGCAAGCGTTGGATCGGCGTCCGCGAGGACCATACGGATTCGAGCAAAAAATATCCCGACAATACCATCGTCGCGGTCGACGTGACCGGCAGCGCGGCCGATGCCGGAACGATTGTGGCGTCCGGGCACGACTTCTTCTCATCGCCCCGTCTATCGCCCGATGGCGGCCGCCTTGCTTGGCTCGCGTGGGACCACCCGAACATGCCGTGGGTCGGCACCACGCTCTACCTCGCGGAGTTGGGCGCCGACGGCTTGCCCCGCGCGGCGCCCACGCAAATCGCGGGCGGCCCCGCCGAGTCGATCTTCCAACCCCAATGGTCCCCGGACGGGTCGGCGCTCACCTTTGTTTCCGACCGCACCGGCTGGTGGAACCTGTATCGCTTCGACCTGGAGCGCCGGGCTCCGGAAGCCTTGGCGCCGATGGCGGCAGAGTTTGGTCTTCCGCAATGGAATTTCGGCCTGTCGACCTACGCTTTCGCCGGGCGTGAGCGGATCGTCGCCTCCTACGCCCGGGCCGGGCTCGGACGTCTGGCGGTGATCGATCTGCCTTCGGGGAAATTGACCGAACTCGATCTGCCGTTCACACAGTTCTCCTCGGTGCGGGCCGACGGCGGCGATCGGGTGGTCTTTAGCGCCGGCGCGCCGGACCGGCCAAGCAGTATCGTCCTATTCGACCTCGCCTCGCGCACGCATAAGGTCGTCAAACAATCGACCGACGTCGCCGATGATCCGAACGTCAGCCGTTACTTTACCAAGGTCGAACCGATTGAATTTCCGACCGAGGGCGGCAAGACGGCCTTTGGCCTGTTCTACCCGCCCTACAATCCCGACTATGCGGCGGCGCCAGGCGACAAGCCGCCGCTCGTAGTCAAGTGTCACGGCGGGCCGACATCTTCCGCGTCCAGCACGTTGAATTTGAGCCATCAATACTGGACGAGCCGAGGCATCGCGGTGCTCGACGTGAACTACGGCGGCAGCACCGGCTTTGGCCGTGAATACCGCGACCGCTTGCTGCTAAACTGGGGGATTGTCGACGTCGACGATAGCGTCAATGGCGCCCGCTTCCTCGCCGAGCAGGGACGTGTCGACGAAGCACGTGTTGTCATAACCGGCGGCAGCGCCGGCGGCTACACGGCGCTGGCGGCGCTGACCTCGCGGGATTTCTTCAAGGGCGGCGCCAGCTATTACGGCGTCAGCGACGCGGCGGCGCTTGCGCGGGATACGCATAAATTCGAGTCGCGGTATCTCGACGGGCTGATCGGCCCTTATCCGCAGGAGGAAGCGCGCTACCGTGAACGTTCGCCGGTCGCGCACGCCGATCGGCTATCCCGGCCGGTCATCTTTTTCCAAGGCGACGAGGACAAGATCGTGCCGCCCGACCAGACCGAGACAATGGTCGATGCGCTACGCAGTCGCGGAATTCCCGTCGGTTATCTCCTGTTTTCCGGTGAGCAGCATGGGTTCCGCCAAGCACAAAACATTCAGCGGGCGCTCGACGCGGAACTGTATTTCTATGCCTTCGAAGTATTTGGAACGAAGCTGAGCTTCTGACAGCGCCGCAATTTGAGCGGCATGTCGCTTCATCCGTTCGCGCCTTCCGCGCGCGAAGCGATCCAACGACAGCGTTCACAGGCTATGCCAACGCTCCGGAGGGCCTCCAAACCGATTGCCGGGCCGGCCCATTCAAACCGATCACGTTAATCGGCATCTTCCCTTCGTCGACGACGAACCGTCGATTTGCATCGAAGCGATGGAGAGGAAAAAATGTCGTCTCTCGCCAAACCATCTCACGTTGCCTTCCGTGTCGTGGCATCCAACGAGCGGCCACAGACCGGGCGCGCTCGCGTCAGCTATGCCGCACGCCTAGCTGGATCGCTCGATGCGCTGGAGCAATTGCGGACCAGGTTCACGGCAGCCGCGCGGCGCCGGTTGGGCGAGTGGCGCCACCGCATCGAGAGCCGAAATGAATTGAGGCTCCACGCCAACCAAATCGTCAGCGACACCGGTTGCTCGCGGTACGACGTCGAGCTGGAACTCAGGAAACCTTTTTGGCGCCCGTGACCGGAGCACGCATTTCGACTGTTTGCATCCATCCGCACGCTCCAAATTCGAGAGGAGACAAGCACATGCACAAGCCCACGCCGGCTCCATCAGGTTGGACGAACGAAGATCAGGCAACGTTTGCCAAATGGTTCAGGGCCGTTTGCGTATTCTATGGCGCGCTGGTTCTGCTGCTGTTCGCTGGATTGGGCGCCTATGTTGCCGATAGCGGGCAAACGAGGGCGACGGCGGCCATCACGTCAACGCCGACCGCCCGCTGACGCCACGCGATGGACGCCTTAATTGAAGCCATGTGACCCGCCGCACAGCCAGCAGGCGCGACGGCTGATAGGGGTTAACTGACAGCGTGAGACGCGGCAGCGCAACACGAACGCGATGCCGGCAGGCGCCGTCGGAGTATCAGGAGGCACGTATGCGCAGGCTTGAGCAAGATCAGCCAGGTTTGGCGGCCGAGGACCGGACAAGATTCGCAAAGCGGTTCAAGTTCGCGGCGATCTTGTTCGGCTCGCTTTGCCTCATGTCGATTGCCGGATTGGGATATTGTCTGGCCCACGCCGGACAAGGCGGCGCTAGGGCCGCGGTAGCAACGGCCCAGAGGTCGGCGCGGACCACCCCTGCGCAACAGCTCGGATTGCTCGTCATTTGGGCGTCGATGGCCGCCACCGATTGGTGAACCTCGACCTAATACGCTTCAACCCATTGCGTGAGCCGCAGCCGGAGCTATCGGCGTATCGGTACGATACGCAAGCTTTCGATCAGGCCGTTGCTTTCAGCCAAAAGCCTGTGAATCGCCTCGATCAAACTTTCCAGTTTTACCGCATCATACCGCGGTTGCAGGGCGTTCAGCTCCAAATCGGTCTCGACCACAAGAACGGGATGGACTTGATTGGCATCGCCTTCCAGCGTGGTCCAGACCGCCTTCGCGTTGGGATGATTGATCATCGCTCAATACGCCCCGACCGTCTCGAAGCCCATGGCCTGGGCGAGCCTCAGCGCATCGCGCCGCTGATCCTCCCGCAGCGTCATCAGCAGTGGAAACGCCACGGAGGTAAGCCGCTGCATGTCTGCGTCGTGGATGATCATCTTGATGGGCTTCCCATTGGCGCCGGTATGCGCAGCCGCCGGATGTAGTTTGGCTTGCTGCCGCGCGATGTCGTGCAGCAGGGCCTCGACCGGAGGCCAGTAAGGCTCCTGGTCGCGCGTCAATTTCAGGGCAGACTTCATCTGCGCGATTTGCGCCTGCATTGCCGCGAGCACCGAGGGCTCTTTCGGTTTTGGCGGCGCGACCGCCTTGTTGGGTCCCACCGCCGTCGCGGACGGATTCGATCCGCTGGTTTCCGCTTTGGCCGGCGCCGGCAAAGGCGGCAGCGCGGCCATCTCTGGCGCCGCGACCGGCGCCGCCGCAGAGGTCTGCGCAGGCTCCCAGACCGGCGGATTCATGTCACCCTTGGTCGCCTTCGTCAGCGGAACGAATTCGTTCGGGTCTTGGTTTGACCAGTTTGCATGGGCGATCCAGCCCCCTACCCCCAGCATCGCTCCGACCAGCACGATCACCGGAAGGCGCGCGCGCGCCCGCAGACGCCTCCACGAACCGTTCGACGCAACGTACCGACGCATCACCTCTCCTAATGCCGCACAACGACAAGCACTAATTAGCCCCGCAGGGTCATTGAAGCGTTACCCCGGCGGTTTCGTCTTCTTATCCAGTCATTTCTCCGGCCGCTGATCTTTCGAGCGCGCGATCACGGCATTTGAATGGCCGCACCGCGATCTATTCGATTGGCGAACCCGAACCGGCACTATAGAAACCGGGGCGATAGACTTGCGGCGACGCGTGGGGAGAGCAGCGTGATGCGATCGAGTTCCATTGGTACGTTGGTCTTGGGCGTGGTGCTGGCACTATCGGCGTTCACGCCGACACGTTCGGACGAAGCGCCGCCGACTTATCACCGGCATCGATACGTTCACCGGTGGCATCCGACTTTTCTGCCGCGGGAGCAACACGTCATCGAGCAAGTCCGCAACGGCATCAGCACGGATTTCGTGATGAACGGGACCTGGTTCAGCGGCATCGGCGACTGCGCGCTGGGCTGGACCGCCGGTGATCGAGTCAGACTCCTCGATGGTGATTGGAACGGGTATTGCGAAAGTGCCTCGTTCTACAACGCGTCGCGCCGCCGTACATGCGAGTTGGCGTGCCGTTAGATTCCGAGACGGCTTAGCTGGGGCTAGCCAAGCTCGGCTCAGCTCGCACGCCCCAAAAAGAAGCCCCGCCATGATTGGTCGGGCCCGTCTCCGAATTCGAAAACCCCAGTCATCCGTCGTGACGTTTAGCCGGCGGCACTCGCACTCACGCCTAACCGCTTGGCCGAGCGGTTGGTTGCATATTGTCGCATGGTGGTATCAAAATACAATGTTATGCGTTGTTGGGTGGGCGGCTCGGCAAACGGTCGGGCGCGAGGACGGCATGTGGAAGATTGGCATCGCGGCGGTCGGCCTTCTGTTTTGCGCCGCATTGGCCGACCCGGGCGCCGCCGCAGCTGCACGCCGCGGCGGCGGAGGTCCGCGCGGGGGTGGCGGAGTTGCCCACTTCGGAGGCGGCGGCTTTCGCCATTTCGGCGGCCTCCGGTTCGGTGGGGGACGGGCCTTCCGGTTTGGCGGAGCACATTTCGGCCGCGCATTTTTCGGGCGTACATTCCGGCACGGAGGCATCATTAGTTCGGGCCTGATTTCAACCCGCGCCGCCTTTACCGGCGCGCTTGCCGCGCGGGGCGGATCGCTGCGCGCCAACCATACCTTCCATCCCTTTGCACGCGCGGGCTTCCGCCGCGGCCACATCGGGTGGTTTGGACCATTGTTCTGGCCCTATGCCTACGGTGATCTCTTCTATTACTCTCTCTGGCCCTACGAATTCGAATACGACGACCCATTCTGGGACTATGGCTACAACGACATCTACGAAGGCTTGTTCTGGCCGTACGGCTACGGCGAATTTGTTGGGGGCCGGCGAGCGCGCGCCCGCTTGAACGCCTTGACCGAACGCGTCGATCAGACCTGCAGCAATGAGGCGGGCGAGGTTACCGGTTGGCCAATCGATCAGATTCAAGAGGCCGTGCAACCCAACGAGCAGCAGCGCGCCGCACTTGACGCGCTCGGCGACGCAATCGTCAAAGCGGCCCAGGCGATCCGGACCGCCTGTCCGACCAGCATCGCATTCACACCGACGGGCCGGCTCGAGCAGATGCAGAAACGCGTCGAAGCCCTCGTTCAGGCCGTAAGCATCGTGCGCCCCGCGGTCGTGACGTTTTACCAGCAGCTCAGCGACGAGCAGAAAGCACGCTTCAATGCCATGGGCGCGCCGGGCAGCGAGCATGAGGGCGATGGCGGGACAGCGTCCGGCCGGCGCAGCCCGCAGGCGGCCTGCGCGGCGGATGTCACGCTGTGGCCCACCGACTCGATCGAGCGGGCAGTGCATCCGACCGATAGTCAGCGGGTCAAGCTTGACGACCTTAAGGCCGCCGCTGCCAAGGCGGCCGATCTGATCAAGGCGTCGTGCCCGGGCGAGACTCCGCTCACGCCGCCGGACCGGCTCGCGGCCGTCGCCAAGCGGCTCGACGCGTTGCTGCAAGGCGTGCAGGCGGTGCGCGCCGCCGTGGACGACTTCTATTCCACGCTCACCGATGAGCAGAAGGCGCGCTTCAACGCCTTGGGCCCGCAAAGATCATCAAGCCGCTGAGCCGTCCTCGCGGCACGCCCCGTCAGGGTGACTTTGCGACGCTTGACAAAAGATGATATCTTTATCATCTTTTGCATATCGCGGCTAAAGAGTTTGGCCATGGGCACGGACGCGAGCATCACTGCAAACGCGGGCCGCTTCTACCTCACCGGCCGCTCGACTTCGCTGTCGGCGCAGATCGTCGCCGAGGTGCGCGACGCCCTGTTCGCCAAGCAGTTGAAGCCCGGCGATTTTCTTGGCACCGAGAAGGACTTGGCGGCGCGCCACGGCGTGAGCCGCATCGTTGCGCGTGACGCGTTGCGCACCCTCGAGGCGCTCGGCATCGTCGCCATCAAGATGGGCAAAGGCGGCGGCGCGCGGGTGGCACGCGGCAATCCCCGTCTCTTCGCCGAAGCCCTGGCGGTCCAACTGGATCTAACCGGGGTCACCGCCGCGGAGATCCTGGACGCGCAGCGCGCCGTCGAATGCATGGCGGCAGAGCTCGCGGCCGAGAACGCCAGCTCCGCGGATCACGCGCGGCTGCGGCGATTGCTCATAGAAGCAGAGCACGTGATCGACGACGTCGAGGCCTATACACGCTCCTCACGCGAGTTCCATCTCGCGGTGGCCGAGGCCTCGCACAACCGCGTGCTGGTCGTGCAATTCATCTCGCTCCAGCACGTTTCATGGCCCTCGCAGAACCGGACCCTGACGCCCAGCGTCGCACGGCGGGTGCTCGACGCGCACAAGGAGCTCGCCGCGCTCATCGAGCGGCGCGATCCGGCATCGGCGCGTCGTCTGATGGATGAGCACGTAAAGATGATCAAAGCCCGGCGCGTCGCCGAGCACCACCCGCAAGGATCTTCGAAGCCAAACTGCTGCTGATTCCATCGGCTCCTCGCGGGCCCACTGATCAGCTGCGACGAACGCCAACACTCTAAAGGAGGAACCGATGGGCAAGTTCATGATCGAGCCGCACTTTCGGCTGCAGGAATGGGTTGCCGAGGAAAAGGGCTACTTCAAGGACGAAGGCCTCGACTATATTTTTCGCGAGCTGATCCAGTCGACCGACGGCCAACACCATTACAAGGGCGACAAGGTCGGCGCGTTTCAATCCTTCGAAAAAGGCCGCGAATCCAATGTCAGCTGCGCCTGCCATTGGACCGTCGGCGTTGCGGCGTCTAAAGGCAAAGGCCGGCTTTATGCCGATGTCTACTCAGTGGCCCCGTCAGCCGTGTTCGTGCCTGCCGATTCGCCGATCAAGCAACCCGAGGATCTGGACGGCGTGCCAATCGCGGTCGGCTACCAATCCGGCAGCCACTACTCCACCATCCAGGCGCTTGAGCAATACATGCCGGCGGACAAGATCAATCTGTCATTCGCCGACGGCATGCTGTTCAAGCGGATGGAGAATCTGCTCAAAGGCAAGGCGCCGGCATCGGCCTTGTTCAGCGGTCCGTACTACTTCGCCGAGCAACTCGGCTTCCGCAAGATCATCGACACCACGTTCATGATCGCGACCATGATCAACGGCGATCCGGATCCGGAGGATCTGCGCAAATTCTTCCGCGCATTGCGGCGCGCGCAGCGCGACATCGACCTGCGGCCCGACCTTTACACCCACTACTACAAGAATGAATTCCCGCTGCGCTATCACGCCATGATGGACACCCGCCGCTGGGGCCCGGGTGAGCGGTTGGTCTTCGAGCCGTATACCAAGGAGGTGTACGACGAGACCTTCAAATGGATCGCCGATCACGGCATCTTCGCCGACACCGGAATGGGCTCTGGCCAATACGAGGAATCCGTGATCAGGCTGGCACCTTGAGCGGATGGCGGATGGCGGACGACGGGTGACAGAGGCTCCGCCGTCATCCGCCGCGCTGCGCCAACCTGCTCTGTGTCCTTCGACGATCCTCGCCGCAAATGATCGTAACGGAGCCCCGAATTGGTTTAAATTCGATTAGAAATACCCGTTGGTGTCGACGGTGCTGCGTGGCCGGTTGAAGAATCAGCCCGTTCGCGTCTTGCTGCTTGGCAGCGGTTTCATTGCCTCCCGAGCCCATGATGGTCCAAAGGCGCCCTCCGGCACTCGATCAGATCGATCTCAAGATCCTGGCCGCCCTCCAGCGCAATGGGCGCATGACGATGCAAAAACTCGGTGAGACCGTTGGACTCTCGGCAAGGCCCTGCCTTGAGCGCGTGCGGCGGCTCGAGGCTGCGCGGATCATCGCCGGCTATCAGGCCGTGCTCGACCTCGATCGCTTGTCGCAGCCGGTCTGCGTCTTTGCCGAGATCGCGGTGGAGAAGCAGGGACGGCGCAAGGACCAGTTCGAGCACCTTTTGGCGCGGATCGATGAGCTCGTCGAATGCTGGGAGGTGAGCGGCGCAGTCGACTACCTTGCGCGTTTCGTGTGCGCCGATCTTGCCCGCTATGAAGCCCTGACCTCCGCCTTGCTCGACGATCCGAATATTGGCGTCGCCCGCATCGTGAGCCATATCGCACTACGGCCCGTGCGCCGCTTCGTCGGATATCCAGCCTCACTGCTTGTCCGAAGACCGGGCTAAACACGTGGTCGCCCACAGCGTTGGCTGGCCTCGATAGCCCACCTCCCTTCGCTCCATCGAGCCCCGGAAGCGACAGCCGTTTCCGTCGTCATCGATCAGTGCGACAGCCGAATCTGTCGAAAACGGCGCGGGCTTCGGCCGCACCGGCGGTGCGACTCGCGGCATACTATGTCATTGGAGGGGCTCATGAATACGATCAAGCTCGAGGAGCAATACAGCGCCTGTAATTACGAACCGCTCCCGGTGGTCCTCGCGCGGGGCGAAGGTGCGTATCTGTGGGACGTGAGCGGCCGGCGCTACGTCGACATGATGAGCGCCTACTCGGCCGTGAGCCACGGTCACGCCCATCCTCGCATTCTCGCGGCGCTCGAAGCCCAGGCGCGCCGTCTCGCGGTTCCCTCCCGCGCCTTTTACAATGACCGTCTGGGGCCGTTTCTCGCCGAGATCTGCCGACTGAGCACGCTTGATGCGGCCCTGCCGATGAATACCGGCGCCGAAGCGGTCGAAACCGCCATCAAGGCCGCGCGCCGTTGGGGCTACCGCGTCAAAGGCGTGGCAAAGGACCGCGCCGAGATCATCGTGGCCGACGGCAATTTTCACGGCCGCACGACGACGATCGTCGGCTTCTCGTCGGAGGCGGACTACCGCGATGGCTTTGGACCGTTTGCGCCTGGCTTCCGCTCAGTGCCTTTTGGCGATCTTGCCGCCATCGAGCGGGCGATCACACCGGACACTGCCGCGGTACTGATGGAGCCGATCCAAGGCGAAGCGGGCATCATCGTTCCACCGCCGGGATTTCTCGCGGGTCTGCGGCGCCTCTGCGACGCCCATCGCGTCCTGCTGATCATCGATGAGGTTCAGTCGGGGCTTGGCCGCACCGGCGCATGGTTCGCCTTCCAGCACGAGAACATCCAACCCGACGGGCTTATCTTGGGCAAGGCCCTCGGCGGCGGCGTCCTGCCGGTCTCGGCGTTCGCGGCTCGCCGCGAGGTCATGAACGTTTTCACCCCGGGATCACACGGCTCGACCTTTGGCGGAAATCCGTTGGCGGCCGCAGTCGGGTTGGAGGCGTTGCGGGTCATTCGCGACGAGGGGCTCGTGGAGCGCAGCCGCGAGCTTGGCGAGCATCTGCTCGGGCGGCTGCGCGCGATCCGCAGCCCCGTCTTGAAACAGGTGCGCGGCCGCGGACTGTGGGCGGCGGCCGAAATCGATCCGCGTTTTGCGTCGGCACGCAAGGCCTGCGAACGCCTGTTGGCGAAAGGTGTGCTGTCGAAAGAAACGCACGCGACCGTCGTGCGCCTGGCACCGCCGCTTATCATCGCACGCGAGGATCTGGACTTTGCGCTCGATCGCCTGGAGGAGGTGGTGCGCGAGATCGAATTGTCATGCGGCCGCCCGCAAGCGGCCTGAAGTGTTTGGTCAAGGGACGGGGGGTGGAATGACCACATCGCAGTCTGGCGCGCATTTGCTCATGTGCCGCCCGGAGCACTTCGCGGTTCTCTATGCCATCAATCCGTGGATGGACCCGAAAAGCTGGGCGCGCGAGGACCGCGTGCTTACCGCCGCATCGGCGGGGCAATGGAGTGCGCTCCACCGCGAGCTCATCGCGCTTGGTGCGACCATCGAGTTCGTTCCCGCGGTGCCCGCCCTGCCCGATCTGGTCTTCACGGCCAACGCCGCCGTCGTCCTTAACGGCACCGCGCTTTTGGCACGGTTCCGGCATCCGCAGCGGCAAGCCGAAGAGCCACATTTCGAGGCGGCGTTTCGCGCGCTCAAGGCCCGCGGCGTGGTGCATTCGATCACCCGCCTGCCAGACGGCATCGTGCTCGAAGGCGCTGGCGACTGCGTCTTCGACGCGAGTCGCAAACTGTTCTGGATGGGCTACGGTCCCCGTTCCGACCGCGCCGCGCGCGCGGTGGTCGAGGAAATCTTCGGCACGCACGCCGTCGCGCTCGAACTCATCGACCCACGCTTCTATCACATGGACACGGCGCTCCTGCCACTGCCGCGCGGCGAGGTGATGTATGTTCCAGGCGCCTTCACGCCGGCCGGAAGGACCGAGATCCGGGCACGGGTCGCGCGCGAGCTGCGCATCGAGATCACCTCGCAGGACGCCAAGCTGTTCGCCGCCAATGCGGTCTGCCTCGGCGATATGGTGCTACTTTCCCGGTGCAGCGAAAAGCTGCGCGCCGAGCTCGCCGAAAGAGGCTACCGCGTGCGCCCGACTCCATTGGATTCCTTCCTGCGCAGCGGCGGATCCGCCTGCTGCCTGACGCTCGCATTACACCGACGGTCGCCAACAAACCGCATCGAAGGGGCGACGGCGGCCGCCTGAAATAGTGCGCCTGGATTTTCAGATTGGCGCCACGCGGCCGCCCGTTGTTCAACTCCGCCAACGTTACTGCATGAACCAGCCGTGGCTGACGACCAACGACTGCCCGGTCAGCGCGTTCGATTCGAATGCGGCGAAGAACAAGGCGGCCTCGGCTACGTCCTGGACTGTCGTAAACTCGCCGTCGACCGTCTCCTTGAGCATCACGTTCTTGATCACGTCCGCCTCGGAGATTCCGAGCTCCTTGGCCTGTTCGGGGATCTGCTTGTCGACCAGCGGCGTGCGGACGAAGCCGGGGCAGATGACGTTGGCGCGGACGCCGTGCTTGGCGCCTTCCTTGGCGACCACCTTGGCGAGACCGATGAGGCCATGCTTGGCGGTCACGTAGGGCCCCTTGAGCGCGGAAGCCTCCTTCGAATGGACCGAGCCCATATAGATGATGCTGCCGCCGGTGCCTTGCTTGTACATCTGCTGCAGCGCGGCGCGCGTCGTCAGGAAGGCGCCGTCGAGATGGATGGCCAGCAGCTGTTTCCATTTCGAGAAGTCGAACTGGTCGAGCGGCGCAACGGTCTGAATGCCGGCATTGCTGACGAGAATGTCGATGCGACCAAAGGTGCTGACCACCTTGGCCATCCCGGCATCGACCTGCGCTTCGTTCGTCACATCCATGCCGATGCCGATGGCCCGCTTGTCGGC
>JBKQHQ010000134.1:0-2951 GCA_052148715.1 Xanthobacteraceae bacterium | reverse complement strand
TTCTCGACGGTGTCGGCCAATCAGATGCAGGCCGTGCAGCTCGCGCAGTTCACGCTGATGCCCTCGTTCATGCTGTCGGGCTTCATGTTTCCGTTCCGTGGCATGCCCGTCTGGGCGCAGGTGCTTGGCAACTTGTTTCCCACGACTCACGCGATGCGCATCGTGCGCGGCATGCTGCTCAAGGGAAACGGCTGGGGCGAGATCGCGCCGGAGCTGTGGCCGATGGCCCTTTTCGCCGTCGTCGTCATCGCTTTCGCGTCTTTCATCTACCGCGAAACGCTGGACTAATTCGCGCCTTCGCCGACGTTTCGGCGCGGGGGGAAGCGCTATCGGCCGAGTGGGTCGAGTGGCGCCGCCGAGTGTCCATTCTCGCCGCCTGAGAACAGCGCCGCCAGTCCGACGACGACCGCCCCTGCCATGCACAAGGCGCCGTAGCCCACCATGTCCATCGCCCAGCCGCCGAGAAAGGCGCCGACGGCGCCCGCCAGCGAAGAGCATGCGTTGAACAGGCCAAGCGCCTCCCCCTTTTCGCCGGGCGCTAGTTGGGCGGTAAGCGCGGTGCCGCTGACGCCGAGAAGCGGCCACGCCAGGACCAGAACGACAAACCCGGCCAGCGCCAGCGGCACGCCCCCAGCTCCCGATAGGAAGGCGACCGCCAGGACCGCGATGGCGGTGGCGCGCATGGCGAAACCTGCCTGTAGCACAGGCCGCGCGCCGCGCTGTTTTGATATCCTCGTCACAGGCGGATACATCGCCAAGCTGGCGGCGGCGGCGAAGGCGTAGGTTGTCGCGGGCAGGCTCGTCGAA
Organism: Xanthobacteraceae bacterium; assembly: GCA_052148715.1. Lineage (GTDB taxonomy): Bacteria > Pseudomonadota > Alphaproteobacteria > Rhizobiales > Xanthobacteraceae > JBKQHQ01. Next base: position 2,144 of record JBKQHQ010000134.1, on the reverse strand, counting down.
ACGCCAAATACCCGAATGAGCGCCAGCGGCAACATCGTGAGCACTGCGCTGATCACGATGAACGCCACGAACCACACGATCAGCAGGCGCGCGAACGGCATTTCGAGTTCTTGCATGAGCGCGCCTAGTCCTCGCCAAGTGGGAATGTGGAACATCCGCTGTGGCGAGCCGGCCCAACCCTCGCCGCCGACCGGCGGGTGCGCCGTCGCTGCATCGCGTCGAACCGGGACCTGGACCCCACGCAGGGTCAGCCAGGCCATCGGCACGGAAGCGGCGACCAGCGCGGCTGCGACCGCGTAAGCAAGCGCGTAGCGGCCGCCGATCAGCCCGGCAAGCAACAGGCCTACGACCTGACCGAGACCGCTGAGCGCCTGCAGCGCGCCAATTCGGTCATCCCATTCGTCTGGCGGGCGCACCTCGACAATAAACATGTTCGCCACAGTGTTCGCGGCGGCAAAGCCGACGCCAAGGACCGCGGCGAACATCGTCTTGAGGGACAAGCCGAGCTGCGTCGGCATGAACAGCAACGCTGCCAGCGCCGCCAGCATTCCCGCGAGCAGAACCTGCCGATGCAACCGTCGCCGATCGGCGAGATGGCCCCAGAGCGGCGCGGTCAAACCAGCGAGATTCGACACGCCGACAATCACGCCGGCGTTGGTCGACCCGCCGGCGGAGAGCGGCAAGAGCAACGGCAGCATCCCGCCCTGCACGACGCCGAGGCACGCATAGGCGAGAAACCACGGCTCGATCCACGGCAATAGACGGCGCGGGAAGGTGACGAGCCCATGCGGCAGATGCGGACTCGGCAGGTGAAAGCGACGCCGAGGCTCGTGCTCCGAGGCGTCCGCCGCATGTTCCATACCGTCCGTCCCCCCTCGCTCTGGGGCTCTGATATCCCGTCGCCGGCAACTGGCCAATCGCAAGCGAAACCTTGGCCTTCAGGATCGCAGCCAGACCGCCGCCAAAAAAGGTCGCTGAGCGACGAGCCAAGTATACTAATTTGACCTTGCCCGCGCTCAACTGGGGAGAGCGTTGAATCCCGGCCTCTCAACCTCCCTGAACGAGACGAGGCGCTGCCGCGCTTCATCCCAAAGCGCCAAGCGTGGGCAACTGAGGCTTTGCAGGAGATTTATCCGATTGAGCCCGCGCAGCGAGGGATAGTCCCTCAGCACCTGCGGCAGGCGATAGTACGGAATGCGGCTCGAGAGATGGTGCACATGATGGATGCCGATATTCGCGGTGAACCAGCTCAAAGGGATCGGCAGAGCATAATACGAGCTGCCGAGCGCGGCTTCGCTCGGGTTCCAGCGCCCATCCCGGACCCAATGCGCCGGATCGAACTGGTGCTGTACGAAGAACAGCCAGACGCCCGCGGACCCTGCGAGGAGCGCGGTCGCGACGTAGGTCATGAGGAGCATTTGCCAGCCGAAAGCCCAAATCATCAGCCCGACGAACGCCGCGATGCCGAGATCGGTTCCTATCGTGCTGACCCAAGGCATCCAACCCTTGCGCATGGAGCCAAACGGCAGCCGACTTTCGAGAAAAAACAGATAGGCGGGCCCCAGTCCGAACATCACGGCCGGATGTCGATAAAGGCGATAGCGTAGCCGCCCCCAGCCCGACAGGCGGCAATACTCGCCGGACGTCAAGGTCTTGATGTCTCCCGTCCCGCGGCGGTCAAGATTACCTGACGTTGCATGATGAATTGCGTGACTCCGCCGCCAGTGATCGTAAGGGGTCAGCGTCAGGACCCCGGCCAAGCGGCCGACCCAATGGTTGGCGGCCTGATTGCCGAAGAACGCGCCGTGTCCGCAATCGTGCTGAATCATGAACAGCCGAATCAGCAGTCCGGCGGCAGGAAGAAGCATGAGCCCGTAAAGCCAATATAGGCGAAGCCACAATGCAGCCAGCATCGCCATCCAGGCAAGTCCGAGCGGCAGAACCGTGACCACGAGCTCAAAGGCGCTCCGCCAGTCGTTCGGTCGCTGATAGGGTCTAAGCCTGCGACGCCAAACTTCCGTGTCGGAAATCGCGGGTTCGCCGGTTTCTTGCGCCATCAAGGGTTTGAACCTTCGTGGGAGGCTGGACAAGGGGGTAAAAGCTGAGGGGGCGGCCAACCATTGACGCGGTCGAAATCAGCGGGC
>JBKQHQ010000133.1:0-79352 GCA_052148715.1 Xanthobacteraceae bacterium | reverse complement strand
TCGACTCTGCTCTCCAGCCCGAGATGAGGCGCAAACTCGCCGTCATCTTGGCTTCGGACGTGGCGGGTTATAGCCGTCTCGTTGGCGCCGACGAGGAAGACACGGTTCGTCGCTTTCGGCAGGCGGCCTCCGCTTTCAGTGAGCGAGTGCAGAAGCATCGCGGCCGGGTGTTTAACACCGCCGGCGACGCAATTCTGGCAGAGTTCGAAAGCGCGGTCGATGCGACCCGCTGCGCCATTGATATTCAAGGTGCAAACAATGCGCAGAATGTTGAGCTCGACCAGCCACGAAAACTCTTATTCCGGATCGGAATCGCGATCGGGGATGTTCTGGTCTGCGACAACGGCGATCTTCTCGGGGACGGTGTGAACGTCGCGGCACGGCTCGAAGGCATCGCCGAGCCGGGCGGCATATGCGTTTCCGAGGACGTCAAAATCCATGTTGTGAACAAGGTCAGCGCAGGCTTCGTGGATCTCGGCGAACAGACATTGAAGAACATTTCGCGGGGTATCCGCGCCTACCGGCTCGGCGATTCCGCGGGGAAAACACCCCTGCCGATCGCAAACTTTCTCCGCAGCTTTGCCGGCCGCATATCTGTCAGCGGTGCGATTTCCGCGGCCGCGCTCCTGGCCGTTTCGGGCGCAGTTCTTGTCGTCCAACACTTATTGCTTTTCCAGCCCACCACCGTCTCGCCGCCTGCCGCCGTCTCCGCACCCACCCTGGCCGGCGTGGATCACCAGTTTGATCCCGCTAGCGTGCCGCTGGTGACCGATAGGGTTCGGAACAGCTTGGTCGATTATGCCCGGCAACCGGATTTCAAGGCGATCGCCATTTCCCACATCGGCTGGGGCGTGTCGAGCGGGCTTCCGGATTCGGTCGGTGCCGAGCGAGATGCACTCGATCGCTGCAGGAGGCGGGATCCCAACGGCGACTGTCGGATTTACGCAGTGGGCGACAGGGTGGTCTGGCCGCAATCGCCCCTTCCACTGTCAGCCGATTTTCATCCGGAGCCGTTGAATATTCCCTTGCTGCAGGCCGACTTCGCCATCGTCAAGGGAGCGCCGGCAGCAGCAGGCCTCGATGCATTCCTCAAGGCGAAGGACCATAAGGCGCTTGCGGTAAGCGACGTCGGTTTCTCCTCCATGACGGATCGTGCCGACCGGGCGGAGGCGATCCGCCTCGCAGTCGAGCGCTGTTCCGATTTCGCAAAGTCGCCTTGTCTACTGATGTCGGTCGATGGTTTGCTGGCCGTGCGAATCCCTCGTTCTTATGGCATCGTCCGGCCCTATACGCTGGCGAGCGAAATCGAGATGAGCGAAGCCGACAAAGAGCGCATCGGACAGATTTATGGCGGCAAGGACTGGCGGGCGCTGGCAAAGGGAGGATCGGGGCGCTGGTACGCGGTCAGCGCGGCCGAGTCCGAAACGGGCGCGGCCGATCGCGTCCTGCAAGATTGCCGCCAAGCCGAGACGCAGTGCCAGCTGCGCGCGATCGGAAATTTCCGCATCGACACCCGCTAGCAGCAACGAAGTGATCGATGACATCTCACGTGTCAGGCAGCTTCCAAGGCTTGATCCGGACGGCGGGCCGTTTCCTGACCTCTCTTCCCGGAGCGCTCAGCTCTTGCAGCGCATGCATAGCGATCATGGTGATGTTCGGTTTCGCGTCACCCATCGTTGCGCAGAAAGGGTCTGAATTGCAGCGCATCGATCGCGGTCGCCTTTGCGTCACCAACGGCATCGTCTCGGGTCTGGCCGGCGACCGGCTCGCGGTAGACACGCCTAGTTCGCGGGCGATTATTAAAGCCGGCGCCGAAAACGCCGCGGATCAGATTGCGGAGATTCAGTTCCGGTATTTAGGACCCAGCGAGGAGAGCAGACCCTTGGCGTCCGGCGAATTGCGGCGCCAGATTGGCCTAAAATTGCGAGCTCAAGACAGCTGCAATTTGATCTATGCCATGTGGCACATCGAGCCTGACGCAAGGGTGGCGGTTTCGATCAAGCGAAATGTAGGTTTGCACACGCACGAACAGTGTGGCGCTCACGGGTACATCAATTTCAAATCGCAAGACGGTGACCTGCCGCCAATACGCCTGGGGGAGGCGCACGAGCTGCGGGCCGTGCTTCACGGGACAGACTTGACGATCACGGCTGACGGCAAGGTCGCGTGGCACGAATCTTTAGGAAACGAAATGGCGCTGCCGGTCGGGCCGCCTGGATTTCGCACCGACAACGCCCGATTCACGTTTGATTATTTCGTTGCCGCCTCCGCCCGATTACGGCCAACGGCGCAACAAGCGCCGCCTGGTCCGGTCCAATGCGTGATGTCAGAAGGCGACTGATCCCGCTATGCCTGCCTTTGCCGACACTTGCCGCGCCTATGCCCGGGTGCCACTACTGGCTTGCCGGTTATCACTGGCTAAGAACAGCACCCCGATCGACCGAACTCGACGTCCGGCGGAAATGCGCAATCTTGTGCCCGCCAGCACATCGGTCATGACGGCGGCTCCCTATGCTCCTGAACATTGAAGAGCAATTCTGCTCTTCACTGACACAGGAGACGATCATGTTAACACGTAAATCGATGTTTGCTCTCGCAGCGCTCGCCACCGTCGCCACAGCGGCGCTTTCTCCCACCAGCGCATCCGCTTGGAACGGCTACCATGGCGGCGGCTACCACGGCGGCTATGGCGGCTGGAACCACTGGGGCTATCGCGGTTGGAACCATTGGGGCTATCGGAACTATGGGTCCTATGGCTCCTATGGGTACTATCGCCCAGTCTACTGGGCGTCACCCGCCCCGGTCTACTCGGAGCCATCCGCCCCGGTCTATTCGGTACCACCCGCCCCGGTCTCCTCGGCGCCGCCCGCCAATGTCGTCGTGGAGCAGCATGTCGAAGTTAACGGCGCCCCGAGCGAACCGCCGCCTCCGCCGGCTCGCTGAAACCACAAACGGCATGGTGGGTTTTACCTTGCCCCGACGGACGCCACCGACTGGCCGGACCTCTGCAGTCCGGCCAGTTTTCAAATTTAACACGGCAACAACTTTGGCTCTAAGCTGCCCGGATGAATCGCTTGGACAAGAACGGAGTGACTGTCATTCATGCGAAGGAGCTTCATGACGCCGACAACGAATTTGCGGCTGGCCGCGCCGACGAAAGCGAGAATTCGTTGGCGCTCTCCAGAGGCTGTTGGTTCCGGTAGTGTTGTTCGGTCTTACGTATTTAGCGCGGAAGAAAGGATATGGGGGCCGTAAACGCGAACATAGGCTCAGTCAGCAAGAGGTGCTTATGGATATTGCTATTATCAGTTCCTTGTGCGGCTCGTCACGGTTGACCTAACACTTCAAGCCGTCGGAGCACCTTCGACAAGTCCGGACAGTACGCGGCGCACTGGTCCGACATGTCGATCGATTTCTTGCGCAGGCGGTCGGCGGCTATCGAGGCCAGACAGTGGGCTTGCTGTTGGCGCCGTGCTGCTCGATCAGGCGGGGCGACGTCCGTTGGGGTCAAGAACGGACAAGAACGGTAGGTAGGGATCGTCGCCCCAGGGCAGGATCGGTCCCGCAACCCGACACGATTTGCAATAGGATCGGCTATGCTGGTCGTCCTCAGCAACCCCTCACTATCGAAATAAGCTGCTCACACATATCGCCGAGGAAGCATCATGACAGACATGACCATCACCGCCATCCGGACGAGCATCTTGCGGGTGCCCTGGCCCGAAACGCCGTGGCTCAAGGGGCATGCCTTCGGCGACGCCCGCAATCTCCTGGTACTCGATGTGGAGACCGAGGGCGGCATCGTGGGCATGGGTTATCTGTTCTCGTTCCGGCCGGGGCTGCGCACCATTGCGACGGCGTTGGAGGAGACGATCCTGCCACGCGTGATTGGCAAGGACGCCACCGCGGTCGAGGCCATCTGGAACGATCTTTGGCGTGCCACCGTGACTTACAATCGCGGCGGCATCGTTACGATGGCTATGTCGGCACTCGACATCGCGCTGTGGGATGCGGTCGGGAAGCGCGCAGGCCTGCCGCTGCACCGACTGTGGGGACATTTCCGCTCGCAGATTCCGGTCTATGGCAGCGGTTGTTTCCGCGGCTCCGGTGGCGATGGAATGATCGAGAAGGCGCTGCACTATAAGGCGCAGGGCTACAAGGCGATAAAAATGCAGGTGGCGCACACCAATGATCTGCGCGGCGACGTGGATAACGTGCGTCGCATGCGCGAGGCGCTCGGCCCCGACGTTGAGATCATGATCGACGTCAATCAGGGCTGGACCGCCGATGTCGCCATCCAGATGGGTCGCAAGATTGAGCCGTACGACATTTACTGGCTCGAGGAGCCGGTTCCGGCCGATGACTTCAAAGGTTACATGCGCGTTGCAGAAGCCTTGTCGATCCGCGTCGTCGGCGGCGAAACCCATTTCACCCGCTTCGATCTCAGGCCGTTCTTTGAGAACACGCGCATTCCGGTTCTTCAACCCGATCCGATGCGCGGTGGCTTCACCGATCTGCGCAAGACCTCGGTGCTTGCTGACACCTGGGGCATCACGATCGCGCCGCACCTCTTCCCAGAGCTGAACGTGCAACTGCTCGCCTCAATCCCCAACGGCCTTTGGATCGAAGACATGGGTCTATCGAGCGACCTATTCGTTGATCCGGTACCGGTGGTGAACGGCATAATCACCGCGCCAGAGCGGGCCGGCCACGGGCTTGCCTTCAAGCCGGAAATCTTGCGCGATTATCGCATCTAAGCTCCTACCGGATCGGGCCGAACTTCGTTTCGCACGTATGACATCTTATTGTTATGCCACACGACCCTCCGTCGCCCCAGCCCTTTCCAACGTGCTAGCTTCCGGGCGAGGCGAATACCTGGTCCAACGGAGGGGTGACATGCGGATCGCGGTCATGGCAGCGGGTGCCGTCGGAGGCTACTACGGCGGGCGGATGGCCGCGGCCGGACACGACGTGACGTTCATTGCGCGTGGCGCGCATCTCGCCGCCATTCGCCGGGATGGCCTTGAGATCGAGAGTCCCCTCGGCAACCTCCATCTGAAGGACGTCACTGTGTCCGACGACCCAAAGCAGGTCGGGCCGGTCGACGTGGTGCTATTCGCCGTTAAACTGTGGGATACGGATGCGGCAGCGGCGCAGACGCGCCCGCTCGTAAGCTCTAACACCCGCGTGATTACGCTTCAGAACGGTGTCGACAGCGTCGAGCGACTCGCTCCGGTCCTTGGCGATGACGCCACGATTGGCGGGGTGACCTATGTTGTCGCGACGATCGCGCGGCCGGGCGTGATCCGCCACACCGGCTCAGTGGCCAAAGTCCGCTGTGGCCGCCTCGACCGGCGTCCTGATCCCATACTCGCCGGTTACGTCGAGCAAATAAAAGCGGCGGATATCGACATCACGCTGACGGATCATATGCTTCTCGACATTTGGAAGAAGTTCGTGCTGCTCTCGGGCACCTCCGGTATCACGGCGACCACTCGCCAGCCCCTCGGCGTAATCCGCGACGACGACGACATGCGGGCTTTCTTCTTCAAGCTGATGCATGAGACGATTGCTGTAGGTCGTGCAGCCGGAGTCGAGTTTCCGCCGGACTTTCGAGCAGAGCTCGATCGTTCGGTGGCGAGCTTTTCGCCGATGATGAAGGCTTCGATGGCGAACGATCTTGACGCGGGCAACCGCCTCGAATTGGACTGGCTCGCCGGCAAGGTGGTCGCCCTCGGACGTAAGTACAGCATCTCAACACCCTCGCATGAGGCGGTCTACGCGATCCTCAAGCCCTACCGGATGGGGCGGGGAGCTGATCCTTCTTCAAGAAGGCATAGCTGAGCACAGATTACGAGACGACTAGGAATGGAGCATCGATCACGGCTATTTCTGGAGAGCAGTTCAAGAATTTGTTCAAGCCTAAGCCGATTTGAGCTAGCTAAATCATCTGTTTTTAGCACCGATGGCCCAAGTGGCCCGACTTCGGACGTTTAGCGCATGTTCCGGCAAAGTGGACACCGGTTTGCCGACAAGAACATGAGCCAAACAATGCATTCCAGAGCATGTCCCGATTCCAACGGAACGGGACGTGCTCTAGAGACGCCATGTCGATCCGGGCCGCTGCGCGCATTCAGCTGCCATGGTGGTTCTGGCACGGTTCGGACCTGATCACGGGAAACACAACGGTAATTAACAACCTCCGTGGCGGCCGGGTCACGTGGTATTAGGCGACGCCCCTGATGGCTCACCCGGCTGTCAGGGTCGGCGGCGAGGTGCGTATCACTCCCCCCACCCCCAATACGCACCTCTGCCGCCCTAGCTCTTGACCACGAGCTTGGAATTGATGGCGATAAATGAGCAACCTCTAGGGTCGGCAGGCCGCATGGTATGCACGGACCCTCTGACGGCGGCACCGGCGTGCATGCAGCCCCGGCATTGTTGCCGTCAAGGGCGACGAGGCCCGCGCAGCGGAATTCCGTTCCTCATCAAATCTGCTGCCGCGCCTCGTCGCCAACAAGCTCGTTCGAAATCGCTTCTAGGCGCGCGGGGACGGCTCTTTTTCCCAACTTCTCGGCTCGGACCCAACCGACCAATCGAATCTTGCCGCATAGCGAGAATGCTGGACCCGGTCACTCTCCTGCCGGCGCGACCGGTTGAACGGGCACCTTCGGTGTAGTTGGCTCAACCGCTTCAGCCGCCTCGATCATTTCGCAGCCAAGTTTCTCGAATGCGCTGCGGCTCGAAGCGTCGTTGGCCGCTTTCGCAAGCGTGAAGCACGCTTCGGCACGCTCACGGTAAACTTCCGCCAGATAAGAGACCGCCATCGCGACCTCCGAATTTCTTATGGAGTTTTCAGGGAGAAAACAGCATAGCTCGACGATGGTTCCCGTGCGCCTCACGCTTGAGTGAACCAGTCCGCCCATTCGGTTGCTCGATACCGCCTACGGCGCGCCTTGCGCGGCGAACTACGGTGCGCGCTCGGCGGTCTTGCGGGGGGAATTATGCAATCCGCCTCAATCCCGCGAGCGGTCGAGGCTGCAAACACGCTACAGCTGCCCGGTCGCGGCGTCCCATAGTCTGAGTGTCTTACCGGAGCTCGCCGAGAGCACGCGAGTGCCGTCCGGCGAGAAGGCGATAGAGAGAACCGGCAGGGCGTGCGGTATGTTGGGTACAATCTCAGTTTCAGGGCGGTCGTGAACGCTCGCGCTGGTCTGCAGCCACCAGACGATCACGAGCAAACCCACACTTTAAATCCGGTACAGAGACCGCTGAAATCTCATCGCGAACAAGCCCCTTTTCGCGCAGCGCGTCAATTTCGATCGGCGGCGACCACGCCGTTGATCCAGTCACGGTAGGCACTCACCCGGGTGTAGACCCCGTATTTCAGTTGCCTTCCGCATCCTTCGCCAAACGAAACCACGCCGACGATGACCGGCCCCGCATCAGTCCTCCAGACGAGGGGCCCGCCGCTGTCGCCCTGGCAGGAATCCACCCCGCCCTCGCGACGGCCGGCGCACATCATCCCTGGCAGGACCCGGCCGTCGTAGGACAAAGGCTCGTTGCAGGTGGCGTTGTCGACATACGGAACCGAAGCTTGCATCAGGCCACGCGCCGCGCCTTCTCCTTCCGCGGTCGCGCCCCAACCCGTCACTTCAAGCGGCTCGCTCAACGGGATCGTTTGCGAAGCGTCGAGGAGCGGGATGACGCGCCCGGCCGGCGCGACCTTGAGCTTGATCAGCGCCAAGTCATTCTCGTGTGTCGCGGAATTATATTGGTCGTGAATCACCACCTTTTCGATCTGCGACCACACGCCTTGTCTGACGAAGTTGGTGGCTCCGGCCTTGGCTCGCACCGTGTCGTTACGATCCGACGCATGAAAGCAATGCGCCGCGGAGAGCACCCATTTCCGCGCTATGATCGAGCCACCGCAAAGGTATGACCCGGCCGGTCGCTTGATGACGATGGCGACCTGCCACGGATGTTTGTCGATAGTAGTCGGCTCGCCGCCAACGATCCTTTTGCCGCCCAGGATGATCTCTTCTTCCTCCGCGGCAGCCTTTCCGTCGGGTCCGATGCCGCTCAACAAAGCCAAACCAAGAGCGAAAATCTGGATATGAACTTTCATGAGCGACCCATCCAAGATCAGAGCTCACCAATTTTCCGGTCGCTGCGCTATTGCAGCTTGAGAAGGGCCTCGACCGGCACATAGCCGAGCTTCTGCCCAGCGCGCGCGATGATGGCCCACCGCCCGTCGCGGCCGGCAAACTCGACCACGCGCACCTGCATGCCGGCTTCGATCTGCCGTTCGCCCTGCGCATCCGCTTGCGCGCGTTCGCGCACGCGCTCCAGGCGAAGGACGACGTGCGTCGGTGTCAGCGGAATCTCGGTCGGGCTATCGGCGAGCCCGGCCTGCCGCAGTCCGATCGGAAAGTCGTTGCCGGAGAGCTTTCGCACCGGCTTCTGATAGACGCCGAACAGCTGCTGAGTAATCGCCGGCACCCGCTCGTCCACGTAATCCGCAAGCTGCCCGACCTTGACCCGGTCATCGTCGCCGCCGCCTTCTTTCCTGCTCAGCGCTTCGAGCAGCGCGAAGGTGAGCACACCGTGTCCGTGGAAGCCCTCGTAGGCCGGATCGCTGGCGCGGGCGGCGGCGATCAGGTTCTGACCCGTGGCATGTTCGAGCTGGATCATGGCGGCTTGGCGCGCATTCTCGGCGCCGCGCACGAGTCCAGTTGCCGCGCCGCTCTCGCAGGTATCGAGGATCAGCAGCGCTTTCTGAATGTGCCCCACCTTCGCGAGCATCGCCTGCCATTTGTCCAGACCGATGCCGTTGCGCTCGACCGTCTGCCCCGCGGCAAAGTCCAAGGACTGAGGATAATAGTAGTACTGTCCGGCAATCGACTTGCCGTGACCTCCGAGGAACATAATAAACACGTCGGAAGGCTTGGCGGCCTTGCCGATTCGCTCGAACGCCTCGAGGATGTTCGCTTCCGTTACCTGATCATCGAGCAGCGTGATCGTTTCGCCGGGCGCCAGCAACCCTTTGCCCACGGCCGTGACCGCCTGCACGAAGGTCTGTGCATCCTTGACCGCGTATTTGAGCTCGTAGGGTTTCATCCGGTACTTGTCGACGCCGATGCCGAGCACGTGGAGGCGCGAGCGCTCCTCGGTCGTCGCGCCGGCCGCATCGACGTTGATGCGCAGCGGCGGCGTCGAGATCAGCTCCTCTCCGTTATAGGCGACCACCTCGACGACATTGGCCTGGGTGGGATCGAGCCGCAGCGTCTCCGCGACGGTCTTGGCGGTGCCCAGCGACGGAGCGGCCAGCCCCTGCAGCGCCGCCGGCTTGATTTCGCCTTGGATCTTGCCGTTGACGCGCCATTCGAGGCGCGAACCGATGCCGCCGCTGGTATCGGTGATCCGCACCGCGAGCCGCACCGTGTCGCCTGCCCGCTCGGTTCTCTTCTCGATAAACTCAAGCTGCGGCGCCGGACCCGAGTCGAGGATCTTCTGGAGATTGAGCTTGAACGACTCATCCTTGTACTTGCCCTCGGGGTCCCCCTTCCAACTCTCTTCCAACAAGTCCGGGCGGTTGAGCGTATAGAACTGCGTCGCGGAAAAGCTCTCAAGGCCGCGCACGATCTTGATGAGATCGACGCCGCCGGGCGAGGCGGTGAAGAATCCCGCCGGCGTCAGCGCGATCCACTCGCCTGACGTGGTGCCGATGAAGAAGAGCTGCAGCTTCCTTTGCGGCGTAAAGGTCGAGACCGTCATCGCCTGCGCCCCCGTCTCATACGCCATCTCGGGGGCAAGATCAGGCAGGCCGAGACGATAGACCGAACCGCGCCCGGTACGCACGATGAGGACGCGCCGCGGGCTCTTGGCGCCGGGCAGCACCTTCGGCCAAACCACTTCGACCACCCCGCCCGTAACACCCACCGGCTCCTGCCAGAGGAGACTCTGATCGTCGGGCACCAGCAGCGCCGCACTCACCGATTCAATGGTACCGCCGAAACGCACCAGACCGATCGTGCGCCCGCTCGCCGGATCCGAGACCATGACGGTCTTCTCGCTGACCGTCAGCAGCGGCGGGGCCCGATCGTCGGCGCTTTCCTTCAGCACGGCCGCGAGGCGGATCGATTGCCCGTGGCCGAACAGCCCGAGCATCGCGCAGGCGACGTACCGGCGGTGCGCCGCGCTCGAAAAGTCCTGCGCCCGCAAGGGCACATCTTGGTAGTCGTCGGTTCCGTCCGGACGCTTTACTTTCCTTCCCTGAGCCGACTTGAGCTCCCGCTGCTCGAACAGATCGGCCATGGCCTGGGCGAGCGCCACATCCGAAGCGTCTGACTTGATCACTCCCGCCTGCAGCAGTGCGGCACGCAGATTCTCCTCGGTACAGGGCGTGCCGAGCGAGCGCAGATAAGCTCCGCTGGCGGCGTCCCACAAGGCGAGCTGGCCGAGCACGTGGGTGCTCAGCAGCACCCGGCCGCCATCAAGCTCCGCGACCGCGCGCCCCGGAGCGAGCACGCGGGCGTCGGTGAAAATCGGAAAGGGCGCGATCCGTGATCCGCCTTCGTCGGCCGCGGCGCGGCCGACGATGAAAGCACCGACGGCCGAATCGACGGTCAAAGCCCGCTCGCCGGCAAGCGATACCGTCTTGCCCAACTCGAACTGATACCCCGGCGCATCGAGCGTCTTGAAATTGGTGTTCCAAGCCGCTTGCTCGGAACGTGCAAGCTCACGCCGCGGCAGGGGTGCCAGGTCCGGCCAGCGCAGCCATCGGACTTCGCCGTCTTCGGCGAGGCCGCCGCTGAAAACGGCGTCATTGGAGCTCCCGACATTCAGGATGAGCACGGCCTTCTGACCGGGCGCGTCGTCAGGCCAGTGCAGGAGCGGAACATGCTGGAGTCCCGGCTTGAGCACCACGATCTTCGGCTCACCCGCTCCAGAAAGCGGTAGGGTCGCAAAGGCCACCCTTGCGCCCGAATGGATCTCAGGTCCGAACACGGACCTGCCGAGGATGCGTCCCGAGCCGAGATCGGCGACCTGGACGCCGTCCTCGCCGGCCGTAACAAGCGTGTCGGACCCGTCCACCAGCACGGCGTATTCAGGCGACGTGTAATGACCGAAGAAGCCGAGCGTTTGGCAGGCGAAGTGTATCAGGTCGGTCTCGTCCTTGAACTGGGAGGCCTTGAGCCCGAGTCGCGCCTGCACGTCCGGCTTGGCCGCGTCCTCCTCCGACAACAAGAGCTCATCGCGGCGAGCGCCTATGTCGGCAAAGTGCCGATCGAGCGCAGCCTTCGTGGCGGCGCCCGGCCGGCCATTCGCCGCCCCGTTATAAAAGCCTCGCGTGCGCAACGCCTCCTGCACATTCCTGGTCGTGCATTCGGTACCGATGGTCCGCACCAGCTGGCCGCTCTTGCGGCTCCAGAGCGCGATTTGACCCGATTGATGCCGGGTCACGATCTCCGCACCGTCCTTGAGCACGGCGAGCAGACCATCATTGTAATCGCCCGCCGGCGTGCGGACGCGCTCGTCCTGCAGCCGCAACATCGGCGGTCGGCCCGGCGATGCCGCGAGACGTTCGACCTCGAACACTTGTTGGCCGATCTTGAACGGATAGGTGCGCACGCTCGCTGGCCGGTCGCCGGTCGCGGTCGCCATCTTCGGCCGGAACTGATAGCCGGTGCGCCGCTCCTCGGCCGCCGCATCGGCCTCAGCGCCGGCGTTCGCCGGCTCGACGGTTCGTACCGACAGCGTGGGCGATGAACTGAACGAGGGCTGCCCAAGATCGAGCGGCGCTATTTCGGCGCGACCACCCAAGGTTCCGGCCAACACCGTTGCCTTCTCCCGCTGCAGGGATTCCAGTTCGGCTTCCAGCTCCTTCACCTTGTCGGCGCCGCCGTCGGCACGCGCCTTTTCGAGCGCGTCGAACGCGACCCTGAGCCGCTCTTCCAGCAGCGCTCGTCGCCGCGCGTCGTAGCCGACGAGGTCGGCCTGCTCGGTCTTCGTCAACCCTAGCAAAGTGCGCACTTGCTGGGTCAAAGCGATGGTGCTTGCCGCGAACGAAAGAGGCGCTCCGACGAGTGAAGGACTCTTGAGCTCGGTCAGCGGCTGGTCCGGTCCGAACAGCACCGGGCTGCGCCCCGCAGAGGCGACAATCTCCCGCAAACCAAAGATGGTGCCGCGGGTTGCCTCGCCAGCCACTGCGCCGTCGGCACCGGCCGGTTCGGGCTTTTCCGCTACCCGCTCGGCAACGACCTCGAGGCCGGAGCCGCCGAGCCTGAGCTTGACCTCGGAGAGGCTCGCCTCGCCGAGATCATAGACCGGTTCGAGATCCGGCAGATGCAGCGCGGAAACCTTGTACCCGTTTGCGTATTTGCTCGACGCGAAGGCCACGAACGCCCATGGCTTGGTCGGATGAAAAGCCAGCACATCCGCCTCATCCGGGTAGGAACGCTCCGCGATCAGCTGCGGCTTGGCCGCGTCGGCCAGATCCCAAATGCGAATATGCCCGCGGTGGTCCGGGTCGCGGCGGAACATATAGCGGCCGTTTGGGGAGAATAGCGGAAACTCCTTCTCCCTGAGCTCGATGCCGAGCTTGCGTGCATAAACCTCGACGCCCGACGGTTGCTCGCGAACGTAGATTAGGTCGGAGCCCGTACGTTGCAGCCGGACGAGCTCCGCCGAGTCGTTATTGAAGAGCTTGTCGATCAAGTCGGCGGGCGGCGCGGGATAGGGCTTCGCGCGCGCCGTCACTAAGGTCGGGCTTGCCCCCGTCGGATCGATCACGCGCCAAACATCCTGCGGACTGCGCAGCAGGAACTTGTTGGTGGGCAGGGCCCATGCGGCGGCCTCCGAAAGGTTGGTGTCGGGCGGAAGCGGCGTCGCGGCTCCGGTTTGCAGATCGACGATCTGGCCGGCGCGCAGCGCCGGCGTCGGCGTCTCCTTCTCGTTGAAGGCCCGCCGGTCGAGGGTCAACAGGTAGCGCCCGTCGGCCGAGATTTCCGCAATGAAGTCCCAACGATTCCACGCGCGCCTTCCCGTGGGCGTGTCATACAGGAGGCCGTACGGCTTCAGCGCGAAGCGCGTTCCCTCATGCGACATCATCGGCCAAAGGCCGTAGTAGCCTTGGGGAATCTCGATCTCACGCAGCCGATGCCCATTCTCGGCATTCCAAAGCGTGATCGCCGCTTGCGCTGACAGGGCACGCGTGACCAGGACTCTCCCGTCGCCCGAAATATCGATCTGCGGACTACCGAAGAGGTCGACTCTGGCGGGGAAGGACGCGCTTAACTGAGGAACGATCTCGATCCTTTCCGCCTCCGGCGGAGCCGCGCTCAGCCGATCGAAAAGGCACGGAAAGAGCACGAATAATGCTGCGCCGGCTCTCACGAACCAACGGGTAAAAAAGCCGTCACGCATGTCTTGTGGTGTTCCCTATTTCAACATTTCCAGGCTCGCGCGCTCAGTCCGGCAGGCGGCCCGAGCACGTGCCTTGGCGCCGCAATGTTCTGATCGCTTGGCCGACCCATAACCGCCCGGGATACGGCCGAGGCCGACCCTTCCCCGTCAAGAATGGTACGATGAGTGAGCCCCGACAAGCAAGAATTACTGCTGCACTGCCTCGATGCCTCGCACGACCGGCATGGAGCACGCATCTTGGGTCACACGAAGGTCGAATCGACAGCGAGGTATCTACGCATCGCAAAAACGTCCGACCCAATCGCGATTTCGCGAGCGTTTGAAATCTGACGCTATTTGCGAGTGTCGAACTCATCGACGATTGCTGCCGGCGGCAGCGAAGAGGAAGGGGATCGGGCGACGGCGGGGACGGCGAAACCCGCTCGCTCAATCGGCAGAGCAAGGTGGGCCGTCGCTCTTATTTCCGCACTACCGCAACAGTGCCCGGCCAGGAGACGTGACGGGACAAGCAAGGAGTGCCATCGTTAGACGTCCTCTATGCGATCAACACGGCGGGCCGCTTCGGGAGGTAAACTTTGATGCAGGCCGACAGCACCACGAAAGCCAGTCGGCGGGGGCCGATATCGGTTCATCGCGGCCTCGCGGGGCAGACAACCCACCCATAATTCCAAGACGGCTGCAAAGGATTGGAGTGATCCAATGACGGAGCTGACTAAGGGTCTCGCCAGGCCGACTCTCTCCGCCATCTGGGCTACCCTGCGCCGAGAGGTGATCGCAGGGGGAACGGTCGCCCTTGTCGCACTCCCGGTCTGTCTCGCCGCAGGGCTGTTAGTTTTTGGTCAATTGGGGAGCGCTTTCCTCGGCCAGGGCGCAGTCAGCGGAATTTACGGGGCCGTTCTCGCCGGCGTGGTGGCCGCCTCATGCGCGACGTCCTCCTTCATTGTGACTGCACCGCTCGCCAGCATCGCCATCATCCCGGCCGCTCTCGTCACATACTTAGTCCAGGATGAGACATTCGCAAAAGAGCCTCGGCTGGTGATCGTTGCCCTCTCGCTTTGCGCGCTACTGACAGGCGTCCTGCAGGTGCTCTTCGGACTCTTGAACGTCGGACGAATCATCAAGTTCACACCGCATCCAGTCATTGCCGGGTTCATCAACAGCGTGGCGGTTCTGATCATTCTCGGCCAGTTGCGCTCCTTCTTCAAGCTTGGCGAAGCCGACAACGGCCAGTGGCTGTCGGTCGAGCGGCCAATGATGCTTGCCTTCGTGCTGGGCATCGCCGTGTTTATGATTGCGTTCGTCAACCTCACCAAGAAGATACCGGCTTCCGTCGCGGGTCTCGCCGCTGGGATGGCGGTGTACTATTTTGCACCGGTGCTGTTCCCGACCATCAATCTTGGCCCCACAATCGGCACGATGCCCGTCGCGTTTCCGCCACCCTCGCCCCTATTCGAGATGCAAAGCGGCGAGATACGTGCAGCCATTCTCCCGGTGGCGTCACACCTCTTGCTGGTATCCCTCGTGCTCGCCACCGTGGCAACGCTGCAATCGCTGCTCGCTTACCGCGTGGCGCAGAATCTCGCCAATCTGCCGCCGCGTCCGCCGCCGCGCGACCTGATCGCTCAGGGACTAGGCAACTGCGCGTCTGCGTTTGCGGGCGGCCTTGTCTCGCTCGCGGCAGCGATCCTGCTCGTGACCGCCTACCGTGCCGGCGCACGAACGCGGATCGCACCAATCGTCTGCGCGTTGTTGATTTTCCTCGTCTTGCTATTCCTCTCGCGCGCGCTGGCGGCAATCCCCGTCGCCGTTCTCTCGGGAATACTTATCGCCGCGGCGTATCAGTTATTCGACCGCTGGAGTCTTCAACTCTTCGGCGATGCGGTCCGCCGGCATCTGGGCATCGACCGACGGGCCGTGCTGCAAAACCTGTCTGTCGTCCTTCTTGTCATGCTGGTCTCAGTCATGAGCTCGATCGTGATGGGAGTTCTCGCCGGCGTGGCGCTTTCCTGCCTTATCTTCATCGCGCGCATGAGCCGACCCATTGTTGCCAACCGCTACCGGGGTGATGAGGTCTTTTCCAAGCGCTCGCGCCCGGCCGATGACATGGCGATTCTGCGGCGCACGGGCGCGCGCCGCGTGGGACTGGAGCTGCAAGGCGTGCTGTTTTTCGGCAACGCAGACGACCTGTCGCGTCTGGTCAACGAGCTGTTGCCCGAGTGCGACATGATCCTACTCAATATGCGGGGAATATCCGACATTGACACGACCGGCGCCACCATTCTCGGTGGTGTGATGGCGCGCTGCCGCCAGAGCGGCAAGAAGCTCGTGCTTTGCCATGTGCCGAAGGTCGGTCTGGGTGCGCCAATATTTGTCGACGCAGCCGCCGCGACGTTGCCGGACCTCGACACCGCCCTCGAGTGGATGGAGGAGGAGGCGCTCCGCACTGGCGCGCAAGCGCGTCCGCGCAGCGAGCCGATCTCGTTTGCTGCGCATGACCTCGTCAAGGGATTGGATGCGGGGGAGATCGCTGTGCTTGGCTCCTTGCTGACGCCGCGCGATTTTCCTGCGCGGGCGGTGATGTGTACCGAAGGCGAGGAGGCCGATCGCATGTGGATCTTAACGAAGGGCAGCGTCAGCGTCAGGCTGAGCTTGCACGACTCGCACGACCCGCGCCGGATCGCCAGCATGAGCGCCGGGACGACTGTCGGTGAGATGGCGCTGCTCGAAGGCGGTCGCCGCGCGGCGACCGTCGTTTGCGATGAAGAGGTCTCGACCTACGAGCTAACCCGAGAGACTTTCGACAACGTCCTGCGCAGCCATCCCCAGATTGCGCGCAAGCTACTCATGTATTTCGCTCAGGAGATGAGCCAGCGCTTACGAGTGCTGCACCAGGATCTGCGGACATTCGGCGTTTGAGCTGCGTTGCCGGGCGTCAGTGGCTCGGCCGTGAAAAAGTTATCGATCCCTCCCGCCGGCCCGCAAGAAGCCACCAGTTTATGCCCCGTTGCAAAAAAGTTACAGTGGCACGGGCCATTCAATGGTACCCTGATCGGGGATTCGCGTGTCGTCGGCGGATGTCACTTGACTGATTGGCTTCAGCCAGGTGACGAGGGGCTGGTTCATGCACTGGCGCGGTTGGTTGATCTCGGCAATTGCGATTGCCGGTGCGGTGCACGTGACCGCGTCGCTCGCACAACCGCATATCGGCTCCGCGGCGAGCGCGCGAAACCTAGTCGAAGGAATCATCGGCAGCGAAACGCAACCTATCGTCGCCGGAACCACGCTCTTCTTGAATGAGCGCGTGCGTACGGGCGACGAGAGCCAGGCCCAGCTTGTGTTTCTCGATGAGACCAATCTCGCCGTCGGCCCCAAGTCGGAAGTCACGCTCAATCGGTTCGTCTACAATCCAGATCGCGGCACCGGGAGGATTGCCATCGAAGCCAGTCGCGGCGTGTTCCGGTTCGTGACCGGCTCACCGGGCAAAAAGAACTACGAAGTCAGCACGCCCGTCGCGACCATCGAGGTGAAAGGCACCGAGTTCCACCTCCTGGTCGAGCAAGAATACATCGTCATAGCCCTCGTGCATGGCACGGTGCGCATCGTCACCGTGCGTGGCCGGGTCCTTTGGCAGGACCAGCCTGGTACCACGGTCACCATCTACGCCAACGGGCGGGTGGATGGCCCTATGCCGTGGACGGGGCCGGTTACTAGATATGCCAGCGACGTGCCTTTCCCCTATTTCGCGAACCAGCCTGCTCAGGCTTCACTCACGTTACGGCCCGCCGGATCGGTTAGTCGCCCAATGCGACGTCTGTCGGTGTGGAGCTGGACCGGCTTCTATGTCGGGGCCGATATCGGCAGTGGCCGGATGCAAAACGCGGACAACACATTCGCCGATGTCAACGATGTCGCGTTCAATAACTGCGATGAGTGCACCGGGGCATTCGGCTCGCAAAACGTGAGCATGACAGGATCCGGTTTTCTCCGGGGTCTGCACGCCGGCTACAATTTACAGATTGCGCCGACGTGGCTGGTCGGTGTCGAGGGCGATTTCATTTGGTCCGGGATCAAAACAAGCAGCAATTCGGTCCTCACTTCGCCTAATTTCCCGATCACCGGCTCAAACCTCACCTTCCAAACCGACATGGATTGGATGGCCTCGCTGCGTGCTCGCGCCGGGTTCATCCAAGACAACTGGCTGTTCTATGCAACAGGGGGCGTCGCCTGGGCCGATCTCGACTTTAGCGCCGGCGCGGTTTGTCCCCTGGACCCTGCCGGGAACTTTTGTTTTTCAACCATTCAGGCCTCTTCAGCCATCAGCAGCGTCCGAGCCGGATACGTCGTCGGCGGGGGCATCGAGTGGCAGGCGCCGACAATCCCGTTGCGGGCCCGCGCCGAGTATCTCTACTACGCATTTAACGGTACGGACGCAGCTTCACCGTCGTGGACCGCTTCTTTCCTTGGTCCTTGTCTTGTGGCCGGGCCCTGCGTTGCCAACTTCAGCTCCGGCAACGTGACTGTCCAGACCTTCCGTGTCGGCCTCAGCTATAGGCTCAACTGAGCCACCTGATTGCGAACGAATAACATCCTGCGGAGCGCGTTTGATCGAGCCGAGAAGCCGAGGATTCACGGGGCAAGCGTTCTGGCGACCCGGAAGCCGAGATCGCTATTGCGGTCGTCGGTGGTACCTCCGACTCGGAAGGCCGAGCGCAAGAACTCAGGCTTGATGAGCCAGGAACCGCCGCGGACGATACGGCGGCTACAATCGCCGCCGGTCCACACCGAACCATCGGTCGGCGCTCCGGTGTAGTCATCATGGTAGCAATCCTGCACCCACTGCCAGACGTTGCCGGCCATGTCGTAGAGGCCGAAGGCATTGGACGCGAACGATCCGACCGGTGAGGTCTCGAGATTGTCCCACGCGGTGCCGCACCCAACGCAATTAGCATTCCCCTCGCCGATCGCTTCGCCCCAATAATAAGCCGTCGCGGTGCCGGCACGAGCCGCGTATTCCCATTCGGCCTCGGTAAGCAGGCGATAGGGCCGGCCGGTCATGTTGGCGAGCCACGCCACATATTTCTGGCTGTCGGTCCAGGTTACATTGATCAACGGCTTGGTGTTACGTCCGAAGGACAGGTCACTGAGCTTAGGGCACCCGCCAATCGACACACAGGCGTCCCAGTCGGCGAAGGTGACATCGAACTTGGAGACCGCAAAGGGCCTGGCGATCGTGACCCTATGCTGCGGGCCTTCGTTGCCGTAGCGGCCCCGTTCCGTCACGGGCGAGCCCATCATGAACGCGCCCGCCGGAACGACTACCATCTCTGGACAGTCCTGGGCGCATTCCCTGAATGATTGCAGCGGCTTCAGCGCCCGCTCAGCTTCAACGCTGAGCACATGGGGCCGAACCTGCGTCAGCATGTACGGGCGGATGGTCGTGAACCAGCTCCACTGCTCTTTGATATATCCCTGATTGATCCAAGCTAAGAGCCCGGCGATCATGCCGACCAACAGCACATAAATGAAAGCCTGCACACGCCGCTTCCGCCCTCTCGCCATCGCCTCGGCGTTCCGGCATGCGGAAAGGTACTCTCGGTCCGTCGGCTCCAGGTTGGCCGCGAGATCCGGCCGCGCGGTGAGCCTTTCCGCCGCGGCCAGCCTATCCGTTGCGTGCGTGAGCCAAGCGGCACCGCGGTTGTTCGCCGCCCAATCGCGGCTCCCGCGTTTGACCCCCTCCAGCACCGCAAGCAACCCTGCATCTTCTATGAGGTACCCCTGCAACAGGCTCCATTGCCGCAGCAGCGCCTCGTGCGCCGGCTCGACGATGGGCTCGCCCGTGTCAGTGGTCACATCCGTCGCGAGCAGGCGCTGCTCGACGAGGTGTTGGAGCAGCGGCCGCGCCTCGGTCGGGATTTCCGACAGCCGGGCGACGCGGCTGCGTGGGGCGCCGGCGTCGGGATCGATCCCGGCGAGCCAGGGAATGAGACCGCGGCGGAGCAAGGCCAACCGCGCGACGCGGTCCCTCGGGACCGCTGGGTCGGCGTCGGCCGCTTTGAATGCCCGCTCGACCGCCGCTTCGATCGAACCTTTCACCCGTCCGATGGCGTCGTAGTGAGAGAGTCTGAGATGACCACCAGCATGGTACTCGTCATAGAGCCGCTCCAACGTGAAGGCGAGCAACGGCAGAGCATCCTTCGCATCACCCGCGTCGATGTCGGTGAGCAGTGCCTCGACCAATACATCCTCGATGGCGAGCGCGCGTTCAGTTCCCTCCAGCCGTCGTGCTGGTCCCTTGATGACTTCAGCATAGGCACCTGTCGGTATGGGGGGCAGGCTCAGCACCTCTTGGTGGACGCCTTCCAATTCCCGGGAAAGCTGAAGGCGTTCGTACTTATCCGACCGAATTGTGAAAACGGCCATGACGGCGGGTACGTCATCGTTGAGCAGGTCACGCAGAAGGACGAGAAAGGGATGGGCTTCATCCTTTGCCTCGGCAAGGAACAACTCCTCCCCCTGATCAACCGAGAGGATCAACGCCGGTGGCTTCAGCTTGGTCTCCGTAGCGAGCGCGACCGGCGTCGCCTTTTCAGCAAGCGCTTGCAGTAGCGGCTTGAGCTTGGCGGCGCCTCCTTGGATGGCCACGCGCAAGTCGGCACGGGTTATCGTGATCCGGGCGGCCGCAAATGCGCCCTCGAGTGCGGAAAGCAAACCTGTCTCGCCTGAGATCGCCGCCCGCTCGGGCCGGATGATCGGCAACGGTAAAAAATTGCGGTCGTCGCGCGCGATCCGCGGAAAAAGACCTGCGCGCAAGAACGACGATTTGCCCGCCCCGGAGGCGCCAAGAATAACGAGAAGCCGCGGTGGCGCGGCCTCGCGCAAGCCGCGCAGGCGGTCGAGCGCCTCGAGGATTTGCCCACCGCGGCCGAAGAAAATACCCGCATCGACGGCTTCGAGCGGGCGTAGGCCGCGATAAGGTGATCGGTTGCGATCGCTCTGCGGTGGCCAGGCGAAATACCTGGCGTCGAGCCCGGCTCCTTCGGGTCCATGCGGACGCCCTGCTCCCGCTGCCTGGTCCAGCCGTACCCGGAAGACCCGCACCGGCCGCGCAATGTTCTTGAGTTTCTGCTCACCCAAATCCTGGCATGCAAGATCAATCCTTCCGCTGATCTCTTCGTAAACCTTGCTCGAAATACTGATGCCGCCCGGCTCCGCGAGAGCTTCCAATCGAGCCGCGACGTTGATCCCATCGCCAAAAATGCGGGCTCCGTCGACCATAACTTCGCCGATATTGATGCCGATGCGAAATTGCATACGGCACTCCGGCTCGATCGCAGCGTTGCGCCCCGCCATCTTCGATTGGATAGCGACGGCGCATGTTACCGCGTTGACCACGCTGGAAAAC
This sequence comes from Xanthobacteraceae bacterium, assembly GCA_052148715.1. Classification (GTDB taxonomy): domain Bacteria; phylum Pseudomonadota; class Alphaproteobacteria; order Rhizobiales; family Xanthobacteraceae; genus JBKQHQ01. The sequence goes on along the minus strand of JBKQHQ010000133.1, from coordinate 58,522 downwards.
TCGGCAAGGAAACCGTCACCGGCGGTGTCGATGATACGGCCGGCGCACTCGCCGACCATCGGCAGCACGACCGCTTGATGCCCTTTGAGATCACGCACGGTGCGGGCCTCGTCCGCGCCCATGAGCGCGCTGTAGCCCGCGATATCGGCGGCGAGAATGGCGCTCAGCCGCCGTTCCACGTTCTCCTCGGTCATAGCTGTCGGATTTGCGATTGCACCCTCGACGGAAGTCTATGGCCCGGTGGCGAGCATGTCTATCGAAGCAGCGATGGCGGTCGGCTCGCCGCCGCCGCGCTAACGCCCGAGTAATACGCTAATGCGGTTGACCCACGCGGACCAAGTGATCGAGTGAGATTGTGAGTTGAGTTAGGTGCGTTGCAGCACGTCCGAATTTGGGTCACAACCTGCCGCCAAGCCCTTCCCCCCGTTCGCGCTGTCGCATAGTTTGATCACGGAGCTGCCACCGGCCCCGCGTTGGATGAGTGACGCCTTCTCGAAAATCAATTGACCGCGGATTTAGTTGCGCTTTGGAGCGGAGGGCAAACATGAAACGCTTGATCTGTGCCGTCGCATTGGCGGCGACTCTTGCCTGCATCGGGAACGCAAAGGCACAAGACTGGCCGACACGTCCGGTCACGATGGTGGTGCCGTACGCGGCCGGCGGCCCGGTCGATACGATCGGACGCATTCTGGCGTCACGCTTGGGCGAGGTTCTGGGCCAGCAGGTGATTGTCGAAAACGTCGGCGGGGCAGGCGGAATGACGGGCGCCAACCGTGTCGCGAAGGCCGCGCCCGACGGCTACACGTTCCTGCTCGGCGGTCCCCCTACCCTCGCGCAAATGCAGAGCCTGTACAAGAAACCGCTGTACAATGCCACGATCGATTTTGCGCCCGTTGCCCTGTTTGCGGATTCCGCGCGGATTTTGATTACGCGCAAGGACCTCCCTGCCAACACTCTGGCGGAATTCATCGCCTACGCCAAAGAGCACCAGACGAAAATGCAATACGGCTCCTCCGGGAGCAGCTCCGGGCTGCACATCTGCGCTGTGCTGCTGAACCTGGCGATGGGAACGCACATCACGCATGTCCCTTATCGCGGCAGCGCTCCGGCAATGCAGGACATGATCGCCGGTCGCATCGACTTCATGTGCGAGCAAGTTTCAACGGCGTTCCCTCAGATTCAGGCCGGCACCGTGAAGGCGATCGCTACGCTTGGGCCGACTCGGTCGGCCGTGCTCGCCGATCTTCCGACCGCGCCTGAGCAGGGCTTGGCCGACCTCGACTGCAATACATGGAGCGCCTTGGTCTTCCCAAAAGGGACGCCCCAGGCCATTGTCCGCCGGCTCGCCAACGCTACGAGTGAGGCGGTGGACTCAAAGGCAGTCCACGAACGCTTCGAAAGCGTTGGGGTGACTGTCGTGGCGCCCGAGCGTCGCAGTCCAGAATATCTCTCCAAATATATTCCGAGCGAGATCGAAAGGTGGGCTCGTCCAATCAAGGCCAGCGGAGAATCGGTAGATTAACGAATAGCGCCTACACGCGGGCGCATCGGCGGGCGTGCTAACCACCCTTCATAGCGTGATAGGCTTCACCGCGAGCATTTCGCGGCCGGCGTATCTAAAACGGCGGCCGCACCACATGAAAAAGGAAAGCATGGGCCACGAGCACATCGACACGCTGCGCAAGACATTGGCGGTTGAACGCGGCGTTCTATTGCCGGGTGCGGCGAACGCGCTCGCGGCGCGTATCATCGCGGATCTCGGGTTCAAGGCCGTCTACCTAACCGGTGCCGGGCTGACGAATATGCATCTCGGTCTGCCCGATCTCGGCTTCATGGACCTAAGCCAGCTCGTCGAGCACACGATGGCGATCCGAAACATCGTAAGCCTGCCGATTATCGTGGATGCCGATACCGGGTTTGGGAATGCCTTGAACGTGCGCCACACCGTGGCCATGCTCGAGCGCGCCGGAGCCAGCGCGATACAACTCGAAGATCAAATGATGCCGAAGCGATGCGGTCATTTCGACGGCCAGGAGCTCGTTCCCACGGCCGAGATGGTGAATAAGGTGAAGGCGGCCGTCGATGCGCGACGGGACGGCATGCTGGTCATCGCGCGCACTGACGCCAGGGCGGTCGAAGGATTCGACGCGGCCATCGAGCGCGCCGGCCGCTATATCGAAGCCGGCGCCGACATGACCTTTGTCGAGGCGCCGCAGACTTCTGAGGAGATCAGGAAGATTCCGAAACTTCTCGGCGTGCCGCAGATCCTCAATATGGTCGTCGGCGGAAAAACGCCCATCACCGCTCGGGCCGCCGCCGAGGAGATGGGCTTTGCCTTCGTGCTTTATGCCAATGTCGCCCTGCAAGGCGCGGTCAAGGGCATGCAGACGGCGCTCATGGCACTGCGCGAGCATGGCTCGGTGAACGAGGCGCAAGGAATTATCGCGATGTTCGCCGAACGCCAACGCCTTGTCGATAAGCCGGCGTTCGATGCTTTGGAGCAGCGCTACGCGACCACGCCATCGACCTCGCCGGCCCGAAAGTAAGCGTCGGGATCCGAGCGCCAAGCAAAGAAGAATACAATGATAAATCGGGCCGTAGCTCTCGCTGCTGGCGTTCTTGTCGGCGCGGCCTCGGCGCCGGCGGCGCACGCGGAGTGGCCGGATCACGCCATCCACTGGGTCGTGCCGTTCGGCCCCGGCGGCGCCAACGATCTGATTGCGCGGGTGGCCGCCGAGGCGGTCGGCAAGCGGCTTGGACAGCCGATCGTCATCGACAATCGGCCGGGCGCAGGCGCGATCATCGGCACCGGCGTGGTGGCCCGGGCCCCGGCCGACGGCTACACCTTTCTGATCGGCGCGACGGGCGTCATCACCAACAGCCAGCTGGTGAAAAATCTGCCCTATGCCGATTCAGATCTTGTGCCGGTCGGCATGATCGCCGTCGCGCCGTCGGCCATTGTGGTGAATCCCAGTGTTCCGGCGAGCAACATGGCGGAGTTCGTCGCCTGGGCCAAGACGCAGGGCGACAAGGGCATCTCCTGGTCTACGGCCGGGAACGGCACCGTCCCGCATTTCGTCGCCGAGATGATCAAGGAGGCGACGGGCGCCAATCTGACGATCGTCCCCTACAGAAGCGGAAGCGACGGCGTGAACGCGGTCCTTTCGAACAGCGTCTCAGCGACATCGGAGGCAAGTATCGTCGTATTGCCTCCGGTCAAAGCCGGATTGTTGAAGGCCATCGCAACGACCTACGTAAAACGCATCAGTGCCTATCCCTCGCTCGCGACCACGGCCGAGCAAGGATTCCCGACGGTTCAGATCGGCCATTGGGCCGGTCTGTTCGCTCCGCGCGAAACGCCGGAACCGATCATTCGACGAATGAACGCCGAGATGCAGGCTGCGATCAAGAGCGCCGACGTACAAGACAAGCTTGCCCCGAGCGGCATCGAGAGCGCAGGCGGGTCGGTCGCGGACTTTGTCGCCTTCATTACGACAGAACGGCAGCGCCTCGGTGCGCTGGCGGCCAAGGCCCAGATGAGCATTGAGCAGTGAACGGGCCGAGCCCTTCTCCTTCAGTCGGACGCATCGATCCCTAAGTAAATCCTCTGGACCTGCGGATTGGTTTGCAGATCGCGTGCAGTGCCCTCCAGCACCGCGCGTCCGGTTTGCAGCACATAGGCATAGTCGGCGATCTCAAGCGCCAGCGGCACCGACTGCTCCGCGAGCAACAGGGTCAAGCCGTCACGATGCAGTTGCGCGAGTTTCTCGTAGAGCATCTCGACCACGGCGGGAGCCAAACCGAGGCTCGGCTCGTCGAGCATGAGAAGCTTCGGCTCGCTCATCAGGGCGCGGCCGAGCGCCAGCATCTGACGCTCGCCGCCCGACAACGTGCCGGCACGCTGGCGCCGCCGCTCGGCGAGTCGTGGGAAGGTGTCGTAGACCCGATCGAGTAGCGCCGGCGCACGCCCCCGATCCGCCAGCACTGTCGCGCCGAGGCGCAGATTCTGCTCGACCGTCTGCCGGGTGAACAGCCGCCATCCTTCCGGCGAAAGCGTAAGGCCCTGCGACACCACCGAATAGGCCGGCAGATCGCTGATCTCCTGACCCATCCATTCCACGCTGCCGCGGCTGCGGCGTTTCAGTCCGGCAATGGCATTGAGCGTCGTGGTCTTGCCGGCCCCGTTGGAGCCGAGCAGCGCGACCACGCTTCCCTGCGCTACCTCAAGCGACACGTCGGCGAGACCGACCAAATCGTCGTATCGCACTTCCAGATTGCGCACGCGCAAGAGGACGGGCGCGCTCACGGCACATGCGCTCCGGGGTCGCGCGCGTGCCGGCGCCCGAGATAGGCCTCGATGACGGCGGTATTATCGACCACCTCGCGCGGCGTCCCGCTTGCAATGGTAACGCCCTGGTTGAACACGACGACACGCTGCGCCAGCGTCAGAATCACCTCCATGATGTGCTCGATGATGATGATGGTGACGCCCGCGGCATGGATGCGCCGCACCAGCGAGATCGCTTCCTGGATCTCGCTCGGCGTGAGCCCGGCCAGCGCCTCGTCCAGCAGCAGAAGCTTGGGTCGCGTCGCCAACACGCGCGCGATCTCAAGCCGTTTGCGTCCCGGGGTCCCGAGCGTGCGCGCCGACGCGGCGGCGACGGCCGTCAATCCGGTGAATTCGAGCACCTCGAGCGCCGCGGCGCGCGCGTCATGGCGATCCGGGTGGCGAAGGAAGGCGCCGATCATCACATTTTCCAGGATCGACAATTCGACGAAGGTGGCAGGCACCTGAAATGTGCGTCCGACGCCGAGCTTTGCGTGCGCCTCCGGCGTGGCCCGCGTCACATCGACATCGTTGAACAGAATACGGCCCTCGGTGGGCGCAAGGTCGCCCGCCATACAATTAAAAAAAGTGGATTTGCCCGCGCCGTTGGGACCGATCAAGCCGACGATCTCGGCCTCGGCAACGTCGAGGCTCGCGCCCGAAAGGGCGATCAGGTTGCCAAAGCTCAGCGACACATTTTGCGCTCTAAGAAGCATGGGGCTTTGCCACTGCGACGGCGGCGTCATGGGACCACCGCCGAATCACGCGCCGCCACAGGTCGATGAGCCCGCCCGGCTCGAACCGCGCCAGCAGAACGATGATGCCACCGTAGAGAATATAGGTGAGGCCCGATCCACCCCCACCATACAGCGAATTGGTCACGGTCTGCAGCGGCACCAGAATCACGGCGCCGAGCAACGGCCCGAACAGGCTGCCGGCGCCGCCGAGCGCAGCAATAATGATAAGCTCGACCGAGCGCAGAATCCCAAATCCGCTTTCCGGATCGATGAAGCCGACCATCAACGAATAGAGCGAGCCTGCGACCGAGGTAAAGCCGGCGCTGAGCAGCAGGGCATAAAGCTTGTAACGGCTGACCGGAACGCCCAGGCTGCGCGCCGGCCGCTCGCCGGAGCGAATGGCGCGCCAGTAGTAGCCCATGCGGCTGCGCTGCAAATGCCACGTCAGGAGCAGGAGACACGCCAGCACCGCGAGGAAGATGTAGTAGTACGGAACGGGACTGCGGAATGATAGATCGAGCCAGGTCCGCGCCACTGCCGGGCCCATCAAACCGGTGGCCGCCCCGACATAGTCCCAGCTGCTGATGACAAGGCGGATAAGCTCGGCTACCGCGATCGTCGCCATGGAAAAGTAATGCCCGGTCAGGCGAAACGTCGGCAGGCCGATGACGACGGAGACCGCCGCGCTGAGCGCAATCCCAACCGGAAGGCCTGCGACCGGCGGCAGCCCGACCTTGGTGAAGACAAGCAGCGGTGCATAAGCACCGATGCCGAAAAACACCGCGTGACCGACGGAGATTTGGCCCGCATATCCGCCCAAGATATTCCAGGCCGAGGCGCCGATCGCCGCCAGCAAAACCTCGACACCCATGCGGCCATAGAAGTCATCGGGCAGAACAAGCGGATAGAGAAGAAACGCGGCACACAGGACGATGCCGAGCCGGATCATCACGCGGCCTTTCCGAACAGGCCGGTCGGGCGGACCCACAGCAGCGCCACGAACATGGCGTAAACGATGATGTCCTTGTAGATCGGCCCGAGCAGATAGGCCGACAGCGATTGAATGACCCCGATCAGCAGCCCGGCCGCCAGCGCGCCCGGCACGCTGCCGAAGCCGCCGAAGGCCACGACGACAAACGCGGTCAGCGCCAGCGATTCACCGACCGTCGGCGAGATGTAGTAGAAGGTCGCGATCAGCGCCCCGGCGATGCCCGCGCTCGCGGCCGACAGGCCCCAAGCGATCGCCTGCATGCGGTCGGGCCTGATTCCCATCAGCATCGCCGCCTGGCGGTCTTCGGCCACGGCAAGAAGCTGGCTGCCGATCGCCGAGCGCGTCAACAGGAGATGGATCCCCAGAGTGATCACAAGCGCAACACCGCCGGCGACGAGTTGCGGCACACCAAGAAAAATGCCGCCGATGTTGACCGTACCTGGAAAAATGGTGTCGGGCAGCGTCTTGAAATCGGCTTTAAAAATAAAGAACGCAAGATAACGCAGCAGCAGGGCCAATCCGAAGGTTGATAGAATCTGCGCCAGCATCGGCCCGCGCATCACATGGCGGATCAGACCATAATAGATGACGATGCCAAGACCAAAGAGAAGAATTGCCGCGGCGGTGACGAACAACGACGGACCGCCATTGAGGTAAATAACGACGAGGAACGCGATATACATCCCCATCAGGACGAACTCGCCATGCGCGAAATTGATGAAGTTCATCATGCCCCAGATCAGCGTCAGCCCGGATGAGAACAGCGCGTAGACCGCGCCGAGCAACAGACCGCTGACAATGACTTGGATGATCGTCATGGAGGCATCGGAGGCAGTGGCAGGGCTCCGCGCCCTTCACCCCTCGAAAGCGATGCAGGGCGCCGACCGCCTGAGGTTTAGCTCAGAAGAGAGCGTTCACTCCGATCCCTTAAAAGGGATTTGAAGCTTGGCGTTTGCCGATTTCGCCGGCCAAACCGAAACATAACTATTGCCCTGCAGCTGGATCAGATAGCTCGCCGCTAGAACATTTTGGCCGGTCTCGTCGAACTTGACGCCCTTATAGCCCATCATCAATTGCTCAGGTTTGAGATCGGTCTTCTGCAACGCGGCCTGGATCGCCTCCGAACTTCCCGAACCTGCACGATTGATGGCATCCGCGAGCGCAAACATGGCTTCCATATTGCGGCCGCTGGTGTCGTCGACATCGTAGCCGGTCTTGGCCTTGAACAACTCGTTGATCTTGGCGGTGACGCTGCCAGGCTTGCCGATATCCCAGGCGCTGCGGTTGACGGCGCCTTGCGCGATGCTGCCGACATTCTTGATGAACGCCGGATCCGAGAACCCGGAATCGTCGCCGATCACGATCGGCGGTTTGTAATCGAGCTGCTTCAACGTCTTCATATAAAGGATCGTGTCCGAGGTGTAGGACACGAAGACGACCGCATCCGGCTTCTTGTCCTTGAGCTGCAGCACCTGCGAGGACACGTCGGTGGTGTTCGCGCTGTAGGCGATCTCGGCGATCAGATCGAAGCCTTTTTCCCTGATCGCCTTGCGCAGCGTTTCGGCGATCGACGTCCCATAATCGGTGTTCTCGTAGACGGTGGCGACGGTCTTGACCGGGTGACCCATCGCCGTCACGTCATTCAAGAAATCCATGTAGTTATAGGCAAAATCCGAAGCGATCGGCGTGACCCGAAACACGAATTTGAAGCCGCGTCCGGTGATGTTGGCGGCCACCGAGTCGCCGACGACCCAAGGCAGGCCGTAGCGTTCGGCGACCTGGGTGCCGGCGAATGTGACCGAGGATTGATACGCGCCGATCAGCGCCGAGACTTTTTCCTGCTGAATGAGCCGCAATGCCTGGCTCTGGCCGGTCGATGGGTTGCCCTGATGGTCGGCGAAGACAAGCTCAAGCTTGCCGCCCTTGAGTCCCGGCATTCCGACAGCGGGCATACCCGTAACATCGGGATGCATGCCGTTGACGATGTCGACGGCAAGCTCGACCGCCGCTTTCGCCTGCTGGCCGGCGCTTGCCGCGTTGCCGCTGAGCGGGTAAAGCCCGCCGACCTTCACGGTCTCTTGTGCCATCGCACCGCCGGCAAAGGCCATAGCGACGGCGACGACACCTGCACGGACAAGATTTTTCATTCGTTTCCTCCCGCAGGGGGGACTTTTCCCGGCTGCCCCCGACTGGCGTCAACAGTATAGCTATTATCCAGCTTGTCAGGAAGGCAGGCGGATATGGCTTCCCGTTATCCCAGGCAGGACAATCGCATTGCGCGTCATGTCCGGACCACTTGGCGTAGACGCAAGGACTGCCGAGGAACTCGCCCCGTCAATTGCAACCGATGCGCCATCGCGGTAGCGCGTGATGCGGACGCTGACGCCTTTGGGCGAAGCGCGCGCACCACGCTCCGTTCGTGTGTCCGTCCTAACACTGGCGGGCCCCTTGTCCACGAAATCGCTGGACCAGTTGCTTTGCTCGGTCCAGATCGACGGGAGCGGATTCATGCCACCGACAGTGGCCGCGATCGGCTTTAGCCTCATCATCATCGTAACCGGCTCGGGCGAGACGCATGCGGCCAATCCGACGGCAATGAAATCACCATCCTGCAGCACGGGATTTTTGCTGCCCCCGGCAGCTCCTCCTGATCTGGGCGGACGGACCGACGCCGGTCGAGCGCCGCGCGGTCCAGCCGGCCAGAGCGCGACGGCCCGGACGATGCGTTTCGCGATCCTGTCACTGCATTAACGATTGGATGCGGTGTCGTTTACCCGATTGCCTTTCCGGCTTCCACTAACCACGCATTTCGCTGCAGCAGCCGCGAGGACGCCTTGAATTTCGGGGCGCTTTCACATCAAGCGGGGATAGCCCGCACGATCATTCGAGCGACGCGTCGGTGGGCCGAGCGCCGCCCTGCTCCCGTCGTCCTGGGCGAACCAAGCCGCTGCGCGATCTTAAGCGAGCGCTCCTGTTCAGTGGGACGCACCTTGGGCAATTTGCCGCGATGCACAATTTTCTTGTTGCGATGCACAAAATAAGGCATGGTGGGTCGGCAATCGACTCTCAAGAGGAAAGAATTCATGAGCAAAAACAAAGGTCAAGCCTGGAACACCAAGTATGGTGCCCGTCGCGTCCGGCACGACGCGCCGACGATCGAGGAGGCAATTGCCGCCGCCCGAGACTTGTCCGACGAACTCGACCTGCAGGTCGAAATCGCGGCCTCGCTGATCGGGCTGCCGCACGATCGGATCCTCGCCCAGTTGCTCAAGGCAGCCCCGCCGCGCAAGGACGTCAGCAAGTCCGTCGTGCTCGCGGGTCGGGCCTCGGCGCCGCGCACCATCGTGGTCGAGCGCAAACCCTCCCGTCGGGTGACATCATCCGCGGACACGCGAACAGGGCGAAAAGGGGACATTTCACGCTCTTTAACTTAGAAGCCCGGCGCTGAGCGCGCTACTGAACGACGAGTTGTCAGATATGCGCTGAAGGCTCAGTGCACGGCCGGCCGGCAGCGCCGGACCGGCGGCCTCGGATCAATCACACCACACACCGCGCATTGCTCGCAGAGAGCCGGACCAGAGTACGCGAATACCGCCTTGGACATGTTCGCCCAAATATTCACCAATCAGACGACTTGTCCCCGGCGGCTATTCTGATATTCGCCCTCACACGTAGGCGCCGTCGATTCGGCGCAGTCGGCCATCAGGCCAGTAACGAGGTCCCATGATCAGCCCAACGATCCGTGCTCTAACCGTCGCGACAGTATTCGCCGCTTTCCCCATCGCATTTGTTTCGACGGCGAATGCAACGCCGTTCGACGGCACGTGGAATGTTCGCGTGAGCACCACAAGCGGGCCCTGTGGCCAATCCTACACCTATAGCGTGACCATCACTCACGGAGTGGTCTCCAGCGAGGCCGGCCTGTCCGGCCGCGTGACGGAGAATGGAAATCTCAGCGTGACGGTCTCGGATGGGTCACAGAGCGCCCACGGATCCGGACGGCTGGTGCACAATGGCGGCGGCGGGACCTGGCACGGAAGCGGACCGTCGGGGACCTGCTCCGGCAGCTGGAGCGCGGAGCGGGCTTGAGACTGGTCGATTAGCTCTGCGACTCTGCGGTCGTCGGCCGGTTCTCACTGCTTCCGCTAAAGCCGCGGCAGAAAGTCGGTCGGCCGCAAATGAAAACCCGCCGAGGATTTCTCCCGGCGGGTCCACGTCGGGGCCATAACCGCCACCAGTACATCCGTGGCCAGCAGGTCTGTCGCGATCGACAAAAGTAAAATAGTTGTCAATCGTGGCGTTTCAATGACCCGAGTGGGCTAGTCGGCATTTCTCCTAAAAAACAGTTGCCCGGCATGCTCCTCGCTTTTTGGGCAGGGGAACGGCTCCCCCGGAAGAAACGGCGGCGTTTTTCGTGGCGGCGCGGGCGCACTGGCAACGGGCGGTGGAGCTCGCGAAGCTGACGTGAGCGGACTCACGTGGCCAACGCCCGCGCCACATACGCCATCTGCGCCGCGGCGTCCGCGCCCGTGAACGTCAGGGCAAGCTCGGTGACCCCGGCCGCGGCGTAAGCGGCCGCCTGCGCGCGGCACTCCGCGGCATTCCCCGCCATGCTGAAGGCGGCGACATAGCGTTCATCGAGCACCTCAGCCGGTTCACCGGCTTGCAGACGCGCAACCGCGGTGGCGAACTCTGCCGCTGAAATTCCGCTGCCTTCCAGCAGCGCGGTCTTGGCCGCCGGCAGTTTTTGGCCGAGCGCCCAGAAGGCCGGCAGCAACTCGCCGACCGCGCGCTTCGCCGCCGCACGCGCTTTGTCGCGATCATCGCTGGCGGCGCAAGGCAGATATTGCACGACGGCCGGCGTGACGGCTCGACCGGCCGCGCGCGCCGCGGCGTCGAGGACCTGCACGGCCTCGGCGACGAAGGCGCGGGTGCACATGTTGGAGACGATGAGGCCGTCGGCAAGCTCGCCGCACGCCTGCAGGCTCCTCTCGCCGCGGCCCGCCATGAAAATCGGGATATCTGCGCGTGCCCGGTAGTCGAGCTTGACCCGCTCGACGTTGAACACTTTGCCCGCGTGATCGACCTCGTCGCCGCGCAGGAGCGCGCGGACGATGACGATCGCCTCACGCAGCGTGGTGAGCGGGCGGTCATGGCCAAAGCCCATGCGCTCGACGGCGTGGCCGATCCCCGAGCCGATGCCGAGGCGCACGCGTCCGCCGGACAATTCGTCGAGCGCGCCGATCTCCATAGCGATCAGCGTCGGATGCCGATTGTAGGGATTGAACACGCCGGCGCCGATCTGCAGTTTCTTGGTCGCAACGACACAGGCCGCGGCCGCGGGGAGAATTCCGCGGCTGAACGGATTTTCCGCAAACCAGACGCCGGCGAGCCCGGCCGTTTCGGCAGCCCGCGCCTGCTCGACGCAATGTCGCGGCTCAATGCCGCCATGCAGCCGCACGCTCAATCGCGGGAATTTATCCAAGAGGCACCCCGCGCATACTCCGATCCGCGCGAGCTAAACGCCGCCCGGGCGCGGCCCCGCGTCGGCAGGCGAGAAATGGGCATGGACGACCCGCCATTGCCCGCCCTCCTTACGAAATACCATGGTCGAGCGCGAGACGAATTCCGAGTTGTCGTAGTGTAGGTCGCGCGGCGGCGGTTCGCTGCCCGTCCATTGCCGGCGCGTCTTGCGGTGGCACCACACGACCGCGAGATTTCCATCCACGGTGCCGCCGATGTCGTCGGGCGTCCAGTAGCTCGATTGCACGTTTGCCCCGTAGAATTTCCACAGCCTGGTCCAATGCTCGCGGCCGTTATAGGTATGGCCGTTGAGATTAAAAAAAACCGCATCCGGCTCCGCGCTGAAGATCGGCTGCAAATTTTCCCAATCGAAGCGCGCATTCACGTCAATGTAGCGCTCATGCAGCGCCAGCAGCGCAGCACGGTCTTCCGCGGTTCCTCCAGTCAGCTTTGCCTCGGTCATCGTGTTTTGCCTACCCGTTCATTGCCAGCGCCACGCCCAGAACGGCCGCTTGATATGGCCACGGCGGATCGCGATGACAGCCAACACGAGTGCCGTGACCCCGCAGACGCCCAAGGCCACCACCGAGGCCTCCGGCCCGAACGCGCCGCCGGTCAGCGCCGGAGAGCCCGACAGCTCGCCGAGCAAGAGCCCGTCGAACTTGAATCCCGAGACAGGCACGCCGAAGAGACCTCCCTCGGAGAAATTCCATGCCGCGTGCAGGCCGATCGGGAACCAGAGCCGCCGCGTCAGCACGAAGCCGATGCCGAGCAAAACACCGGCTTCCAGGCCGATCATGGCCGATGAGATGAAGGTCGCATTCGGATTGAGCGCGTGGGCGAACCCGAACAGCGCCGCCGAGATGGCGAGCGCCAGCCACGTTCCCAACGCTTCCTCGGTGATGCGGAAGAAAATGCCGCGTACGATGATCTCCTCCATGTAGCCGGACTGGATCGCCAGCGCGAGCACGCCGGCCGGAGCCGTCCAGGCATTGATCGCCTGCACCTGATAGTCCCCGACCCACCACAGCGTGCCGATCGTCACGGCGATCAGCGCCACGCCGAGCGCCGCCCCCCAGCCGAGCTCCGCGAACGCGCCGCGCAACCCCAGCTCGTCGACCGGCCTCCGTTCTACAAGCCGCACGTAGCCCCGGTAGGCCAGATCGACACAGAGGATGATCGCCGTGGTCGAGAGCCAGCTGAACCCCAGTCCCGACTGACCGCCAGCGAACTCACTAAGGCCGGTGAAGTATGGCCATAGTAGCCCCGGAACCAATGCGGCGGCGAATGCGATTGCCGTAGCGATGACGATGCGCGTCAACGGGAAGCGGAAGATGCGGCCGACGATGCTTCCGATGGACAACGGGGGTCACCTGCCCTTGCAGCCTCAAGCCCGGCAGACTAACGCCTGTCCGGCTCCTTTGGAATCGGGACAGGCTTTGAACCTGTTGATTGGCCAGAGTTCTCGACGGGATGCCTCAGAGCGCGGGCTCGGCTCCGCCTTCCTTCCGGCAGGCGACGCTTGCCTCCTCCAGGTCGAGCTCGTGCTCCATGCGTCTACGCGCTTCATCGGTGATCTTGCCGTCCCGCAGCATCCGGTAGATGAATTCGCGCTCGACCGTGATCAGCTCGGTGCGGAGCTCTGCGGCGACCGCCGCGGCATCACGCCCGTCCCCCATCTCCCTTGGCAGCCGGCCGACCCGATAGTCGTGACGGGCACGCAAGCTCGCCAGCACCTCGGGTTGAATTTGGCGGTCGACCGCCAGCCGGTCGAGCCGGCTCTGCGCAACGTTCAGCGCTTCGGACCGCGCGGCGAGCTCCGCTGCGTGCTCGCGCCGATGCTCGTCCTCCGTGTCGCGCGCCAACCCGAGCCGGCCGACGATGCCCGGCAACAGCAATCCTTGGCCGACCAGCGTGACGATGATGACGCCGAAGGTGATGAAGAGAATGAGATCGCGGTCGGGAAACGGCGCGCCGGCCGCGGTCGCCAGCGGAATGGCCAGCGCCGCCGCGAGCGACACGACGCCGCGGACGCCGACGAATGCCAGGATAAAGGTCGCCTGCCAGGTGGGAGATGGATCTCGCCGGGCGAGCGACGGACTGAGCCAGCGCGGCAGATAGGTTGCCGGAAACACCCAGACGAACCGTGCAACGATCACCACCGCGACTGTGAGCAGCACGGCGAGCGCGAGATCGCGCAGCGCGAGCGTATTCATCCGCTCGACCAGCGTTCGGGCCTGCAGGCCGGTCACGAGAAAGACGAACCCTTCGAGAAAATAGATCAGCAAGTCCCAGAAAAAGATTCCTTGCAGCCGCGTCGCCGCCGGAATGAGCAGCGGCCCGTTCCAGCTCACGAACAGGCCGGCCGCCACCGTCGCCAGCACGCCCGACCCGCCGAGATGCTCGGGAACCCAGAATGCCACATACGGCGTCATCAGCGACAGCGTGATCTCGACGCGGGGGTCGCGCGCCCAGCGCCGCAGGCGGAGGCTGAGCCACCCGACGCCAATTCCGTAGACGATCTCGCCGACGACGATCAGGCCGAACGTCCCGGCGGCTTCGCCGAAAGAGAATAGGCCGGTGCTGACGGCAGCGACCGCGAAGCGGTAAAGGATCAGCGCGGTGGCGTCATTGGCGAGCCCCTCGCCTTCGAGCACGACGAGAAGCCGGCGCGGCAGGCCCAACGGCCGCGCGATCGCGAGCGGCGCGACCACGTCCGGCGGCGCCACGATAGCGCCGAGCACGAAGGCGACGGGCAAGGGCATGCCGAGCAGCCAATGCCCCGCCGCCGCTACCGCAAATGTGCTGAAGACGACGCAGCCGAGGGCCAGCAGCGTGATCGGCCGCAAGTTGAAGCGGAATTCGCGCCAGCTCATGGCGACGCCGGCGGAATAGATCAGCGGCGGCAGGATGCCGAGCAGCACAAGCTCCGGCGCCAGCTCGAACCGCGGCAGCCCGGGAGCAAGCGCAAGCCCGACCCCGGCGACGACGAGCAGAATGGAAGGCGCGGTCTTCAGCTGCCGCGCGACGACAGCCACGACGACCAACACCGCGAGCATCAGCAGGAGGGTTTGGATCGTCCCCGTCATGAGCTGACACGATGCTTGATATTGTCACATTGTCGGCGGGCCGCACTTGAACAGGTGACGGCGAACAACACAATAGCAACAATCCCCGCGCCCGCTTGAGCGTCTCCGCGTCGATGCCTGTTGATCACACCGGCGGAGCTGCGCGCAAATGGCGCAAGAGCATCGTTTCGACGCTCGCGAACCACGGCTTGCGGCTTGACAATCTTCCAGATTTGTTCTCTTTATGTTCTCGTAGCCGAAAAGCCTCCTCGAACCGTCGCGGGCGAACGGTCGGCATGGGAACGACAGCCACCATCCTCCACGCGGACCTCGATGCCTTCTACGCCTCCGTCGAGCAGCTGCTCGACCCATCCCTGCGCGGCATTCCCATCGCCGTCGGCGGCGGGGTCGTGCTTGCAGCGTCCTACGAAGCCAGGGCCTTCGGGGTCCGAGGCGGCATGCCGGGACGGCGGGCGCGCGAACTCTGTCCGCAGCTCACTTTTGTCAACGGCCATTTTAAAGACTACCAGCGGCTGGGCGACGCCGCCATCGAGGTGATCAATGATTTCACGCCCCTCGTCGAACGGATTTCCATCGATGAGGCCTTTGCCGAAGTGGCGGGCTGCACCCATCTCTTCGGTCCGCCCGCCGAAATTGCACGGACCATCCGGCGCCGTGTGCGGGCGGAGCTTGGCCTTCCGATCTCGGTCGGCGTGGCGAGCACCAAGCATCTGGCGAAAATCGCCTCGCAAGCAGCCAAGCCCGACGGGCTGGTGGTTGTCGAACCCGACGCCGAGCTGGACTTCCTTCACGACCTGCCCGTCGAGCTGATGTGGGGCGTGGGCCCGGTGGCCAAGGCGCGACTGGCCGAGATCGGTGTGCTCACCATTGGCCAGCTGGCGCGGACACCGGGAGGGTCGCTCACGCAGTTGCTCGGTCCGGCGGCGGGCGAGAAGCTCACGGCGCTGGCGTGGAATCGTGATCCGCGCGAGATCAAGACGCATCGGCGGGCGCAATCGGCGGGAGCCCAGTCGGCGATCGGCAGGAAGCCCGCGCGAGAGCGGGTTTTCCGACCCACGCTGCGTCATCTGGCGGATAGGATCGGCACCCGGCTCCGGGCGAAATCCCGGCCTGGCCGGACCGTGACGGTCCGCGTTCGCTTCGCCGACCTCCGCTCGGTCACGCGCTCGATAACGCTCGACGCGCCGATTTCGGCGACGGCGATCATTGCCGAGATCGCCGAGGAGCTGGTGCGCACGGTCCTCGCGCAGCACCCGGATGAAAAGACCATCTCGCTCTTGGCGATCTCCGTATCGCAGCTTGAGCCGCACTGCGAAATACAGCTCGAACTCCCGCTTGAGCTTGCGGACGAGCAGCGCCGCCCCGGCACCAAGAGAGGCATGGCACGCTGGGTCGCCGACCACGCTGTCGACGCGATCCGCGACCGTTTCGGATGGGAGTCGGTTGGATACGGATCGGTCTCGCTGGGAATCTCCCGTTCCGTTCCCGACGCGTTTCGCGAACTCGCCGAGAAGGAGCTGTGACGATGTCGGCTGCCGGAGCTATCGCGGTCGCCTTATCCCGCTTCACCGTCACGATCTGAATGTCATGTAGCTTCGCCTAAGCGGCATCGCGCTCCATCGTCACCTCAGCCTCGAGGCTGGCGCGGTCGCGGAATATCGAGGCGACGGCCAGCACGCGCCCATTGCGTTTGAACCGCAAGAGGCAATCCTTGCCGGCGATGTCGCCGTCGATCTCCAGCTGGTTCCAGTTTTCGGCATGACCGACATAGTTGATCGGAACGTCGTAATGCTGGCTCCAGAAGAACGGCACGGTGGTGAACGGCGCCCGGTAGCCGAGCATGTTGAGCGCGGCTACCTGCCCTTGGCGCTCGGCGACGACCCAATGCTCGACGCGGATTTTTTCTCCGGCATGCGGCTCGGGCCAGCGGGCGATGTCGCCGGCGGCGTAGATGCCGGGCGCGCTCGTCTCCAGGTGTTGGTCGACCGCGACCCCGCGGTCGCGGGTGAGCCGTGCCTTCTCGGCAAGATCGAGGCGCGGCCGCACACCGATGCCGACGACCACGAGGTCGGCCTCGAGCGCTCCGCCGCTCTTGAGCGTCACCCGCTTGCCGTCGATGGTAGTTGCCGTGTCTCCGAGGTGGAAGACGACGCCATGCTCTTCGTGCAAGGCGCGGATGAAGTCGCCCATCTGCGGGCCCAAAATTCGCTCCATCGGCCGCTTGTCCGGCGCCACGACGCGGACATCGAGCCCGCGCTGGCGCAGCGCGGCGGCGACCTCAAGGCCGATGAAACTCGCCCCGATAACGACCGCGCGGCGCGCCGTGGCGGCGCGCTCGATGATGGCCGTGCAATCGGCGAGCGAGCGCAGCGGGCGCACATGCGGCTGGTTGGCGCCGGGGATCGCGAGACGCACCGGCTCGGCTCCGGTTGCCAGCAGCAGCCGGTCGTAGGGCACCCTGTCGCCGCCTGCGAGGATCACTTCACGGGCTCGAATGTCGATCTCAATGGCCGCTTGGCGCAAGCGCGTGTCGATGTTGTTCTCGCGATAAAAACGCTCTTCGCGCAGAGGCACGTAATCGAACGGAGCGGTGCCGGCGAGATAGTCCTTGGACAGGTTCGGCCGGTCGTAGGGCAGCGCATCGTCGCTGCTCAGCATGAGGATGCTGCCTTGAAAGCTTTGCCGCCGCAGCATCTCGGCCGCGGCGAACCCGGCGGCGCCGCCGCCGACGATGACGATTTTTGCGGGCGCGCCGGCGGGGCTTCGGCCGCGGGGCTTCGGCCGCGGTTGCGCAAGCTGTTTGCTCACAAAGACCTTGCCCTCGCGCTGCTCGACCGCCCAACAGGCGATCGGGCTCAGGGCGGGCGCTTCGAGGGCTTCGCCCGTCTGCAGATCAAAACGGGCGTGATGCCAGGGACAACGCACCGTGTCGCCAACCACAAGACCGTCGGCGAGAGGACCGTGATAGTGCGTGCAATGCGCCCCGACCGCGAACACCGCGCCTCCCCGCCGCACCAACAGGACCTCGTCATCGCCGACATGGCCGACGAGCATTTCACCGTCGGGGAGCTGATCGAGAAAAATGCCTTGGGTCAGATCGGGACCGGTCGACGCCGCGTCGCCTTGTGCCATCGTCGCCTCCTACGCCGCATGCGCGATCAGTGATGCCTGCCTTTTCTTCAACTCCTTGCGCCAAAAATCCAGGGTAACTTCGGTTCAGGTTCCGAGGATTCGCGCAAAAACTTTGCGCACGCGGTCCTGGGTTTCCGCCAAATGCACCTCGAGCGTGGTGAAATCGGGCACGTCGGCGGCGCGCGCAAGGAGGCCCAGG
This sequence comes from Xanthobacteraceae bacterium, assembly GCA_052148715.1. Lineage (GTDB taxonomy): Bacteria > Pseudomonadota > Alphaproteobacteria > Rhizobiales > Xanthobacteraceae > JBKQHQ01. Next base: position 40,524 of record JBKQHQ010000133.1, on the reverse strand, counting down.
AGGCCGGGCCCCGCCTCCTTCGGATCGAAGCGGCCGGACAGGCACAGCCGCAAGACCTGGGCCAGGTCGTGATAGAGGCGCGCGGCCGGCCGCAAGACTTCGGCGTCCGCCGTGGTCAGGAGGCCAAGCCGCCAAGCCTTGTCGAGCACGCGCGCGGTCGAGGTGTCGAGAATGTCGGGCTCGTCCGCCGCGTGGACGAGCTGCAGAACCTGGGCGATGAACTCGAGATCGATCAAGCCGCCGGCTGCGTATTTCAGATTCCAGCGGTCGGCATCGCCCTTCTCGGCGGCGAGCGCATGACGCATCTCGACCGCGTCCGCGGCGATCATGGCCCGGTTGCGCGGCCGGCGCAGAACGCCGCCGATGACCTCCTCGATCCGGCGCGCGAAGTCCGGCGACGCGGAGACGACGCGCGCCCGGGTCAGCGCCATATGCTCCCAGGTCCACGCCTGCTCCTGCTGATAGGTGCGGAATGAATCCAGGAGCGTCGCCACCGGGCCGGACCGCCCCGACGGGCGCAGCCGCATGTCGACCTGATACAGCAGACCGTAATTGGTCCGCGCGGACAGCGCATTGATCAGCCGCTGCGTCAGGCGGGCAAAGTAAGGCGCGCCGTGCAGCTTGCGTTCCCCGCCCGAGTCCGGCTGAGCGGGATCGAAATCGTAGATGACGATCAGATCGAGGTCGGAGGTCGCCGTCATCTCGCGCCCGCCGAGCCGACCGAGCGCGAGGATCGCCGATTCCTGGCGACGCAGCCGGCCGTGCTTTTGCGCGAAGGTGTTTTCGACGTCGCGGTGCAGCGCGCGGATCAGCACATCGGCCAGCCGGGCGAACGCCTCGCCCGCCTGCTCCGCGCTCACGGTGCCGGATATGATGCGCGCGCCGATCAGGAACATGTGCTCCTGGCCGAACATGCGGATGCTGTCGAGAAAGTCCTCATACGAGCGGGCCTGCTCGAGCGATCGCGACAGGCCGCGCGCGAGCATGATCTCGTCCGGCAGCGCAGCAAAGAAGTTCGGCTCGAGCAGCGCGTCCATCACCTGCGGATAGTGGGCGAGGATGTCGGCGAGGCGCGGCGCCGTCCCCAAGATCGTGCCGATGAGCGAGACGAGCTCAGGGTTCTGCTTCAGCAGGGACAGCAACCGCACGCCGCCATGCAAGCCGCCGAGGAACCGGTCGAAGGCGTGCACGGCCGCATCCGGATTCTCGGTGCGCGCGAACTGCTCGAGCAGCGTGGGAATCAGATCGGCCAGATGATCGCGCGCCAACGGGTTTTTCAGCGAGCGATAGTCCCCGGACAGCCAGTGGCGCACCGAAACCGATGCCCTAAGGGGTTGCTTAAAGCCCATCGCCGACAAACGATCGAGGGTCTCGCGGTCATCCTCATCCTTGTCGAACACGAATGCGGCGCGAGCGCCGCCGCTCGGCGGCGGGTGCTCGAACAAGCGAGCGTAGTGCCGCTGCACGGCTTGCAGATGCCCGACGAGCGCGTGCGCGAACGCTTCGCGGTCGGAAAAACCGAGGAAGCGGGCAAAGCGCTCGAGCGCGTCCTTGCTCGAGGGAAGCGTGTGGGTCTGCTCGTCGGCGATCATCTGCAGCCGGTGCTCGACCATGCGCAGAAACCGATAGGCTTCGCTGAGCTCGTCGCAAGTTACCACGTCGACCCAACCGCCTTGCGTCAGCGCCGTCAGGGTGGCGAGCGTCGCGCGGCCGCGCAGCGCAGGATGGCGGCCGCCGGCGATCAGCTGCTGCGTCTGGACGAAAAATTCGATCTCGCGGATGCCGCCGCGCCCGAGCTTGATATTGTGGCCCTCGACCGCAATCTCGCTGTGGCCGCGATAGGCGTGCATCTGCCGCTTCATCGCGTGCACGTCGGCGATCGCCGCAAAGTCGAGGTATTTGCGCCAAACGAAGGGAGAGACCGCGCCGAGAAAGGCCTCGCCGGCCGCAATGGCGCCGGCGCAGGGCCGCGCCTTGATCAAGGCGGCGCGCTCCCAGTTCTGGCCCCTCCCCTCGTAATAATCGAGCGCCGCCGGTATCGACATGGCGATCTGGGTCGAAGAAGGGTCCGGCCGCAGGCGCAAGTCGACGCGAAAGACATAACCGTCAGCCGTGCGCTCCTGCAGCAGCTTCACGAGCCGCCGCGTGAGGCTGACGTAGAACGACGCCGGCTCACTGTCGGGCAGGAGCGCCGGCGCCCGCGGGTCGAACAGCACGATCAAATCGATATCGCTCGAATAGTTCAGCTCGAACGCGCCCATCTTGCCCATGGCGAGGACGAAATATCCGCTCGACTGCTCGAGGCTTTCCGGCTCGATCGGATGGATTCGCTTGCGGCGGCATGCGTCGAGCAGGAGGTAGCGCAGGGCCGCGCCGATGGCGGTGTCGGCGACCTCGGTCAGCGCCGCGGTCGCATGCATCACCGGCCAGACGCCGCCGATATCGGCGAGCGCAATCAGCAGCGCCGCCTCGCCTTTCATGCGGCGCAGGGCCGACATCGCCTCGGCATCGCTGGCGGCCGCGGCGACGGCCTGCCGGGTCGCCCGGAACAACGCGTGCAGGTGCCGGTCGGGATCCGACTGGAGCAGGGCAAGGAGGCGGTCAGGCGCGGAGCTCGCGAGGTCCCACAGATAGGGGGAGGCCTCGGCAAGGCTCTGCAAGAGCGCCTCGAGCGTCGGATTGGCGGTGCGAAGCCGCCGCAGCCCGGCCGCCGTCGGGCTGTCGCCCAGGCCGGCAAACCACCCGTCGAGGCGCGCGCGCGCCAGTTCAGGCGCGCAGAGGCGCGGCGCCGTCACGATTCGCCGCGCCAGCGCAAAACCTTCCGTGGCATCGGTCGGGTCGGTTGGCGCGGGAGATCGCATCGGTTTCAAGCCGCTCCTCTAAATGGCACCTCTCGTAGCTAATTACCCCGACGCCGGATTTGGTCCATTGCGCGGCAGCTCAATGCTCGCCTTCAATCCGGGATGGTTGTCCTCGAGCTTGAGCTCGCCGCCATGCAGGCGCGCAACCGCCGCCGCCAGGCTCAAGCCGAGCCCCGAGCCGGGCTCCGACCTGCTCTGCTCGAGCCGCACGAAGCGCTCCACCGCGCGACCGCGGTCGGCTTGCGGAATGCCCGGCCCATGATCGGTCACGGTGAATTCGATCCGGTCCTTATCACTGCGCGCGCTGACCACGATCTCCGCCCCTGCCGCATCGCCCGGCTGTTTGCCGGGGGCATACTTTATCGCATTGTCGACGAGATTGGCCACGGCTTGGCTGACGAGCTCCCGATTGCCGTGAACAGGAACAGACTGCGGCGCGTCGATCTTGACCGACAGTCCCTTTTCGTCGGCCAGCGGCTCGTACAGCTCGGCCACGCCGCGCGCAATCTCGGCCGCGTCGAAATCGCTCATGCCCTCCCGGGCATGCCCCGATTCGGCGCGCGCGATCATCAGCAGCGCGTTGAAGGTGCGGATGAGGCCGTCGGATTCCTCGATCGTGGCCTCGAGCGCCGCACGGCAATCGGCGTCGCCCTTGGCCATGCGGAGCGCCTCGTCGGCGCGGTTGCGCAGTCGCGTCAACGGCGTTTTCAGATCGTGCGCGATGTTGTCGGACACCTCCTGCAAGCCGTGCATCAGCGCCTCGATGCGCTCGAGCATGGCATTGAGGTTATCGGCGAGACGATCAAGCTCGTCGCCGGTGCCGGCAATCGGCAGCCGGCCGCTCAAGTCGCCGGCGATGATTCGGCGCGTGCTCTCGGTCATGGCATCGATGCGCGTGAGCACGCGCCGCGTGACGAAGAAGCCGCCCGCGAGACCGAGCACGATAACGATCGCAACCGACCAGCGGCCGGCGTCGAGGACGACGTTGTAGAGGCGCTCGCGCTCCTCGAGATCGTGGCCGACCAGCAGACGAAAGCCGCCCGCCAGAACGGACACCCGCACGAGCGCGTAGTGCTCCGCCCCCTCCTGCTCGTCGAGCCGGCGATAAATGGCTTCGGTCGTGCCCGCGGCGTCAAGCACGCCGGGACTGAGCGATTCCACGTTGCCCACGAGCGACTGCCCGTTGAACATGGTAACGAGATAGAGGTTCGAGCCGGGCTGCCGGGCGCGGCTGTCGATCACCAGAACCAGGCGCCGAATGCCGCCGGTGCGGTACAAGTCGGCGAGGCCGGTCGTTTCAGCATCGACGATCTGGGTGATCTGATCATTGATCAGACGCCGCGTATTCCAGGCAAAATATCCGAGGAGAAAGGCCGCGAAAAGGGCAAAGACAGTGAGATAGACGAGCGTCAGCTTGAACGTCGTCGTGCGAAACAGCTTACCGAGCGCCGTCACGAACCATGTATCCCGCGCCGCGCACGGTGTGAAGCAAGGGCTGCGCGAAACCCTTATCGATCTTCGAGCGCAGACGGGAGATGTGCACGTCGATGACGTTGGTTTGTGGATCGAAGTGATAGTCCCACACATTCTCAAGCAGCATGGTGCGGGTGACGACCTGCCCGGCATGCTTCATGAGGTATTCCAAGAGGCGGAACTCGCGCGGCTGCAGCACGATCTCCTCTTCCGCGCGCGTGACCCGGTGCGACAAGCGGTCGAGCGCGAGATCGCCGACGCGATAGACCGTGTCCTCGCCGCGGCCGACGCGCCGCCGCGCCAGCACCTCGACGCGCGCCAAAAGCTCGGAGAATGAATACGGCTTGGGCAGATAATCGTCGCCGCCCGCGCGCAAGCCTTTCACCCGGTCATCCACCTGGCCAAGCGCCGAGAGGATCAAAACCGGCGTGCCGATCCCCTTGCTCCGCAGGGTACCGATGATCGACAGTCCGTCGCGCTTCGGCAGCATGCGGTCGATGATCAACACGTCGTATTGGCCTTCGAGCGCGAGGGAAAGGCCTTCCTCCCCATCGCGCGCGAGATCGGGGACGTGCCCGACCTCGCGGAACGCCTTGTTGAGATAGTCTGCCGCGTCGCGGTCGTCTTCAACGATCAAAAGCCGCATTTCGCCGGCCAACCTCCTTTGCGCCGACCGATCCTGCTCGTCCTCTATCGTCCGGTCCGCAACCAATTTACCCTATTCCTTGCATCGAGGGCTAATATTAGAGAGGGAGCGGCGGGTGTGACCCCGCCACTCCCTCGGCCGAAGCTCCGCCCAGCAGGGGGCGACGGATTGCCGGAACGAACTTCGGATAGGTGGGGACGGACGAAGCCGCCCGTCCCCTGGAAACGCACCGTCGGCGGGGGCGACGAAGGCCGGCGGCACGCCCCAAGTGAATCAGGCGCGGCTGATCGGCAGCGCCACGAACTTCGTGCCGTCACTGGACTTGACGCGCATCAGCACGACCCGCTTGCCGCCCTTGCGCGCATCATCGACGGCCTTACGGACATCGGCGGGGGCGCCCACCGTCTTGCCATCCACGGTGAGGATCACGTCACCGGGCTGAAACCCCTGATCGGCGGCGATCCCGTTCGGGTCGATATTGGTGATGACCACGCCGGGGCCGCCACCGGTGGCCGGCGCGAGCGTCAAGCCGAGCTTACCCACGTCGCTGCCCGGCAGATCGCGCTCCTCGGCCCGAGACTCGCGCGTTGCCGGCAGCTGTCCGAGCGTCAGGGTCACCGTCTTCTCAGCACCCTGGTGGATGACGCTGAGCTTGACCGCGGTGCCGGGCGCCATGCTGCCGATCTTTTTGGCGAGGTCGCGGGCATCCTTGACGGGCTCACCATTGAGGCTCGTGATCACATCGCCGGATTCGATGCCCGCCTTTGCCGCAGGGCTGCCCGTTTGCGGCTCGGACACGAGCGCACCGTCGGTCTTCTTCAGGCCGAGGCTGTCGGCGATGTCCTGCGTCACCGGCTGAATCTGCACGCCGATCCAGCCGCGGTTCACGCTGCCGTGGTCCTTGAGCTGGGCAATGACCGTCTTCACGGTCTCCGCCGGGATCGCGAAGGCGATGCCGACCGAGCCGCCCGAGGGCGAGAAGATCGCTGTATTGACGCCGATCACGTTGCCGTCGACGTCGAAGGTGGGCCCGCCCGAATTACCCTTGTTTACCGGGGCGTCGATCTGAATGAAATCGTCATACGGGCCGGCGCCGATGTCACGACCGCGTGCCGACACGATACCCGCCGTGACGGTGCCGCCGAGACCGAACGGGTTACCTACCGCTAGCACCCAATCGCCGATGCGGGGTTGACTGTCCGCAAGCTTAACGTAGGGGAAGCTGCCGCCCTCGACCTTGATCAGTGCGAGGTCCGATTTCGGGTCGGTGCCGATGACTTTGGCCGTGTAGGTCTTGCCATCGTCGGTCGTGACCTGAACCTGATCGGCCTTGTCGACCACGTGGTTGTTGGTCACGGCATAACCGTCCGCCGAGATGAAGAACCCGGAGCCTTGACCGGTGATGACGCCCCGCCCCTGCGGACGCGCGCCGCGCGGAAGCCGGTCGCCGAACTGACGGAAGAACCGGTCGAGCGGCGAGCCCGGCGGGAATGGCAGATCATCGTCGCTCAAGCCTGAGGTTTGCGGCCCGCCATCGATCTTGACGCGAACCGAAATCACCGCCGGCTTAACCTTCTGGACGATGTCGGCGAATCCGACCGGCTTGGCGATGTTCTGCGTCTGCTCGGAAAGATTTTGTGCTTGCGCGGGACTTGAGAGGAAGGCCTCCGGCGCAAAGGTCGGCTCGAAAACCAGCGCGGCGGCGCCAAGGCCAAGCACGGTGGTCGCGAGTAGGAGAACGCGGCGCGCCGACAACAAACCCCCTCGTTTCGGAGGAAGTCTATCGAGCTGATCGGCGGGCTTGTCGAGTTGGTTCATCGTGCTGCCTCCATGGGGCGCTGCGAAATCCGTGGCTACGGATCATAAGTGGGTGCGGATATGGCTACGGCCAACGGCACCGTTTCGCAAAGTAAGATGGGGATCTTCGCCTTACCGGCGAGTTTCGAGGGAATTAAACTTTGGTAACGTGGCGGACATTGGGCAAACCACGGCCAGTCAAGGGGATGCGGGGCCCAGTCGGCACTTCCGCAAACGTGGCCAATGGGCTACTCGTTGCCCCGCTCGAGAAGGCGGGCGAGACGCGCCGTCTCGACCGGCGTCAGTTGAGGCGCATCGGCTGAAGTCCGGGTCCGCCGACGCCCGACGGCAATTAACACGATCGCCCCGCTGATGAGAGCGAAAGGCGTGACCAGCCAGAGCAGTGCCGTATGCGGGGCGAAGCGCGGCCGCAACAGCACGAATTCGCCGTAGCGCGCCACCAGGAAGTCGAGCACCTGCTGATCGCTCGCTCCGGTCTTGATTTGATCGCGCACCAGAATGCGCAGCTCACGGGCGAGCGGAGCATCTGAATCGTCAATGGATTGGTTCTGGCAAACCATGCAGCGCAACTCGCGCGACAGCGCCCGCGCCCGCGCTTCAAGCGTCGGATCCTGCAGGATCTCGTCCGGTTGGACCGCCATTGCCGGGACGCCGGCGACAAGCAGGAGCGCCAGCAGGAACCAACGCATCACGCTGCGCATCGGCTTCACTCCGCCGGCTGCAAGACGGCACGCGGCCGCGCGGGCTTCGGCGCGCCGACCCGCAGCCGCCGGTCCGAAAGCGACAATGCGCCGCCGAGCGCCATCACGACCGCACCGAGCCAGATCAGCAGGACGAAAGGCTTGTAATACAATCTGACCGCCAGGGAGCCGTCGGCGTTCGGGTCGCCCAAGGAGAGGTAGATCTGACTGAAGCCCCGTGTCATCAGGGCGGCTTCGGTGGTGGTGGTCCCGCGCACCGGAAAGTTGCGTTTGGCCGGCCCAAGCACACCGAGGACATTACCGTCGCGCCGCACCGTGAAGTTCGCCCGCAGCTCACGATAGTTTGGGCCTTGATGCGGCACGATGCCCTCGAAGGTGAGATCGTAGCCGCTGATCGACACGGTTTCGCTCGGCCGCATCGTCAGAACGCGCTCCGAACTCCATTGGGTTTCGCTGACGATGCCGATCAGCGATATCCCGAGCGCAAAATGGGCGATGACGGAGCCCCAGGTTGAGCGTGGAAGCCCGAGCGCGCGGCGCAAGGCGGTCGCGAGGGACACGCGAAACAGCTGAGTGCGCTCGGCGAGGTCCGTGATTGCGCCGCCCATGACAAACAAGGCGAGCCCGATGGCGAAGGGCGCGAGCACGGGCCCGCCGCGCGTGAGCGCCAGGGTTGCCGCAGTACCGACTACCGCAATCGCACAGGCGCCCAGCAATCGCTGCGCGACGCCGAGCAGATCGCCGCGCTTCCACGCCAGCAGCGGACCAAACGGCACTGCGATCAACAGCGCCAGAAACAAGGGACCGAAGGTCCAACCAAAGAACGGCGGCCCGATCGAGATCTTCGTTCCGGTCAAGGCCTCAAGCGCCAACGGATACAGCGTTCCGAAGAACACGGTCAGGCAGGCAACGGTGAGAAATAGATTGTTGAGGACGAGCGCGCCCTCGCGCGAGATCGGCGCAAACAATCCGCCCTGCTTGAGCATCGGCGCGCGCCAGGCGAACAGCGTGAGACCGCCGCCGATAAACAGCACCAAAATGGCGAGAATGAACACACCGCGAGTTGGGTCGCTGGCGAAGGAATGCACCGAGGTCAGCACGCCCGAGCGCACGATGAAGGTCCCGATCAGCGACAGCGAGAAGGTCAGGATCGCAAGCAGGATCGTCCACACCTTCAGCGCGTTACGCTTTTCCATCACCAGCGCCGAATGCAGCAGCGCGGTTCCGGCGAGCCACGGCATGAACGAGGCGTTCTCGACCGGATCCCAAAACCACCAGCCGCCCCAGCCGAGCTCGTAATAGGCCCAATAGGATCCCATCGCGATCCCGAGCGTCAGGCAGATCCAGGCGCTGAGCATCCACGGCCGCACGAAGCGCGCCCAAGCGGCATCGATACGCCCATCAATCAACGCCGCGATGGCGAACGAGAATGAGATCGAGAATCCGACATAACCGAAATAAAGCAGGGGCGGATGAATGGCTAGACCGGGATCCTGCAGCAGCGGATTGAGGTCGCGCCCCTCGAACGGCGCTTGTGGGAGCCGCACAAAGGGGTTCGATGTGACGAGGATGAACAAATAGAACGCGGCGGCAACCCACGACTGGACCGCCAGCGCATTGGCTTTCAGACTTAGCGGCAGATTGTTGCCGAACAGTGCCACCAGGGCGCCGAACAGACCCAGGATGAGGACCCACAGCAACATTGAGCCTTCATGGTTCCCCCAAACACCGCTAATCTTGTAGATGAGCGGCTTGAGCGAATGCGAATTCTCGAACACGTTCACGACCGAGAAATCCGACGTGACGTGGCACCAGGTCAATGCCGCGAACGCCGTGGCAACGAAAGCGAACTGCGCCAGCGCGGCAGGGCGCGCTACCCCCATCAATACCGGATCGCGGCTGCGCGTGCCGATGATCGGAATGACTCCTTCGATCAGCGCCAGCGCGAGCGCCAGCACCAGCGCGTAGTGACCAAGCTCAGGAGCCATGGCGCGTCTCCGCTGCGGCTGAATGCATCACCGCACCTGCCCTTCCGGCGCGACGCTCGCCTTGCGGCCATCGGCATCCTTCCAGTGCCCCTGCTTCTTCAATGCGTCGGCGACCTCTTTGGGCATATAGGTCTCATCGTGCTTGGCGAGCACGGTGTCGGCCTTGAATACACCGGCAGCGTCGATGACGCCTTCGGCGACGACCCCTTGCCCTTCACGAAACAGGTCCGGCAGGATGCCTTGATAGGTGACCGCGATGTCGCGATGACCGTCAGTGACCTCAAACCGGAATGCCAGGTTGTCGCCGCGCACGAGACTGCCATGCTTGACCAAGCCGCCGAGACGGATACGGTCGCCGGGACGCACCTGCTTTTCCACGACGTCGGTTGGAGAGTTGAAGAAGACGATCGAATCCTTGAGCGCACTCAGCACGAGAGCCGCCGCCAGCGCCAGCACGCCGAGCCCGGAGCCGATCAGAACAAGGCGCCGCTGCTTCCGAGTCATCTGGAAAATGTCCGACTATGCATCAGCCTTCGAGGCCCAACTCTTTAACGAGGTCGTCTACTCGGCGCAGGTTGACGGGGTCATTGCCAAGCGCATGCCGCGCATCGACCACCGCCGCACGCGCCCTGTCCGGCTCGCCTAACACCATATAGGCGCGCACCAACCTTAGCCAACCGTCCCCGTCCGATCCGTCCTGCTTGAGCCGCTGGGCTAACCGTTCCACCATACCGCGGATCATCTCTTGGCGCTGGCCCTCCCCAAGCGCGCTGGCCGCAGCGACGTCGGCCGCGCTCGGCCCCGGCGGGGCCGCCGTCGGATCGACCCGCGCAAGCGCTGCGCGCACAAGCTCGAGCCACGGCGCATCCGCCGGCGCTTGGCCGATCAGGGCGCGCCAAATGCTTGCCGCCTGCTCGCGCTGACCGTCCTGCTCGGCCGCCAGTCCAAGGAAAAAGCGAGGCTTTACGGCTTGCGGGTTAAGCTCAGCCGCGCGGGCAAAGGCGCCTTTCGCCTCGGCGGTCACAACGCCGTTCGCAGCCGCCGTCAGGGCTTCGCCTAAATCAGCCTGCCGCGCCGCGTTTTCGCCGTTGAGCGCCAGGGCGTTGCGCCGCGCATGCACGGCGTCGTCAAACCGTCCCATGCGCAGATAGATCGGCGCCAAAAGCTCCCAACCGCGGCCGTCCTGCGGGTTTTGCGCCAGACGGTCCTCGACTTGCGCAACCAGACTATCGATCGACTGATTTGCGTGCGGATTGGTGACCCGTTTGGCCAGCGGCTGCCCGGGCAGCCCGGGAGAACCCAGCGAGAGATAGAGGCTGCCGGCGACCACCGGCAAGGCCACGAGGGCCACCAAAGCAACGGCGCGCCGCCGCCAGAGAGCAGCGCTCCGGGAAGTGACCGTCTCGGCCTCGACGGCATCAACCGCCGAGAGCAAACGGCGCGACACTTCGACCCGCGCCGCCTGCGCCTCTTGCTCGGGGATCAGGCCGGCCGCCTGATCGCGCTCGATCTCTTGCAGCTGGTCGCGGTATACCGCAACGTCGCTGCCCGAAGGCGCCGGCTCGCGGGAGCGGCCCAGCGGCCACAGCACGGCGAAAACCGCCAGCGCGGTCATCAACGCAAAGAGGAACCACAGCGTCATGGCGCGGGAGAAGGCTCCATTGCAGCCGATGTTAAGAGGCAACGCGTCGATGGGCACGCAGCATCGAGCCTGCGTTACAACGGACGCTGCGCCACGGCAACGAGGAAAAATCCGTTGCGAGCCGTTCCGCTCCTTCGGAACGGGACAAGCTCTGGAATTGTTCACTGGCGCATGTTCTTGACGGCGAACCGGCATCCACCTGGCCGGCACGTGTGCTACGGCGCTAAGGAACTTCGGCTGCCTTTCGCTCGCTGTTCGCGGCGACATCGGCGGATTTTGCAAGAGTCGTGGCGTAGTCCTGACCAAACACCTTGGCGCAGAACCGCACGGCGGCGTCCACCTGCGAACGGCGGAAGGCGCGTTCCGCTTCACCGCCAACACGCAGGCCCTCGACCAGCGCCGGCGTCCGAGTATCAAGATAATGTTGCAGCTCGGAATAGGTGCGCAGCGTCATCTCGTTGATGGCAAGCTCGTTGGCGTAAGCTTTACAGGCAGCAACGAACTCGATCAGCGACTCGATCTCTTCCACTTCCGTCTGGTCGAGCACCGACCCGGGCACGATCTCTTTCGCGACTCGCGGACGCAACAGCCGCCGCACGCGCCCCGGCATCGAATCGACCTGCGCCTTGAGCCGGCCCGAAATCTCGGTCCGGATAGCGGCAAGCTGCCGCCCCCATAGTGAATCGGACGGGATATTGAGCTCGGTCCGCAGCCCACGCAGGGCATCGTGCACAGTCTTGAGCGACGCTGCGCCAGCGCGACCGGCTTTTAGGTCGGTCTTAAGCTCCGCGGTCATGCGTTCCACTTCGGCAAGCACGATGGTCACCGCCCGAGCATACTGGCTTTCGGCGACGCGCGAGGCATCATCGCTCACCGCGGAGAACGTGGCCAGACGGACCAGCTGCCAAGCGGCCGCCAGCCGGCTCATCACCATCAGCAGCATATAGACGAACGTATCGTCGCTACGCCCGGCAAACGGATCGAGCAGCGCCTTGATGTTAGCGAGCTGATCGTCCGCCAGATTCTTGATCTGGATGGGTAGTCGCGCGCCGAATGCGGCGAGCGCATCGCGCGCCTTCAGCACCCCGAACAAGGTCATCACGTCGTCGGTGGCGCGCGGCGTTGCGACCTGAGCCGTGAGCTTGCGGCGCGCTTTATCGTCGTTCTGCGTGGCGGCCAGGATCTCGTCGATTCGCTGGACGGTCCGATCTTGAAAGGTCTTCGCCAGCCCTTCGACCTTGGCCGTATCCTTGGCGGCGAGCGCGCGCCGGACTTCTTGGCAATAGACCGGGGTTTCGGCCGGCATCACGTCGCGCTCGATCCAATTCCAGATCAGTTCGAGCGACACGCGGGCAATCCGCGCGCGAAGTTTGTGGTCCGCAGCAGCGTCAACCAGGAACGGCTCGAGCGGCTTGAAAAACAGCCGCGCTGGGGCGTCGGGCTGCGGCAGCGTCGGTTCACACTCCTCGGACGCGCGGCGCAGTTCCTGCAGGATCAGCTCCGCGCCGGGAACGACGTCCCCGCTTTGCAGACCACGCTCGAGCTTGGCGACCAGCAACGCTCGCGCCTCAGGCTTTAGTTCCTGAAGATAACCCCGCAACCGCTCAACGGGCAGACCGCCATCGGCCATTCGCGCCACACATGAATTCTGCACACGACAGAATTTTGATAGACGGCGATCGTTAACAACGGCTTACCCACGCAATCCTCACTCGTGTGGTAGCCGGAGCCGCCCGAGCGTGCACCTTCTGCTTTTGCGCGGCGCGGCCGGCCTTGCTCGGCGGTCAGCCCAACGCGGTCCACGTGCCGTCCGGATTGCGGCAAGCGGTGCCTTTGAAAACCTGCGGACGGCCGTCGATGTAAATCGTTTGCGTATAGGTGCGGCATCTGCCGCCGGCGGTCTGGTAGGGCGGACCAGGAACGACCGTGCCGTAGCGGCCCGTATTTTGGTTGCGCCACTCAACGGCAACGCCGTCGCGGCCCGCTTCGAGGGCACGCATATGCGCCTCGTAGGCCCGCCGCCGATCCTCTTCATCCATCTCGGCGCCGATCCGGTTGCCGATCAGGCCCCCGATGGCAGCTCCCGCAAGGCCGGCCGCGAGCCGTTCGCCGGGACCGCCGCCGAATTGCGAGCCGATTACCGCGCCGGTAATGGCGCCGAACGCGGTTCCAGCCCCCTCCTTCGACGCGCTCGGATCAGCCGCGCAAGCCGCAAGCGGCGCACCGACGATTGCCATCGCAACGAGCTTTGCCGTGTGCATTTTCCCACCCCCCTTGGCGCGTGCAGGCGAACAAGTCACGCCGTTCCGTGCTCGAATCGCAAGCGAAGGCACCAGCCAAGGGGTAGCATTGAGGCGAAACTTCGTCAGCAGCCGACGGGCGTCCTCAGGCCGCCGGCAACACAAGCTCGGCCCGCAATCCGCCGATCGGCGACGTATCGAGCACGAGATCGCCGCCATAGAGCCGCGCCAACTCGACCACGATGGAGAGGCCTAGTCCGGAACCGGGCTTGGTTTCGTCAAGCCTGTGTCCCCGGTGGGCAACTTGCTCGCGCTCGGCCGGGGATAGCCCGCGACCGTCGTCGTCGACGATAACGCGCAGGCGGCGACCGGCGGCGGAGTCGGGCGGACCGCAGACTACCTCAATGGCAATTCGCGACTGCGACCACTTGCAGGCATTGTCGACCAGATTTCCCACCATCTCCTCGAGATCCTGCCGCTCGCCGCGAAACCGCGCTTGCTCCGGAGCAGTCACCTCGACGGCAATGCCCCGATCGCGATGAATCTTCTCCATGGTCCGCGCCAGCGCTGTGACCACCGGAGCGACCTCGGTGATGGTCCCCACCACCGTCAGCCGCGCCGCCAGCCGCGCCCGTTCGAGATGGCGCTCAACCTGGTCGCGCATGATGTCGGCCTGCTCGCGCACCTTGGCGGCGAGCGGATCGTCGCCGCGCGCCGCGGCTTCGTTAACCATGACCGATAACGGGGTTTTCAACGCGTGTGCGAGATTGCCGACATGGGTGCGCGCCCGTTCCACGATCTCCCGATTGGCCTCGAGCAACGCGTTGGTCTCCCGCGCGAGTGGGGCGATCTCCACCGGAAAGGTGCCTTCCAGCCGCTCGGCGACCCCAGAGCGGATGGCCGCAAGCCCTTCCGAGATGCGCTTGAGCGGCGCGAGCCCGAACCTGACCTGGAACATGGTGATCAGCAGCAACACGGCGGCCAACGCCGTGAAGGTGATCAGCAGCGCCTGGTCGAAGGAGCGCATCTCCTCATCGATCTCGGCCGCGTCGCCGCCGACTGCGACCAGATAACGGCCTTCATCGCCGAGGTCGACGGTGCGCTCGATCAAGCGCAATTTCTGCTCTTCCGGACCTTCCACATAACCTTGCCGGGTGTCGGTCGAGCTTGCGGCGTTGCCGCCATCCATGAGCTTCGGCAAGCCGGCGTCCCACAGCGAACGCGAGGAGCGCACATCCGGCTTGGTGCCGTCGAGACGCGTCACTTGCCAATACCAGCCGGAGAGCGGCAGCTCGAACAAGGGCTCCTGCAACGACTGCGCGGTCTTGTCGTTGGAGTCCTCCGGCGCCGCGAGGTCGGCCACCAGAGTGCGGAGATAGACGCTGAGACGGCGGTCGAACGTGCGCTCCACCGCTTGCCGGTAGAATGACGACAACACGATCCCGGTAATGATCAGAATAACGACCGTCCACGCCGTCGCCGACAAGAACAGGCGAAGCGCAAGTGAATTAGCGCGCATCGCTCGGCGGCGTGAGCAGATAGCCGAGGCCGCGCACCGTTTGAATAACGTCGACGCCGAGCTTCTTGCGAATGCGGCCGACGAATACTTCGATCGTGTTGGAATCCCGGTCGAAGTCCTGATCGTAGAGGTGCTCGACGAGCTCGGTACGCGACACGACGCGGCCGGTGTGATGCATCAAATACGACAGGAGGCGGTATTCGTGCGAGGTGAGCTTGACCGGATTGCCGTCTACCGTCACGCGCCCGGTGCGGGTATCGAGCCGAACCGGGCCGCAATTGAATTCGCTCTTGGCGTGACCGGCCGAGCGGCGGAGCAGCGCCCGAATGCGGGCAAGCACCTCCTCGAGGTGAAACGGCTTGGCGACGTAGTCGTCGGCGCCGGCGTCAAATCCCTGGACCTTGTCGCTCCAGCGATCGCGCGCCGTTAGGATCAGGACCGGCATCGCCCGCCCCGCTCGGCGCCACGCTTCCAAGACCGAGATGCCGTCCATCTTCGGCAAGCCGATGTCGAGGATCACCGCGTCGTAGGGCTCGCTCTCGCCTAGGTAATGGCCTTCTTCCCCATCGAAGGCGCGGTCAACCACATAGCCGGCATCGGTCAGCGCCGTCGCCAGCTGTCGGTTGAGGTCGGGATCGTCCTCGATCACGAGGAGACGCACGGACTTAATCTCCTGAAACTCAGCGCCTGCCGATCAGTGTACCATTCGTGGCATCGATCGTGACGCGCGTTACCTTGCCATCGCCGGCGAGGACTGTCAGCACATAAACAAGACCTTTGGCGCCCCGGCACAGACGCGCATTGATGACATCGCCGCGCCTGCGGCCCTCGACCGAGCGAAGCGCCGCTTCGAGCTTAACCACCTGGCCGCTTGCGATCTCCTCACGTTGCTGGTCCTTAGACAAACAGACGCGATGCGGCGTCTCGTCCGCCAGGCTCGGCGTTAGCGTGGCGGCGGCAAGCCCGGCAATGACGAAGAGCCTCAACGCTGCCATGGACACACTATCAGGCAACCCCGGTGAACCATGTATGAATGGACGCAGGCGCGCCCTTTGTCGAGTCATGAATCCCTTGTAACGCATTGAATCCGCGATGGTTCACAGGAAATTCGCCCGGATCGGCCCGGCCCGCGGCCAATTGACGAGGCCATAACAAATCAGTCGGCCGTTCGCCATACCCTCTGGCACGCCGGCTCATCGTATCAGCGTCGCGCCCCGCGATGGTCGGGCCGCTGTGCAGGCTAAGGATGCACCGGAGATACCGGTGCGCCGGTCTTCGACATCGCGAGTAAACAAGCGGTTGCTGATCGGCGTTGTCAGCTGGTCGACCGGACCAAACAAAAGCCGCAGCTGCGGCAACGTACCCGCGCTCCACCGCTTGATCATGATCGCATCAGAACCCTCAACAAGTCTCGTGCATTAGGGGCAGCTTCGACTGTAACGTGACCTGCCTGCAATCGTGGCGATTGCAAGCACGGCCGACAGGACAGTGGTCCGGGAACAAGCCACGCCCGGTCACACTTAATCCATTGTCGTCCAATCCATTGCCGCGTGGAGGGGTTCTATCCGGTGGGGATGACGTATGCGTCTTGCGTTGGTGCTTTTGGTTGCTTGTCTGCTGCTACCGAGCGCGCCCGCGTCCGCTCGGATCACCCTCAATCATGCCAAAATTGTCGCCGGAGTCCTGATCGTTTCCGGACACACGCCGGCGCGGCACGAGCGTGTTACGCTCGATGGGCGCTTCACAGCCCATAGCAATCGGCACCGCCGCTTCGTATTCCATCTTCGCTATCATCCAAGTCGTTGCGTCATCCGTCTCAAAGCCGGCGTGAACAGACGCAATGCGCTCGTTGCTCATTGCAAAACGACCCGCGTGCATGTTGCCGAAAGTAAGCGGGGGCGGCCGAGCCCCGAGCACTCGAAGTCGCTGGTCTTGCAGGGCCCGGCTGGGCCACAAGGCGAGCCAGGCGTGCAAGGCCCCGCCGGGCCCCAGGGCGAACGCGGCGAAGCCGGACCGTCTGGACCTGCCGGGCCGCAAGGCGCAAAGGGTGAGCCGGGCCCCGCGGGACCGCAAGGACCTCAAGGCGCGCGCGGGCAAGCCGGCCCGCCCGGGCCCCCGGGCCCGCAAGGCGCGAAGGGCGAGCCAGGCCCGGCAGGACCACAGGGACTCGCGGGTGCGCGCGGCGAGCCAGGACCACGCGGGCCTCAGGGCCCCGCCGCGACGCAAGCCGAGCACGCTGACGCCGGCCCACGCATCCGCCAAGTGCAGCAAGACTGCACGGATAATCAGGAGTGCACCGTCGAATGCGCGCAAGGCGAAGTGGCGCTGAGCGCCTTTTGCCCGAAGAAAGCACCGGCTCTGCTCAACAGCCCGCGAAATGTCTCCTGCGGCACCGGCAATCGCGCGCCCATGGTCGCTTTCTGCGCAAAATAGCGCTACTTGAGCAGACCTCGTCATTTCGCTCGCGGCCCTCGCCGGCGCGAACATGAATGCTCGGTTGCGACAATCTTGGCCGCTTGGGAACCGCGGCGCCTTGGATATCACGACGCGATGCCGCGCAGGGAATGATGCATGTCCGAATTGGAACGTTGGGAATCGAGGTTTGCCGCGCCTGGCTATTTGTTTGGTACGGCGCCGAATGCCTTCTTGCGTAGTCAAGCCCACCGCTTGCGCGCGGGTCAAACGGCCCTGTCGATCGCCGACGGCGAGGGGCGCAACGGCGTTTGGCTCGCCGAGCAGGGGCTCGATGTGCTCTCGATCGACTTCTCGCCGACGGCGCTCGCAAAAGCGCAAGCGCTTGCCGCAGAGCGGGGCGTGGCTATGCGTACCGAGCAAGCGGATCTCACGCGCTGGACCTGGCCGCAGGATCGGTTTGATGTGATCGTTGCCATCTTTATACAATTCTTCAGTCCGACCGAGCGTCCGCGGATCTTTGCCAGCATGAAGCGCGCGCTCAGACCGGGCGGGTGGATTCTCATGCAAGGCTACCGACCCGAGCAGCTCAAGTACCGGACCGGCGGGCCTTCCGACATCGTCCAGCTTTACACGCGCGCCATGCTCGAAGAGGCTTTTGGCGACTTGTCATTCCTCGAGATCAATGAGCACGACAGCGAGATCAGCGAGGGAAGCGGACATGCGGGCATGTCGGCGCTGATCGACCTCACGGCAAGAAAGTAACAACGCTACTCCGCCGGAGCCGAGGCAGGATCGCCTGCAACGGCGGGTACGCGGGAGGAGTTCGTGGCTCCGCGCAGCGGCCGCTCTTCCATCACCACGACCGCGGCCAGCGCGAGCGCCAGGCACACGGCCCCGGCCATGAACACCATGCTGAACACATGCTCGGCGCGGTCGCCCATTCCGCCCGCCGTCGCCGCCATGATCGACGCCGACGCGCGGATGCCGCGCTCGGGCGCTACTCCGAACCCGGCGAGCACGATCGCGCCCATCGCGGCGACCGCAAAGGCACTGGCAAGCGCCCGAAAGAAATTCATGGCCCCCATGGCAACGCCGACCTGATGGTGCGGAACAGCATTCTGGATCGACACGGTCGCCACCGGATAGACGCTGCCGATGGCGATACTGGTCATGCCCAGCAGTCCCATCACGACGACGAGCGGAAGGGCAGGCCGCCAGATCAACAGCGCGAGCCCCGCGATCGCAACCAAGAGCATGACGATCGGCACCCATTTGTACCGCTGCTGCCGCATCATGACTTGGCCCGAAAAGACCGAGCCCGGCGTCGTCAAAGCGGCAAGCGGAATCAAAGCGAGGCCGGAATCGCTGGCGCTGAGCTTGTGGACGAACTCGAAATAGAGCGGCACGAAGATGGTCAGCCCGATCGACGCGCTCATGGCGAAGGACGTAGCGGCAGTGCCCATGCGCATGACCGGATTCTTGAGCACCGGGATGGGCAAGAATGGCTCGGGCGCCCGTGTCAGCCACCAGAAAAACCCGACGGACAGCACGATCGACAGGGCAATGAGTCCCACGATCACGGGTGAGCTCCAGGAAAACCTGGTGCCGCCCCAAGTCAGCACCAACATCAGCGCGACCGCCGCAGCCATCATCAGGGCGGCACCGACGAGGTCGAGCTGGTGCGGACGATCGTGCCGCGGCAGGCGCTTCAATGTCTGATGACTGATCATCGCCGCCGCCAAGCCGAGCGGCACGTTGATCCAGAACACGACCGACCAATGCAAGTGCTCGGCGAGAGAGCCTCCGAGCACCGGGCCAAGAACGCCGGCACTCACCCAGACCGTGCCCATGAACGCCTGATAACGCCCACGCTCGCGCGGCGAGACGGTGTCGGCCATGATGGCCTGGCCAAGGGGAAGAATTCCGCCGCCGCCGATGCCCTGCAGCGCCCGTCCAACGACCAGAAGCGTCATGTTCGGCGCTGCCGCGCAGGCGGCGGAGCCGGCGACGAAGATGCCGATTCCGGTCAGCATCATCGCACGCCGGCCATGAATGTCGCTGAGCTTGCCGTAGAGCGGGGCGACCGCCGTCGAGGTGAGCAGATAGGCAGTCACCACCCAGGACAGATTCTCGAAGTCACCGAACTCGCGTCCGATGGTCGGCAGCGCCGTTGAAATGATGGTCTGGTTGAGCGCGGCGAGAAACATCGCCAGCATGAGGCCGAGAAAGATGGTGCGGACCTCGGCCCGGCTCAATGGCTTGACATCAGCGCTGATCGGCTCCGGCCCCCCGCCCCTCTCATCGCCCGCCGTGCGGCTTTGCGCCCCCTCTTGCAACGCCCTCATTGCTCTCCTTCGGCTTCGGCGCCGACATTCCGGTGTTCGACGCACGAACATTGCGCCGCCATTGTATGAACGCAATGCCCGAGACCGCGGTACAGCTATGAATTACGTCGGGCAAGTCGCGTGAATGGCGCAATCGGGGCCTCTTACTGATCGCCGCGCGCCGCTGTATCACGGTCGAGCAGCGCGCGGGTATGCCGGGCGATCATCAGGTTCTCGTCGGTCGGCACCACCCATGCAGAAACGGCCGCGCCTACCCTCGTGATACGCGGGCCGCCTTTGGCGTTGGCGTCCTGGTCGAGCGCGACGCCGAGCCATGCTGCGTCCTGACAGACGCGGGCGCGGATTTCGGCAGCGTGCTCGCCGATGCCGGCGGTGAAAACCAGCGCGTCAAGCCCGCCCAAGGCCGCGGCCAGCGAACCGAGCTCGCGTCCGATGCGGTAGACGAAGAGGTCGATTGCCTGTCGGGCCGCCGGCGCATGACTCGCCAGCAAGGTCCGCATGTCGCTGGAAATGCCAGACACGCCGAGCAAGCCGGAGCGCTCGTAAAGGAGCTTCTCCACCGCGTTGACGGCCATTTTCTCCTGCGCCAGCAGATAGAGAATGACGCCCGGATCGAGGGATCCCGTGCGCGTTCCCATCGGCAAGCCGTCGAGCGCCGTGAAACCCATCGTGCTGGCGACGCTGCGGCCCTGCGCAATCGCACACATGCTGGCGCCGTTGCCGAGATGGGCCACGACGACCTTGCCGCGAGCGCATTCGGGTGCGACCGCGGGCAGCACCGAAGCGATGTATTCATACGAGATGCCATGAAAGCCGTAGCGCCGCACGCCCTTCTCTGTCAGATCGCGCGGCAGCGCGAATTCTTGTGCCACGATCGGCTGATGGCGGTGGAACATCGTGTCGAAGCAGGCGACTTGCGGCAAGCGCGGCGCGACCCCTGCCACCGCCTCGATGGCCGCAATGGCGTGCGGCTGATGCAGTGGCGCGAGCGGCACGAGCTCTCGCAGTCGGGCGATCACCCCCGCATCGATGCGGGTCGGCTCAGCAAAGGCCATCCCGCCGTGCACGACCCGGTGGCCAACCCCGTCGAAGCTCGCCTCGTTGCCGACATGCGCCGCGAACCAGTCATGGATCGCCGCGATGGCGCCCTCGTGCCCGCTGGTCGTGACCGTCTCGTCAGCGAGCTTGTTGCCGCGAGCGTCGGCGACCTCCAGGTGCGGCGCTGTGCCGATGCCCTCGACCTGGCCATGGGCGCCCGCCGATAGCGCGCGATCGGGCCCGGTCTCGAACACCGAAAATTTGATGCTGGACGAACCTGCATTGATGACGAGGACCGGTTCACGCATTGAATTGTTCAGTCGCCTTGCCCGACGTGGGCGGCTGCCATGCGCCGAGCATGCGCGTACAACGCCGCAACCGCGCAGCTCGCCATGCGGGTGCGGACATTGTCGGCACGACTGGTCAGGATGATCGGCACGCGCGCGCCGAGCACGATGCCGGCCGCGTCGGCGTCGGCGAGGAAGGTCAGCTCCTTGGCCAGCATGTTGCCGGCCTCGAGGTCGGGCACCAGAAGGATATCCGCATCACCGGCGACCGGCGATGTGATGTGTTTGATCGCCGCCGCTTCGCGACTGATGGCGTTGTCCAAGGCGAGCGGCCCGTCAAGCATCCCCCCCGTGATTTGGCCGCGCTCGGCCATTTTGCACAAGGCCGCGGCGTCGACCGTCGAGCGGATCTTGGAGTTGATGGTTTCGACCGCCGAGAGGATGGCGACTTTCGGCGTCCCGATTCCCAAGGCCTGGGCAAGCTCGATGGCGTTCTGCACGATATCGACTTTGTCCTCGAGCGTTGGTCCGATGTTGATTGCCGCGTCAGTGATGAACAGCGGCTTGGGGTAAGTGGGCACGTCCATGATGAAGACATGGCTTATCCGCCTCGCGGTGCGGATCCCGGTGTCCTTGCGCACGACTTCGGCCATCAGCTCGTCGGTATGCAGACTGCCCTTCATCAGCGCATCGGCCTCGCCCAAACGAACCAGCGTCACGGCCTTCTCGGCTGCCGCATGACTGTGCGGCTGATCGACGATCGGCAAACCGGCGATGTCGAGATTAAGCGACGCCGCGAGTTTCTGGATCCGCTCCCGGGGCCCAACCAATGTCGGCTTGATGATTTTCGCCGCCGCCGCCTGTACGGCTCCGGTGAGCGAGCTCTCATCGCACGGATGCGCAACCGCGGTGCGCACCGGCGCCAGCCCGTGGCAGCGGTAGATCAGCTCATTGTAATGCCGATGCTCGCGCGCCTCGCTCATGGGTGTATCCCGCCACGACTTCGACCATGTACCATAATTTTTTCACGCGTATGTTCGAAACGCGCATTGATCGCGATCAAGGCGCGATCGGCACCTTCCCGCCGAACTACCGTCGACCGATTGGTGAGTTCATCGTTCGCGGGCCCGCCACCCGTCCCACCTTATTCGCTCGAGCCCCGTCGCAGGGGCGGCCCGCGCAGAGGCCGCTCGTGCACGAGCATCACGGCGAGCAGCGCGGCGGATAGAAACACGGCAGCCGCAACGAATACCCAACGGAATTTGGCGGCAAAATCTGCGTGGGACAATCGCCCCGCCCCGATCAGGGTACCGTGCGCAAACCGAGCGTCGGACGCGCCGAAGGCGCCAAGGACGATGGCGCCGAACGCCGCAACGATGATTGCACCGCCGAGCAAACGAAAGAAATTGAGCGTTCCGGTGGCGGTGCCGACCTGGTGCAGCGGCACCGCATTCTGCATGAGCAAGGTCGTTATCGGATACATCGTACCGAGGCCCAAACCGCCGACCGCCAGCAAGGCGGAAACCTCGGCGACCGACAATTCGCCCGGCCTCGCCGCGAACGCGGCGAGCATGGCAAAGGCAAGCACCAGCCCAACCATCGGCACCCGCTTGTAGCGCGCGAGCTGGGCGACCAGCCGGCCGGCAATCACCGAGCCGATCACGCTGCCGGCCATGAACGAGATCAACGCCAAACCGGACGCGCTGGCGCTCAGCCCGAGGGCCAGCTGGAAATAGAGCGGTAGGTAGATCGTAAGGCCGACGATAGTGCCGATGCTGAAGAATCCGGCGGCGATGATCGCGCCGACCACCGGATCACGCAGCATGGTCGTCGGAATGAAGGGCTCCGGCGCCACGACCAGCCGCAAGGCGAACGAGATCCACAGCAGGACCGAAACCGCGATCAAGGCAAGGATCGGCGTCGAGCTCCATGCATAGCGCGTTCCGCCCCAATTGAGCGCCAGCATCAGCGCGACCGCGGCGCCGAGCATCAGTACCGCGCCGATCAGGTCGAGCCGATGCGGCCGCTCATGGCGCGGCAACCGCCGCAACGTGCGATCGGTCATCAGCATCGCAGCGGCCCCGAGCGGCACGTTGATCCAAAAAATCAGCGACCAGTGCAGTTGATCGGTGAGGAACCCGCCGATCACCGGACCGAGAATGCTCGCGGAGACGAAAGCGATCGCGGAATAGCTCTGATAGCGCGGGCGCTCGCGCGGCGACAGCAGGTCGGCGATGATCGTTTGCGCGAGCGGCAGGATCCCGCCCCCGCCCAGCCCTTGCGCGCCGCGCGCGATGATCAGGGTCAGCATTGTCGGCGCCAGCGCGCAGGCGATCGATCCGGCAATGAAAATGCCGATCGCGATCAGCAATATGACCCGGCGGCCGTAGATATCCGACAGCTTGCCGAACAGCGGCGTGACCGCGGTCGCGCTCAACAGATAGGCGGTGACCACCCACGAAAGGTTCTCGATGTCGGACAAGCTTCGCCCGATCGTCGGGAGCGCTGGTGCCACGATCGATTGCTCGAGCGCGCTCAGAAACATCGCGAGCATGAGCCCGACCATGACCGAACGCACGAGTGCGTGGTCGACGACCGAGGCGGCCGGCGCGAGGCTGTCCGAGCGCACCGCGCGAACGGGTTGATCGGAAGGTGCTCGCTTCGGTGCCGGCTCCTGCGGCGCGCGCGGGCTGGTCTCGGCCGGGTCCACCGTGGGCATATCGGTCATCGCGGAGCCGGTCGGATCGTGCGGCGTCGGGCGCTGCCGACGCGGGCACTACGCGGTTGGGGATTGGCAGTCACGATCACGCGGGCGATCGAATCTCCCCTTTGCGCCGCCAGGGCGCAAAACTCAACGCCGGAGCCCGTGGAGCAGCCATGCTTGCCGGGCGCGAGCACCCCAGCGGGGCTACCGCTTCGGTTCGCGGGCACGCTTCGGCATGCGAAGCGGCCACTGCACGATCCGTTCTTCGAGCTCGTCGTCATCGACGTCCTGCTCGCTGGCGCTGACCCGCCCGCGCACCGAGATGCCGGCATCATGGACGGTTGCCGGGTCGCCGGATACCAGGGGGTGCCACCAATAGAGATCACGGCCCTGGCTGAGCAGCCGATAGCCGCAGGTCGGCGGCAGCCATTTGAGCGTCCCGACCGTTGCGGCCGTCAAACGGACGCAGTCATCGACCTCCGCCGAGCGATTCGGGTAGTCGCGGCATCTGCAGGAGGCGCCATCGAGCAACCGGCACCCGACATCCGTGAAGTGGATACGGCCAGTCTCCTCCTCCTCGAGCTTGACAAGGCAACACCGGCCACAACCGTCGCAGAGGCTCTCCCATTCGGAATCAGTCATTTCCGACAATGACTTACGCTTCCAGAACGGGACCTCATCCGCACTCATTGGACCCCCGCGCCGCCGCCGCCGGTCGGAGCCGGCCGTCGGGTAGAAAACCCCTTCACGGCACCTCGCTTTGTCCGCAATTTCCGTTCACTCTGAACGGGATCAACCATTGGCTTCAAGTCCGCGCCTCGGCTATTAGGATCGGGGACGGACGCTGCCGGCCGATTCCGCCGCTTGGAGTGCACGTTGCCAGACCCGTTTCGCGACGATTGGAAGTCCGACCTCGGACGCACGCTGCTCGATTTCGACGCTCGCGTCGACTCGGCCGTATACCAGATGGGCGTGTGGGCGCGCGAGACGTTCCAGCGCTTTTCCATCTTTATGGACGGCTTCCATGTGTCCGGCTGGCGCCGCTGGTGCTTCATCGAGCCGCTTTCGGAAATAGCAACGCTCGGCACCGGCGGACTGATCGTCATGCTGGCGCTCGCCATCCCTGCTTTTCGCGAGACCTCGGACGATGATTGGCTGAAGAAGTCAGAGCTCGCCGTCACATTCCAAGACCGCTACGGAAACGACGTCGGGAGCCGCGGGATCAAGCACAACGATTCAATCGAGCTTGCGGAATTGCCCGACCACCTGATCAAGGCGGTGCTCGCGACCGAGGATCGGCGGTTCTACGAGCATTTCGGCATCGATCTCGGCGGCACCGCGCGGGCCTTGCTCAGCAATGCCCGCGCCGGCGGCGTGGTCCAGGGCGGTTCATCGCTGACCCAGCAATTGGCGAAGAATCTGTTCCTCAGCAATGAGCGCACGATCGAGCGCAAGATCAAGGAAGCCTACCTCGCCATGTGGCTGGAGAGCCGGCTGCAAAAGAACGACATTCTCAAGCTTTATCTCGACCGCGCCTATATGGGCGGCGGCACCTTCGGCGTCGACGCGGCCGCGCAGTTTTATTTCAACAAGTCGGCGCGCGACGTGACCCTCGCCGAGGCCGCGATGCTCGCCGGTCTGTTCAAGGCGCCCTCGCGCTTCTCGCCGGTCGCCAATCTTCCGGCTGCCCGCGCCCGCGCCAACGTCGTGCTCGACAACCTCGTCGACGCCGGCTTCATGACGCAGGGCCAAGTATTCGGCGCCAGACGCAATCCAGCGACCCCGGTCGACCGGCGCGATCAAGAGTCGCCCAACTATTATCTGGATTGGGCCTTCGACGAGATGAAAAAGCTCGTCGATACGTTCCCGAAATCGATGACCGAGCGCGTGTTCGTCGTGCGGACGGCGCTCGACCTGGGCGTGCAGCACGCGGCAGAAGAGGCGGTCGAGAACCAGCTGCGCCAATATGGCCAGGAATACCACGCCAAACAGGCGGCGACCGTGGTGGCGGATCTCGACGGCGGGGTGCGGGCCATGGTGGGCGGGCGCGATTACGGCGCCAGTCAGTTCAACCGGGCCGTGGACGCGATGCGCCAACCGGGCTCCTCGTTCAAGCCCTACGTCTATGCCACCGCCCTGGCGAACGGCTTCAAGCCAACCTCGGTCGTCGTCGACGGACCGGTCTGCATCGGCAATTGGTGCCCGCAGAATTACGGGCACTCCTATTCGGGCGCCGTCACCCTCACCCAGGCGATCACCCATTCGATCAACGTGATTCCGGTCAAGCTGTCGATCGCGCTGGGCGGCGGCAATCCCAAAGCCGGGCGCGTCAAGATCGTCGAGACGGCGCGCCGGTTCGGGATCGTCACGCCGCTGCCGGACACACCGTCGCTGCCCATCGGCGCCGACGAGGTGAACGTGCTCGAGCACACCGTGGCCTACGCAACATTCCCGAATCTCGGCAAAGCCGTGACCCCGCACGCAATTCTCGAGGTGCGGACCGGGGCCGGGCAGTTGGTCTGGCGGTTCGATCGCGACGGCCCAAAACCGCGCCAAGCGATCAGCCCGCAAGTGGCCTCTGACATGGTCGGCATGATGAGCCATGTGGTCGAGGAAGGCACCGCGCGGCGCGCCGAGCTCGACGGCATCAAGGCCGCCGGGAAAACGGGAACCACCAATTCCTACCGCGACGCCTGGTTCGTCGGCTATACGGGCAACTTTGTCTGCGGTGTGTGGTACGGCAACGACGATTACAGCTCCACCAATCGGATGACGGGCGGTTCGCTGCCGGCCCAGACTTGGCACGACATCATGACGTACACCCACCAGGGGGTCGAGTTGAAGAATCTTCCGGGCTTTGGTCCTAACCAAGGCCCGCGTCAGCAAGTCGCCGCCGCCGGGTCCGCGAACGGCACCGACGTTGCGCCCCGCATGCCGGTGCTGACGCGCCGTGGTGCCGACGTGTTGACGAAGGTCGAGCGCATGATGGACGATGCCACGCGGGCGCTTGCCGCTGCCTCGACCGCCCCGGCGTTGGCGACGGAGGGACGCGGGCCGCCACCGCCGCAACGCGGCGCGTTTGCGTCTGCCTCTGATCCGCAGGCCAGCGACAGGATGCACGGAAATTAGTTCGGTCGCGGCTGCGGTCAGGCGCCAGTGCCCAAGCATCGTGTTGCGGCGCCAGCCTTTCATCATCTAATACGGTGCCGGCGCCATGACAGCAGACAACAGAGCGCCTGTTCCTGCTAAGGATCCCTCCCCTCTTGTCCAATCGGGTCAATCGTGCGGTTGCTCTTTGGGTTCCTCGTGGCGTTTGCAGTTGCCGCAGCGGTTGGTCTCGGAGCGACCTGGCTCGCGCTCACCAAAGGTACGGCGTTCGGACCGTTGCGGATCGGCGCTTGGACTGCTTGGCCAAAGACCGGTACCGCCGAAATCGACCCCTATGCGCGCGCGATCATTGCGCGAACCGGTGAGTTGCCGGTCGCGTCCGGAGACGGGATCGCATTCTACGCCACGACGACAGACCTTGGCGAATTGCTTGATGGTCGCTGTGAGATCGTGCTTGCCGGAACCACGCCGACTGCCCGTTTCTGGACCTTGACGCTGTATGATCCAGAGGGACGACTCATCGCCAACGCGATCAACCGATATGGGTTCACGAGCGAGGAAGTCATCCGCAGCATGGATGGCGGCTTCACGATCGTGATCGCACCTCGCGCGCGCAGCGGCAACTGGCTGCCTACCAGTGGAGTGGAGCGATATATCCTGGAGCTGCGCCTCTATGATACGCCGGTTGGTGTCGCCACCCGAGCCGGGCGGGATGCTCAAATGCCCTCGGTGACCCGCAAGGCGTGCCCGCCATGATCCGCTGGCTGATGTGGCTCCTAGGCGGCATTTTGCTCGGAGGGATCGTGCATCTCTCCGTGGTCTTGCTGTTACCAAGAACCGCGACGCAAGACGCGTATTCGCGTCTGCAGCCGATCACGCCGATCAACACGATAGTACCGCTTCCACCGCCAAACTCGGACCAGGCGACGATGCCGTTCATGGATCCGGCATTCGCAGCAGCGGTCTGCCGCTACGATTTGACCCAAGCGCCGATCAAGGTCACCGCTCCGGTGAGCCAGGTCTACACGTCGCTGTCGTTCTACACGCGGATGGGCGTCGCCTATTACGCGATCAACGACCGGGCGGCCGGCCGGCGCGTCATCGAGCTCGACCTCATGACTGCGCAGCAGAAGAGCGAGCTGCCCGAGGAGGAGGACGTAACGGCGGCGGACCGCCTGATCGTCGAGTCACCTACCCGCACCGGCTTGATCCTGCTGAAGGCGCTCGCGCCCGAGCTCGGGCTCATGCCGCTCGCTCGCGGCGTTCTCAGCGCGGCGCAATGCCGGCCGCAGTAAGCCGCCCGGCTGCCTACTTCAAAGCCATATCGGGCCGCGCACCGTAGGTTGATCTCGCCCGCGCCGCTTCGATCCGCAACGGCGGCAAGATGCGATTTTCTGCAATGCGCATCTGCAGCTGGATCAGGATGCGTTCCGTCTCCGCCGCGGTCGACGAGGGCTCGGCGATCACCAAGCGCTCAAGCGCAAATCGATACGAGGACGCACGCTCTAAGAGCGAGCGGTACACCCACTGAACAACGCATCGGTTCTCGGCCACCCGGGCAAGCGCGTTGGCGCGTTCCTCGGGCGTAAGCTCGGAAACAACGGCGAGACCCCTCTCGCGCTTCTCGTCCATGTCGAGGACGCGGCGAGCATGGGCGAAGAACGGATCGACGCGGACAATATCGTTGCGGATATCGTCGGTCAGCTGGGCGTAGCGCGCCGACGCGGACCGATAATTTTCCGACATCAGACGGGTACTATAGGCGGTGTGGTCGATCACCCACCAGTCGCGAAAAAACACGCGGGCGGCGCCGTATTCCGCCAGCACCGCAAACCACCGATTGCGGTCATAAGGCGGCTCGATCAGCGGATAGGCGAGATCGCGCAAGAGCCGCTCATCATCGGTCAGAGGATAGCGCGAATTGGGCTCTTCGCCGGGCCGCCCGCCCAACCGCGCTGCCTCGGGACCGACCCAGGAGTGCATGTCATCGGTGACGAAGGTTGGCCGCACGTGGCCGAAATCACCGCTCGCACAGCCTGCCAGCAACGAGAGGCCTACGAGGGCAAAACCGAGGCGGGGAATTCGTCCTGACCGAAGGTCGGACCGGTGCGACGATCGCGACCGTGCTCGCATGGGAGGAGCTGCGGTGCGAGCGTTTAGGATCGCGTCACCGGTGAGCGCCGGCTCTTTCTGCCTGACTTCGACCCCGGCTCGTTGTCACGCGGCGAGCCCTCGCCGTGGCGCTCGATCCGGATAACCGGAAGAATAGTGACGGTCGCGGGCTCCCCCTTCCCGTCATTCCGGGCGTCGGCCGGCGCATCACGCAACATATCGGGGAATGAGACGACCGTTCCCATATTGCTTCTCCGCCGTCCTGAGGATCGAGGTTCTGACATGACCTCACGGCCCCTAATGGCGATCATTTAGAGACGCGCAAGGTTAACGCTCCGCTAACGTGGATATGCTTATAAGGTACGTCATGTTACGTATCCGTTGAGCTTGCATACGCCGATGGCGAAGCTTGCGACATTTCCCCCCCTCGACAATCTCGTCGAGCTCGCCGTTGCCGGAGCTGATATTCGCCCGGCACTGCTCGCCGCCCTGACCGACATGTATGTGCAGCGTCCGTTCCACACCCGCGAAGAGGACCAACAATATTGCGAATTGGTGCAGCGATTGCTGGAGAGCGTGGACCGTGCGACGCGCGCCGCCGTCGCCGCGAAGCTTTTTGACTATCCGGCGACGCCGCCGGCACTCCTCAAGATCCTAGCTCAGCAGGCGAGGCCTGAACCGGAACAACCGCAACCTCCCGCGGCAGCCTCTCGCGAGCTTGCTGAGTTGTTTGCCGCCGCCACGTCGGAAGAGCGACGCCTAATCCTCATCATTCTTGACCTTGCCGGTGAAAGCCTTGCCGAATGGGCAAGCTTGGCCGCAATTGATACGATCCGCGGGCTCGAGAGCTTGGCGCTGCAGCGCCGCACCGATGCGTTCGTCACGCGTCTGGCGCGCGTGCTTGACGTCTCCGAGGTGCTGGGTCGCTGGATTGTTGAGGATGCGCGCGGCGAGCCGATCATCGTGGCCGCAAAGTCAATCGGCATGCCCGTGGAGATCCTCCAGCGAGTGCTCTTGTTCGTAAATCCGGCGATATCGCATTCGATCCCGCGGGTATACGCCTTGGTACGCCTCTATGAGGAGATAACGACTGGCGCGGCACGACAGCTTGTGGCGATCTGGCGGGAGGCGCACCCACGTGCAGCCTCCGCGGTACCGCATGTGCCGGTCCATTGGCCTGACGCCGTTGAAGCTGGCCGCCATCGGCCGCTGCGTATGCCGGGCGCCGCGAGCCTGCGAGACCAGCAGACGCGGCCGATCGCCAAGGGTAAAAACGGTTAGAGCAATATCCGAAAAGGCCGCCGCTGGGCTCGGCCACGCAAGTCGGACGTGTCCGACTTGCGATGATCAGATAAAAGAACTCCCGAACCGCCGAGCTCCTCTGGAGGAGGCCGATTTTGCTGCAGGGAAATCTGGCGAGGCCGTTACTTGAGAGCAGCTCATTCAGTCGACGACCGTATCGAGAAAGTGCCGGCCGGCGCGATCCTCCACCTCGACGATCCAAACGTCCGGGTCGAAGCGGATCTCCCGTGCCAGATAAGTTTCGACATCGGCCTCCGGGCGCACCGGCATCGAACGGGTGAACGCGCGGTCCGACGGCGCTGATGCCTCGAAGGCGGATTGCGGCGCCGGCGCGAACAGCTCGGCGGTGCCGTCGAGGCGATTGATCTTGACGAATATGGCGCCAGCCTCCTCGGCCCCGCGCCGGCGCAACACCGCCGAAGCGCCTTCGACGCTGCACCGGCGAATGTAGGCCGCAACCCAGATGGCAGTTTTCAGGCGCATCGTGACGACCATTTAAGGCGGTGTGCCGGTATGGCGCGGCTCGATCGTCCAGGCAATCGGAATCGCCAGCAGCTGGCAGTGCGAAATTACGGCTCCCGCGCCGCCAAACAATGTTATTCGACCGATCGGCCGGTCATGGTCGCGATTTCTCGCATGAGGCGTTCCGAAATCTGCCCGGTGACCGGCATCTTGTGGCCGCGTTCGAATTTTTGGATGGCCGAAGCCGTGGCTGCATCCTCGACGCCGGTCGGGCTGATTTGCCCATAGCCAAATTCGGTCAGCGCCCGTTGCACCGCGAGCGCCCGCTTTGACCCGGCGGATCGCTCGGCGACCTGATCGTTGCGCGGCGCCGCCGCCCCGCTGCCGGCAGTTGCCGGCCGTGCCGGACCCGGAGCTGTCCGCGTGCTCGATCGGATCGCCCTCAGCAAGGCCTCCGACGGCTCCGCGCTCGCCTTGAGCCCTTCGGCGCGCTCGAACTCGCGGATCGCCGCATCCGTCTTGGCCCCGTAAACCCCGTCGGGCGTAGCGTCGTAGAAGCCGTGGCGGGCAAGCTCGCGCTGAATGTCCATGACGATGTCGCCGCGCGGGCGCGGCGGCGCGGAAGTTTCCGTTTTCGGCGGGTCGAGTTCGGCCGGACGCGGACGCGGCAGCACCGTGACAACGGTTCCGGTCGCGTCCTTCGCCGGCACCGGCTTGGGGCCTGAAGTAAAGATCGGAGCCGGATGCGGGCCCGATTGCAGAAAAAGTGCGTTGACGATCACGGCGGCGCTTGCGGCAAACGCAATCGATAGCGCGACGCCCTCCTTCGGGTGCTGGGCGATCTGTCCCAGCAAGCGCCAGCCGAAGCGTGGCCGATCGGTTGCGCTCTCGTCGTCTTCCTCGGCCGCAGCCGGGTCGTGCTGGGGGTCTCGATTACGCACTTTTCCTGACCTGAATCTCGGGCTCGAGCGCCATCGGCCGCGAGGCCGTCGGGAGGCGGATCGACGTGGCATTGGCCGGCAAGAGGCTCGCGCGGTCACGCGGGAAATGCACCGTTACCTTGGTGCCGTGTCCGAGCCGGCTGCTGATCTCCAACCGCCCGCCATGCAGCTCGATCAGACCCTTGACGATCGAGAGCCCCAGACCGGTACCACTGTGCCGGCGATCGTAGGAGGAGCGGGCTTGGAAGAACGGGTCGCCGACCCGCGTCAGATCGGCCTCGCCAATGCCGACACCCGTGTCCTCGACCGTCAGCGCGACCGTCGCCGGCTGTGTCGTCGCACTGACGGTGACCTGGCCGCCGCGATCGGTGAATTTGATGGCATTCGATAGGAGGTTAAGCAGGATTTGGTTCAACGCGCGCTTGTCGGCGATGAGCTCAGGCAAGTCGGTTGGAATCCGCACGGCGAGAATGATCCCCGCTTCGCTTGCCTTCAGAGCCATCAGGTCGCAGCAGTTGATGATGGCGTGCGAAGGAGCGAATGGCTCCGGCGTCACGTCGAAATTGCCGATCTCGATCTTCGACATGTCAAGAATGCCGTTGACCACCGCCAGGAGATGATTTCCGGAATCGTGGATGAGCTGCGCATAGTCCTTGCGCCGGGCAGCATCGATGCGCATTGGTTCTTCGTTAATCAGCATTTCCGAGAAGCCGATGATGGCATTGAGCGGCGTGCGCAGCTCATGGCTCATTGTGGCGAGAAACCGGCCCTTCGCGGCGTTCGCGCGTTCCGCTTCGGCGCGGGCATCTTGGACCGTGTGCTCTTGCACCTTGCGTTCGCTGATGTCGCGCATCACGGCGACGACTTCGGGGGGTTGCGCCGCCGGCTTGTCGCTCAAAACACGGTCGAGCGGCCGGCAACGCATCTCGACCCAGATGTATTCGAGCGATGGTCGCGCGCTCCCTGCATGGGCTTCGCGCCGAACGCGGAACTCGGCCGAGCTCGCGTCCCGCTGGGCGGCGGCATCGGCTAACGCGGTCAAATAGGCCGGCCGGTCCGCCACGTGCACCCGATCGAACAAGCCGTGCCCGAGCAATTCCATCGGCGGCGCGCCGAACAACGCCTCGGCGGCGGGCGAGGCGAACAGAACGGCGCCCTTGGGTCCGTGGCGGGTAATGACGTCGGTCATATTGCGGGCAAGAAGGCGGTAGCGATCCTCCTCGGCGTACAACAACCAAAAACAGGTCCGCGCAAGCGACTCGGCACCAAGCGCAAGGCCGGTCGCATAAAGCACGGCCGAGATGACACCGAGCGCCGCAAGCGCGGCGCTCTCAGCCGGTGAGCTCATGGACGGCGGCAGGAAACCGGCCGCACCAAGCACCACGAGGACACCAGCGGCGCCGAGCGCGAAGGTCGAGGCGACGGCGATGACCCGCCGCGACGCTGAGAGGGCCGCCTCGAGCGGCACGATGACGAACCATATGGCCGCGAAGGACGCAATGCCGCCGGTTTGAGCCGCAACGACGCTGACGAGGCCGGTCAAGGCGAGCGACGAGAGAATATGCGCCCCCTCGAAGCGTCCGGTCCGCGACAGAAAATAGGCGGTGAGGATGGGCGCGACGAGCCAGGCGAATACCAGGATTTCGAGCGAACTCGGAGCCGCGCGCATGGTCAAATAGACCGGCAAAGCCGCGAGCGCGGCAAAACTGCCGAGCAGGCGCGGGGCGATGAATGCGCGATGCCGTGCCGACGTGAGCGCGTCGCGCTGCGCGGACTGATGCACCAGCGATTCAATATAGTCGCGTATCGGCGTGAGGAGGCTCACGATCCCAATGCACGTCCACTTTGTCAGACGCGCCCCCATTTGCCGACGGATCGTGTCAGAGGCCGCTTAACGAAGACTGATGAGTAGCGGTATTTTGCAACCAGCAAACGCCGTATCCGCCGACCGTTGCGGACATGGTGAATCCGTCCTTGCCGGCGCGCTCGGCCACTGCGCTAGAGCCTTGCCCGTTCACCTGGAACCGGGACGGGGTATGGAATCGTTGATTGGCGCATGTTCTTGATGGCAAAGCGCCAAGCGAGGCTTAGTGAGGTCGACGACATTTCGGCCGGACCGGCAATTGCTAAAATTTGAAGAAAATACGCGGATCATTTGCGTTGAATATGCCCAAAAACGTCGCTTTGGCCCAAAGCGCCCCTTCAAGTCTGTCTGTTACGTTCGCGCCGCGTACGGGAAGAACAAGAAGCGTCAAAAGGGGACAGAGGGTAGCGTCATGATGTTTCTGTTGCGCATGGCGTTCTGGCTGAGCGTCATCGTGCTGCTGGTGCCGACTGGCAAGGTCCAGTCGCCCGGAGCGGCCTCGGTCAGTGCCATGGAAGCGGTCTCCGCGGCCGGCGCCGCGGTCGCCGACATGCGGCATTTTTGCGAGCGGCAGGCAGAAGCGTGCTCGGTCGGCGCTCAGGCCGCAGTCACGTTCGGCCAGAAGGCGCAGGCCGCCGCCAAAATGCTGCACGACTTCCTGACGGAGAAGCTCAGCCCGGTCGAGACCGGCAGCATCGGAAGCAACGCCGACGGCAAGACGCCGCGGGCATCCGCCAAGTTCTGGCAGAATACGCTCGCGCCGGCCGACCTCGCGCCTGGATGGCGGGGGCCGTCGGCGCACAAGGAAGCGCACCCACGCAATCCCGCGTGAGAGACGCCGGCCGCAACCACGGCTCGCCGAAGGAACTACGTCGATTGGGCTTGTTCCTGGCGGCTGGCGCGAGCGGGCTTTGCCCAACGCGCCCAGGCGAATATCGCCGATCGCTCCCGTCAAGCCGGCTATAGCGCTCGTCTCGCACCCGCCCGCACACTATATATTTGGTCTCGGCGCACTGGAGCATCGGGTCGCGGCCAAGAGCATGAGCATCGACGAGATCGTGGACAATTTTGCCCTGCTCGATGAGTGGGACGACCGGTACCGGTACGTCATCGAGCTTGGACGCGGTTTGCCGCCGCTGGCCGACAGCGCGCGAACGGAAGCCAACAAGGTTCAAGGCTGCGCTAGCCAGGTCTGGCTTTCCACTGGCGTCGCGCCGGGCGGCGAAGCGGGCCCGGTGTTGACATTTGCCGGCGACAGCGACGCGCATATCGTGCGTGGGCTGATCGCGCTGTTATTCGCGATCTATTCCGGAAAATCGGCGCGTGACATTCTGGCGTCCGATGCCGTCACGATCTTTGATCGTTTAGGCCTTCGCGAGCACCTGACACCGCAACGCTCGAACGGATTCCGCTCGATGGTCGAGCGCATCCGCTCCGATGCGCGTGCCGCAATGTCGGCCGCCGCTTAATCCGCGCCTCGGCCCGTTTCGTAACCTACCCCACGAAGAAAACGTGCACCCCGTTATTTCGAACGGCGTCGGCGTTGCTGCCCCAAGCCCATTTGCTTCGCCAACTGCGAGCGCGCCGCCGCATAATTCGGCGCCACCATTGGGTAATCCGGCGGCAAACCCCACTTGTCTCGGTATTGCTCTGGCGTTATGTCGTATTGCGTCCGAAGATGTCGCTTCAAAGACTTGAATTTCTTGCCGTCCTCGAGACAAACGATGTAATCTGGAGTAATTGAGCGCTTGACGGGGACGGCGGGTCGCAACGGCTCCACCGGAGCTTCGGCTTGTCCGCTCGACACCCTGATGAGCGCGCTGTGGACCTGATTGATCAAGTTCGGAATATCGCCTGCAGAAACCGAATTATTACTTACGTAAGCTGACACGATGTCTGCGGTCAGCTCGATGAAATTGCCGTTTGCCATTCCTTCGCTCATCGGATCAGGGTTCCCGCCCGCTCTTGGCTCTTCAGGCTCGACCGATTTGCGGGGCGTGTTGCGAAAAACTCAACGCTATCAGTTGCGTATTCCGCGGACAATGACTCACAAAAGGAATCGGAAGACCTGAATTGCACAAATATCTACTATCGTGCACCATTCGATGCAAGAAGACTCTTGCGATGCGACACTTTATTCTCTGGGGGATTGTTGTAATGTCGGCGCAACAACGAGGCTCCGCGCCCGTTTTGACATGGCCGGCCATCGCCGTCACTAGGCCGTGAACCGGCTGCGTGCAGCCAAACCAGCGCTAAACGGCGTCGCCGCTTTGGGAAAAACGATATCCTCTTTGAACAAACGTGACTTGTTAATCGTCACGTTTTGCATACCTTTTTGCCCGGTCAATGGATCAAGACTGAAGGCTCGGCAATGAATTCTTCGCAGGCCCCCCACGCCAAAGTAAAGAAATCTGAGGACGAGTGGCGCAGGCAGCTCACCCCCGAGCAGTACCGAGTTACCCGCAAGCACGGCACGGAGCGCGCGTTCACCGGCCCCCACTGGGATGAAAAGCGCGCGGGCCTGTATTCTTGCGTATGCTGCGGCACTCCGTTGTTTTCTTCGCGAACAAAATTCGACTCCAGAACGGGATGGCCAAGCTTTTGGGCGCCGGTGAAGCCGGATTCGGTCGACGAGCGCGAGGATCGGTCGTTGCTCATGCGGCGCACCGAAGTGCGCTGCGCAGCTTGCGAGGCGCATCTCGGGCATGTTTTCCCCGATGGCCCGCAACCCACAGGTTTGCGCTACTGCATGAACGGGACGGCACTAACGTTCGCCCCACAAGTCGAGCCTCAAGAGAAGACCTAAGACCGCGTCTGCGCACATCCCTGCGCTGACAGGTCTATCCCGTTCGTCGGCGAGACCATGCGGCAACCGACGATCCTACAGCCTGCCCGGGTTCCCAACGAACGGGATAGGCGCTAGCTAGGACGAGCCTCCGGTCCGATAGTCGAAGCGCGCGCAACCTCAGCGCTGGACGTATGATTCCCATGCTCGAAACCAACGGCAGTCACAATCCCGAGCCCAGCGCCGAGCCGCGACCCAGCGAGTCGACCTGGCACGGCATAACCTTGGTCGACGAGTTCGCTTGGCTTAGGGCCGCAAATTGGCAGGAGGTGATGCGCGACCCAGAGAAACTGGATCCGGCGATCCGTGGCTATCTTGCGGCCGAGAACGAATACTGCAACCGAATCCTCGCCGACACGGTGCCGCTCGAGGCCAGCCTGTTCGATGAAATGAAGGGCCGGCTGAAGCAGGACGACGCGACGGTGCCGCGCGTCGATGGACCGCACGCCTACTACACGCGGTATCGGCTGGGCGGCCAACACCCGCTCGTCTGTCGTCAGCCGCGCGAGGGAGGCAGCGAAGAATTGCTGCTCGATGGCGATGCCGTCGCCAAGACGAAGGCGTACTTTCATCTCGGCGCGACGCGCCATTCGCCCGATCATCGTTGGCTCGCTTGGGCCTCCGACGACGCCGGCTCCGAATTCTACACCGCGCGCGTCCGCGACCTCAAAACCGGTGCCGATCTCGAAGACGCCATTGCGGACGTCTCTGGTTCGGTGGCGTGGACGCTGGACGGCCAAGCCTTCTACTACGTGCGGCTCGACCGCAATCATCGTCCCGTCGGTGTTTTCCGACACCGGCTCGGCACGGCGGCCGCGCAGGATGTCTGCGTCCTCACCGAACGTGAGCCGCGCTACTTCATATCGCTATCGGATCTCCAGGCGGGACGCTTTGCCGAGATCTCCATCCACGACCACGAAACGTCAGAGTGCTGGCTGATTGATCTCGCCCACGGCGATGGCGTTCCGCGCCTCGTTGCTGCGCGCGAGAGCGGGGTGCGATACAGCGTGGAGCACCATCCGGGCTTGCTCGGCGCGCCTTCGCTCATCATCCTCACCAACGCCGACGGCGCGGAAGACTTCAAGATCATCTCCACGCCGCTTGACACCAGCGAACGCAGCGCCTGGCGCGATCTCATCCCGCACTGTCAGGGGGTATTCGTCCTGTCGTTCAGCCTGTTGGCTCATTGGCTGGTGCGGCTCGAGCGTGAGAACGGCCTGCCCCGCATCGTGGTGCGCAATCTGCGATCCGGCGAAGAGCATTCGATCGGTTTCGCCAAGGAAGCCTACTCGCTGGGCATGGAAGGGGGCTTCGAGTTTGCGACCGACAACTTGCGCTTCGCCTATTCGTCCATGACCACGCCGTCCGAGGTGTGGGATTATGATCTGTCGGATCGGCGCCGCCGCCTGCGCAAGCGCCAGGAGATCCCGAGCGGCCATGACCCCGCCAATTACGTCACGCGACGGCTGCTGGCGCCGCTTGCGGACGGCGAGACCGTCCCGATCTCCATTCTTCACCATAAGGACTTGGCCCGCGATGGAAGCGCCGCGTGTCTCCTCTACGGCTATGGCGCCTATGGGCTGTCGATCCCCGCGGCGTTCAGCGCGAATCGCCTTTCGCTGGCCGACCGCGGTTTCGTCTTTGCCGTCGCGCATGTGCGCGGCGGCACCGAAAAAGGCTGGCGCTGGTATCGCGAAGGCAAGCTCGCCGATAAGCACAACACGTTCACGGACTTCATTGCCGCGGCCGAGTACCTGGTGCACGGGCGGTGGGCCGCGCGAACGAAGCTCGTGGCACAGGGGGGCTCAGCGGGCGGGCTGCTCATCGGTGCGGTCGCCAATATGCGACCCGATCTCTTCGCCGGCATGATCGCGGAAGTGCCGTTCGTCGATGTGCTGAACACGATGCTCGACGAGACGCTACCTCTGACCCCGCCCGAATGGCCCGAGTGGGGGAACCCGATAGCCGATGCGGAAGCCTTCCGCACCATTCTCGCGTATTCGCCCTATGAGAACGTGCAGGCGCAAGACTATCCGGCCATGCTGGTCCTGGCTGGCCTCACCGACCCCCGCGTGACCTATTGGGAGCCGGCGAAGTGGGTGGCGCGTCTGCGCCGCTTGCGCACCAACCACGCCACGCTCGCCCTGCGCACCAACCTCGAGGCGGGCCACGCGGGTGCATCCGGCCGCTTCGACCGCCTCAAGGAAGTGGCGCTGGCTTATGCCTTTGCGATCAAGGTGACGGGAGGTTCGCTCGAGCCAGGCCCGATCAAGTCGCCCTTATGAGTATTGCTCGAGGTGCTCGCGCAATCCGCTGAGCGACGTGAACCGCATGGTCCCTTCCGGAAGCTCGGCCTCGATCGACCCATCATTGTAGAGCGTGTAGGCCATCCCATCCACCACGCCCGACTTCAGGATCGACACCGGCCTTACGTCGCCTGCGCCCCTGGCCGCAAAAGCCCCGCGGATCACGCGCGGCTCCGGCGCACCGGGTAGCGCTTCCTCGCCGAGCGCCAGCGGCGGTTCATCCGGTTCCGGATCGGCCGGCTCAATGGGCGCGGGCCGCAGTTTCGGTCCCCACATCAAGGTCGACAATTTTCGCTCGACGACGGGGCGCACGGGCGGCTCGGAACCGAACGCGGCTGATCGCCGCGGCGGCACCACAGCCCCCGGTGACAATGTCACCTCCTCGGTTTCGTCCATCAACAGCGGCTCGAATTGCGGCTCGAACTTCGGCTCGATTTGCACAATCGGCGCCATGCGCGGACGAGGTCGTTCGACCCCCAGCGGTAGCTCGGTCGATGGACGCGGCCGCTCCAATTGCACCTCAGGCGCAGCATCGGTCGAGGCTGTCGCCGCCAAGCGCGGCGCGAAAGCCCGCGGCGGCGCACGCCCCTCCCCGCCCTGGGGTCGAGGCGGCATTGACGCCCGTCCCGGTCCGGTTCCTCCCCGAGAGCCGGCAGACACGATGGGGGCGATGGGCTCGGGCGATTCTCCACCGCGTCCGAGGCGCGTCGGCGGATCGGAGCTCAATAGTGTGACGACCCGGCGCAGTTGCGCCACCGCCGCCGCCAGGCCGATCACGATAAAGCCGCCGACGAATGCCGTTATGCCGGCGACAATAAACGTGCTTCCAAGACTGAACTCGTAGTTCGGAATGCCATAGCCTAGCGCTGCCAGGCCCACGACGGCGGTCACGACACCCACTGCCATCAACGCGACATACATACCCACATCCCTCTGCCTGTACCGATACAACCGGCAGTCCCACCCGCAGGCTCAGCCCGCGACCCTTTCCTCAGATACCACTTTTGTGGCCTTTTCTAGCCATAGCGCCAAGGCTTAGCCGCTGCTGCGCCACCGTCAAAAAGGGCCATCAATTCCTGCCGATCGTACCCTGTCGGATCGCAATGGGCGGCCAGTTCATGGGGCGCCCGCACCGATCCCCTCCGGCGAGCGAAGCGACGCATTGCTCCGGCATCGCTCAAGGCTTAATTAGAGGTGCAACCTTGTTTGCCGCTCGCGGGTTTGACCTTTTACTGCCTCAACCCTTTACGAAAATAACCCGGCGGTTTCGTGACCAATATCGAGGAGAAAGCCGATGTCATTCTCGCTGCCTGAACTTCCCTATGCCTACGACGCGCTCACGCCTTACATGTCGCGCGAGACGCTCGAGTATCACCACGACAAGCACCATCTCGCCTATGTCAATAATGGCAATAACCTCGCCAAGGGCACTGAATGGGAAAACAAGCCGGTCGAGGAGGTCGTGAAAGGGACGTTTGGTAAGAACCCGGGTCTCTTCAACAACGCCGGGCAACACTATAACCACATTCATTTTTGGAAATGGATGAAGGCAGGTGGCGGCGGTGACAAGATTCCCGCTGAGCTCGAAAAGAAAATCATCGCGGACCTGGGCTCGGTCGCCAAGATGAAGGAAGAATTCATTCAGGCCGGCGTCACCCAATTCGGC
Organism: Xanthobacteraceae bacterium; assembly: GCA_052148715.1. Taxonomy (GTDB): domain Bacteria; phylum Pseudomonadota; class Alphaproteobacteria; order Rhizobiales; family Xanthobacteraceae; genus JBKQHQ01. The sequence continues at coordinate 241 of JBKQHQ010000133.1, read as the reverse complement.
TCCGGCTGGTGCTGGCTCGCACTGAAGGACGGCAAAGTATCGGCGACCAAGACGGCCAACGGCGAAAGCCCGCTCGTGCACGGCGACGCCAAGCCGATCCTCGGCATCGACGTCTGGGAGCACTCCTACTACATCGACTACCGCAACCGCCGGCCTGACTATTTGAAGGCCTTCGTCGATAACCTGGTCAACTGGGAATACGTAGCGGAGCTATTCGGCGAGAAGTAAAACTCCGCCCGAC